>JANYLM010000119.1 GCA_025357835.1 Gammaproteobacteria bacterium
CATCTCCCGAATGTCTGACATGTGAAGGCCGAATGCCATATGTATAGGCCGATTGTCGGTCGAAGTCGATGTGCCTTAGGTGTGGCGAGGTACGCAGGGGCGCCGGGTTGAGCATTCGAGCGCGGCACGATCCCAGTTTGCCGAAAGGGCGGCCACCGCATAGGGGTTCTGAAGCGCTATTCAAACAATTTCCCCCATTTTGCTCCGCGACGCTCTTCCTTTACGATGTAGGTTTACCCAACCAAGCGTCAAAAGGACGTTCCATTGCGCCGAGCAACCTGCCTCGTGGGGCTTCCTATATCAATGAATTGGGTCACCGTCGGAATTCGGCACAAAGGGGGCAGATGAAAAAGCTCAAACACGAGGCGGAGTTGTTCAAAGCGGCGTTGCTCGCCGGCGTTCAGTACGCCGAGGGCCGCGGCGCGGTTGAGTTCGAGGCCACCGACTCGGCCAGCGACAAGGCGCTATACGTATACCGCCTGCTCGTACACGACAAGATTATCGCGCCCATGCCGGAAGACCAGGTCGCGGAGAAGACGGTGCGGCATCGGCTGGCGACGTGGTATGCGCATCAATTGCCGAAGGGACATCCGCTGACGGAATAGACAACGAGCGCATGCGCGTCAATGCCCGTTGGCTGAACGCAAGCCGCTGCGCTCAAGGCTTCGGCACGATGGGCGCGAGGTTGGAGCTTGGCGCCCAACCCGCGCGGCCGGCCCGAGTTTTGACGAGCATGAATCCATCATGCTCCCCGTTGACTCTGACGATCTCCGCTTCGGACAGGACGAATAGCGGCTCCTCGATTAGGGTGGGTGAAACGCGCACCGGGATCGAATGACCCACTACGACTGCCTCGTGCAGAGTGGGCCAGACCGACAAGGCACAGCCCAATGTCACACCCAGGGCACAGAACCCGAGCAGCGCGGAAGCGAGAAATTTGCCGCGATGGGTGGGATATGCCTGCCGCGCAAGCATGCTCGCGCCGGCAATCAGCAAGCCTAAGACTCCGATCCAGGAAAGGATTTGGGGGCTGGCTATGCGGGGCAGGCGGTCGAGGCCTGCGGGAGGCTGGGTCGGCAATCCGGACGCCTCTCGAACGTGGCGCAAATTGGATTCGATGTCAGGATCGTTCGGATCCAGCAACTTCGCGCGCTCATAGTTGAGAACCGCCAGCCCGGGCTTTCCGGCGCGCGCGTAGGCATTGCCGAAATTGAAGAGGGCGGAGGCGGAATAGCCCGGCGCCGAGGTCGAACCCGACACCGACGTCGATGTGAATGTCGATGATGATGAAGGTGGTGGCGACGCTAACGACGGCAATGCCTGCTGCGCATGGCTCGACGATACTGCGAATACCGATGTTGCGGCTAAGAGCATGCAGGCCATGAAGCGAGTCATGACTTCTCCTCCTCGAGCAGCCGGCGCTGAACCACGCTCGTCCATCGCACAAAATCGGCAGCGTGCGCAGCGCCGCCGGAATAATTCGCCTCATCCGCCAGGGCGAATAATTGCCGAATGTCCTCGTGGTCCGGTCCAAGTCGGGAATCGAGTTCGGCGGTGGTGATGTGTTCGGGTTCGATTTGCCAGATCCCGCTGAGGTTTTGTTGCAGGGCGAAGCGCGCCGCACTGAAGAACAGGGCGGGGTCGCCGGCGGTGGCAGCCGCAGCCATTTGCTTCCGGCAGGCATCGATAGTCTCCTGCCGCAGACGTTCATGCCGTCGTCGCAAATCACGGGCATTGCGCTTCCGGCGGCGCAGAGCCAGCCATCCGCTACCGAAGAGCAGCGCCAAAGCCGACGTGGCGATCAGGTATTGGGGCCGCATATACATGGGGACCAAGGTATCCGTGCTGGCATCGGCCGCCGCATGATCGGGCCGCAGCCCGCTGTGCGAATCTTCGACCGGCGTTGCGGCGGCCTTCGCGAGCGCCGGCGGCGGGCCCGCGGCGCGGTCAGCCACCGACGGAGAAACCGTCAGCCGCAGAGGCGCGCTCTGCGCCGTTTCGTAGCGGCGCGTGGCGGGGTCGAAAAAGCTGAACGCGAGTGCAGGGATGGTTTGTACGCCGGGTTGCGACGCAATGAGCGGCTGTTCGAAGATTTTCTCGCCGTGATATCCGGTGGGATCCGCCTGTTTGAACGTCGCCTTGGGCTGGTAGGTTTTCCACTGCGCGTCGCCGGCGAGCATATTGCTCTCGACGCGGTCGAAGTTGCCGGCGCCGTTCACATGCATGCGGAGAGTGAGCGGATCGCCCGCCGTATTCGTCGTCGACGATATGTCGGTGCTGATTTTGAATGATCCGACGGCGCCGCCGAAGTCGGGCGGCCGGCCCCGCGCCGGCAGGGGCAGAACCGTGAAGGCCGTGTCCGGACTGGTCACCGTGATGTTCTTCGTAATGCTGGCGCCAAAGAAATTTTGCATGAAGGGGTCGCCCAATAGGTCATCCAGCATGGAATCGCCCCGCGGCTGTGTGCGTATACGCACAGTGACCGGAGCCGCAAAGTTGAGCGAATAGGTGCCGGGTTTGATTGCGGACAGCAGGCTGTGCCAGGTGAATACCGTAAAGGGCTTACCGTCGATGACTCTCGCGCTTTGTTCGGGCTGGGGCGAGAGATTGTTGAGAGTGAAGTCGCCGCTGTTGAGTTTCGGCAGATTACTGGCTGCGGCGAAGCCATTGCGCATGCCGACCTGAATTTCCGCGGGGATGCTTTCTCCCACGTATATCTCGCGCTTGGGTACCTCGAGGCGGACGAAGGCTGAGCCGTCGGGGGTCAAGCGGATGCCATTGGCCGCCGCTCCACCAGACGCGGATGAATTGAAGCCCGGGAGTGGAGCAAGGGAGGAACTCGCGCCGCCCTTCGGATTCACTCTGAGCACTAGGGGCGGAGATTTTGGCGTGACGCCCGGGATGGTGAATACACCGGCCTCTTCCGGAGTGACGCGGATGATGGTCGACGTTGACGCGATCGTCGCACCGTTAATGATTTCGATGCGGCGTGATTGGGCGACGACGCGAAATTCCAATCCGGAAACCACCGGCAGAGTCATCGACAGGGTCCCATCTCCCGAGGTCATGATGGTGAGTTGTGCCGATTCACCCAGGGCGATTTGCGAAGGTTCGATGGAGGCATCCACCGAGGCGGCCGCAGGGGTCCAGGCCGAAGTTGCCGCGACCACGAAGGCGGCGATTGCCGCCAGTGCTCTAACTCGTCGATGCGATTGATTTCTCAAGTCACCAATCCCTGACCGGCTTATCGGGCGGCGATTCGGGATCCCTGCGGGCGAATGGCACAGCCTGCGCGCGCCGCTCATCGCCTTTTTGTGAATCGAGCAATTGGCGCGCTTCCGCCTGACTCATCTGCCCCGGCGAGCGTTGGTCGTCGGCCGGATCGGCGGCGCCATCCGCGGGGTCTTTCGGCTGCTGCTCGCCGCTAGCTGCCGGTTTGGGTTGACCCGACCCCGGCTTGGGTTGGTCGGCACTCGGCGGCGGCTGATTGGCCGGGGGTTGCCGATTGTCCGGAGGCTGCTGGGCGGGCTGGGGCTTTTGCGGCGGAGGCCGCTGATCAGGTGGTCGCTGCTGCCCTGGCTGCTGCTGCCCAGGGGGTGGTTGCTGTCCAGGCGGCGGAGTGCCGGAGTTCGGCGGCTGCCCGGAATTCTGCGAAGGATTTTGTTGTGGTTTTTGCTGCTGGCCCTGCTGCTTGTTTTGCTGCGGGTTCTGCTGGGGATTTTGCGGCGGATTTTTCTTCAGCTCGTCGATCTTGCGCTTCACGAAGTCGCGATTGAATTTGCTGTCGGCGTCGCCGGCGCGCAGTTGTAAAGCGGTGTCGTAAGCCTTCACCGCCTGAGTCCAGGTGTCGATGGTTTGCTGGGGGGCGCTGGTTTCGGTCTTCTGGCCGGCCCGGTACAGAGTATTGCCGAGATTGTAGTAGGCGTCTTGTTGCTCCGCCAGCCGCCCCGGATCACCCGAAGGCACGCGGCTGATGGATTCCTGAAACGCCTTCGCTGCCTGCGCGAATTGGCCCGCCCTGTACGCAGCGGTGCCGGCGTTGTATTCCAGCACGGGCTTTTTGGGGGCGCGCTCGGCGGCGGCGGCATACTCCTTCGCCGCGGTCACGAAGTCACCTTTCTTGTAGGCGTCCGCGGCGCTCGCCGGCGATGCGCGCAACGGCGCGAAGGGCAGCAGCAGCAGCGGCCCTATCAGCGCGGACACCAGGGCAGCGTCGAGCGATGCGGGTCGCGTCTCGAGCAATCGAGCCCGAGCTGAAGCGCGGGACCGGCGTCGGTTGCCGACGAGCAGTGAGATGATTAACAGACCCAGTGATGCACTCAATGGCCATTGGTAGCGCTGCGTATAGACCTTCTGCTGGCGCGATGCGAGGTCGTGCTTGAGCGTGGAGGCCAATGCCGTCTTGTATATGTAGTCGAATCCCTGCCCCTGCGCACCCAGTGGGGCATAGAGTCCTCCCGTGGCGGCGGCGATCGCCTTGAGCGAGGCTTCGTCCAGCCGCGATTTAACGAACGCACCCGATTCGTCTTTCACGAACCCGCCGCTTTGGTCGGCCGATAGCGGGATGAGATCGCCCTGTGGCGTTCCCACACCGATGGTGTAGATCTTTAAACCATCCTGACGCGCCGCCGCCTGGGCGCTGACCAGTGCATCGCCCTCCAGATCCTCGCCGTCGGTGACCAGGATAAGAATCTTGTCGCTGCCGGGCCGCCGCCGCAGCGCCGCCTGGGCCTCGCGAATGGCACTTGCGATATGGGTGCCACGCTGCGGAATCGTGTGGGTGTCCACCGCATTCAAGGACTCGTGAAACGCGCCATAGTCCAGGGTAATGGGGCAGACCAGGAAGGCGCCGCCCGCGAACGCCACCAGCCCCACCGCGTCTCCGTCCAGCCGATTGGTGAAATCGTCGATAGCAAGCTTGGCGCGGGTCAGCCGATCGGGTCTGACATCCGGTGTAGACATGCTGCGCGATGTATCGACGGCGAAAACTATGTCGTTGCCGCGGCGGCTGATCTGTTCCCAGCGATATCCCAGCAGCGGTCCGGCAAGCGCCACGAACAGCAGTGCCAATGAGGTCAGCAGCATCAGCCGCTGCATGCGCCGGCGGCCCACCGATACCGACTGGGTGAGCTGCTCGCGCAGATGTGCGGAGACGAATCGCGCGAGTGCGGCATGCTGGCGGGCATCCGCGACGCCCCACATACACAACAGCGTGATACAGGCGATCGCTCCTGCCGCCAACCACCAGGGATGGCTGAACATCACGGCAGCCTCCGGAAGCGGGTGTGTTGTAGCAGCAGGCCAAATGCCAGCAGGGCAACCGCGGGCATCAATGCCCAGGAATACAACTCATCGTAGTGTTCGAATTTCTTTACCGTTTGGGCGGTCTTTTCCAGGCGATTGATTTGCTCATAGATCTTTTGCAAGGAATCGGTGTCAGTGGCGCGGTAAAAAGTGCCGCCGGTCTCACCGGCCACGGTTTGCAGAGTCTTCTCATCCACATCGACCTTGTCCATGACCAGGCGCATGTTGCCGGCCTGATCCCTCACCGGAATGGGCGCCATGCCGCGCACGCCGACGCCGATGGTGTAAATCTTCACCCCCATCGCCTTGGCCGCCTCGGCCGCGGCCAGAGGCGAAATTTTCCCCGTGTTATTCATACCGTCCGTGAGCAAAATCATCACTTTCGATTTGGCATTGGTGGTGCGCAGGCGATTGACGCCGGCGGCGATGGCCGACCCGATGGCGGTGCCGTCATCGTTGCCGGCGGCGGTGCTGACGCGCTCGAGATTCTGCAGCAGCCAATCGTGATCGAGGGTCAGCGGGCTGACTAAGTAGGGCGCAGCCGCAAAGGCGATCAGCCCGATGCGATCGTCCGGACGCTGCTCGATGAATTTCGAGACCACGGACTTGACCACTTCGATGCGATTGACGCGTTGATTGTCCACCAGGAAATCCAGCGCCTGCATCGATCCGGAGACGTCGAGCCCGAGCACGATGTCGATGCCGTTGGCAGTCACTTCGGTGCGGCTGTGGCCGCGTTGCGGGCGGGCAAGTCCGACGATCATGAGGGCCGCCGCCAAGAGCGGCAGCAGCCACACCCAGCCGCCGATCCGTGCGCGGCTGCGCCGGGTCACCTCGCGGGCAAGCCCCACGTCGGAAAATTCAATGGCGGCCACGGGGCCACGGCGGCCGCGCAGCAGCATTACCAGGGGCAGCAATGCCAGAAGCCATAGCCACTGAGGTTGCAGGAAGGTGATCAAGCGCTGCTCCGGGCTTCAGCTTCGAGCTGAGCTGGGCTCGTGCCGACGATGAAACTGTGCGCGCTGCGATACAGCGATTCCATGTTGTCCATGGACAGGGACATGCCGGCGAATTTGGCGAGATCGCATTGACGCAGGAATTCATCCAGCAGTGGGCGATGCTGCGCCAGCGGCGTATTCGCGTCCTTGAGGATATCGTGCAGAAACTCTTCCGTGGTCTGGTGCGTGGCTGTTACCGCGAATCCGGCCTCTATATAGCGGCGCACGGTGTCCGAGATCGCGGATGAGAATTCACGTACGCTCGCCGGGTGCATGAGCTCGCGCAGTTTCACGAGGCGCTGCAGAGCGATCTCGAAGTATCGCAGAGCGCGGGATTTCCGGCGCCGTCGCCGCTGCCACAGGATGAAGCCGCCCACCGCGAGTAGAGCGGCGCCGGCCAACAGCACGAGGACAAGCGCCAAAGGGAAGATGGCTTTAGGTCCACGGATGTCGCGGATGTCGTCGGCGGAGGCGTTGTCGGAGGCAGGATACGGAACTTGAGATAGGGCCGGGGTCGGGGTCGAAGTTTGGGCCTGCGCCTGAGCTAAGCGCGGAGCGATCGCCACCGTGCTTTGGGCCTTGGCGGCTGACGTCATGGCGATGAGACCAGCCGCCGCCGCGGCGCACACCTGGGATGCGCGTTTGCTCATATCGGCTGGCTCATACGCGCCGGCGCTCGCGGGTTTTGAAGAACCGTTGCAGGGCGGCCATGTACGGCGTGTCGGTTTTGAGTTCCAAGGTATCGACACCTTCGGAACGAAAATCGTTCACCATGCGTTTAGCGCGTTCCAACGCCAGTTCGTTGAAGCGCCTGCGCACGGCGGCGTTTGCCGTGTCGAGTTCGATGATCTCGCCGGTTTCAGCGTCTTCCAGAGTCAGCACACCGACATTGGGCAATTCTTTTTCCCGCGGATCGGCGATCTGCACGGCGATGAGGTCGTGGCGCCGATTGGTTTGGCGCATGGCGCGGCGTAATCCGGCGCGGGCGATCTCTGGATCTCCGGGCGATTGGAAATCGGAGATCAGAAACACGATGGCGCGCCGATGCAGCACGTGATTAGCCACGTCGAGCGCCTTGACGCTGTCGGTGCCTCTGCCGTCGGGCGTGTGGTAGAGAATATCCCGGACCACGCGCAGCACATGCCGCCGTCCCTTCTTGGGCGGCAGGTAGCGTTCGACGCGGTCCGTATAAAGCAGCAGGCCGACCTTGTCGCTGTTGCGAATGGCGGAAAATGCCAGCACGCTGGCGAGTTCCGCGGCGAGGTCGCGCTTACTCATGCCGGCCGATCCGAAATTTCCCGAAGCGCTGATGTCCACCAGCAAGAGGATGGTCAGCTCGCGTTCCTCGGTGAATTTTTTGACGAAGGGTCGCCCGGCGCGCGCCGTGACATTCCAATCGATGGTGCGCACCTCGTCGCCGGGGCTGTATTCACGCACTTCATCGAAGTCCATGCCGCGGCCCTTGAACACCGAATGGTATTCCCCGGCAAGGCTGTCGTTGACCATGCGGCGCGTGCGGATCTCGAGCTGCCGCATGCCGCTCATGATGGTTTTCGTGGATTTGGAAGTATCGGCCGGCATCTTTAAAGGTCAGGGCACGGGCAGTGCGTCGAGAATCTTGCGGATCACGTCCTCCGAGGTCACGTTTTCGGCCTCGGCTTCGTAGGTCACCGATACACGGTGACGCAGCACATCCATGGCGATGGTCTTAACGTCCTGCGGGGTCACGAAGTGGCGGCCATTTAAGAATGCCATGGCGCGTGCGGCGAGCGTCAAGTTGATGGTCGCCCGCGGCGAGGCGCCGGTCTGAATGTAGCCTTCGATGTTCAAGGACTTTGCGAAGGGCGGCCGCGTCGCGAGCACCACATCCACGATATAGTCTCTGATTTTATCGTCTACATACAGAGTGTTCACCACATGCCGGGCTTTCAAGATTTGCGCCCCCGAGACGACGGGTCGGACGCTGGGCAGGGGCTCGGAGGTCGCCATGGCGTCCAGGATGGCGCGTTCTTCGGCGCGGTTCGGATAGGTGACCACCACTTTCATCATGAAGCGGTCGATCTGTGCCTCGGGCAGCGGGTAGGTTCCCTCCTGTTCCAGCGGGTTCTGGGTCGCCAACACCAGGAAGGGATTGGGCAGGGGATAGGTCTCATCGCCCAGGGTGACTTGGCGCTCCTGCATGGCCTCGAGCAGCGCACTCTGCACTTTTGCCGGGGCGCGATTGATTTCGTCCGCAAGAATGAGATTGCTGAAAATCGGTCCGTGCTTGGTGCGAAACCCACCGTCCTGAGGGTTGTAGATCATGGTGCCGACGATGTCGGCGGGGAGCATGTCAGGGGTGAATTGCAGCCGCTTGAACTTCACATCCACCCCGCCGGCCAGGGTTTTGAGCGCCAGGGTCTTGGCCAATCCCGGCACTCCCTCCAGCAGAACGTGGCCGTTGGTCAGCAGCGCGATCAGCAGCCGGTCCAGCAGATGCTTTTGACCCACGATGACCCGTGCCATTTCCGCTTGCAGCGGCCCCACCCAGGAGGAATTTTCCAAAACAGTGTCGCGCGCGGCGCGCATGGCGGCATCGGTTTCGATCGCCGCAGGTCGTTGATTCATCAGCACTAATTCCTTTTTGACAAGTTCTCGATGGGCAGTGAACGACGTTTCCCTTGGAGCGTGAGAGTCGGCGTAGGTTCCCTTGCCTGGCTTGGCCTTTGGGCGCCGCCTCATGCTACACCGCGGGCTGGCGGCGCGGCGAGCGAGCATGCCAGCCACGCCGGTGCGCACACAACTAGGGCAGCGCCTACACCTTTAGTGCCTTCGTCGAATCCCTGCAGAGGGATTTCGCGGTCTCGCGCGGTTCGGTGTCACTGCAAACAGCGGCGTTGATCGAGAAGCTGACGTCCGATGAGCACCCCTCGGAGCGAGTCGAGACTGTGTGTCGTGCTCGCGTATAGTGAGGGTATGAGTCACGCCGAGATCAGTGAGAGCACCTCGATGGCGCTCGGAACGGTTAAATCGCACGTAGCGCGCGGCGCCGTCCGCTTGCGCCAATTGCTGCATGACTATGATGACCGCCATGCGCAATGAATGGAATCCGGATCTGAACTTGGCGTTCGCGCAGGCACGCGAGTCGCTTGCCGATGAGCAATTCACGGCGACACTGCTGCTGAAGATCGACCGCGCCCGGCGCAGCCGGTTATCGCGTCGCTGAGCAACGATTCGCGGGTGACGCGCAAGCCTCCAGGCCGGGTGTCGAAGGCGCCGCGCCATGGGGTGGCGCGAGTGATATCGAAGCTGGGCTTGGGCTCTCGTACCCAGGCCGCCGAGTGGGTGCGCGAGGCACGCGTCCGCGTCAATGGCCAGGTAGTTCGTGACGCGGAATTTCCGGTGCGGCAGGGCGTGGATCGTATCGACATCGATGGCCGGGAATTCGCGGCGGTGAAGCGCATCGTGCTCATGTTGAACAAACCGCGCGGCTTGGTGACCACGGTGAAGGACGAGCGAGGCCGCGCCACGGTCTATGACTGCTTTGTAGACGCGGACCTGCCCTGGTTGGCACCGGTGGGGCGGCTCGACAAGGCCAGCGAGGGTCTGCTGCTGTTCAGCAATGACCCGGAATGGGCCGCACGGATCACCGACCCAATTTCCGGGCCGCCCAAGACCTACCATGTGCAGATCGATCGCCTGCCCGAGGCTGCGTTACTCACAGGTCTCCAACAAGGCGCCATCGTGGAGGGTGAGCACCTCGCGGTGCGGGCTGCCCGCAATCTGCGCACGGGTGATAAGAACTCATGGTTGGAAATCATGCTCGATGAGGGCCGCAATCGGCAGATACGCAGATTGCTGGAAGCCTTCGATGTGTCCGTGTTGCGGCTGGTCCGAGTGGCCATCGGTTCGCTGTCGCTCGGTGAATTGGCGAAGGGCAAGTGGCGGATGCTCACCCAGAAGGAAATGGATTCGCTGTGAAGGACGAACGCGAGAATATTCGACCACGCAGCAGTCGGCGCCGTTTTCTGAAGAATTCAGCGCTGGCGGGCGGCGGCGTACTGCTGGGGGCGGGCGGCCTGAATGTGGTTTCACCCTGGATATGGCGCGAGCCACTGCCCCTCGACCAGAACCGCAGCTACTGGGCGCGTAGTCAGCCGCGGCAAAATCCGCCGCTGATTCAGGACTTGACCGTCGATGTGGCGGTGCTGGGCGGTGGGCTGACGGGATTGTCTGCGGCGTACTTCATCCGCCGCGTGTCGTCGCAGAAGAGCGTGGCGGTGCTTGAGGCCAGGGGTTGCGGCAACGGCGCCTCCGGCAGAAACGGCGCCATGGTGTTGAACATGACGGCGGATCGCTACATGAACTTCAGCGCCGCGCCGCAGATGGATAAACAAATCTACGATTTGACCGCCGCAAACACCCGGTTTCTAGCGCAGCTCAGCGATGCGACTGGCATTGATTGCGAATTGGATACTAAGGGCGCACTGCAGGTGCTCAGCAGCTCCCAGGACACGACGGCGGCCAGGGATTATGTGCGGCAGGCTCGATCCCTAGGTATGCCGGTCGAATTCTGGGACGCGAGGCAAACGGCGGGCGCCATAGGGACTGAAGTGTACGAGGGCGGATTCTTCGACCCGAATGCGGGGCAGGTCCATCCCATGAAGCTGGTGCATGTTTTCAAGGCCGCCGCCGCGAGCGCCGGCGCGGCAATTTACGAGAATACTCAGGTAGTCAGTATAGAAGAGGGTCGGCAGCTGGTGCTGCATACGCAGGGCGGGCACACCATCAGAGCCAAGTCGCTGGTGTTGGCCAGCAATGCGTTCACTGCCAACTTGGGATTTTTCCGCAACTCCGTGGTGCCGCTGCGCGAATACGTCGCGATGACGCGCCCCTTCAGCGAACAAGAACTCGCTGAGCTTGGCTGGCGATTGCGGGTGCCGTTCAACGATACCCGCACCGAAGTCTATTATCTGGGCTTGACCCGGGACGGCCGCATACACATTGGCGGCGGCACTCCCCGTTATAATTTCAACAACGGGCCGGGCAGTGCCGAGGTCGCTACTACGCATACGGCGCAACTGCTGCGGGAACTCGCGCGAATATTTCCTCGACTGGCCGGAATCGAATTCGACGTGCATTGGGATGGAGTGGTCGATTGGTCGATGGATGCCTCACCTTCGGTGGGTTACACCGGGAAGTATCGCAATATTTTTTACGGTCTGGGTTACAGCGGACACGGCGTCAATCTGACGTCGATATTCGGAAGAATCATTGCGGACCTGGAGGCGGGGCGCGAAGATCTTTGGAAACACTATCCCTTCGTCAATGCCAATCTGTACTACGTGCCCAACGAGCCCTTTCGCTGGCTCTCGGCGGCGGCCGGGCTTGCTTGGTACAAGCTCACTGAACCCGGCGCGTAAAGGTATGAATAATTAATCTTGAATCTGTTCTCCTGCGACTCAAAAGGCGGCTGGATACACTCCGCCGTCCAGCAAGATGTTCTGACCGGTCATGTACGCGGCATGGACGCTGCACAGGAAGGCGCAGGTTTGTCCGAACTCCGCGGGGGTGCCGAAGCGCTTGGCGGGAATCGCCGCCATGGCCCGCGCGGCCATTTCCGATTCTGGTTTTCCGGATTGCTTGGCGGAGGCGACGAAGCCGTTGCGCAGGCGTTGCGTGTCGAAATTTCCCGGCAGCAGATTGTTGATGGTGACGTTCTTGTCGGCGACCTTGCGGGCGACTCCGGCCACGAAGGCGGTGAGGCCGGCGCGGGCGGCGCTGGATAAATCCAGCCCAGGGATGGGCATCTTGACGCTGATGGACGTGATATTGACGATTCTGCCGAAGCCGCGCTTCGTCATGGGCTCGATGACTTTTTGAATGAGCTCGATGGGAGTGACCATGTTCATGGTGACGCCGGTCAACATGGCCTGCCGATCGAGCTCGCGAAAGTCCCGAAACGGCGGGCCGCCGTTGTTGTTGATCAGGATGTCGGGGCTGGGGCAGGCCGCCAGCAGCGCCTCTTGTCCTTCCACGGTGGACACGTCGCCGATCACCGGTGTGACATCCGCGCCGGTGGCGCGGCGAATTTCCTCGGCGGTTAGCTCGAGCAGGGTGCGGTTACGTCCATTGATGAACAGCGATACGCCGGCCTCGGCGAGCGCGTGAGCGCAGGCTCTGCCCAGCCCCTGACTCGATGCGCAGACGATGGCCGTCCGCCCGCGAATTCCCAAATCCATGTGTTCTCCTAATTCCGTGCCATTGTCAGATTTACAATAACGCCTGTGTGTTTGAAATGAGCGAGAATCTCATCCGCGGCTGCGCGCTTGCAATGTTCTCGTATCGATCATATAGCCGGTATACCCTAGCGGTACAGGTTATCCCGTGGAGACATTATGTCGATCAAGCGCATTCAAACCGGTCCACGCATGTCGCAGGCCGTCGTGCATAACAAAACCGTGTACTTGGCCGGTCAGGTTGCCGCCGGCGCCACTGTCGCCATTCAAACGCGGGAGATCCTCGCCGCGATCGACGCTCTGCTGAAGGAGGCGGACACCGACAAGAGCCGCCTGTTGACGACGACCATCTGGCTTACGGATATGGCTACCTTCGCTGAAATGAACGGCGTATGGCAGTCGTGGGTGGCTCCGGGCGAAACGCCCGCACGCGCCACGGTACAGAGTGCTCACCTGGCATCCGCGGAATTCAAGATCGAAATCGCCGTTATCGCCGCTCAACCCTAGATCAAAAGAATAGATGGAAATGCAACCACCGCGCGTTACTGCTCCGCACCTGCTCGCCATTCTGGAGGAATTGCAGGCGCGCGAACCCTTATTCCATAGACCGGAGTTGGGGACGAGCCGCAGCGATTTCGAGAACATGACGGATAGCTCGTTTTGGGAGGTGGGAGCGTCCGGTCGCCGCTACAGCAGGGATTTCATCCTAGACACTTTGGAGAATAGACTGCCGCAGCGCGAAGTGGATACCTGGGAGACGCGCGGTTTCCACTGTCTCGAGATTGCTCCCGATAATTACTTGGTGACCTACACGCTGTTGCAGGGTGCGCGTGTGACCCGTAGGGCTACTCTGTGGAGGCGATCGAGCACGGGCTGGAAGGTTTTGTATCACCAGGGCACCCTGGTCGAACCGGCGTCCTAGGCTACCTGCATCGTACCGCCATGCTCGAGCTGCAGAATATCTACAAGACTTTCGAGGATAGGCCCGTCCTCGCGGACGTAAACTTAAGTATTCCCAAGGGCGCGACCCATGCGCTCATTGGCTCCAGCGGCTCGGGGAAGACCACGCTGTTGCGCATTACACTGGGATTGATTCCGTTCGACAAGGGTTACATCAAGATCAACGATCAGGCGCTGCTGTCGTTCACTCAGGTCGAATGGGCGGACCGAATCGGCTACGTTCCGCAGGACGGCGGGCTCTTTCCCCACATCTCGGGAAGGAACAACGTCGCGTTGATCGCGAAACTGCGGGGCTGGAGCAAATCTCGAATCGACGAGCGCGTGGAACAGTTGCGCAAGATCGTGGACTTGAATCCGGAAATTCTCGCGCAATTTCCCCGCGAGATGAGTGGCGGCCAGAAACAGCGCGTCTCCATCATGCGCGCGGCCATGATGGACCCGGCCGTGATGTTGCTGGATGAGCCCATGGCCGCATTGGATCCGCTGATCCGGCGCAGTCTGCAGCAGGAATTGAAATCCATTTTTCAAAGGTTGGGAAAGACCGTGCTCTTGGTCACCCACGATCTCGGCGAGGCGGTGTTTCTGGCGGAGCAAATCACCATGCTGCACGAGGGTAGAATAGTGCAGACGGGGACCTATCGGGACCTACTGCTGCATCCCGCCATCCCCTTCGTCAGCCAATTCATCAATGCACAGCGCACCTTGCCGGATGCGGGGGAGCTGCAATGAAACGCAGACTGCAGGCCGCGATACTGCTCGGGACACTCTGGTGCTGCGGCTCGATCGCGGCGGAACCCATTCTGATCGGCGGCAAGATATTCACCGAGAGCTATGTGCTGGGGGAGATGGCGGCGCAGACCATCGAGTCCCTATCGCAGGTTCCGGTGAATCGCAAGCTTGGGATGGGAAGCACCGGAATTCTGTTCGAGGCATTGAAGAGCGGCGCCATCGATGTGTATCCGGATTACACCGGGACCCTGGCGGAGGCCATTCTGAAGCGGCCGGAATTGAGGTCTCTCGATGAGATTCGGGCCGCTCTGTCGGGGATGGGTCTGACCATATCCGGATCTCTCGGCTTCAACGATACCTACGCGCTGGCCGTGAAAGAGGAGTTTGCGCAAGCGCACGATCTGCACTCCATCGGCGATTTGATTCCCATCGAAGCCTCGATCAAGGCGGCGTTCAGCTACGAGTTCATGGATAGGAAGGACGGCTATCCCGGATTGGTCGGCAGTTATCATCTGAATTTTAATCCGCAGAAAATCAATCGCATGGAGCACTCCTTGAGCTTCCAGGCCATCGATCAGAACGCAGTTGACCTGATCGATGTGTATTCGACGGATGCTAAAATCAAGAAACTGCATTTGCGATTGCTCAGAGACGATCACAATTATTTTCCCGTGTATCAGGCGGTTTGGGTGGCCCGTAAGTCCTTCGTGGACAAGCATCCGCAGGAGTGGCAGGCCTTGCTGGGGCTTGAGGGCAAGATCAGTGAAGAGGCCATGCTGAATATGAATGCACAGGCCGACATTCAGAAAGTCGGTTTCGACAAAATCGCCGCGCAATTTCTGGGGTCGGAAATTCCGGATTCGAAGGGATGGCTGCACGAGATTGCGCGCCGCACGAAGGAGCATCTGTGGCTGGTGGGAGTGTCGCTGTTGTTCTCAGTGCTGGTCGGCATACCGCTGGGCGTGGCGGCGGTGCGCTACCACGCCGCCGGGCAGGCCATTCTGTTGTCGAGCGCCGTAATCCAAACAGTGCCGTCGCTGGCGCTGCTGTGCTTTCTCATTCCGGTATTCGGCGTGGGCACCAAACCGGCCTTGGCCGCGCTGTGCCTGTATAGCTTGTTGCCGGTGGTGCTCAATACCTTCACCGGCATTCGCGCCGTGAATCCCATCCATGTCGAGAACGCGCGCGCCTTTGGATTGAACCGCAGACAGGTTCTGTTCCGCGTGGTGCTGCCGCTGGCGAGCCCGACTTTGTTGGCAGGAATAAAAACCGCGACCATCGTCAGCATCGGCACGGCAACGCTGGCTGCCTTGGTGGGGGCGGGCGGTTATGGTGCTCCCATCGTCTCGGGGCTGGCCTTGAACGACGTTCCCACCATCCTGATGGGCGCGGTTCCGGCCGCGCTGATGGCCTTGGTTGCGCACGGAATATTTGAGTTGCTGGGAATGGTGTTGATACCGGCGGGTTTACGCAGGCGCGCGTGAGCGCGGCGTAATCTTTAGGGCCCGCCTAACTAGTACCAGCTATGATCTGAACAGAGACTGAATGGTGGAGCCGGAGGGGAATCGAACCCTCGCCTTTGTTATTCTTGTCGCGCTCAAAGCCAAAACATCAATATTCGGAGGATGCTATCTATGAGGCAGCGTACGCTGGCGAGTTATGGGGTGCTAGGGGTCGCGGCGGCGATTGCCGCGCAGCTTTTGGCGCAGGCGAGCCTGGCGGATGCCGTCGCCGCAACACCGCGCCCCATCGTGTTGAAGGCCGCGCACCTGTTCGATTCCGTGTCGGGCAAGCTGGTGGAGCACGGCGTGGTAGTGGTCTTGGGAGCCAAGATTCAGGCGGTGGGCAGCGACGCAAAGATTCCAGATAACGCCGAGGTCATCGATCTTGGCGATGCCACCTTGTTGCCGGGGTTCATCGATGCCCATGTGCATTTGGCGCAGGAAGCGGGCCCTAATTGGTATCACGATTGGTTCGACGGCATCATGCGTTTCCCCGCCGAGCAGGCGCTGTATGGTGCGCACTATGCCAAGGCGACTCTGGAGGCGGGCGTCACCACAGTGCGCGATGTCGGTTCTTCCGATTATGTGTCGCTGGGTCTACGTAATGCCATCGAAGCGGGGGTGATACCGGGCCCGCGCATGCTGGTTGCCAACTATGCGATCGGATCGACCGGGGGTCATGCCGACCAGGACCCGGTGCCGCCGCAACGTATCGCGGTGGCCGGACCCATTCAGGGCGTGTGCAATGGTCCCGAGGAATGCCGGGCCGCGGTGCGCTACCAGATCAAGTATGGCGCCGATGTCATCAAGTTCATGCCCTCGGGCGGGGTGCTGTCGCTGGCGGATTCCGTGGATGCTCCGGAGCTGACTCAGGAGGAAATGAACGCCATCGTGTCCGAAGCGCACGCTTGGAAGCGCAAGGTGGCTGCCCATTGTCATGGCGATCGCGCCGCTAAAATGGCCATCGCGGCGGGGGTGGACTCTATAGAGCACGGCAGCTTTCTGCAGGATGACACGCTACTGGAGATGAAGAAGAAACATGTGTACCTGGTGGCGACACTGTTCGCCGGCGCCTGGGTGGGCGAGCACGCGGACACCTTTCCTCCGGCCATCGCCGTCAAGGCTCGCGCAGCGGCGGCGCGGAGTCAGCAAATGTTTCAGCACGCGGTCAAAATCGGAGTTCCGTTCGCCATGGGTACGGACGCTGGGGTGGAGCCGCATGGCTTGAACGCGCGTGAGTTCTCGCTGATGACCAAGAATGGGCTCGATGCGGCTCAGGTCTTGATGGCGGGGACTGCGAACGGCGCCGACCTGTTGGGAGTTGCCGATCGGACGGGAACGCTGGCGCCGGGGAAATACGCTGATATTGTGGCGGTGGCGGGCAACCCTTTGCTCGACATGCGCGCCACCGAACATCCGGTTTTGGTGATGAAGGAAGGGATGGTCTACGTACGCGCCCCCGCGCGTTAGCGCGGGCCTAGAGCGGCGGCCGAACAGGCCGCCGCTAGCCGCGTAGCTGCCAGAGCAGAAAGGCGTAAGTGTCGGCGGCTTCGACCGTCGCCAGTTTCAGCGCGAAGATGATTGCATCGCAACACTGAATACGGGACTTTTGACATCAATTGCACGGGGAGGCCATCAGGCGCTGGAAGCCCGTCACGACTTGCTCCATGTCCAATCGCCGCTCGATGCGCGGCACCCACCATGCGGCCTCCCACTCCATGCTCGGCCGCGTACAAACCGACCGCTCGCGGCGCGAGTAGCTTCGCCGTTTCTGAGCGCCGGTACGCCGTTTACCCAGACATCCTCGACTCCGGTCGCCAGCTGGTGCGGCTTATCATAAGTCGCATGGTCCTGAATCGTGCTTGGGTCGAACACAACGACATCCGCGAAATAGCCCTTCCGCAGCCTGCCGCGGTCGGCTAGCGACAGAGTCTCGGCGGGAAATGCGGTCAAGCGGCGAATGGCTTCCTCGGGCTTGACGATTTTCTCGTCGCGCACGTATTTCGCGAGTACCCGCGCGAAATTCCCGTAGGCACGGGGATGTTCGCTGGATTCCAGGAATACACCTTCAGGCGCGGGAGCATCGGCGTCGGACCCAAAGCTGACCCAGGGCAGTGCCACCTGGCGTCGGATATTCTCCTCCGACATCAGAAAGTACGCGACACCGACCCGCGTACCGTCCTCGACGACGAGTTGCATCGCGGCCTCTTCCGGGCTCACGCCGCGCATCTTGGCAACTTCATCCAGGGTTTTCCCGGCGAGGGGCTTCAAGGCCGGGCTCTTGAATGCGAGCAGCAGAGCACCTTGGGGACCGGCGCGCTGCAGGAGATTCTCCCAGGCCGGAGCTGGGTCCCGCATCTCGGCGGCGACCCGCGCGCGCACGGCTGGGTCCTTGAGGCGCTCAATCCATTTGTCGAGACCGCCTTCCTGCACCCAGGACGGCATGGCCGCATCCAGTCCGGTTGCGCCGGCGGTATACACATACATGTCGGCAGTAATCCGTGTGCCCGACGCCCTGGCGGCCTCAATATCGCCGATCACCGGGTCGAGCTTGCTCCAGTTCGCCTGGCCGGCAACTTTCAGGTGATAAATCTCCGCCGGCGCCCCCGAGGCCTTAGCGATGGCGATGGTTTCATGAACCGCTTCCACCAGCCGGTCTCCCTCGCTGCGCATGTGCGCTATATACATGCCGCCGCAGCGCCCCGATTCCTGCGCGAGTGCAATAAGCTCCGGTGTCTTCGCGTACGTGAACGGGTTGTAGATCAGTGCCGTCGTCACGCCGAGCGCACCCTCCTCCATGGATTGGTGAACGAGCCGGCGCATCTGTCCCAGCTGCACCTCGGTGGGCTGAACGTCGTCCTCGCCGAGGACATTGATGCGCACCGTGCCCGCGCTTACGAAGGACGCGACATTCGGCGCGATTCCTCGGTGCTGCAACTTTTCCAGGTACTCCCCGAGAGTCGTCCAGTCGACGTCATAGTGAACATCCACCTGCTGGCGCACTGCGTCCGCCTTCATCGCCGCGTTCAAAGGGCCCATGGACATCTCGCCCATGACCTCGAGAGTCACTCCCTGGCGCAGATCGCTTAAAGCCCGGCCGTCGACCAGCAGCGATTCCTCCGGGTGGGCGAGCATGTTGATGAATCCCGGTGCCACGGCCTTGCCCTTGACATCGATCTCGGCGCGACCCCTCCCGGGCGCGTGTCGGCCGACGTAGGCGATCCGGTCACCGTCTACGGCAACGTCCCCGACGTACGGAGGTTTTCCCGAGCCGTCGTAGATGAGGCCGTTCCGAATGATGAAGTCGTGATCTGCTTTATCGGCCACGGCAGCCGACGATGCGGCGGCCGCAAGAACCATGGCCAACGCTATCCGTCTCTTGCCGAGGGCAACCGGACGCGCGGAAGTTG
>JANYLM010000015.1 GCA_025357835.1 Gammaproteobacteria bacterium
CCATCATGGTGGGAGCATAGCCCGTCGGGTTGGGCGGGTTGACTTCCCAGGTCGAGTAGCTCATGCCATTGTAGATGCCGAACTCATCGGTATACGTGCGCTGAGTTTCATTTCCGGCCCAGTCCTTGATCGACACCGGCAGGTAGGCCGGGGCGAATTTCTCGCCGAATTGCGGCGAGAACGGATCGAATTCCGAGGTGTAGTCATCCGTGATGCCGCCGGTAAATTTCGACGCGATGTGGGTCGATGTGTACACGTAGAACTTGGCTGTCGCACCCACTTGTTCGGTCAGCGTCACTTCTTTGCGATCGCACAGATTGCGCGTCGCACCGGCGAACGGTGCCACTTGCTTGCTCTGCGGGAACAGGCTGATGAAATCGGGCACGATTCGTGCCTCGCCGACACAGGGCCAGAGTGGCTCGGGAGTAAAGGCGGGGACAATTCCATTGCGCGGGGTCGCGCCTAGGCTCTGCGTCGGATTCTGCAAATTGTAGTTATTGGCCTGGCTGGCCACCGAGGCTTGGTCGGGAATGATGAAGACGTTGCCCAAGCCGCCGAATTGTTGAGTCACCGGCGCGATGAAGTTGTCGCCGACGAGAATGTTCTTGTCCTCTTCCTTGACCAGTTCCATGCCGGGCGGCACCACCACTTCAACCACGTACTTGCCGGCGGGCAGCATGGGCAGTCCAGCCCGCAGCGGATCGGCGTCGGGTCCGGTGCTCGGGACGGGGTCGGGATTCGCGGCGCAAATCGCGCAGTTGGTTCCGGTGGGTTTACCGGTCGTTGGATCCGTGGACGTCACGCTGGGAAATTTATACATGCCGTCGTACGGCGCCGGCTGCAGCTGGTTCCAGTTGTGCATGCCGTCATAGCATTTGAACTGCGAGTTGTTCGGCAACCCGTGCACCGGACTGCCGCCGTGTTGATTGTTGTACAGGTCCAGGTAATCCGGCTGGTTGTACAGCGAAAAGAAGAATAGATCCGGGTTCGTCCCCGTCGCTGCGCCCTGGCCCGGGCAGTTCATATTCGGGATCTGGGTGACCCCGTCAGCCGCAAGATGAAAGCCCTGCGCCCAATCATCGAAGCTGCTGGTCTGGGTGGTGTCCACCAATGTCAGGGTCGGTGTCACGCCATCCGCAGCCAAGCCTTCTTGGTACAGATTGATGGTGACATGCGGAACCAGCGGCTCCCATTGCGTTTGAACCAGCATCTGGGGATCGTCAAAGGGACGCGTCGAAGCGTACACGACATGGCCCTTGATGCCGCCGTTCTCGCCGGGGAAGTAGGGAGCCTTGCCGAACTCGAGGAAGCTGTTCTGTCCCGGGAAGCCTTGCCAGCCCTCGACTCCGCCCAGCCAAGGCGAGTCGATGCGGCCGGTCGAAAGTGTCGTGGAACAGGTGGTCGCATACGGAGCGGTCGTCGCCGTATTGCAAACGCTGGGGGGTGCGCTGCTGCCCGGGCCATTCTGAATGGACTTATTGGTGCAGTCTGCGTCTGCGCAGTACACCGCACCCGGCACGCGCAGCGCTTTCGGCACCGAGACCTGTTCGACCGTGTTCGCCAGAAACTTGCCGATGGTGGAGCTGCCGCACGGCGGGTAACCGGGCGTGCCGCAAGCGGCTGAGCTATCGGCTGGGCCGCCGGCATCGTAAACCACGTGCGTACCCGTATTCTTGTAGCGAGTCACGTCAGTCTCAACCGTGTACCAGCTGAACAGAGGGAAGGTCTCGTTGAAATTCGCCGTGCCGGTAAAATCCGTGACGATCAGGTTCTCCAAGCTGCCGTCGCGCAGCCGGACCGCAACATTGGCTAAGGGAATTCCGGCTTCGCTGGTCTGCGAAATGCCATCTTTGTTGTCGTCAATGAAGGTGCGGGTGTAAAGATTCGTCTGCCATTGCGTGGCCGCGATCTCCATATTGAGCTTGCCGCCGTTGACGCTGTGATTGAAACGAACCGGTGTCGACAGGCCGTCGACCAGCTGATCGTTCCATTGGTCGAAGGTGGTAATTCGCCAGTCACCGTCCGGAAGGCCCGCAATGCTGAATCGCCCCTTGTCGTCGCACTTGGCGAACGCGAAGTCGATGCCGTCCGGATCGCCCACGCTCACGAAGCACTGCGACCAATAGAAGGCGTCGTGCGAACCGCTGCTGTACAGCCGTTCGTCCGGTGTGCGGCTGAGACGCTGGCCCGTCACCTGCCCCGTGAGCGTATTGCCGCAGTTGTACGGGGTTCCCGGCTGAGGCGAGTTTGGATTATTGCCGTTGCACAGGCTGTTTTTGCGATCGTTGATGATCTGCGGGTTGGCAAAGCCAATACTGACGTGGTATGACGCCGGTCCGAACTCCTGAAAATAACTCGGCTCGCCGATTCGCGCGAAGGCATCGTGCGCCTTCTGACCGTCCAGCGTATTGGTCTGCAGCCATTCCTCGCCCCGCGCTATACGGTCCGAGGCGGGCGTAGCGACGACACCGAATCGTCCCGGCATCAAGTTGGCGATAACAGCCTGGCCCGCCAGCGGGGACAGAGTCCGGCCATCCGATTCGTACTTCGGACAGGTCACGATAATGCCGGTGATACCCGTCTGAGTCGGATCGGGTATGGTCTGGCCCGGGTGCTTCGGATCGGGGATGGTACCGCTGCGCTCACTCGGCGATATGGCGCAGGCATTGAGTCCGGTATTCGGGTCTATGCTCCCCGCCAGGCTGTTGGACAGCGGCTGGTTGAAGAAGTCATAGGTCATCTGCCCGGTGAAATCGCCGTTGCCGCCCATGGCGTCCCAGAGGTGAATTTGGAAACCACCCAGGCCCGGTTCATTGGGCGCGACAATATCGATTCCGCCGCCGCCGTCATGCTCGCCATTCAACGGGAAATCATCTTCGAAGATGAACACCGAGAGTTGCGCCGTCGGGTAGGGCGAGGGCTGCGTCAGCACCGTAACGGCCGACTGTTGCACCTTGGTGTTCGGATCGATACCGATCGGCGCGCCACCCATGCCATGGCCGACGGCGGCCGTCTGGCCGGGCAGTACATTGTTATAGAAGGGGTTGGCTGCGTCGCCCGGTAGCACCGAGATGTAGTAGCGCTTGGTCGGGTCCAGATGAACCTGGCTGGGAAGAACCGGCGTGAAGCCATTGCCCGTGGCATCGGATCGGCAGGCGCCGTTGCCAACATCGCAGACGGCGGGGCTGCCCAGCAGGGTCTGGCCCGCTTCGCAGGATTGCGGTCCGGTGCAGCCCTGCGCAACGAAGGGCATGTAGCTGGTATGGAAGTTGACGCCGAGAGTCGGAACGATGGACGTGCCGCCGTTATTCACCACCGTCGTGGGATCGATGTAGAAGGTCCGGTCTTCCTCGATGACCCAACGATAATCGCCGATCTTAGTAGTCCTATCCTTGCCGTCCAAAACCGTCACCGACAATCCGCTGGGCGTCGGGAAGTTCAAATTGACGGTCGTGGCCGCGCCGAGCGTTCCCTGGGCGTTCTTCGCCTGAAAGGTGAAACTGGCCGCACCCCCGGCAATGGCGGGAACCGCGGTGAATCCACCGTTGGCATCCGCGACGATGGCGGCGCCGCTGGCTACAATTTTCGTGGGGTCAACGGTCAGGGCATAGCCCGCCGCGTCCTTGCAGCCTGCTAGCACACCCGGAGTCTTGACGGCGATATAGGTCGCCATGGTCGAAGCGTACGTCGAGGCGACGCAGGTGATGCCGGCGCCGGCCTCCACGGTGGCACCATTTAGCGACACGGTGGCGGTGAGCCCGGAGGAACACAATCCGCCCGAGACGGAACCGTTGGCGCAGTAGGTAAACGAGTCCCACAGGGTGCCGGCGGTCGCGGTGCCGGCACTCGCCGTATAAGTGAACGTGCCGTTGGCATTGAGGCTCACGGAGCCGTGGCTGGGATTCGTCAGCAGCGCGACTCCAAAGACGTTCTTGTCGTTGGCAATCACACCCTTGGCCGGATCCGATATCGAGAGTGTCTGGCCCCCAATCACCGCGTTATATGCATCGTTAACGGCGGCTGCCGCCCCTGTTGAGGATGCGGCCGGTGCGGCAGCACCATTGATGCCTATGTAGGCCAGCATGCCGCTGTCGCGATTGATTGAATTGCCCGAGAGGCTCAGCTCGCGGTCATAGATGGGCAGCGCCGTCGCCGTCGCACCGGCGGCGGGTGCCGCGGGCGCGGCGATCATCACATCGTAGGTCTTGCCCGGAGCCATGAACACTTCGCTTTGGGCGCGCGGCACCCCCGGCAGGACATTGCCATCTTCGGCAATCAGCGAAAATCCCGACACCGGTTTCTGGGTCGCTGTGGCCGTGGCGCTGGTCGGGGTCAGGGCGGTGGTGGTCGCGCCGACGATGGCTGGCACGTGCATGCGCAGGCCTGCGTTGACCAGACGCACTAGCACATTGCCGGTGACTGGTCCGGTGGCCGTCCCCGTCGTCACGGGGAACAAGGAACTCGCCACATGCGTCCGGTCGAACGGGGTGCCGTTGAACAGGTAGTACAGCGGCGAATAATTTACGGCCGGGGGATAACAGGCGCCGGCCCCATTGCTGCAGGCAAAAGCATTCACCTGCATGGACGCTTGCAAATTAGCGCCGATGCCGGTCGCCGTCGTTAAATTGACGGAGGGCGGCGACGCGCAGTTGCTGCCCGGCGCTGTGACGGTGACATTGAGGCTGAGAATCGCGCCCGTGTTCGGGTCGACTTTCGCGACTGAACCCGTGGCGGCCGGCAGAGCCACGCACGTCCCGCCGCTCAGGGTAAACGCATCGCCGACTTTGTAGTTTACCCCGGCCCCGCCCCCGGCGATGACCACGGTATTCAAAAAGTTCTGCATCGAGCGCGAAGAGGTTTCTTGAAAGCCCGCGCTGGCGACTGCGGTCGCCACGGCAGCATTCTGCAGCGGATCGATTTCGCTCAACAACAGCGGAATTTCCGCGTTGTAGTTCACCGCGGTGGCGCCCGCACCGTAGGCAACACCGAGCCCGGAAGTCGTGGGGGCGCTGGTCACCACCAGAATGCCGTACAAGCCCATGGGTCCCTGGATGGAAGGATGCGTTCCGGATTCGATCAGATACGTGCCGGCCTTCAAGGCAGGCGACCCTGTGCCGCAAGCTCCCCAGCACAGCGACTGCGGGGCGCCCCCCGCCACGACTTCGGTACCGAAGGATTGCACGCGATTCGGTTGCGGCGGCGCGTTGAAGTTCGCTCCTGAGTTAGGCGTCGACCATGTGACGCCCTGTGAAACATGGGACGGACTGGTGACACTGGTGGGAGTGCCTGTCCCATTGAGTACCGGAGCCACACCCAAGCCACCGCCCACCTGACCGACGATGGTCAACGACGTGGGAATGAGATTGGCGGTGGTGGTGCCGGCCGGTGTGAACGACAGAGTGTTCGTCAGATTGATCTGAAGATCCTGGCCCGTGGGCAAGGTGATGAGCACCGGCGACCAATGACCGACGCTAGCCGCCGCTGTATTGAGTGCCGCGCAGGTGGCCAATGTGGTGCCGCTGGGCAAGGTGCCGCAGGTGTAACCCCACATCGGTACAACGGAGCCGTCGGGCAGTGCGGCGGTGGTCGACACCGCCGTCAGGTTGACCACCTGCTGCGCCAGGGCCGCGCCGCTCGCCAGAAGAAGGACCGACGCCGCAATTCCCGATTTGATCGAGAAGGATGTGAGAATATCGGATCGCATTGCGTTCTCCATAGGTCCTATTTGGACTCGTCGATCACGAACTCGCGCGAATCGACCAGCATCATCATGAACATCCCGCCGGGGAATACATTGTTAGTGGTGATTTCGCGCTCGTTATGCGAGTGCCACATGAATGCCCAACCACGCTCGCCGGCCGGATTGGCCTGAATGTTGGCGGGCTGAAAGCTGCTGGTAGGGCCGGTGGCGCGAGTGGTCGCATCCTGTCCCAAATAGGGACTGCCGCTGTACCAGGCGCCATTGGCGACAATATTCGCGTCAGGCAGAGTAGCCGGCCCGCCGGTCGGGAGATCGCCGAACGGCGCCGCCTGCAAGGGCTTATTGTGGTCCTGGCACCATTCAAAATAATTGATGGCCGTCGGTGCACCGGTGTTATAGCCGTTGGCGTCGGGAGTGCATGGCAGCTTGGCGTTGGGGTCGGTAGTGGATGCCGGGTTGTGGCCGTACATGTCCCAATTCAGGCCGCGTCCCGTGAAGTAGAAAATCCCGTCCATCGCCATGCCCGGCGTCGTCGTGGTCGTGAACAGCAGCGGTCCGGCGAGCGCCTGCTCGGCACCGCTGGCACCGGCGTAACTAATGGTGGAAGCGCTCAATACCATATTCCCGTCGCGGCCCAGGATGCGCACATGATTGCCGTGCTCGTGGAAGGGATGCTGCCAGCGGCCCTGACCGACGATACGCATCAGCACCTCCTCGCCGGGGTGCATATGGGGATTGCCGTTATAGGGTTGGTGCGGATATTCCGCGGCGTAATTGCCGTCCATGTCGTCGGGCATCGAGCGCCCGTTGATCAAGAAGTAGCTGGGGTGGTAAGGCTCGGTGGCCACTTGAAGAGCACATCCGGGCGCGCCCGCGGTGCAGCCGGTCAGCGCGGTGACCTGCGCCAGGGCCTGCCTGTGGATATTCGCATCCATCTCTGAGAACTGAAACATGTACTCGCGGTCGTAGCAGGAACCGGAGTGATCGTACGCAGATTGGGACAGCCGGAAGTCGGCTTCCGTGCCCGCATGAGCCGCCGAAGGCTGTTGGGCTACTTGATTCTGCGCGTGGATGCCGGTGGTGCAGGCAGCGGGCACATTTTTGGGCAAGGGCAGGACGACAATGACCCCATATAGCCCCATCTCCACCTGCAGATCGCCCTGAGTGCCGCTGTAGTAGGAACGTGTGCCGGGGGAGCCCGCGGTAAACGTATATGTGACCGTGCCACTGGGTGCCGCTTCTTGAGTCAGCAATCCCGCCACCCCGCTACCGCTCGGCGACGTCACCACAAACCCGGGAAACAGGATCGACGTATTACCCGCCGCTGCCGGCAGCCCATTGGTGAGATTCACAGTGACCGTATCGCCCTCGTTCACTATCAGCGTCGGCCCCGGGATCTGCATCGACGGGCAGTTCGCTGCGGCGATGGCGCCCGGTAGGAATCCGGTGGGCGCGCCGCTACAGCCATACCCCCAGGAGTAGACCTGCTGGCCATCGGGCTGATTGATGTAGCTCGGTTGCGCCGTCAAATTGAATGTGGGCCCGGTGATGCCGGGAACGGCGGCCCCAGCGACGGCCGAGAGCATCATCAGGACTGCCGTGACAGGCAGTAGCCGCGTGGCACAGGGTGACAATTTCATGTGGGCTTTGGTCACGGCAGCTCTCCTAGATGGTGCAGATCTTGGTGGTTGGGTCCACCGAACTGCAGATGTGGACTTCGGTCATCAAGCCACCGAAGTTCTCCGCATCGTTCGACAAGTGGTCGAGGTTGGGGGTGTATAGATAGAACACGTTACCGGCCTTGTAGGCGGTGGTATCGCTGGCATCGAGAATTACATCCAACGACTCCCCGCCGGCGAGCGTAATCGAGTTCGAGTAGTAGGCCGTACTATTGCCCGCTTGATCGCGCAGCAGCTTGGCGTTGTTGCCAATCACATGCATGGGAATTCCGAGCGAGGCTAGGGTCTGGTACTCGGTCACGTCCAGATCCGAGATCCGCAGCAGGGCCTTACCGCCGACCGGAATATTGATCAACGAGTTCAGCGGCTGGGAATAATGCACCCGGCCGTCCGAGGACTGCGTCAATTGCGGTCCTGCATTCACCGTGTCCGGGTAGCTGCGGCCGTTCAACAGGAAGTACTTGTCCTGCATGTCGACGAAAGCTTCCGGATTGAAGGTCATGCCGACGAAGTGAAAGTTCGGATCGAACCCATGAATCTGAATCGGGTACTCGACGTCGTAGGCAGTCGACCCGTCGCCGTCGTTGTAGGCATACAGAGTGGGTGCGCCGCTCTTGTTATTGACATGTTTCGCGCCGCTGTCGGGACCTGCCGGCAGTGGGTTGCTGCAGAGGATATCGGCACTGGAGTTGCACGCCGTGCGCAGATCGGCCTGCTGCGTCGCCAACGAGGCGTACAGCGTGGGCGCATTGGCGGCGGTGGCGGGCGGAACCCGATTCTGCCGCGGACGCACGTAAATCTGCCCCACCATGCCCATTTGCAAATGCTCGGGCGGAGTGATGTGACAGTGCCAGAAATAGGTGCCGGCATCCGGCGACAGGTAGTAGTAGGTGAAGCTGCCGCCGATGTTGATCGCTACCGAGGCGTCCGGCACGCCATCGTAAACCGGTGAGGCGTTCGGATAACCGTGGAAATGCACCGTGTGCTGCTCGAACAAATCGGGCCGCATGATCATGCCGACATTGGTCAATGTGAGAAAAAATTCGTCATCCTCATCGATCGCCATCAACGGCGCCGGGATGTTGCCGTTCATCACGCCGATGTCCATGATCTGGCGCGGATCGACGTGCCCGTCGATGCCGGACAACGGAGTATTGGGACAGGGCAGAGGCGATCCGGCGGGGGTCGCGGCATTGGCCGCGAGGCAGTCGGCGTCGGGAGCCAGGCCGATGGCACCGTTGAATGTGAAATCCGGCGATTGGCCGGCCGTCGAGGTCGTCAATCCCTTGCCGCCGCTGCCCACTACGTACCCGCCGGTATCCGTGGCTCCGTCCGTCGTGGCCGGATCGCCGGGCTGCAGTGGGTTCGCGCCCGCGTACAAGCCGTTGAAGACAGCTGGGAACTGCGTGCCGGGGAGGCCGCGCGAGATGTCATAGATTCCCGACAGTGGCCCAAAGGAGAACATGAAGGTTTGAGTGCCGTCGGCCATGGTGGCGTAGCCGTCGCCGCCGGAGATCTGCTGGCATTTGATCGCGCCGTTCACACTCCCCGTCGGCACCAGGTATCCTCCTGTCTGTGGAGCGGTGACAGTAACCGGCCCCAAAGTCGTCGGGCCAACATAGGGCGGCTCAGCGTTGTTGTTGTTGAGCGCCGCCGGATGAGTGATGGTGCTCGGCGGGCACTGCACGCGAAACGACTGCGCCCCTACCGGGAGCGCCATGAGCACCAGTAGTGTTGCCGGCAATCCAATCCGAATCAGCTGCGTGTTAAACATGTGACCTCCGGCCCTTCGCGCCTGCACTAGCGGCACTAAAAATCCCAACCCCTTGGGGAACATGGAACCCGCCTGGGCGCGGGTATCGGATCGAAAACATTTGAACCAATCGTGATGACGGTATTCGAATCGCTTCATTGCACACCGATTTATCCTGCCGTAAGAGGTCCTTCCCCCTGCGGATTTGCCTCTTTAGTTTCCCGACCGCCAGGATGCGCGTACTGCGCGGCAGTAAGTATCCGTGCGAAACTGGCGGTCGAGGCAGGTCGGCGCTGTAGCCCCTTAGTAGGGTTTAGCTGTAGATCGGCTTACGGATAGGTTCGCTCACGGCCGAACCGCGGCACAAAGATGAATTGCCAATCGCAATAGCTCTCCACGTCCCCGAACCCTTCATCCACCGCATCGAAGTTCGCGCGCTTGATCGACTTAGCTTGCGAGGTGCTCGCAATCCCCATCACGCCACCGTCGGCCGAGCGGATGACTTTCCAGTCGGGAGTGCCGGTCATCGGATCCGCGTAGATTTTCCTCAGAAAATGTCGGGGCACCAACGAGGTATCGTCATCGATTAGATCCGCCAATTCGAGTGGGTAGCGGTGTCCGGAATTGTAGTAGCGCGCGACTGCGTCGCGAAACTGATGCCCTACGAACAACAATTCGACTTCCCTTTCGCGCTGCGCCGCCACGCTCCACATCGTGCCGGCGGCTGACAGCGCAATGCCCATGATGGCGACCGCGATGAGCAGCCCGATGTAGGTAAATCCACCGCTCGCCGGCCGGCGGCTATTAGGCCGACGCTCACCACGCAACATAGGCGGAGCCATCCAGCGCGGCGCCCTGCGCACCGCTGTGTACATCGACGATGCCGGGATTGTCGCCGTCGTCCGACTGCGTCGGGACCCATGCGTCCGCCGTCCTGGTAAATGGATCGATGGGAATGCTGCGTATGTAGCTGCGCTCGACCAGCTTGACGAAGCTTTCCGGCCTATGCCCTAGATCAGCGTCGTACTTGTCGATTGCGTCGCGCAGCACCGACAAGTCCTGCCGCAAAACAGCCTCCTTGGAACGCTGCAGGCTCTTGAAATAGCGCGGCACGGCGATGGTCAGCAACGTCGCAATGATGCTCATCACGACAATTAGTTCGATGAGCGTGAATCCTCGCCGGCTAAGATTACCATTCCCGATAAGGAACGCCATTAAGGCCCACTCCTTTGGCGAAGCTATGGATATCGAAGACATCGTCCCCAGGCTGCGGATCGCTGGCGGGACTCTTATAGCTTCTCAGCCCCCACGACTCGCCGGCCGGCGCGGCGCTGTCCGGGTAAAAGGGATCGCGCGGCAAGCGGCGCATGAAATAGATCTTGGCCCTGTTCGGGTCTTTGGCGTCGTCCA
Source organism: Gammaproteobacteria bacterium (assembly GCA_025357835.1). Classification (GTDB taxonomy): domain Bacteria; phylum Pseudomonadota; class Gammaproteobacteria; order Steroidobacterales; family Steroidobacteraceae; genus Bog-1198. The sequence goes on from JANYLM010000015.1 coordinate 10,544, forward strand.
CGCCGTTCACCAAATCGTCGAGCGTGGGCGGGTACCCTGTTTTATCGGCCTCCACCATGATCCGACCCTGTTCGGCGGCGCGCTTGTATGCGTCGATTCCCGTGCGCAGGTCGCGCAGCGCCGTGCGCAGATCGGCTTCCTTCACGCGCTGTGCCGCCATTTTTCCCAAAGGCACGGCGACCGTCGCAAGCAGTCCTACGATGGCGACCACGATCACCAGCTCGATCAATGTAAAACCGCGTGCGCGCATGCTTCACGGGCCGATGTTGACGTTCAGCGGCGCGGGCACGCCGGCGTGAATGCTACGCCCGTCCGGGCCCGTGGCCACGAACTGCAGCGTGACGGGCGTCGACGCGGCCGGCCCCAGCGCCTTGAAATGCAGCACCAAAAGGCTGCCCTCACCCTGCAGCGGAGACTCCTTGGGTAGGGCAACGACGTATTGCACCACGCCGGCATGTTGATTGATCTTTGGCGGCGACGCACTTTGCAAATCGGCCGGAATCAACGCTCCCGCATCGACGCTGTCGAGCTGCAAAATGCTGCCGTCGAAATGCAGCTGGGAAACGATTTTCGACAGCGGCAGCGGACTCGACAGATCCACGCCCACATCGAAACTCTGACCTATCGTCGCATTGGTGGGACCTGTCCAGGTCAGATTCGGCTCTTCGGGATTGGGCTCGCTCTGTACCCTGGCCCGCGGCGGCGCGGGCAGTTCGGGGGGCGCAGAGAGCACTCCCGACGGCGGCAACGCGCCACTAATTGGCGTTGCGGGCACACCGGGTGCCGGCGGCACGTCATGATTCCCGGCGCCTGACGAGGATTGCGAACCCAACGGCGCGCTCCTCAAGTTGGATTCGGTGCCGTACCAAAACTCCGTGGTCTCGCTCGAGGGGCGGGCTGAGGAGCGAATGATCCGCGGTGTGATCGACAGGACGATCTCGCTCTTCTCCTTGTTGGTACGATCGGACCCGAAGAGCTTCCCCAGGATGGGTATGTCGCCCAAACCCGGAATGTGCGCCGAACTGCGGGTGTCGCTGTCTTGAATGAGCCCGGCGAGTACCTGTGTCTCGCCATCTTTGAGGGTCAAGAGCGTCTGCGCATTACGCGTGCCGATTTCGTAGGCGATAGTGCCGTTACCGCTATTGCCGCCCGTTTGTACCTGCTTGAGAATCGAGCTGACTTCCAGGTTCAACTTGATCGACACCTCGTTGTCGAGATGCACGGTGGGCTCGACCTCTAAAGTCAGCCCCACGTCCAGATACTGCACGCTGCCGGTAACTACGGCGGTACCGCCGGCGGTGGGGGTCACGGAATTCGTGATCACAGGCTCCCGTTGGCCGATCAGAATCTTGGCCTTCTCCCGATTGCGCGCGCGGATGCGCGGACTCGCGAGCGTGTTGGCCCGGCCGACCTGCTTGAGGAAATCCGCCGTCAAACCGAACGGCGTGACTGAAAAGTCGCCCTTGCCCAACTGATTGATATTGCCAAGTGTGAGTTTGGTGGGCGAGGAAACCGTAGCGCTCGTGGGATATTCGATGCCCAGCTGCTGCAAATTGCTGCGCGTGATCTCGAGTACCTCGACTTCCATCATGACCTCTGGCTCTGCCAAATCCAGCGATGCCACGAGCTTTTCCGCCATGCGCACCGCCTCGGGGGTGTCGCGCATGACCACCAGGTTTGCCTTGTCGTCGACATAAAGGGTCTTGGCGTTGAGCACGGTCTTCAGGAGCTCCTGTACCTTCTTCGGGTCCGTGTTGGTCAGATAGAAGGTCTTGACGATCTCGTCTTGATACTCCTTTTGTTTGGCGGTTGTGTTCGGGTAGATCAGCACCATGTTACCGGACAGGACCTGGCGTGCGAGTTGGTTTTGCCCGATAACGAGTTCGATTGCTTGCTCCACCGGCACCTGCTGAACGAAGATCGTGGTCTTGCCGTCGCTCTTGACGTCCTTGTCGAATACGAAATTGATGCCGGTTTGGCGGGACAATACTTCGAACACCATCTTGGTATTGGCATCGCGGAATTGCAGAGTGACGGGGCGATTGTCGCGAGTCTTCAATCGCGGGGTAATCGATATGGGACCGCGCGCCACGTCGATCTTGGCCTTAACGGCGTTTGCCGCGGCGAATCCCGGATCCTCTGCCAGAATCGCCCGAATCGTATTGTCGGCCAAGTCCAAATCGCCGCGCTTCAGCTCATCCGACGCCTTTGCCGTCATCGTCGCGTGGCGCCGGTCGGCGACGATGCCGTCCAGCCCGCGCCCTGCACGATCATTACCCGGCTCTATCACCAGTACGCGGCGATAGGATTGCTCCGCCTCATCGAGCTTGCCGGCGCCGCGCACCTTGTCGGCTTGACCCAAAAGCTTGACCACCGCATCGTCATGCCGTGCCTTGAGCTCGATGCGGTATTCGAAATTGCGTGGCTCCTGGCGCGAAGCCTCTTCCAACTTACCCAAGCCCTCTTCGTAGCGGCCATGGTCAATGGCATCGAGGCCCTCGTGATGCAGGCGCGAGCTGGCGCAGGAGCTCGCGGTCAATGCCGCGATCAAAATCCCCACACTGCGTTTCGACGATCCGGTCACGGCGTTCCTCCGAGCGCCAAACTCTGACGCGCATTCAGCGGCTTGTAGTTGAAAATCATGCTCGAATCATCGGCGCCCACGACTGTGTAGTCGCTGTCGACCGCGTCGCCTATTTTGACGTCGTAGATGCGATCGCCTCGGGCAATGAAGTAGGTTGCTTTGTCGCCTTGCAGCGCGTAGCTGCCGACGAAGGTAAAGGGCAGCGGCGGCGCGATCGGCGCCGGCGGCGGCCCCGACGGCTGAACGGGCGCCGGCGGCGGTGGTGGCGGCGCCACGTACCAGGACCGGGAGGCGAATAGCGCAGCCGACGTTTTGGTATCCGTCGTGCGATGCGCGAGGCGAGTCAAGATGGCAGCGGCGTTGGCCGTGAGCGTGTTCGCCGGCTGGCCCATCGCCGGGCGCTCGCGCGTGGGCCGGGCGGCCGCGGCGCTGGTTTCGTCGGGAGACTCGCCGAGCATGGCCCACAGCAGCACCGCGGCGCCTAGGGTCCCGCCGACTAGTAAGCGTCGTGGTGTGAGGGCCGAACTCATGATTGGTTACGCACGAAAATACTGAAGCGCAGGTCCGCGTCGACGTTCACATCTCCGGCGGTTTTTCGCTCGATGCGCATGCCGTCGACCGCGGCTGCCGGAACGGTGCTTAACACGGCGTCGATGAACTGCCGGATGCTTGGATAGCGTCCTTTGATCGGAAAGCTCATCCGATAGCGCGCGACCTGACCCGAGTGCAGGGGTGCGAGTTCGTAGCGGCCCTGGTCCAGGGTCACCCCGGCAACCGCCGCCAGCTTGAAAATTTGCCCGACGATGCCCGGCAGTTCGCTGCGCTTCGGCAAGGTATCCATGAAGCGCCCTAAGCGCACACGCGGCGATTGGTCCGTAGTCCCGGTGCGCTGCGCCTCGCGGATCTCCTCGCGTAGCGACGATATCTCGCGAGATTGCGGCAGCACGGCAGTGAATATCAGGATCGCAGAGCACAACATCAACGCCGCCCCGGCGAGTCCGCCGCGACCGATGCGATTCAGCCGATACATCAGCATCGGAATGCTGCGCACCGCGGCCGTGCGCATCCTGGCGTTCAGCAACTGGCGCGGCGCTGCCGCGGCAAGCGGCGCCAAGCGTACGGTAAGCGCCGCCTGATTTTCCGGATCGCTGGGCTCCATGGCACTCATGTGGCGATTCGCCATTCCGCGGATAGCTGGAAACGCACCGGTTGGTCGTGATCTTCCGTGCGTCGCTCATGGCTGTCCAACATGGGGAAGCGCAGCGCGTGACTCTTTTGCAAACGCACGATGTATGCGAGCACGGTGGGCAAATCCTTCGCCTCTGCGACGATACGTACCCGCCCTTTGACTCGATCGGGTTCCACCGCCAGTACGGCCACAGAACTGCCGACGTCTTGGCTCGCCGTTTCCAGCTCCTGCAGCAACAGCGACCACGGCGCGCCTAGCTCGGCGACCATTGGCCCTGCTTCCTCGGCGTTGTTCAAATGCGCCGATCCGGCGGCAGCGCTGCGCGCAGCCGTCAAGGCGTCCAAGCGCAATTCCAGTCCCGCACGTGCAAGACTGGAGGCGCGGAACTGCAGTCCGACGAGGGCCATGCCGATGAATCCCAGCAGTATGAACACGATACCGACCATTCCACCCGTCCGCGGGCGGACCTTGAAGTCCAGCAAGATCGCTTGGGCGCTCACGCGTACAACCGTTGCAGCAATGCAAAGCGGGGGTTCGCCTCGTCCCCCCCCTCCTTCTCCAGCCATTCAAACGCGGCTTCGCCGCCGCCGGCCTTCTGACGCAACCATTGCGGAGCATCGACGTACACCCGCCCCTCCTCCGCATTCTCGATCGCCAGGCGCCCGAAGGTTTGCAGACGCTTGAGTTCCACCTCCCAATCACTGCCGATGCGAACTGCGCGGACGCGGTCCCATCCGGTCGCCGTGAAGTGAGCTGCCGCCAGAGAGCCTTCCTCCAACGTGACGAACCACCCGCCCCCTTTTGGCAACCCGCTGCGCCAACTATTGAAGGAGGCTATGAGTTGCGGCTGCACGGACCTCACGCGCAGACCATGCGGGTCCGTTACGCGCTGGATACTGTCGAGCAATTCGGTTGGAATCGCGCACGCGACCTGAGGCACTCCGGGAGGGGCATCGTTCAAGGTCACGTTCCACTGAGTTACCACGTCACCGTAAGTCTTGCTGAGACAATATCGGGCGTGTTGGATGCGCTCCTGCGGGTCGCTCAAGGCATCCGACCAAGGCACCATCGCATAACGTGCCCAATGATTCGCGACGATCAGCCTGCCGGCGGCGTGGTGCCAGGTTGTGTCCTCCAAGCAGTCATCGAGAACCTCCAGCGCCGGCTCCCAATGATTGGTCTCGCCGCCTTCGACGGGGCAGTTGCGCTCGGCGACATTCGCAGGACGTATCCCGCGCTTCATGCGTGACAGCACGATGCGCCGCGGAGCCACGTACAGGCCCACTTCGTCACGCCATAGTGGTGACACGGTTCACCTCCTCGAGAGTAGTTTCTCCACTGCGGACCAAGTCCAATGCCGCGTCGCGGATGAAGCGCACGCCCGCGGCGGATGCCAGCTCCTTGAGCTGGCGCACCGGAACGCGCGCGATGAAGGCCTCGCGAATTTCGTCGTCCAACACCAGCAGCTCGCCAATCGCCTTGCGGCCCCGATAGCCGCTGCCGCGGCAATGCTGGCAGCCGCGGCCGGCACGAAAATTGTAGGTTGCCGTGGCCACCACCGACACTCCCGATTCGTCCAGCAGCTGGCGCGACGGGCGCACGCTTTCCGCGCACTGCTCGCACACGATGCGAATCAGGCGCTGCGCCAGAATGCCGCTCAGCGCCGACACGAAACTATAGGCATCGACCCCCATGTGCACGAACCGGCCCATGACGTCGAACACATTGTTGGCATGCACCGTCGTGAACACCAGGTGCCCCGTGAGCGCCGACTGGATCGCGATTTGCGCTGTTTCAGGATCGCGGATTTCGCCGACCATGATCTTGTCCGGATCATGGCGCAATATCGATCGCAGTCCTCGGGCAAACGTCAATCCCTTCTTCTCGTTGACCGGAATCTGCAGCACGCCGGGCAATTGATATTCGACCGGGTCTTCGATGGTGACAAATTTGTCGCTTCCGGTGTGGGTCTCGGAAATGGCTGCGTACAGCGTCGTGGTCTTGCCGCTGCCGGTCGGACCGGTGACCAGCAACATGCCGTAGGGCAGCGCACTGAGACGCCTGAGGCGCGAGATCGTCTTCGGATTGAATCCGAGCGCGTCGAGTCTCAGGCCGCGCAATTCGTCCGTGAGCGCCTGTTTGTCGAGTACTCGCAATACCGCGTCCTCGCCGAACACACTGGGAATGATCGAGACGCGAAAGTCTATCGGCCTGCCGTTCACGGCGCTTTTGAAGCGGCCGTCTTGCGGCACGCGACGCTCCGCGATATCCAGCTCCGACATTACCTTGAGGCGCGAAATGACTTGTTCGGATACGTCGGCGCCGTTGACCGTCGCGGCCGTAACCAGAACGCCGTCGATCCGGTAGCGAACCACCAAACCCGCGTTGGTGGACTCAAGATGAATGTCGCTCGCGCCGGTGCGTAATGCATCGAATATGGTCGAGTTCACCAGCTTGACGATGGGACTGGAATCAAGGTTGATTGATGCCAGCGACAGATTCTCCACTTCACGGCCCACGCTGGCGCCGATTTGGGCGGCCACCACGGCGGAGTCGATGGCGCGCATTCCGGCTTCATGCCGCGACAGGAAAGCGCCGATATCGGCGCGCGCGGCGATCGCCCATGCAAGAGGCGCTGAGATTCGCACTTCGAGCCACGCCCTAAGATCCGAATCGAATGGATCGGCGATGACTGCCAGCAGGCCGTCCGCGGTATTGACCACGACGCAATTGCGTCGCGTGGCATCCGCAGAAGAGAGCAAATTGAAAGCAGGCTCGAATGCCGTCAGTTCAGTGGAGCTGACGAAACGATAGTCGAGAATGGCGGCGAGCGCGGCCGCCAGTTCCATCGGGCCCAGCCCGCAATCATCCTCCAGCACATTCAGCGCCGATCGGCCGCTGCGGGCCGCCTTCGCCAGAGCCGCGGCAATCCGGGTTTCATCCAGGTTGAGACTCGCCGGGAGACCGATGGCGGCGTTCACTTGATGCTCCCGGCCAGCTCGAAGATGGGGAAGTACATCAGCACCACGATGACCCCGATAATCAAGCCGATGACCGTCATCAACACAGGTTCGATCAACCGCGTCATGAATCCCACCCAGCGGCCGAGTTCGTCATCGTAGAACGCGGCGATACGTTCCATCATTTCGCCCATGTTGCCGCTTCGCTCGCCCACCCGAAGCATGCGGGCGGCCACCGGCGTGGTCAGCCCGTGATGCTGCAAGGAGTTGGCGATCGACTGTCCCTCGCGCACCGCGAGCGTTGCGGCGGCGAGCGCAGGCCGCATTGCCGCGCTGAGCAATCCCGCCGACATGTCGAAGGCGCTCACGGCCGGGGTGCCGCCGCGCAGCAACATTCCCACCGTGCGATACAGCCGCGCGAGTTGATATATCCGCAGCTGCTGCCCCAGCGCCGGAATTCTTGCGACCTGGCGCCCGATAGCCGCACGTGTGCCCGGGCGCGAGAAGAAGTATCCGGCCGCAGCGAACGTGGCGCCAAAGAGCAAAAAAATGGCGAGCCCATGCGCCTGCAGCATCTGACCCCACTTCATCAGCATGCGTGAAGCAAACGGCAGTTCACTGCCCAGGTCTTCATAAATCCCGCTGAAGCGCGGAACTACGTACGCCAGCAAGAAGACCGTGACGAGGGTTCCCGCGACGGCGAGCACCGCAGGATAAATTGAGGCATTGACCAGACTCTTGCGCAGCACATCGACCTGCTGCTGGTAGGTCACATATCGGCTGAGCGCTTCGCGGATCGCGCCGCTGCGCTCGCTGGCGCGCACGGTGGCAACGTAAAGAGGCGGAAAACTACCCGGCAATTCCGCCAGTGACGTCGACAGCGTCTGGCCCTCGAATAGCCGGTTGCGGATTTGCTCGAGCGTGCGCTTGATGCCCACATCGGCTTCTTTCTCCGATAGCGTTTCAATCGACTCGGTAAGCGACAATCCCGCATCGAGCAGCGCCACCAGTTCTTGCGTGAAGTTCACTAGCGGAACACGCGCCGGCTTTGCTTCGCGCCAGGTGCGATTCGCCGTGATCGCCACCACCTGCAGTCCGCGTTCGAACAGCTGGCGGCGCGCATCGGCTTCGTCCGCCGCGCTGACCGGCAAAACCAGTATGCCGTTATCAGAACCGAAAGCCTTGGCGCGAAATTCCACAGGCGGCTACCAGTTGGTCAAATCCGCGTTTTCGCCGGTGCCGCCGGGCCGCCCGTCCTTTCCGTAGGACATCAGGTCGATATCGTTATTGTGCGTACCGGGGCTCGCGTATACATAGGGGTGGGCCCATGGATCGAGCGGCACCGCCTTCTTGAGATAGGGCCCCGCCCAATTCGGCTCGTTGATTGGTGCGTTCACCAGCGAATCCAGCCCCTCCTCCGTAGTCGGGTAGCGCCCCATGTCGATACGATATTGATCCAGCGCCTTTTCCAAGGCATCGATCTGCGAGCGGGCCACTTTGACCTGCGACTTGCCGACCTGGGCGAAGTAGCGCGGCGCGACCAGTCCGGCCAGCAATCCGATGATCACCATGACTACCAACAGCTCGAGGAGGGTGAAGCCCGGCTGTCTGGCGCTGCAGCCTGCGCGGCCAGCGCCGGGGCGATGCATCAACTGGCGCATAACAGTAGATCTCCGCTGGTGTTTTCCGGGGCGATGGGCCAAAGCACCGTCAATTGGGTGCCGCCGCCGGGGGAGGTGGTGAGCGAGAACTCCCCGCCCGAGGCAGCCGCCCGTTCGCGCATACCGCGCAAACCGTGACCGTGCCGCAAAGATTCTCCGTCCGGGTCGAACCCCATGCCATTGTCGGTAATGTCGGCACGCAAAGCGTTATTTTCTCGGCATATGGAAACGGCCACCCGCGTGGCCTTCGAATGCCGAGCGACATTGTTCAGCGACTCTTGAACGGTACGAAACAGCGTTGTGCCCAGCGGCTCTTGAATATCCGCGTCGGTCACATGAAGATTGATCTCTACGTCGATGCCGCAGAATACCTCGCCCCATTCACGACAAAGCCAGCGGATGGCCGACACGGCGCCCAATCCGTCCAGCAGCGCGGGCCGCAAATTCTCCGAAATCGTGCGCACTTCCTCGATGGTGTGCTGCACGTATTCGACCGTCTTGTTCAGGACGTGCAGGGGACTTCCCAATTTAGGGGTTGCGAGCATTTGCAGCGCCCGCTCGAGCGAATACTTGATTGCACTGAGCGACTGTCCCACGGCATCGTGCAGGTCCTGGGCGATTCGCTTGCGCTCGACTTCCTGCGCCTTCATGAGCTGCTCTGAGAGAAGACTGAGTTCGTTGCGGGAATTTCGCAGGGAATTTTCCGCCAGTTCACGCCGAGTAACCTCGGATCTGAGACCGCGGACCGCGCTCAGTAGCTCCTGGGTGCGCTCACGCACCCGCAATTCCAACTCTTGATTCAGGAAACGCTGGCCCTCCTGCGCACTTCGCAACAGCGTTATGTCGGACGCCATGAATACTGCGTAGTTGGTCTGGCCGGCGGAAGGATCATCGAGCGAGTTCGGCATGAGCTTCAGCTCGATCTTAACGGTCTTGTCCAGCAGCTCGTCCGTCAATTCAAATTCGCTGACCGCCGTTCGCGTGAGTGCATTCCATGCGGTGTCCAGGGCGGTGCGCAGAGGGCAGGACGCGGACCGGCAATCTCGGTGCAGCAACTCATGGAGGCCGAGGCCCAGGACGCCGCGGACCGGCGAGGTCAACCAACGTTCCACCACCAGGTTGGCGCGCACGATGTGGCCGTTTCGGTCCAGCAAGCAGACCATTTGAGGCAGCACGTCGGCAATGCACTGCCATTCGCGCTTGGCGCGAACGATCGCCGCACTGTGCCTGTTCCGTTCGGAAGCTTCGGACCGACCCATCGAGACACCCCACAGCGTAGCCTGCACCCATGGTCAGTCAATGCAGCGGCCACCGACAGTGGGCCAGCGCTCTAGGCTCGCCGGGGAGAATCCTGTAGCGGGTAGGGTATAGCTGTAGTTACCCCGGCTCGGCGGCGCGTTCCTTCGCCATCAGGGCCCGATACACTTTGAGAACGCTGGGCACGTACTGCAGCGTCTCTTTGAAGGGCGGAATATGTTTGCCATAACGGGCAACGGCGCCCTCTCCCGCGTTATAGGCGGCCAGCGCCAGCTCGGTATTGCTATCGAAGAGTGTCAGCAAGTCACCCAGGTAATGCACGCCGGCGCGGATATTCTGACCGGGGTCGTAGCTGTCGGCGACTCCGTAGCGCCGTGCCGTTTCGGGCAGCAGCTGCATCAATCCCACGGCACCGCGCTTCGAAACGGCGCGCGGATTGAACCCAGATTCCACTACAATGAGCGCCCTGATAAGGGCCGGCTGAACAGTGTTAGCCGCTGCAGCTGTTTCGATAATCGAGTCGTAAATTGATGATTTCGCTAGCCAATTACCCACCTTTCCGGATGCGGCAGAGGCCGTCCCCGACGCGGGCGACGCGATCAAAAGGCGATACCGCGTATCGGCAGGCACATTGCTGAAGTGCGCCACGCCTTGCGCGTCGGTATAGACATATACATCGGCGCGACATTGGCCGGCGCTTAACGAACCCAACAGTCCAATCGACAGGGCGGCTATGTATCGAAAAGCCATCTACCCTGTTTACGCCACTGTGCGCCGCTCGGGCCAGTAGGCAAACACGGTAGTTCGGAGCCTATCGGGTCAGGCGTGGCCGACTCCCAATACCTGCTCGACGGCCCGAATCAACTCTCTGGATTCGAAAGGCTTGGTCAGAATCCGATGGGCGCCGGCTCGCTCGGCCGCTGCAAGGTATGCCGAAGTCGTGATCGCATTGGGCTGGTAGGCCGTGATGCCGAAGTTTCCGCCCCCAGAAATCGCGATGATTCGCACAGCCGGGAACTCCTTACGAATAAATTCAATGGCCTCAACGCCATTGATTTTCGGCATGATGATGTCGGTAATGACAACGTCCGCTGTGCTGCGCCTCAGTTCCTCCAAAGCGCCTCCGGCAGTATCTGTGACTCGGACCGAATACCCGGCGCGATCGAGCACTCGTTTGATGGCATCTCGCACATCGATCTCATCATCGACGACAAGCACGTTTTGCATTTTCGCCTCACGCCACCGGCGCTACGCACTCTGCGGATAGGTGTAGAGATCGAATGGCAGGGAAAAATATTCTGAACGTCGATCCCTTGCCAGGTTCCGTCGTCACGGAGATAGTAGCACCGAAACTCTCGACGATGCCGTGCACCGCGGACAATCCCAGTCCGGTACCCTGACCCACCGAACGAGTCGTAAAAAATGGCTCGAATATACGTTCCACCGTGACCGCGTCCATGCCGTGACCGGTATCGCTGACCCACAATTCGACGCGCGCACCGCAGTCCCCTGCCAGCGGAGAAATCTCGTGATATCGAAGTCCGATCGTCAAAACGCCTTGGGCTCCTTGCATCGCCTGGTAGGCGTTGGTGCACAGGTTGATCACCAACTGCACGGCAAGCGTCCCATCCGCTTTGACCAATGGAATGACTTCGCCGATGTCGGTGCGGATCTCGATGCTCGGTGGCGCAAGCGCTGAGAAAAGATTGAGGCCCTCGGTGATCGAGGTCCGTAGATCGACGAGGGCGAGCTTCACATCGCCGAGATCACGACTGAAAGTCAGGATTTTTTTGACCACGTCTTTTGCGCGTAGCGCCGCGGCCAGCACACGCTCGAGATCCGACCGCGAGGCACTGGAATCCGGCAGTTCCTGCAGTGCGCTATCGGTGAACAAAATGATGGGAACCAGCACATTGTTGAATTCGTGAGCGATACCGCCGGCAAGCGTTCCGCCGGTTTCCAGCGGGCGGGTGATGGCTGTCTGCAGATAGTGGCCGTGATGGTGTTCGGTATTCCAAGCGCTGGCGGGCTGATGAAAGCGGCCCACCCACAGCACAGTCTCGGGAACAAACTCGAAACCGAACTGCAGGCGTTCGAGATCCCGTTCGTCCGGGGTAACGTAGAACTCGCCGAACACCCTGAAGCGACGCTGCGTGAGGCCGAAGACGAAGTCTGCGCTGACCCAAGTATCGTGGTCCGCCGCATTCGTCTGTCCGGAACCATGGATTGCTTAGGTGGCAAGGAATACCTCAAATTCGTTCGACACATGTGCATGGTCGGCGAACGCTGCATTCGCCGGACACAATGCCGATAAGGAGATACCGAGCATTATTCGCGCGGCCGCGGACCTCATGATCGTCGGCTAATCGCCCTTAGGGTCAGCGCCGTTCGCGGCCGCAGGCACGGAAACGATCAACCCGGTTTGACCGGTATCCGAGGCGCTTGAATCCAATGCCACGGCAGCACCCGACTCCGATCCCACGCTCAGCGGAAATGAATTCGCTCGTGGCGGCCCGACCTGCGGCGACTGGGTGTACGTCAATACATGCTCGCCCATCTGCACCCTGTCCCCATGGTGCAGCCGGTGCACCGATACGCGCCGCGCCGCCACCGTCAAGCCGTTCTGGCTTTGCAGATCCTCGATCACCGAGTATTGTGCCGTCGTCACTAATTGACAGTGATTGCGGCTGATGTAGCGGCTATCGATTCTGACGTCGTTGCTCGAGGACCGCCCCAGGGCGATCTTGCCGATGGGCAGATCGAATTCCGCGACAACGTTTTTCTTGTGCTCGATGCGCACGTGGCCTATCAAGGATTCTGCGGCGATGGGGGCCGGGGCCACGTTGCTTTGCGCGTGCGCATTGAACTCAACCCATTGCAATTGTTTGGCCGCGCCTCGAATGTCGGAGGCGGTGACGACACTGTGGCTGCGATTGAACGCAGCCATGAGGGCGGCATCGGCCAAGGTGTTGATGAGCCGCGGTACCCCGCCCGTGAACCGCTGGACTTCCACCAAGGCATCGTCGCCGAAAATGGCGCCGCCGAGCCATCCCGCAATGCGCAGGCGGTGTTCAACGTAACTTCGGGTTTCGTCCGCCGCCAGCGGCGCGAGCTTGATACGCAATCCCAGCTGCGTCTGTTGATCACCCAATCGGAACTTGCGAAGAGTGCCCTCCAGCGTTGTACGCGCGGCGAGAATCACTCGCAAACTGCGCCTGGCGATACCGCTTCGTCCAGGAAGGCGTAACAATTCTTCGAGCAACTCCTCGCCAAGCGCTTCGCCGTTATCCAACGCAAGCACTACCAGGCGTCCCAGCGCTGCTTGATTCGCAAGGCATGTCTCCAAGTTTGCGGCGGCGGCGCTCGATGCAGGCGCGTCGTTTTCCAACTCGGCGGTGATCGCCGCATAGAACTCGGCAACGGAAATCTCGGGCTGGCTGATCCGAATGACGGCGCACCGATCCTGCAGCAGGCCCAATACGTCGTGAACCAGGATGGTTTTGCCGACCCCGGCCTCTCCGCTCACCAATATGCAGCCGCCGCCGTCGGCTGACGTGCCAGCGCCAAGGGCCGCCAGCAGATCCCGCTTAGCTTCCGCTCGATCCATGTTTTCGTAATGAAAGCGTGGATCGGCGGTCAAGCGGAACGGTAGCTGCTGCAATTTGAAGAAATCGAGATACATGATTGAATGATAGTCGAAGCCGGCCCCGCGGAGCGCGATATCACTATGGATAGCATATGACAATACGAACAACAGTGTAGAGATCGGCCTGCGCTGTACTCCCTGCAGCCGCAGGAGCGTAGGCGAAGTTCCTTTGCCGCGTAAAGTATGTCGGGCCTGGGCGACATCGTGGCATCCGGCGAATACGCGCTACACTTCGGCGAGGAATTAAGGCGATGGAGGGCATCGACATTGCCGCGGTGCAAATCACCGCAACCAGCACACTCGCATTGGAACATCATAAAGTGATTGCAGGACGCTTTAAATATTTTCTGGTGGCTATGAGCCTGGGCATGAGCCCGCTGTGCATCCAGCCGGCGAGCGCAGGACTTGGCGGCAGCGCGGCCAGCGTGCTTTCCGACACGCAGGAATTGCATGGCGTTGCGCATTCCACCGTGCTGCAGGACTACGAAGTTCACGAGATCAGTACCGATGGCGGCATGTTCGTGCGCGAGTTTCTGGACCGAAACGGTGTGGTGTTTGCCGTGGCATGGAACGCCCCGGTGGTGCCGGATTTGCGACGGCTGCTGGGCGCGAGCTTCGATGCCTACGTCAAGGCACTGACGGCATTGACGCCGGGTCTGCGCAAGTCCTTGCGGATAGCGTCGCCCGAACTGGTGGTCGAATCCGGCGGCCATATGCGCGCCTATAGCGGCCGCGCCTATCTGCCGGCCTTGGTCCCGGCAGGAACGTCGGCGGCGGATTTGCACTGAACCGCTTACTCGACATCGCCATGCGCTCAACACTTCAACTAGTAGTTATTTCGGCCGCGACCCTGCTCTGGGGCTGTGTGGGCAACAAGAGCTCGACGCCGGCGAACGCAACACCGCCGCCGACGCTGAACACCATGGCTATAACCGTCGATTCCGGTCCGACCGCCGCCACCGGGCAAGTCAACCATGCCTACGTGACGGTGAGAGTCTGTGCCTCAGGCAGCACCACCCAGTGTGCCAACATTGACCATGTGCAGCTCGACACCGGTTCGTGGGGGCTGCGGCTGGTGCGATCGGTGCTCACCGCCGCCTCGGTCACGCTCACGGCCGAGACCGACACGCAGGGGCGGACCATCGAAGAATGCGTGCACTTCGGCGGCGGCCAGACCTGGGGGCCCGTGGCCCTGGCCGATGTCACGCTGGCGGGAGAGGTCGCGGCTAAGGTGCCGGTACAGGTCTTGGATGACTCCGGCGCAGGCGCAGCGGCTCTCGCGGCTTGCGGAGCCACCGCCTTGATCAATGATGTTGCCAGCCTTGGGGCCAATGGGCTGCTTGGGGTCGGAGTTTTCGCTCAGGATTGTGGAACAGCGTGCACGAACGCGGCCACGCCGCTGCCGACCTACTTTGGTTGCCCCGCCGCCGGGGTGTGCATCGCGGAGAACGTAGCGCTCACCGCCCAGGTCACCAATCCAGTGGCAATGTTTGCGGCCGACAACAACGGCATCATCGTCAATATGCCGAACCTGATCAATGCCAACGGGGACGTTTCCGTCCAAGGGGAGCTGATATTTGGAATTGCCACGCAGACGGACAATGCGCTGCCCGTGTCGGGACTGACGGTGCTCGCCGCTGATGCGGCCGGGGATTTTCGCGCCACCTACAATGGCGCCACTACCCTACTGCCGGCGCTAATCGACTCCGGGACGGATGCCTATTCCTTCAATGCAACCATCAACCCGTGTGTCACGGGCAGCTTCATCGGCTACTATTGCCCTGCCGTTGCACCGCTCGATGTCTATGCGGTCAATAGCCCGCCGCCCGGCGTGAGCGGTCTCAGCAATACCGTCCATTTCGCCATCGCCGACCCGAATACCTTTGTGGCCAACGCATCCGCCTTCATGAGTCTCGCCAACGGCGGGGGTTCGACACGCTTTTCTTGGGGAATGCCGTTCTTCTACGGGCGTAAGATCTACATCGGCATCAACCAGCAAGTGGCCGGCACCTACACAGGCCCTTTCTACGCCTACTGATCGCTGAGGTTCGACTAGCCCTTTCCCGCCAATTCCTTGGCAATCGATGCGAAGCCGCGGCCGGCAGCGACGTCGCCCGCCGAAACCCCGGCGCTGTTACGCAACAATTTATTCGACCCGGCCGATAGCAGCATGTGACAAATGGCCGTGTAGCCGCCGCGGCTGGCGGCGATCAACGCGGTATCGCCACTATTGTTCTGAACATCCAGCGCCGGAGAGTGGGTGAGCAATGTCTGCACCACGTCGGCATGGCCCGTGGCCGCCGCGATCAGCAGGGGAGTGTCGCCGGCCTCGTCGCGCCGATTGACGAAAACGTCGGACGTCAGGAGCAGGGCAAAGACCTCGGTGCCCGCCTGCGAGGCCGCCGCATGCAACACGGTCAGCCCGCGCCCATCGGCCGCCTTCGGATTGGCGCCTGCGGCCAGCAGCAAAGCCACAGCGTCGCGTGAGCCGGATCCGGCCGCGTACAGCAGCGCGGTGCGGCGATCTTGATCTTCCGCGTCGATTTTCGCGTGGTGCTCTATCAGGGCTTTCACGAGATCGGCTTCGCCGGCGGCGCATGCAAGCATCAACGGCGTGCGGCCTTGCGCGTCGGCGGCCTCGAGGTCGGCGCCGGCGGCCAGCAAAATCTGCGCAATGTCGGGATGGGTGGCGCGCAGCGCTGCGAGCAATGGGGTCTGTTCGGCCGGTGCCCGAGCGTCGGGCGCAACCCCGGCACTAAGCAGCGTCTTGACGACGGCGGCGTCGTTACGAGTCGCAGCAAGCCACAACACGCTGTGGCCGGCATGGTTCGTCGCCTTTGCATTGGCCCCACGTCCCAGCAGCAGCGGCAAGCTTTGCAAGGCATGCGCGTCAGCGGCTACTTGCAGCAGCGAATCACCCTGCGGCAACCGCAGATTGGCATCGCCACCCACCCCCAGCAGCTGCTGTACGTTCGCCGTGTCGTTGCGCGAAACGGCAAGCGCGAGAGTCGGCCAGCCTCTATAGATTTCGCCGGGGTGCGCCGGATCGAATTTGCCGCTCTGGCGCCCCGGATCAACCGTGACACGATTGGCATGCACCCCCAAAGAGCGCAGTTGCGCGGCCGCTTCCTCGGCACCCACGACCAGCGCCGCGTCGACAGCATTGTAGCCACGACTGTCCTTCGCATCGAGCATTGCACCGGCGCGCTGCAGTGCCGCGACGATGGCCGGGCGATTGGCTCGCGCGGCGTAGAAAAGCGCCGTACGCTGCTCGGCGTCCGCCGCTTGCGGATCGGCGCCGTGCCGCAAAAGTAATTCCACCATGGCCTCGTCGGATCCCTGGGCCGCGACCATCAGTACAGTGGTGCCCGCGTCGTCCACTGCCCGCACGTCGGCACCCAAATCCAGCAGCACAGTAGCCGCAGCCACCGTGCCTGCCTCGGCTGCATGCGCGAGCGAACCGCGGCCGAACTCGTCTCGCACGGTAACGCTCACCGGTCCTATCCGACGCAATTCCGCTGCATCGTCCTTGCGCACGCAATCAATCACCCAGGGGGTGAGCAGCGCCGGATCGGAGGCGCCCACCGATTCGCGGTCGAGCAAGGGTCGGCCCGATCGCAGAGCTTCGACGGCTCGGTAATAACCGATCTTTGCGGAGCGTTCCAACCATTGACGAGCCGCATCGGCCGCAGCGCCTCGCGCCGCGCCCGGCTCGCGCGCGAGCTCACCGGCCAGCACATAGGCGGCTGCGCCTTGTCCGTGTTCGGCAGCGTTCATGAGCAGCGCGCGCGCGCGCGCTGCGTCGACAGCGACGCCCACGCCGTTCAAGTACACGAGCCCCAGTAGATACTGCGCGTCGGCGTTGCCTGCGTTACCCGCCGCACTCAGGAGCGCGATCGCCTTGTCGAATTGCAGAGTGCGCAAAGCCGCACGCGCAGGTTCCAACGGGTCCTTAAGGGCCGTGTGTTTGGCAGCGGGGGCCCCGGTCGCGGTCAAGCTGATGCAGCAGCACAGTGCGGCGATTTGCCTGTGCGTGCGACGCAGCAGCATCATTCAATACCGTGTTTCATGGTGCAGGATCGTAGATCATCACGCGGTGCCGAACTTGGTTTCCACCTCGATGCCGATCGATTTCAAGAAGTCATTCGGCAGTATGCCGCCGGCGCTGACGATCACCGTATCGTTGCGCAATTGCAATTCCTTCCCCGCTTGCAGCAAGAGCACTTCGTCCTGTCGAATCTCGCGAATCTGGGAATTCAGCAGCACATTGAGCTGCCCTTTGGCACTCGCCTCTTCCACGCGCTGGCGATTGCGCTGCTTGGCGCGCTGGAAGGCTTCACCGCGGTACGAAAGGCAGACCTTGGTATCGCCCAGTTCCGCGATGCTCGCCGCCGCCTCGAGTGCGCTGTCGCCGCCGCCGACGACGATGACTTGCTGGCCACGATATTGCTCCGGGTCGATGAGCCGATAAACCACTTTGGACAGCTCCTCACCCGGCACGCCGAGTTTGCGTGGCGTGCCACGCCGGCCGATGGCCAGCAGCACGTTCGCCGCGACGTATTGCTGTTTGCTGGTGCGAATGTGAAATGTGCCGTCTTTTCTTTCCATGCTTTCCACTCGTTCCTGGTAGCGGATCTTCAAGCCGTTGCCGTTGCACGCCTGGGTCCAGAATTTCAGCAATTCCTCCTTGGAAGTATTGCGAAAATGCACCTTCCCGACGAGCGGCAATTCCACGGGCGCGGTCATTACCAGCTTGCCGCGAGGATACTGGAAAACCGCTCCGCCGAGAGAGTCCTGTTCGACCGTCTGATAGCCGAGCCCCATTTTCTTGGCGGCCAGCGACGCGGCAAGGCCCGCAGGACCCGCGCCGATGATCAGCACATCAAGCGCGCCGGGACTTTTCAGGCCGGCCTTCGAGATCGCCTCGAGAGCCTGTTGACCCTGAGTCAGTGCGTTCTTGATGAGCCCCATGCCGCCGAGTTCCCCGGCCACGAATATACCCGGCACATTGGATTCGAAGTTCGGCTTGAGCACTGGAATATCCAAGCCGCGCCGCTCGGTGCCAAACACCAAGGTGATGGCATCGAATGGACATGCGGTCTTGCACGCTCCATGTCCTATGCATTCAGTGGGGCCGATCAACACCGCCTTGCCATCGATAATGCCGAGCACATCGTGATGCGACGTCTCCGGACACGCCTTGACGCAGGCTCCGCAGCCCAGGCACTTGCTGGGGTCGATGAGCGGATGCAGTGACGCCGGTTCGGTCATGCCGGCGGCGATCGTATCCTTCATAGTGTTCAGATCGCGCACATGGGTGCGGCGCTGGCGTACTAGGTAGTACGTAGTAATTACCGCCAACGGTAATAAGTACACGGCGAGCGACCATGAATCCATGCTTTATTAGCTCAATAGGTTACCGAATTATGTTCAACCAATGATAATGGTGATGCAGTCGACAATCTGTGAGTGTCGTCACTTGTAGCACGCCGTGTAAGTGTCGCGGTTTGCACACATCTTATTCAGAAAAACGCGCAGTATTAGACTGTCAGGGATTAGCCCCTAAGCGCGCTGCGACGGGACCTCCCGGTCGGAGTTTCAGAATGCCGTTATTTTGGTTCATGGCTGGGGTACTGACGACCCTGGCCTCCCTCATCGTGATCTCACCGTGGCTCCGCAAAATGCCGAGCCTGAGTTCACTGCCGGCCGCACCACTGACTGCATCGGTCGCGGCCGTCGCCGTCGTCGCCACCGTCTTTGGTTTGCACGCCTGGCTCGGGCCTTCCGCTGCGCCGGCTGCGAGCCAGGTGTCCGACAAGGCAACCGGTGCATTCGGCACAGCAGCCAAAGTTTTCTCCGATGCGACCAGCGGTTCCGGCGATGCAGCCAGCGCGGCGGCAAAACCCGCCGCGAGTTCGATGGATAGCGCGATCGCGAGCTTGGAATCCCGTCTCGCCAAGGGGAGCGGCAGTGCGGATGACTGGGAGCTGCTGGCAAAGTCCTTTGAATTTCTGGGCCGCCCCGCAGACGCGGCCAAGGCACGTGCGCGGCAACTGCCGGCATTGCCCACGGGTGGCGACGCGGCTGACGCGGCCGCGGTCATGGCGCCCAGCGCATCGAAGGTATCAGGTGCCGCCGTTAGCGGGGAGATCACGCTGGCTCCCGGCTTGCTCAGCCGGGCCGCCGCCGGCGAGACGCTGTTCATCGTGGCCAAATCGGTCAATGCGCCCGGCATACCGGTGGCCGGCAGCCCGGTGGCCGGCATACCGGTGGCCGTGTTCCGCGGCAGCGTGGGCGCTTGGCCATTGAAATTTACCCTGGATGATTCACAGTCCATGCTCCCCGGGCACAATCTCTCGAGCGCCGGCCGCGTGACGATCGAAGCACGGATATCGCAGAACGGTCAGCCGCTGCCGGCTAGCGGAGATCTTCAGGGCTCCAGCGGCGTGATCAATCCGGCCGATCATCGGTCCCTGAAGATACTCATCGACCGTGTCATCAAATGAACACCGTGGCGGCGAAACTTCCCGCGAACCCTGTGGCCAATGCTCCGCGCCTGCACTGGCCCCTGGTATGGACGCTGTTGATCGCACTGCTGCTTGCCTGGGGCAGTCACGCCCATCTTGAGCGCTACATCACGCCGCAGCGCGGGCTCGGTTACTGGCTGGGAATCACTGGCGGCTCTCTGATGCTGCTGTTGTTGGTTTATTCGGCACGCAAGCGCTTCTCATGGCTGCGCTGGATGGGTGGAATTCCAGCCTGGTTCGAGTTCCACATGGTGCTCGGCGTCGTCGGGCCCATCCTGGTGCTGTTTCACGCCAATTTCAGCCTCGGAGCCACCAACAGTAATGTGGCTCTGTTCAGCATGTTGCTGGTCGCCGGCAGCGGCGTGGTCGGCCGCTACATCTACACTCGCCTGCATGCGCACCTGGAAGGCCATGAGGACACACTGGGGCAATTGAAGGCAGTCGGCGAACGCCTTCGCCAGCAACAGACCACCGTTGCGTTTCTGCCGGGCCTGTTGGATGCCATCGAACGGGTAGAGCACAGGCTGATCGACGCTCCCAAGGGAGCCATCGCCCGATTGCTGCACCTGAGCACCGGCGCCGTACGTATTGCCGTGGCGCGCTGGATCGTTCGCCGGGAAATCAGGGTAGCGGTGAAAAAGGCGTGCAGGGTCGAATCCGTGGTGGTAGCGCGCCACGCGCATCGTCTCGGAGTTGTTGCGCGGCACTATGCCTATAGGCGGTTGGATGCCGGCAGGCGCATGACTGAGTTCAGAGCGTACTCGCGATTGTTCTCGTTCTGGCATGTGCTGCACATCCCGCTGTTCTTCATGTTGTTGATCGCCGGGGTCGTGCACGTCGTCGCAATCAACGTCTACTGATAGCCGCGCCGTGGCTATGGACCGCCTGCACGTTCCGGTGCACGCGAATTCCCGCCGTCCGATTGGTACGATGCCCAAGGCCACATCGGCAAAAGGTAGGTAAACACTGTAGTTACCGTCGCCGAATGTCTCCCAACACAGACGTACAGACTCGCCAGCGGCGCGGACCTATACTTTGCCCCGCAAAGACTTGTTTGGAATGCGTTATCCATATGCACCACAGCCTCGATGAGTGCGTGAAATATCCAATGTCGCCGATCGACGCAGTGCCGTGCGTCGATCGCTAGGACCCCTACTCGCCATGTCGCTCCTCGCAGCACTTTCCGGAGGGTCAGCGATGCCCGCGCTCGCCGCCAACGTGGAGACGCTGCTGATGCCGGGCAAGGTGACGCAGGCGCATGAAAAGCAGGAAGAGAACTGCGCGAACTGCCACGACCGCTCCAACGTCCAAACTCAGACCTCGTTGTGCTTGGATTGTCACAAGGATATTGCCGCCGATCTGCGGCAGCAGCACGACTATCACGGCCGCATGACCAATGCCGGTGTCGGCGAATGCCGTGCCTGTCATACCGAACACCGGGGCCGCAAAGCCGACATCGTGCAACTCAGCCGCGTGCAATTCGATCATCACCTCACCGACTTCGCACTCGACGGTGCACATGCTGCGCTCGGCTGTGAAAGTTGCCACAAGAAAGGCGAGGCCTGGCGCAAGGCGCCCGTGAACTGCATTGGCTGTCACAAGGCCGACGACGTGCATCGCGGGCAATTCACCCAGTCGTGCGGCGAGTGCCATAGCGCCATGACCTGGACAGGCGGGAAGTTCAATCACGACAAGACGGACTTCAAGCTGACCGGGGCTCACTCGAACGTGACATGCGATGCCTGTCACATCGGCGGTCGATACAAGCAGACCCCCAAGACCTGCGTCGGCTGTCACGCCACTGATGACGAGCACCGCGGATCGCGCGGCGAAGAGTGCGGCAAGTGCCACTTGACCAAGGAGTGGAAGACGGCGAAGTTCGACCATCTCAAGGAGACGAACTACGAGTTGCTGGGCGTGCATGACCAGATCAATTGCGTCGCCTGCCATCGCAGCGGCAACTACAAGGACAAGATTCCGAAGGACTGTAACGGCTGCCACCGCGCCGACGATGCGCACGCGGCCCGCTTCGGCGCGAAATGCGGCGACTGTCATGACAACGATGTGTGGCCGCTCAAAACTTACGATCATGACAAGCGGCATAAGTTTCCGTTGGTGGGCGCGCACGCCAAGATCGATTGCTACGCCTGCCATACCGCCACCGTGGCGAACCAGAAGCTGGCCAAGGACTGCGCAGGCTGCCACAAGAGTGAAGATCCGCATGGTGGCAAGCTCAAGGGCGGCTGCGAAACCTGCCATGGACAGCAGACTTGGCGCAGCGACATCGTATTCGATCACGACCTGACCGATTTCCCGCTGCTGGGCCTGCACCGAGTCGTCAGCTGCGCGCAGTGTCACACGACGCTGGCCTTCAACAATGCCGCGGCTACCTGCGTCGACTGCCATACCCATGACGACGTGCACAAGGGCGGTCTCGGCAAGAAATGCGAGAGCTGTCATTCCCCGAACGGATGGCCTCTGTGGGTGTTCGATCATGCGCAGGAAACACATTTTGCGCTGCTCGGCGCGCATGCCAAGCTACAATGCGCCGCCTGCCATCACGAACCGCCGGGCACGGTAAAGATGTCCTCGCAATGCGGCAGCTGCCACCGCAAGGATGACCGCCATCTCGGGGAGTATGGCGCGCAATGCAACCGATGCCATTCCACCGATTCGTGGAAGGGCGCACGGATTCAATAGGCCATGAAACTCCACGGCGCATCAAGTTGGATCGAAGGTCTCGCAGCGGCACCGCTCGTCTTGGCCTTGCTCGCCGTGGCATTATTGGTGCTCGCTCCGTCGACGCGGATCGCCGCCGCAGGCGCTGGCACTCAGCCAATCACGATCGCCTTCGATCATGTGTCGACCGGCTTCGAACTCGATGGCGTGCATCGCGACCTACCCTGCGAGGCCTGCCACTTGAATGCGGTTTTCAAGGGGACGCCGCGCAACTGCGGTGTCTGCCATATCACCGGCTCGACCTTCAACGCCACGCCGAAAACGCGCACGCATATACAGAGCACCAACGACTGCGCGGCCTGCCATAACACGATTTCGTTCCGCCCCGCTGTGCACTTCGATCACCACGAAGTGATGGGTAACTGCGTCAGCTGTCACAACGGTACGATTGCCCAGGGCAAGGGACCCACTCATCCGCAAACGAGCAATCTCTGCGAAGCCTGCCACCTGGTGATGACCTGGAACCCGCCCAAGGCAGTGGATCACACTCAGATCCCGCTGGCGGTCCAAGGTTTCTGCATCATCTGCCACAACGGCGTGCAGGCGTCCGGCAAGACCAAGACCCACATCGCCACGAATCTCGAGTGCGGTGATTGCCATCTCACCACCACCTGGCTCGGAGCGAATTTCGATCACATTGGCATTGTGAACGGCTGCGCCAGCTGCCACAACGGCATCAAGGCCGTGGGCAAACAGGGCAATCACATGCCCACCAGCAATTTGTGCGAGTACTGTCACACCACCGGCATCGGCACCAAAACGCCGAGCTGGGCGCCCTCCGCCTTCGATCACACGCAGATGGCGGTTCAGACTTGCGCGACCTGCCATAACGGCACCGTCAAGGTCACCACCGGTTACGTTTCGGGGTTGCCGACCACTCACGTGCCGCTGGCGACGGGAATTGGGGCCCCGGATTGCGGCCTGTGTCACGGCAACACGCCCACGGCGGAGACCTGGACCGTCTTGGCCGCGAGCATTGCGACTCTGCACAGCGGCTTGACGACCAACAACTGCCTGATGTGCCATGCCGGCCAGACCTTCGCCGGCGTCCCCGCACCCTATATTCCGATGTCGATTTCCGGGGTGTCGCCCACCAAGAAGACGCCGCTGGTGCCGCCGCACATCCCCATCCTGGCCGGCACCGACTGTAGCGCCTGCCATGGCGCGGCGTACACAGCGGGCGGCTTCGGTCCCGCCACGGCGATGAGCGCCGGCAAGCACGCCTTCGTGTCGACGACCTGCGACAGCTGTCATGACACCGGCAAGAGTTTTTATCTGGGCAGTGGGACGCCGCTGCAGCTCCGGCCGGCCAACCACATCAACAGCACCGACCCGCAAATGGCCAGCGGCGACTGCTCGGCCTGTCACAACACCACGGACTGGACCAGTAAGGTCATGCCGGCGGGGCACATGCCGAACCCGAGCAACCTGCCCTGCGTGACCTGCCATACCTCGGCGCCGAACGACTACACGCCGGCGACCCTGGCTGCGAATTCGGTACTGCACACCGGCATCACCGGGAACTGCGCCCTGTGCCACGGCGAC
>JANYLM010000012.1 GCA_025357835.1 Gammaproteobacteria bacterium
CCTACCGGCGCGTGCGGACCTGGCAGCGTATCTAGAGGAAATTCGCCTAGCGCGAATAGCAGTTACTAAAACCGAATCGACTTGAAGTGCTCGGCGGCTTGAGGCCAGGAAAAGGGCTAGGTACGTCCGGGGCGACCACGGGCGGATTCAGACCCCGGGCGTACCTACCCTTATCCGGGTCCTGCCAGCGACGAACAATACGGTATTTGGGGCTAAATGAGCGCCATTCCAATGAGTGCAGTTACGACAAGCTTGCTTGTACGCCGCTCTGCGCTTGAGCGCGCGCCGCCCAGATCCATATGCAGCCGCCGATCACGACCGCGATGGGCACTATTTTGACGGCTTGCGCCAATGAGAAATGATCGGACAGGGCGCCGATGAGCGGCGGCGAGAACGCGTCGCCGAGCAGATGGATGGCGAAAACGCTCAGCGCGATTGCCGTGGCCCGTTCGGTGGCAGCGACCAGATTGATGATGGCCGCGTTGATCGGACCGGTCGATAAGAAGAGACACAATTGCGCCGCCACCATGTACGACACGTACAGGGTGTGCGACTCCGTGGTCAGCGCCAACCATACGAGGGGAGCCGCAATCAGGGTCGCGCTCGCGGACAACCAAAGGTAAGCCTGCCGCGAATACTTGGCGCAGTAGTCGCCCAACCAGCCGCCGACGAAGGTACCGATAAATCCGGTGATCACCACGATGGCTCCGAAGCTTACCGTGGCCTCGCTGCGCGGAACACCACGGACACGTTCGAGAAATGCCGGCATCCAAACGGCGAGGCCGCCCACGGCAAAGGTGTAGGCGGCGTATCCCAAAATCGTCAATGCATACGGTTTGTTGTGCACCAGCCGACCATAGGCCGCCCAGGTGTCCTTGCGGATGCTTGCACGGGCAGGTTTCGGCGCCGTATCGACGATAGGCGCGGCGTCCGAGTCTTGCAACCCACGAGGCGGATCGCGCAACAACAGACACAGTGCCGCCAGCAGTGCCCCGGGAACGCCGGCGACGAAGAATGCCATGCGCCAGCCATAGTGCTTGTCGACCAGTCCCCCCACCACGTAGCCCAGCGCAGAACCCACCGGTATGGCGCAGAAAAAAATGGCCATGACGCGACCCCGTTGACGCGCGGGAAAATAATCTGACAGCAGACTCGGCGCAATGGTGACGTAGGCGGCTTCACCCACTCCCACCGAGGCGCGCGCCGCGAGCAGGGTCAGGTAACTGCCGGCGAATCCCGACAGAGCGGTGGCGCAGCTCCAGCAGGCCACTCCCAGGGCGATCAATCGCGGCCGCGAGCGCCGGTCGCCCAAGGCGCCGAACACCGGTGCCGTCAGGGTGTACACCACCAAGAAGCCGGACATGAGAGACCCCAAATTCGCATCGGTGAGTGCGAGCTCCGAATGCTTCAGGCTTTCGATCAGCGCGGATACGATGTATCGGTCCAGGTAGCTGAACAAATTGATGAACGCGAGAACGGCCAGGCCAAAACCTGCAGAACGCACCCAGGACATTGGTGTCTGATTCGTCACGTACCGGTATAGTAGCAACGCGAGTTCGCGTTTAGGTTTAATTTGCCGGTGGTTGTATGTTTAGGCTCCGCAAGTCATGGCTGCTCGGGGCAGCGGCAGTTTTTTGCACCCTGCTATGGTTCGCGCTGTTGGCGGAGCGCCCGCTGTTCGACCCCGACGAGGGCCGCTATGCGGAGATTCCTCGCGAGATGTTGAGCGGCGGCGATTGGGTGATTCCGCATCTCAATGCGCTCGTATACTTGGAAAAACCCCCGCTGCAATACTGGCTCACGGCCTTGGTTTTTCGCGGCTTCGGCCAAAACGAGTTCACGGCGCGGCTGTGTACCGGTCTCGCTGGGTTTCTGTCGCTGGTTACGGTGTTTTTCCTCGGCCGCGCACTGTGGGGAGCCGAAGCCGGAGTCAGGGCCGTGCTGTTCACCTCGGCATCGACCTTGTTCGTGTTGCTGGGACACCAGCTGACCCTCGACATGCTGCTGAGCTTCTGGCTCACAGCGGCATTGAGCTGCTTTGTGCTGGCCCAGGCGCGGCGCGACGCCCCAGGGGCGTGGCGCTATTGGATGCTCGGCTGCTGGGCCGCGATGGCGCTCGCATTACTCACCAAGGGATTGATTGGCGTGCTGATTCCGGCCGCAAGTCTCGCCGTATACGTGGCGTGGCAGCGAGATTGGACGGTGCTGCGCCGCTTGAATTTTCGTTGCGGGTTGCCGCTGTTTGCCGCCATCGCCGCGCCCTGGTTCGTGTTAGCGGCCCGAGCCAATCCCCAGTTTCTGTGGTTTTTCTTTGTCCGCGAACATTTTCAGCGGTTTCTCACGCCGATTGAGCATCGCACGGAGCCATGGTGGTTTTTCGCTCCGGTGCTGGTGGTGGGAATCATGCCATGGCTGCCTCAGGTGCTGCGCGCGCTGGTCTCGGTGTTTGCGGACCGCGTGCCGCGCGGCCAATTCGATGCGGCTATATTGCTGTGGATATGGTGCGTATTTGTACTTGTATTCTTTTCCTTCTCCGATTCCAAATTGATTCCCTACATTCTGCCGGCGGTTCCCGCCCTCGCGCTGCTCTGCGCCAGCCAGAAGGGGGGAGAGACCTGCGGCGGTTTGCTGGCGGGGGCGCTGCTGTCCCTGGCGTCCAGTATGGGGTTGCTAGCCTATGCCAGCGGTTTGTGGAGTTCGCCCCAGGCTCGAGAGTTGCTGCTGCTGATAAGTCCGACACTTTTTTGGACCTGCGCTCTATTGGCCCTCGGTGCGATTATCTGTGCCGCTTATGCGTTGCGGGGGCGGCCGCTTGCGGCGCTTGCGGGCCTGTGTGGCTCGTGGTTTTTGGCGACGGGGACGATTCTCATCGCGGCAATTCCCGCGCAGGCTCTGTTCAGCGCCAAGGAAGTGGCGCTGGCGCTGCAATCTAAGTTGGCCGGCTCCCCGGGCGAGTCCGTTGAAGTACCGATATTCGCCGTGCAATGGTATCAACAGTCACTAACTTTTTATTTGCAGCGCCCCGTGGTCTTGGTCGATTATCGAGACGAATTCGACTTAGGCCTGAATCAGGACCCCCAGCGCGGCATCCCGACCCTGGAGCAATTCACCGAGACCTGGTTTTACTTACGCAGCGGTTTCGCCGTCATGCCGCCGAGAACTTGGGATCGGCTCTCTGCTCTGGGGGTGCCAATGCGCGAGATCGCGCGCTATCCGGACCATGTGGTGATCAGTCGACGTTGATTGCGCGCGCAGCGGCGTCATTTTCGGCGGCGAACAGCATAGTTTATCGGTTCGCGTTTCGGTGCAGGCAGAGTAAGATTGAAGGCACAAAATCCCTTGTCTGGAGAATCAGTTGGCTAAGCCGAATTATCGTCACGCGAAGAAGCAGAAAGAGGCGACCCGCAAAGCACGCCAAGATGCGAAGCAACAGCGGCGGTCGAATGTGCCGGGGGCGGATGCGCCGGATCTGCCCGTGGAGCCCGTGCCCGCCAAACCCGTGGCCTGACCAGACGAACCTGCGGCAGCGCCCAAGAAATCATGAAAAGAGTTGAACTCGCTGGCTCCATGAGGGCTCGTTGCCGCGGTTAGATGGGCGGCGCCGACTTGGCCGCCTTCACAGATCTTTGCTTGTATTGCGCTCCAATTGCGGCGCGAATCGCTGATCAATAAATACCCGGCCGCGAAGGTCAATACAGCGAATGAACGCGTCTTGCTCAAGTCCTGTTACCACCCGTTGCCGAAGTGAACCTGAGCGGAACGCAGCACCGAGATCGCTGTACCCCACCGCGTATGGCGATCTATACTGAATGCCGATGCGTTAGCGCGAGCGGGTTGAATACTATGCAAATTGCCATGATTGGTTTGGGTCGTATGGGTGCCAACATGGCGCAGCGCTTGATGCGCGGCGGCCACGAGGTAGTTGGTTACGACCCTGCCGATGCCGCGCGCGCCGCCCTTGAACAGAAGGGTGCTGCGACCGCCGCCTCGCTCGAACAGATGGTCGCAAAACTGCGGGCGCCGCGAGTCATTTGGTTGATGGTGCCGGCCGGGGAGATCACCGATGGTACGATCACCAATCTCATGCCGTTGCTGGCGGCGGGCGACACCCTCATCGATGGCGGAAATTCGAATTATCGCGACACTCAGCGCCGCGCGGCCGCGATGGCGCAACGTCAGATTCACTACGTCGATTCCGGCACCAGCGGCGGCGTGTGGGGGCTGGCCGAGGGTTATAGTTTGATGATAGGCGGCGACGAGGCCGTGGTCGAGCGTCTGCGCCCGATCTTCGAAACCCTCGCGCCGGCGCCGGATCGCGGCTGGGGTCGTGTCGGGGCGGTGGGCTCGGGCCATTACACCAAAATGATACATAACGGCATCGAATACGGTCTGATGCAGGCTTACGCCGAAGGGTTCTCCATTCTGCAGCATAAGTCCGAGTTTAACCTCGACTTACACCAAATCGCCGAAATCTGGCGCTATGGCAGCGTGGTGCGCTCGTGGCTGCTGGATCTGACCTCCAATGCGCTGGAAAAAAACCCCACCATGAAGGGGATCGCGCCCTATGTGGCCGATTCGGGCGAGGGCCGCTGGACCGTCGCCGAGGCCATCGAACTAGGGGTGCCTGCGTCGGTCATCACCCTGTCATTGCTCGAACGACTGCGGTCTCGCGATGCCGATTCGTTTACCGACAAACTGCTGTCGGCCATGCGCAATCAATTCGGTGGTCACGCAATCAAAGAAGAATAGTTCCCGGTCCAGCCTAGGCTGGCGTCACGCGCTCGGCGGGTCGGCCTTGTGGCGGCTCACGGCATCTCCGTCGCCGCTTTTGAGTTCGCTGAAGACTATGGTCGAGACCATAGTCAGCGCGCCGAGCACCCAGAGTGCGCGGTGGATGCCATTGATCATTTCGGGTCCGCTGGCGTGGACTCTTTCGGGGATGAACAGGGCGGCGGCGAGCGAGGCGGCGGCGACGCCGAAGCTGACCGCCATTTGCTGAATAGTGCTGGCGATGGTGCTGGCGCCGCTGGCCTCACGCTGCTTCACGTCGGCGTACGCCAGAGTGTTCATGCTGGTGTATTGCAGCGACGTGAGGAATCCGTAGGTGAAGGCCATTACTACGATGACCCACACGGGCATCGCGGCATCGATGGTCGAGAATAGAAAAATCATCACCCCCAGGGTAAGCGTGTTGGCGATCAACACTCGGCGGTAGCCGAATTTCTTCAAGATATGCGGCATGGTGAGCTTCAGGGACATGGCGGCCAGGGCCTGCGGCATGACGAGTAATCCGGATTGTATGGGCGAGAAGCCCAAGCCGACTTGGTACAGAAGCGGTAACAGGAAGGGAATTCCGCCTATGCCTAAGCGAGTGAACAGATTGCCGCTAACTGCGACGCGGAAGCTGCGAATCCGCACCAAACTCAATCGCAGCAGCGGATGGGCGGTGCCTAGTGCGTGCAGGCCATAGGCTCCTAGCAGTGCGACGGACATGGCAAGCAATCCTACTATCTCGGCCGTGCTCAATGAGGTTTCGCCGAATACTTCCAGCACATAGGACAGCAGTGAAATGGAAGAGCTGAACAGTATCAGGCCGATGATGTCGAGCGGATGATTGCGCTGCTCGCGGTAATTGGGCAGATGCCGATAGACCATGTACAAACCGCACAGTCCGATTGGGATATTGACGAAGAAAATAACGCTCCAGTGAAAATAGGCGATGATCAGTCCGCCGAGGAGGGGCCCAAGCATGGGGCCGATCAGTCCCGGCATGGCGACGAAGGTCATGGCGGCGATGAGTTCGGATTTGGGGAAGGTACGGACCATGGTGAGCCGTCCCACGGGCAGCATCATGGCGCCGCCACAGCCCTGCAGGATGCGGCAGGCTACCAGCATGTGAATGTCGTTCGACAGGCCGCAGAGAAACGAACCCAGCGTAAAAATTCCGATCGCGGAGCCGAACACGCGTCGCGTGCCGAAGCGGTTGGCCATCCAGCCGCTGATGGGGATGAATACCGCGAGACTCAAGGTATAGCTTGCGAGCACGGCCTTCATGCTGAGCGGTGGTACTTTGAGTGCCAGTGCAATGGCGGGAACGGCCGTGTTCAGGATGGTCGTGTCCAGCGATTCCATGAAGAACCCGACCGCAACCAACCAGGGCAGCAGGCGCTTGGCCGTGTCGCTCAGGGTGGTATTGTCGCGCGCTTGCAAGTCGGTTAATTGCGGGTCTTAGGGGCCTGCGAGCGCAGCATCGACGATGCGCTGCGCCTCGGTGAGCAGTAGCTCTAAATGACCGGCGTCGTGAAAGCTCTCCGCGTAGATTTTGTAAATATCTTCGGTCCCCGACGGCCGCGCGGCGAACCAGCCACCACGCGAAATGACTTTGACGCCGCCTATGGGTGCGTCGTTGCCGGGCGCGCGAGTGAGGATTTTCTCGATGGGCTCGCCGGCGAGCTCCGTGATATGCACTTGCGCGGCGTCGAGCTTGCCGAGCCTTTGCTTTTGCTCTGCGTTCGCCGCAGCGTCCACACGACTGGCGTATACCGCGCCCAGTTCTTGAGTCATGATTCGATAGGCATCGCCGGGATCGCGTCCGGTGCGTGCCGTGATTTCCGCCGACAGCAGGGCCGGCACCAGCCCATCCTTGTCCGTCGTCCAGACGCTGCTGTCGAGGCGGCTGAAGGAGGCGCCGGCGCTTTCCTCGCCGCCGAAGCCCAAACTGCCGTCCATGAGCCCGGCCACGAACCATTTGAAACCCACCGGAACCTCGTAAAGGGTCCGGCCTAGCCGTTGGGTGACCCTGTCGATCATGACGCTGCTCACCACGGTTTTACCAACGGCCGCGTCCGCTCGCCAGCGCGTTCGATGCCGATATAAGTAGTCAATCGCCACCGCCATGTAGTGATTCGGCGGCATCAAGCCGCTGCTGGCGGTGACGACACCGTGCCGATCGTGGTCAGTATCGCAGGCAAAGGCTATGTCGAATTTGTCCTTCAACCCGATGAGCCGCCGCATGGCATACGAGGAGGAGGGGTCCATGCGGATCTTCCCGTCCCAATCGAGGGTCATGAAGCGAAAAGTGGGATCGACCTCGTCGTTCACCACGGTGAGATCCAGCCGGTACCGCTCGGCAATTCGTGCCCAGTAGTGCACGCCGGCGCCGCCCAAGGGGTCGACGCCCATGCGAATGCTCGAGCCCCGAATCACGTCCATGTCCAATATGGCGCCGAGGTCGCTCACATAGGTCTGTAGGTAGTCGTGGGTGTGGGTGGTGGCGGCGCGGCGCGCCGCGTTGAATCCGATTCGATTGACTGCATCGACGCCCGATCGCAGCAATTCGTTGGCCCGGGTCTCGATCCACCTCGTCACGTCGGAGTCGGCGGGTCCGCCGTTCGGCGGGTTGTACTTGAAACCGCCGTTATCTGGAGGATTGTGCGAGGGCGTAATGACAATGCCGTCGGCGAGACCGCTTTCGCGGTCGCGGTTGTAGGTCAGTATGGCGTGTGAAATGGCCGGAGTCGGAGTGTATTCATCGTCCGCCGAGATCATAACTTCGACGCCGTTGGCGGCCAGCACTTCGAGGGCGGTGGCGAAGGCCGGTGCCGACAGCGCGTGAGTGTCGAACCCAATGAACAGCGGGCCGTCGATGCCTCGCTGCCGGCGATACTCGCTAATGGCCTGGGTAATGGCGAGCACATGCCATTCGTTGAAACTCGAATCAAAGGAGCAGCCGCGGTGGCCGGAGGTACCGAAGCCGACTCGTTGCGCGGCGATGGCGGGGTCCGGCCGCTCACTGTAATAGGCGGTGATGAGCCGTGGTATGTCCACCAGCGAGACGGCCGGCGCGGCCTGGCCGGCGAGGGGATTGATCCTTGGGTTCAAGTGGTTGCCAGCGCGGAGCTTTTATCTGCGATGCGCTTCATGAGCTCGCTCCAGGACTTGACGAATGACTCGGCTCCCTCTAATTGTAAGCGAGCGGCGAGCGCGTCTATGTCGATACCGGCGCTTGCAAATCGTGCCAGCACCTCTTCGGCGTCGCCGCCATCCGTCGGCATCGCGCCATTGACGGTCCCGTTGCTTGCGAATGCCAGCAAGGTCTTCTCCGGCATGGTATCGATGGTGTCGGGGGCCGCCAGGGCTTCGACGTACAGGCCCGGCGGAGCCTTCGGGTCCTTGGTCCCGGTGCTGGCCCACAGCATGCGCTGCTTGCGGGCGCCCACGGCCTCCAGATCGCGCCATCGCTTGCTCGCAAGCAAGTCGTTATGTGCGCGGTAGGTGCGTGCCGCCATGGCTATACCTAACCGATTGCGCAACTCCTCGGGCACCTTGTCGCCGACGGCTCGGTCCCAGCGGCTGATGAACAGCGATGCCACCGAACTCACGCGCGGATCGAGGCCGGCGGCGATGCGGCGCTCGATGCCGCGCAGGTAGGCGTCTGCCACGCGAAGGTAGTGTTCGCGAGAGAACAGTAGGGTCACGTTGACCGGTACGCCGGCGAAAATGGCTGCTTCAATGGCGGGGACGCCGGCGGGAGTGCCGGGAATTTTAATGTAGAGATTCGGCCGGTCGGCCTGCTTGTGAATGCGCAATGCGGCATCGATGGTGGTTTTGGTGTCGTTCGCGAGCAGAGGCGAGACTTCCATCGAGACCCAGCCGTCGATTCCCTGGGTGCGGTCGTACACCGGCCGGAATAAATCGGCGGCGCGCCGCAAGTCCTCCAGCGCCAATTCAACGAATAGCTCTTCGCCTGCGAGCCCGGCCTGTGCCTTGCGGCGAATGCCGCCGTCGTAGGCCGAAGTATTGCCAATGGCCTCATCGAAAATGGTCGGATTAGAGGTCAGGCCGGTGACCGACAGATCATCGATGTAGCGGCGCAAAGTACCATTGTCGAGGATCTCGCGCGTGATGTTATCCACCCAGAGGCTTTGTCCCAAATCGTGCAGGGTTTTCGTGGTGGTCATGGGTTTTCCCTGAAGTCGGATAAATGGTGGCTGATCAAATCCTCGATGCGCTCGATCACTCTGTCCGGCGCAGGTTCCACGGAATTGGAGCCGGCGGCGAGTGCGTAGTGCCCCTGGCGCACGAATACCGTCGTCAGTTTACTCTTAAGAGTGCTCTTCATGGCCGCCAACAAGTTGGGTTTGTCGTCGACCATGACATAGTGGTTCGCCGGGTAGCGCTGCTGCATATGGTCGAGCACGCGTTCCTTGTGCAGGTAAATCATGACCTGCCCATCGACAGCATCCCATATTCCCGAGCGCTGAATTTTGCGCGGCTGAAATACGATGTCGCCGTCCGACAGCACCACGGTTCGACCTAGAGTGCTCAAGTGAGCCACCGCCTCCAGAGCGCGCGGGAACAGCCTTTCAGCAAAGGGATATTCCAGCAGAAATTCCGACATCGCCAGCAAATCCGGATGGTCGTCGAGTCCGGCGCGAAATGCCTGCAGGCTTCCCAGGTAATCGGCAAGTCCGACTTGTTCACGCAATCGGCCGAAGATGGTCCAGTAGCGCGCACGTTCGGCGGCACCAAAGGCCTGTTGCAGACGATCGCCGAGATCCGCGGCAAAGCGATCGTTGTCCAACAAGGTGTTGTCCACGTCCAGAAGAAAAACCACCTCGCCATTGT
The DNA here is from genome assembly GCA_025357835.1 of Gammaproteobacteria bacterium. GTDB lineage: Bacteria > Pseudomonadota > Gammaproteobacteria > Steroidobacterales > Steroidobacteraceae > Bog-1198. The sequence continues at coordinate 9,628 of JANYLM010000012.1, forward strand.
TCAGCATGGCGAGGATTTCTCGGCTACCGGGTCATGCCATGTGTCTCCGTCGTTCACGAATTCCGTCGAGGCCGAGGGTCCCCAGCTGCCTGGTTCGTATTCCAGCACCGGCGGGCCCGCGTTCAATACGGGGTCCACCACCCGCCATGCCGCCTCCACGGAGTCATCCTGGGTGAACAGCGATGTGTCGCCGCGGATGGCGTCGCCCAGCAGGCGTTCGTAGGGCGATTTCTCGCTCGCGGAATGGTGGCGGGCGACCAGCTCGACGGGTTCGCCGTGCATTTGTTCGCCGTTGCGTTTCACCAGAGCACCCTCGCTGATCACCACCTCGGGGCTCAGGCGCAAGCGGAAATAGTTTCGTGGCATGGCTTCGCTGGGATCGAAGACCGACAGCGGTGGGCGCTGGAGAGTCACCCTGACTTCGGTGGCGCTTAGAGGCAAACACTTTCCCGCTCGAATGTAGAACGGCACGCCTGCCCAACGCCAGGTGTCGATGTGCAGGCGCAGCGCGGCGAAGGTCTCGACCTGCGAGTCCTTGGCAACGCCCGGTTCGTCGCGGTAGCCTTTGAATTGGCCACGCACGACGTCCTTGGGATCGAGTGGCCGCATGGCGCGGAACAAGCGCAGCTTTTCCGCCTGCATGGCCTCCGGTTCGTGACCGGTGGGAGGGTCCATGGCCAGCAATGCGGTGACTTGCAGCAGGTGGTTCTGGACCACATCGCGAATGGCGCCGACCTCTTCGTAGAAGGCGCCGCGGCCTTGCACGCCGAATTCCTCGGCCATGGTGATTTGCACGTCCTTGATGTAGTGACGGTTCCAAATCGGTTCGAGAAAAGTATTGGCGAAGCGGAAATACAGCAGATTCTGTACCGCTTCCTTGCCCAGATAGTGATCGATTCGAAAGATGGCGGCTTCCGCAAACACCTCGTGCAGCGTGCGATCGAGCGCCTGTGCCGTCGCGAGATCTCGGCCGAAGGGCTTTTCGACGATGACCCGGGCATTGTCGGCGCCACCCGACTTGGCGAGACCTTGCACGACGCTGGCAAACATACTCGGGGGAATCGCCAGGTAGTGGATGGGCCGGGTCGCGGCACCCAGCTCCTGCTTTAACTGCGTGAAAGTCGCGGGATCGCCGTAGTCGCCGTCTACATAGCGCAATTGCGCGGCGAGTTTCGCGAAACACCCGGGGTCGAGGTTGCCGCTATGTTCGATACTGTCGCGGGCGCGGTCCTTGAGCTTGTCCAAGGTCCAGCCCGCGCGCGCCATGCCGATGATGGGTATGTTAAGGCCGCCCCGCTGCACCATGGCATACAGAGCGGGGAAAATCTTTTTGTAGGCTAAGTCGCCGGTGGCGCCGAAAAAGACGAAGGCATCGGAGGTAGGCTCGCTCACGGTTCACCTCCAGCCGCCACCGGTCCCTTTTCGGCGTGCCCGCCGAACTGGTGGCGCAGGGCCGACAGGAGCCGGTCGGCAAAGTCCGACTCCCCCCGCGAACTGAAGCGGC
>JANYLM010000020.1 GCA_025357835.1 Gammaproteobacteria bacterium
TCGCGTGCGTTGGTGACGGAAAGCCATTCGCCCAAAGCCATCGAACACGCACCGGCCACCACTCCCGCTAATCCCGTGAGGAGGACGGTGTTGTGAGCGCTGCCGGCGCCCGCGACTCCCATGACTAAACAGAAATTAGACACAAGACCATCGTTGGCGCCGAGTACGGCAGCTCGCAGATTATTGCCCGACGCACCGCGGTGCCAGGGTTCGGCGCGCGCGATTTCAGCGCCGGTCTGTCCGCCTCGCCCGGAATTTCCCGCCACGGCTTGGATAACCGCCGCGTGTCCACGTTCCTCGACCGAGATGGCATGCGCATCCGCTTGACCGGCGTATTTATTGCGATCGGCGAACTCCGCCGCCGCAACCGTCGGAAGAACGAAGCCGGGACCGAAGCGCTTGGCCAGTTTTGCGAGGAGCCGGGTGCGAAATCCGGGTACAAAGTGCTCGTCGTGAATTCCCGCTGCCGCGAGTTTGTCGCGCCACAGCTGGGCGTGGCTCGATTCCGCTTGAGCCAATTGCAAAAATAAATCCTTGCGCAACGGATCGACTTCGGCGGAAGCCAAAGCCGCATACAGCGCCGCTCCGTTCAATTCATCCCGCAGGTTATCCCGGTATCGCTTAATGTCGGCATTCATAGGCACGGGTCCGTATAATTAGTCCTTAGAAATCGCCTAATCGAACGGCCACTTGGCCGGGCCACAGACCCGCGTTGGTTCAACGTGGCAAAGTGCATCATCGCCGTCGACCATTCGATGCCGGGCCTCAGGTGCGCACGCGCAGCAATCGCAATTTTTGCATGCCGGCGATCGCGCCGACGCAGGCTTGAGCCGCTTCCTCGCCTTTCGTGACAAAGTGCTCGGCAAAGAACTTGTGGTGCTCGTCATGCTCATGAAATCTCTGCGGCGTGAGCACGACAGAAATAACCGGCACTTCGGTATCCAATTGCACGCGCATCAGCGCGTCGATGACGCTGGATGCCACGAATTCATGCCGATATATTCCTCCATCTACGACGAATCCGGCCGCCACAATGGCCGCGTAGCGCCCCGTGTTTGCCAGCAGCTGCGCGTGCAGCGGAATCTCAAAGGCACCGGGTACTTCAAAGCACTCAACCTGCTTAGAGGCGATGCCGTGCCGTTTGATGCTCCTTAGAAATGCCACCCGGGACTGATCGACGATGTCCCGATGCCAGCAGGATTGAACGAAGGCGACGCGAGTTGCTTGAGTACGGCTATCTCGATCGATGATGGATTTACGATGGATACTTTTCTGATTCATTGCGGCTCCCGAAAACTAAGACATCGGGGCGCAAAGGAATCCGGCGGCTGCATACAGGAGCTGCGCGCCATCGAGGGTAGCGACTCCGCCATCCTCAATTGCGTTTCAGAAACCTTCAGCTCTCGTACATCCGGACTTTTAGGAAACCCCATAGGGATTGCCTACCGTCGGCTCTGGATTCTCACCAAATCTGCTACCCGGTCAATATAATCGACCAGGAGCCCGCGGGCTCATGCGATTGCTCGCCATCACCGCCGGTGGAGACTTTCACTCCGCCCCGAGAACGTTCGCGGTGTGCAAGCACGCTGCGATTGGCCGGCATCATGCCGTCTTTGCCCCAGACTGCGCAAGTTCGGCTTGAGCTCAAGCCATGGTGCCCGAGGCCTCGGTCCAAATCTCCCGGGCCCACCGCGCCAATAGCGCGGCCTCAGCCCATCGATCTGACAGCTCCCGCCCATGCGCATCCGTGATGGCATAGTCCGGCGGCCCGAGCTCGCACAGAAAGACCATAGCCGAGTCCCCTCCTCCATGCCGAGCCAGCCAAGCGGCAAATCCCTGTCGCCACCAATCGCGGAACAATGCCACCCACTTGGCGTTCTGCGGAAAATCCAGCGAGATTTGAATCTGCCCGCGCGCCGCCACTCGGCCCTGAAAGGAGTCGGAGCGCTCCAGCACCTGGGTGATCAATGCCTGCAAAGCCGGCGGCGGCGGACAGGGCATTTCGCGGTCCACCACATAGTGCGATAGATCGGCGGACAACCGCATCTCGGGGACGGCATCGAGCAATTGCACGGTGGTGAAGAGATCGTTGGTGATGCAATTGCGGTGGGTTTCGAACTGAATCGGCATCCCCTCGGCTTCAGCCAGGCGCAGCCAACCCCTGATCACCGGCAGCATGTCGTCGAGGCGGATCGGCATTTCCTGGCCGATCACCACCACAAAGGGTGCGCCGATCCGGTGTGCCAGCAGCAGCGCAGGGCGCAGCGCCTCGACCGAAGTGGGAAATGCGGTCAGTCCGCCCGCCAGGCCGGTGCGCGCGAAATGCGGCACGGTCGCCTGCGCCTGCACTAGGGTGAGGGCACCTAAGTCGATGGCCATTCCGTCGAATCCGGCCTCGTGCACGCGGTCGAATTTTTCCGCCACCGACCCCTCGGACGCGTCCAGGCTATCCATTGCCCACAATGCCTGATAAACCAGAAGGCGATTACCCATACGGCGCGTCGGCTATCCAGGCGCGGTCATCGGGATAATCGGTTTCGGTCCTGCCGCGGGCGAAAGCCCGCAACACGGCGCTCTGGAAACCCCAATAGGTCATGGACGGAGGCTGCGTACCCCGCGACGTGAAAATAACTTGGTGCAGCTCATGCAAGCGGTGAAAAGGCACCCCGGGAAAGGCATGATGCGCGGTGTGATACTGCATCTGCCAGGCAAGCCAGCGCAGCAGCGCATTGGTCCGAGTGCTGCGCGTATTGACCAGCACATTGTCTTCGTGTGGAAGGCCCAGGTGTTCGATGGTGTTCTGCAATTGGTGGACGCACTTCATCGCGAGCAGCGGCGCCAGCCACAGAATCACGGCGGCCCAGCTATGCGCCATCAGCGACAAGCCGGCAATCACCGCATAGCCCGTCAGATGCCAACGCGCTTCACGAATCATCTCGGCATGGCGCTTTGTCGGCAGGTACGGCTCGGTGATGATTCCAAAAGAGAAACGCAGGATCCGGCGCCAACGGGTGTACCAGTAACTCACCCCCGACATCCACAGCACATAGGAGGCTAAGGTATAACGTTCGCGTGCCAGCTCGCCGTCCTGAGCCCAGTCCTGAGTGAAGCGGTGATGAGCCATGTGTTGCACCTGGTCGAAGGTGCGCGGATAGAACAGCACGAAGCCGAAGACGCGACCCACCCACTCATTCAGCCAGCCCGTGCGGAACACTGTCCAATGGCTGAGCTCGTGCTGCCCTGCGTACAGGAAGTTGAGCAGTATGCCATGCACCAGGAATATCGGCAACGCCCACCCCGTGCCGCGACACAGCCAAAGCAGAGTGCCGGTGACGGCGATGGCCGCCAAATGCGACAGGGTCTGAAGGGCGCCCTCGCGATTCGACGCGACGCACAAACTGCGCAGCTTGGCGGCGTCGATAACCTCGCGCCGCACGAAGACTTCGTCCACCGCAAGCTCCCGATCGGAAACCACTATCCTACGTCGGCGGGGAGCGGATAGCTACGGCCGGAGTTTTCGCCGCGAACTAGCCCTTCGCTACGACGAAGCGCGTAAATCTCGACAAGTCGGGCTGCGGAGCCTGCGCAAGGACCCTGTCGTCGCTGATCGCCCCGCCCAGGTGCGTTTCCAGGGGCAACACACCTGCCCAAATGGGCAGCGAATAATCTTCATCGTCATCCACCGGTGGTCCAGTGCGAATCTTGGCGGATACCTCCTGCAAGGACATCGCGAGTACGCTAGTTTGCTTCAGTTCCAGCTCATTCGGGCCACGCACTTCCGCCCACCGCCTCGGCACCGCATGATCGGTGATGAGCTGCAATGCATGCATTTTCTCCTCCGCATCGCTTACAAATCGCGCCTTGCCGAGCACTACCACCGATCGATAGTTGAGCGAGTGATGAAATGCGGAGCGCGCAAGCACCAGGCCGTCGACGAGGGTCACGCTGACGCACACGTCCACCTCCGATGCGAGCGTGCGCAGCATCCGGCTCGCCATCGCACCGTGGAAGTAAAGACAATCGTTGTCCCGGCCGTACAAGGTCGGGATGACGTAGGGCTGCGCATCGACGACGAAGCCGATGTGGCAGATATAGCCCTCGTCGAGAATGGCGTGGACGGTGGCCTTATCGTAGGCCGCGCGCTTTTTCAGACGGTGCACGCTGGTGCGTGCTGTCGGTAAGTAGCTCATAAATTACTGTACATCGCCAAGTGGCGGCATAAAATAGCCACTTTCAGTCAAGTCGAGCAGGCCACTTTTGACTCTAGCCATAAGCATTGAGGCGAGCGCCGATGTTCCCATCCATCGACAGATCTACGAAGGGTGGCAACGCGGAATATTGAGTGGCCGCTTTGCCGCGGGGGGTCGCTTGCCATCCACTCGAGAATTGGCGCTGACGCTTGCGGTTTCACGCAGCACGGTCACGCAGGCCTACGAGCAATTGATCGCCGAAGGCTACCTGCAGGCGATCCGCGGCTCCGGAACTTTCGTGTGCAGAGAGCTGCCGGACCGTTCGCCCAACGTTTCCGGCGCCGCCAAGCGCCGACCCAAAGCCGTGCTGTGCGCACCGCTATCGCGCTACGGCGCGGGATTGCTGCAAGACTACCCCCGTGATGCCCGGCTGCCCGGCTTCATAAACTTCTCTCAATGGGGACCCGACCGCGAGCAATTCCCTTGGAAAATATGGCGACGGTACCTATGGCATCATTTGCGTCACGTAAGCCATGAAGTCTTCGACTACGCGGAACAAGTGGAGGGATATGACCCCTTGCGGGAAGAGATTTCCAAGCATGTGAGCCGGTTTCGTGCCGTCAATTGCACGCCTTCGCAGGTGATCGTGGTCAATGGCTCGCAGCAGGCGCTGGATCTGTGCGCTCGCCTATTGTTCGAGCGCGGCGACAAGGTGGCAGTGGAAAATCCTGGATATCCCGGCGCTCTTCGTACCTTCGAGGCCTATGGCGCAATGCTTCAACCGGTCCCGGTAGACCATGACGGCATAGTGTGTCGTGATCTGCCCGATAGTGCTCGGGTCATTTACGTTACTCCATCGCATCAATACCCCACCGGCGTGTCGATGTCACTGCATCGGCGGTTAGAACTTCTGGCCGAGGCGCGCCGACAAGGCGCCGTTATCATCGAGGACGACTATGACAGTGAATATCGATACAGCGGCTCGCCCCTACCGTCCCTGCAAGGTCTTGCAGAGAATGTGCCCGTCATCTATTGCGGAACGTTTTCCAAGGTGATGTTTCCCGGGTTGCGTATAGGCTACTTGATCGTTCCTGAAACCTTGGTGGCCGCCTTCGTGCGCGCCAAACGCTTGGCGGACAACTTTACCCCGGTCGCGGAGCAGATTGCGCTCAAGGACTTCATCGCGGACGGGCATCTGGAGCGGCATATCAGGCGTATGCGTCGACTATATGGCGGGCGCCGTGAAGTGCTTCTGGAGTCCCTGCGCCGTCACCTGGCCGGCGCTGCCACGGTGTACGGCGACGCCGCGGGCATGCACGCCTTCGTTCGAATAGACGACAAAGCTGTGGGAGAGCGCGCCAAGCGCAACAAGGTGCAGCTACAAAGTGCTCAAAACTGCTTTCTGGGCGGTACTCACAGCGATCACTATCTGTTCGCGTTCGCAGCATTGACGGAACGCGCGATTAGGGGCGGCATCCGGCGAATCGGATGCCGGTAACGGAACCTCCCCTATTGCGCGTGATCAGCCTCGACCTTCACGACCGCGGGGCGCGCCGCCACGAGTTTCGCATGCGCCTGCAGCTTCGGTGCACGCGCATACAGCGCAGTCTTTTCCTCGGGGTACCAGGACACGAGCATGTATAAATACACGTCGGCGATCGAATAGTCGGCCCCCAGCACATAGGGCCCCAGCCCGTTGCCGATGAGAGCAAGATGAGTGCAGAAATCCTCCATGCCCTGTGCGCGGATGACCCCGGCATCAGCCGCGCCGCGAGTCGAATAGCGGGCTGGATAGTAAATGCGCAACGCCGTCTCGTAGACATTGGCCGACAGGAATACCATCCACTGCAGGAAGGTCGCGTGCCGGCTGCTGCCCAGCTGCGGCGCCAATGCGGATTGCGGATGACTAACGGCCAGGTGGATCAGCATGGCGGCGGACTCGAACATGACAGTACCATCCGGCAGCACCAAGGCCGGCACTCTGCCGGTGGGATTAGTGTCCCGGAACCTTGCCACATCGGCCGCTTCGCGACCTACCCAGATTCGCTCGTAGGGTAGCCCCGCCTCCTCCAATACCACCTGCACCGCCAGCGAGCCCGACGATGGCCGTCCATAGAGCTTGTACATTGTATGTCCCTTTCTGTTTAGTCCCACTGCATATTAGCGTCTTGAAGTCTCGCTTGTCCTGAATTGCAGTATCCTGGCATGAATATTTGGGCCGCCGAATAAAAAGGATGACCATGCTAACGAGACGCGTTTTTCTTCGCGGTGCCGCCGGCGCACCCCTGCTCGCGATCTCTGCGGGCAGTGAATCATCCATGGCGGCCGGTGTGGAACTGAAATCCATGACCGGTGACTCGAAACCCATTGGGGTCGACGAGAGACACGCACGCATCGCCAAGGTTCAAAAGCTCATGGGCGAGCGCAAGGTCGCGGCGCTTCTCATCGAGCCCGGGTCGTCTCTGGATTACTTCACCGGAATCAGGTGGCATCGATCCGAGCGCACTACGCTGGCAATCATCCCGGCCCGTGGTGAGGTTCTGGTCGTGACACCGGCATTCGAGGAACCCTCGGTACGCGAGACTCTGCAGGTGGGCGGCGATGTGCGGCCCTGGAACGAGCACGAGAGCCCCATGGAGCGAATCGTTCAGGGTCTGCGCGACGGCGGTATCGCTTCGGGAGTGGTGGCCGTGGAATCCACCACTCGGTTCTTCATCGTTGACGGCATACGCAAGGTATCGAGCGCCTACGAGATGGTCTCGGCCGATGCTCTCGTGCGAGAGTGTCGTTTGATCAAGTCGCCGGCGGAATTGGCGCTGATGCAAATGGCCAATAGCGTGACTCTCGAAGCCCTGCGCTACGTCCATGCGCGTGTGGAGCGAGGTATGAGTTCCGCGAATATCAGCGAGCTCATGGACCGCACCACGACAGACCTCGGCGGCTCGCCCGAGTTTTCGATGGTGTTGCTGAACGAGGCTTCAGCCTATCCGCATGGATCTGTGCGAGCCCAGGGGGTTCGCGATGGTTCGATGGTTTTGATGGATTGCGGTTGCACCGTGCAGGGTTATCAGTCCGATATTTCGCGCACCTGGGTAGTCGGCCAAACGAACGCCCGCCAGCGCAAGGTCTGGAACACCGTCAAGCGCGGCCAGGAAATAGCACTCGACAACGCGAAGATTGGCCGCCCCGTCGGCCAAATCGATGACGCGGTGCGCGCCTACTATGAAAGCGAAGGCTGGGGCCCTGGCTACAAACTGCCGGGACTCTCGCATCGCACCGGCCATGGCATAGGACTGGATGGGCACGAACCCGCCTACCTGGTGCATGGCGATACCACTGCCTTGCAGGCCGGCATGTGCTATTCGGACGAGCCGGGAATTTACATCCCCGGCGAGTTCGGCGTTCGATTGGAGGATTGCTGGGTCATGACTGAATCCGGCCCCAAACTATTCACGCCCCTCGCAAAATCACTAGAACAGCCTATTTGACGTCCTACAGTTCGCGCGCCCTGCGATGATCGCCGTTCTCTCGTTGTCGATCTGGCTGTACTTGTTCCTCGCACACGGAAAGTTTTGGTTGTCCCGGCCGGAATTGCTTCCCGCAGTGCCATCGCAGCTTCCGGATGTGGACATCGTCGTGCCCGCGCGCGACGAAGCGCATACCATCGGTACCGTCATCGCCTCACTGCTCGCGCAGGATTACGGCGGCAAGGTCCGAGTCATTCTGGTCGACGATAACTCCACCGACGGCACGGCGGCTCTGGCGGGTGCAGCGGCGAATCTCAGCGTCATCACCCTGCGGTCAAAGCCCGCGGAGTGGTCCGGCAAATTGTGGGCATTGAGCCAGGGTATTGCGCAGAGCCGCGCTGCCGTTTTGTTGTTTACCGACGCCGACATCATTCACGATCCAAGGCATCTGTCGGCGCTGGTCGCGAAGCTGCTGGAGTCCGGCACGGACATGGTCAGCGAGATGGTGCGCCTGAACTGCACCAGCCTGGCCGAACGCGCCTTGGTGCCCGCCTTCATTTATTTCTTCCAAATGCTGTATCCCTTCAGCCGGGTCAATGACCCAAGGTCGAGGGTCGCCGCCGCCGCCGGCGGCACCCTGCTAATTCGGCGTGAGGCCCTGCAGCGTATCGGCGGCATCGATGCGATCAAGCATTCCCTGATCGATGATGTGGCGCTGGCGCGGGCTGTGAAGAAATCAGGTTCGATCTTTCTGGGGCATTCCTGCCTCGCCACGTCCATTCGTGCCTACCCGCATTTTGCCGATGTCTGGCACATGATTTCCCGAACGGCCTTTACGCAATTGCGCTATTCAGCGGCCCTATTGGGGCTCACCTTACTCGGCCTGACCCTGGTCTGGTGGGTCCCCGCAGGCACGCTGCTCTTCGCCCATGGCTGGACTTTCGCCGCCGGGCTGGTTGCCTTCTGTCTGTCCGCCTTGAGCTACCTACCCACATTAGCGCGCTATGAGCGCAGCTGCCTATGGGCACTGGCACTGCCGTTGATCGCGCTCTTCTACATGGCGGCGACCTGCGGTTCGGCGCTTAATTATTGGCGCGGCAGAGGCGCCCGCTGGAAAAGCCGCGCCTATGGTTCCGAGTAGCACTCGGCGCGTCGCACCCACGTGCGCGGCGTTCAATTCGGCAAGACGGCCGAATTAGTCCGCCGCTACCGGCCGGCCAGTGATCGGCCGGACGGTTACCGCACGCGGATCCTGCGGCACCGCTCGCAAGGCCTGACCCTTGACTGCAAAGCTGTCCAGCGTGATCTCGTGAGGAAAACAAGCCGTGCGGTATTCGATGTCGCGCAATGCGAAATTCTTGGTGATGAACTCCTTCATCCCCTGAATCAGCTCGCAGGCACCCTCGCCCATGTAACCGGGCCGCCGCGGCGTCACTTCCAGCGCCGTCCAGCGAGCATTGACCGTATCAGGCCCTGCCGCACCGGCCATTGGGGCGAGAGTATAGAAGTCCGCGTCCACCCATGCGCTGGGGCTGGGTGCGTTGCGGGGACCTGGGCAGCCGGTGGCTGAGACATGAATATCCTTGCGCGCCCCTAGATGCAGGAGGAGCGCACGTACCTGATCTTGCAGGCCGTCGCAGGTATAGAGCGCGGTGAAGCCCACATAGTTGAAGCCCGCTTTGTGGTGCTGCCACTCGCCGGTAACGAGATCGCTGCGCGAAGCATCGGCAAGCGGCACCGCGGCGCGGCCGTACTGCGTCCCGCAGGACAAGGCGGCGAGCAAGGCAGCAGCAGCCCCATGAGATATCCATGGTCGATTCGCGTGGCGCATGAAGAAACCTCACACGGTGGGCATACCCCGGCGGTACTAACCCCCTAGACCCGAAATTAAAGCCGGAGTTCAACGTGACCCGCCTGTCAGCCGCATCGCTGCGCAGCACGCTCCCGGCTGGCCTCGACCACGGTGACGGCAGTCATATTGACTAGGCGGCGCACCGTGACTGCCGGCGTCAGAATGTGCGCCGGGGCGGCGCAGCCCAGCAATATCGGACCGATGGCGACATTGTGACCCGCCGCCGACTTCAGCAAATTGTAGGCGATGTTGGCGCTGTCGAGATTGGGGCAGACCAACAGGTTGGCGCTGCCATGCAAGGTGCTGCCTGGGAGGATGGCCTTGCGCGCTGCCTCGTCCAGCGCACAATCGCCGTGCATTTCGCCGTCCACTTCCAACTCCGGCATGCGCTCGTGCAGCAAAGCCAGCGTGGCCCGCATCTTCAGAGCCGAAGGCGCTTCGCTGCTGCCGAAATTCGAATGCGATAGCAGGGCCACCTTGGGGACAAGGCCGAACGCACAGAGCTGACCCGCCGCAAGCTGAGTGATCTCCGCTAACTGCAGCGCGCTGGGGTCGAGATTGACGTGAGTGTCCACAATGAATAGCTGGCGCCCGGGAAGAATCAGCCCGCTCATGGCACCATACACATTGACGCCGGCGCGACGCCCAATGACCTGATCGATGTAGTGCAGGTGCCGCGCGGTGGTACTGATGCTCCCGCAAATCAAACCATCCGCCTCACCCTTTTTGAGCAGCATGGCGGCAATCAGCGTGGTGCGGCGGCGCATTTCCAGTTTAGCGTATTGAGCCGTCACCCCGGCGCGCTCAGTGAGCTTGTGATAGTCCTGCCAATATTCACGGTACCGCTCGTCGTGTTCGGGATTGACCACCGTAAAGTGCTCTCCGATCCGAATGCGCAAGCCATAGCGCTTGATGCCGCGCTCTATTACCGCCGGCCTTCCTACCAGAATGGGGGTGGCAAGCTTTTCATCCACGACGATTTGCACGGCGCGCAGCACGCGCTCACCCTCGCCTTCCGCATAGACGATGCGGCTGCGCTCCGCGGGCAGCGTGCGCGCTGCGGCAAAGATGGGCTGCATCAATGTACCGCTGTGGTACACGAACTGCAGCAGGCGCTGGCCGTAGGCTTCCAGATCGTCGATGGGTCGAGTGGCGACTCCCGACTCCATGGCGGCCTTGGCCACCGCCGGCGCGATCTTAACGATGAGCCGCGGGTCGAAGGGTTTGGGGATGATGTATTCCGGACCGAAGGCCACGTCCTCCATGCCCCCGTAAGCGGCGGCCACCACGTCGCTCTGCTCCTGACGCGCCAACTCGGCGATGGCGTGTACGGCGGCGATTTCCATCGGCCGGTTGATGGTCGTGGCGCCGACATCCAGTGCGCCGCGAAAGATAAAGGGAAAGCACAGTACATTATTGACCTGGTTGGAATAATCGCTGCGCCCGGTGGCGATGACGGCGTCCTCGCGCACAGCACGCACCTCCTCCGGCAGGATTTCAGGCGTCGGATTGGCGAGGGCGAGGATCAAAGGTCGGGAAGCCATCCTCTTGACCATGTCTTGCGTGAGCACGCCGCCGGCGGATACGCCGAGGAACACATCTGCATCGCCGATGACATCCCCCAGAGTACGGGCCCTGGTGGGCTGCGCGAAGCGGGCCTTTTCCGGATCCATCAGCTCCTGCCGGCCCTCGTAGACGACCCCGGCAAGATCGGTCAACCAAACGTTCTCGCGCACCAACCCTAGGTCCAACAGCAAATCCACGCAGGCCAGCGCCGCGGCGCCCGCGCCGCTCACCACCATTTTAATTTTCCCGATGTCCTTGCCCACCACCTGCAGCCCATTGATGCAGGCCGCACCGACGATGATGGCGGTGCCGTGTTGGTCATCGTGGAACACCGGGATTTTCATGCGCCGGCGCAGCTCGCGCTCGACCAGGAAACACTCCGGAGCTTTGATGTCTTCGAGATTGATGCCGCCGAAGGTCGGCTCGAGGGCGGCAATGAGTTCCACCAGCTTCATCGGATCGCGCTGTTCGACCTCTATGTCAAATACGTCGATGCCGGCGAATTTCTTGAACAGCACCGCCTTTCCTTCCATCACCGGCTTGGCCGCGAGCGGCCCGATGGCCCCCAACCCCAGCACAGCGGTGCCATTCGTGATGACCCCGACCAAGTTGCCGCGCGCGGTGAAGCGAAAGACATTGAGCGGGTCCAGAGCGATGGCTTCGCTCGCCGCGGCCACGCCCGGCGAATACGCCAGCGCCAAATCGCTCTGGTTAAGCAATTGCTTGGTGGCCGTAATCGACAGCTTTCCGGGAGTCGGAAATTCGTGATAATCGAGGGCCGCCTTTTTGCGTGCTTCCTTCATGTCGTCGCTTTTCAATTAGGATCCTTGTGTTTGCGGCGCGACCTGCGGCCCGCCGTTGGGAAAACCTTGGATTTTAGCGTAGCCCCGGCTTGAAATCATGCGGCCTGGTGGAGTGAATTGATAACGACGTTGTACGGAGAATGGGACTAAACTTGAGGCCTGGGTGATTCGGCGGGTTAACCTCTCATTCGGAGGATGCGGCCATGGGCACTACACTCGTCAGCGGTGCGGATGAGACTTTGCATGTCGAGGTCATGCGAGTCCCGATTTACCAGCCAATCCTGTGGTTGCGGGACGGCTGGCTCGATATGAGCGGAGCGGCCAGCTTGGGCTACGGCGCGTTGGTTGTGGCGCTGGGTTGGACCGTTCTGGTGTTTTTCGGCACTCACCCCTACCTCATCGCGGCAGCAATTTCCGGGTTCTTGCTGGTTGGGCCCCTGATGTCGGCCGGCTTATGTGAGATATCGCGCCGCCTTTCCCAAGGCCAGTCCGCATCCTTCGATGACTCCTTCGACGGATTTAACCGCAATGCGCCGGCGTTGTTTGAGTTCGGGGTCATTCTGGCCATCTGCGCCGCCGTGTGGTTCGGGATCTCGGCGCTGGTCCTCGGCACCGTGTTTCACATTGCCGCGCCCGATATAAGTGAAACTCTGTATCGGGGATTTTTCGACTCGACCAATCGGTCGCAAGTTTTGGCCTATATTGTCATCGGCGGAGTACTGGCAACCGGGGTGTTCGCCGTGTCCGTGGTATCGGTTCCGATGATTATCGATCAGCACGCCTCGGCAGGACAGGCGATGCGCACCAGCGTCAACGTGGTAGTTCATAATATCCCGGCGATGATCGTTTGGAGCGCGTTGATCCTGGCGCTGACGATCATCGGCTACGCGCCGCTGCTCTTCGGTCTGGTCTTCATTGCGCCGCTGTTGGGGCATACCACTTGGCATGCGTACAAGGGCATGGTTCGCTGAAGCCAATCGCCTACGGTATGGACCGGGGGCCCGAGCGTCGCGCTTCAAATTGACCGTGGGAGACCGCGGCCTCGCGCCGCAGGAAGGCCAGTACCAGGGTTTCCGCCTTGCGGGGAGCCGCCAGATTAAGGCTGCCGTTGAAAACCTTGTGAATGACGCCTGAGCGCCATGATGCGAATATCGCGGGGTTGATATAGGACTTCCGGCAAACCGCGGGAGTGTTGCGCAGTTTAGCGGCCACCTGCCTAACTACCTCGGCGATCTCACTTTTCAAGGCTCGTTCGCTCACAATCTCAGGCAACGGGGTGCGCGCCAGCAATGTGATGGCGTGCAGGGTTGCGCCCCAGGTGCGAAAGTCCTTGGCGGTGAAATCATCCCCCATTGCCTCGCGTAGGTAATCGTTGACCTGACCTGAATCGATGGGACAGCGCTGACCGTCGTCGCTCACGTATTGGAACAGATGCTGGCCCGGAATTTCCTGGCAGCGCCGCACGATCTGCGCGATGCGTCTGTCGTCGATGTGTACTTCATGCTGGACTCCGCCCTTGCCCCGGAAATTCAAGACGGCGCGTCCGTCGCGAATGAAGCTGACATGGCGGTTGCGCAGCGTGGTCAGGCCGAAGCTTTTGTTGTCGCGGGCGTATTCGGTATTGCCGATGCGCACCCGCGTAGCGTCGAGAATGCTGACGACAACGGCCAGAACCTTTTCGCGCGGCAGGCCCGGTAACCCTAAGTCGCGCCGGAGTTTGCGCCGTAATTTACTTAGGGCTTCGCCGAAGGCCACCATACGGTCGAACTTCGCGCTATCGCGTACCTGACGCCATTCGGGATGATAGCGGTACTGCTTTCGACCGCGCGCGTCCCGTCCCGTCGCCTGCAAATGGCCGCGCGCCTTCGGGGAAATCCACACGTCTCGATACGCCGGCGGGATTGCGAGACTGGCGATGCGCTTCAGTTCCTTGGCGGCGGCGAGCCTGCGGTTCTGCGGAGTTAGATATCGAAAGCCCTTGCCCGCGCGCAGGCGCCGGATGCCGGGCTCGGCGTCCGATTCATAGATCAGCCCTGCTTCCACCGCCATTTGCGCCGCTTCCGCCGCAACGCCGGTGAGATTGGCTACCGCCAGTGAAGACTTCAAGCTCATGGCGACAAATTGTTAGCCAAGCGAAAGTCTCCGCGCTAGAGACATTCGCGCCAAACTGTGGATTTTGTGACGCAATTCTGTGACGCAATAGATAGAACCGGCCGCCGCGGCGCGGCTACTGCGTTCACCCTGCCGGCCACAGCGTCAAATTGCGCCGGCGAGAGGTTAAATCTCGAGGGCGACCGGCTTTTTCGAACGCGATGTCAGAATGAGAAAGTACAGAACGCCGATGCCGATCCAGTAAGCGCCGAGAATCTTCGCGGCGCGATCCATTTCATAAAGTACGTACAGGATGATGGACAATCCCATCACCGGAAAAACTATATGCCTTAGCCAATCGCCGCTGCGCCGGCGAATGAAATAGTGATTGATCACGGAAAGATGCAGCAGCACGAATCCCGTCAACGCGCCGAAGTTGACGATGCGGGTGAGATTATCAATGCGGTCGGCAAAGAAAAGCCCCACCAGCAGCGACACCACAGCAACCACCAGCGTGCTCACATACGGAGTCTTGTAGCGTGGATGCACCCTGGCCAAGACCGCAGGCAGCTTACCGTCGCGGGCCATCGCAAAAAGTATGCGTGAAACGGCGGCCTGGGCGGCCATGGCATTCGCGATTGCAGAGGCGATCACGACCGCTAAAATTGTGACCAGACGCAGCGTTGCGCCGCCGGCGCGTTCCGCCACCTCGTAGAACGCCGTGTCGGCGGAGGCAAACTGCATCCCTTGGGCCAAATCGGTGGCGACCCACGTCTGCAGCATGAACAGGGCCCCGACCAAGACTAAGGACAGCACCGTTGCCCGGCCGATGGCATTCTGGCTGCCACGATTCTCTTCGGAAAGCGTGGATATGCCGTCGAAGCCGAGGAAGGACAGCACCGCAATCGACGTGGCGCCCGCCACCGTCGAGAGCGAAAACACCCCGGCGTTGTAGATAGGCTTGAGTGTCAGCCCGCCCGCGCCCGCGCCGCCGTGCAGGGCAAGCAGTCCCAAAACGACAAATAGGCCTAAAGTCGCCAATTCCATGACCAGCATGTACCGATTGATTCGCGCGGTGAATTCAATGCCGAGCAAATTAACCATGGCATTGAAGGAAACGAAAGCGGCCAGCCAGCCCCAGGCAGGAACGGCCGGGAAAATCGGCCGCAGCGCCGCCGCGCTGAACAGATACAGCAGCGACGGCACCAGAATGTAATCCAGCAGAATCAGCCAGCCGGAGAAGAAGCCGGCAATTTCGTGCAACCCGCGTTGCGCATAGGTATACACGGATCCCGCCAGGGGAAACGCACGCGACATGGCCGCGTAACTGAGCGCAGTAAAAAACATGCCGATGAGACCTACCAGGTAGGCCAGCGGCACCATGCCCTTGGCGTCGTTCCACACAAATCCGAATACCGAGAAGGGGGCGATCGGCACCATGAAAATCATGCCGTAGACCACCAGATCCCGGGTGCTCAGGACGCGGCTCAATTGTTCTTTGTAACCGAATTCTTGTAGGGACATGCGCGGCAGTCTAGCGCAAGACCTCATGGACGCTGCTAGCTTCGGCTCGGGTGTGCATAGCGCGCCCCGGATTTTGTACAATACCCCATGAACAAAACGCACGCACACACCATTCATCAACAACACTATGGCTGGGATCATAGTTTCGCTCCGGCAGTGCACATCGCGCCCGGAGAGTCATTGGAGTTCGACGTCTCCGACGCGTCCGGGGGACAGCTTGGCGCCTCTTCGACAATGGCCGATGTAGCTGGGCTGGACTTCTCCAGGGTCAATCCCGTCGCGGGCCCTGTGTTCGTCGATGGCGCGCAGGCCGGAGATATCCTGAAGGTCACCCTGCTGTCCTTCGCTCCCTCGGGATGGGGTTGGACGGCGAACATTCCCGGCTTCGGCCTGTTGGCGGATGAATTCAAGGAAGCCGCACTGCACTTATGGAGCTATGATCCGAAAACCCTGGCGCCGGCGCTGTTCGGCCGATGGGGCAAGGTGCCGTTGAAGCCCTTTACCGGAACGATCGGCGTGGCGCCCGCCGAACCGGGCCTGCACAGCATAGTTCCCCCGCGCCGCGTCGGCGGAAACATGGATGTCCGCGACATCGCTCTGGGCACTGAATTATTCCTGCCCGTCGAAGTCGCCGGCGCCTTATTTTCGGTCGGCGATACCCATGCGGCGCAGGGCGACGGCGAGGTGTGCGGTACCGCCATCGAAAGTCCGATGCGGGTTGCGCTGCGGTTCGATTTAGTGAAGCAACAGCCGCTCGCTTTTCCGCGCTTCAGAACCCCAGGACCCGTGACCCGCCATCTGGACGCTTTAGGTTATGAAGTAACCACGGGAATAGGCCCGGATTTGATGCAGGCAGCGCGTGCGTCCGTTCGGTCGATGATCGAACTACTCAGCCGCCAACACGGCATGCCCGCCATCGATGCCTATCTCTTGTGCAGCGTCTGCGGCGATCTGCGCATCAGCGAAATCGTCGACATCCCGAACTGGACGGTGTCGTTCTACTTTCCACGCCTGGTATTCGACTGAGTCTTAAGCGACTTTGCTGCGTGCCGGCCAATCGGCAGTCGACTCCTTGCCCAGCACCAGGGCCAAATCCTTCAGCAGGGCCGCGAGTTCGCCGGCCATGACCGCAAAGTCGATGTCGAACTGTTCCGCCGGATCGACATCATCCCCTGCCGCGGGCTCCTTGCTCATTTCAAGAAACTCCAGTCGTTTGACCTGCAGCTTGTCGGTGATCACAAAGGACACCCGACCGTTCCACGTCAATCCAAGGCGCGTTGGGTATTTCCCCGATGCCAGATGCGCTTGAATTTCCTTGCCGTCCAGGGGATGACGCGTGTAGCGAATAATGGTCTTGGATTTGTCGGCGGTCTGCAGCTCCAAGTCGTCGTCGATGGAAAAGCGCCCCGGCGCTTCACCGCGCAGCAGCCATGACGCCATGACGGCGGGCGGCGAGCGCTCGGTTTCGATGCCGAGCGGCGCGAAACTACCCAGGGTATCGCCCAAGGTCTCCACGACGCTCTCGGCGCGGTTGATTCCCGCGGCATCCACGGCGAACCAACCGGCCTGGGGATCAATCCAGGCGCGCGTCATGCGGCGTCGCGTGAGCGCGCGCGCACGCAGCTCATCGGCCACACGGGCCCGCAGATCGCGCATCTGCTTGCGCCCGACGGGAAACCCCTGTTCCTGTGCCTGTACTTCCGCCCGCTCCTGCGCGACCTGTTTGATGATCGATCCGGGAAGCAGCTTCTGATTCTCGCCCAGCGCAATCATGTGCTGCTGATTGACCGTATGCAGCAAGCGGCCGCCGCTGGTGACCGGCACCCAACCGCGGCTCGACAACTCGAACGGTCCGCAGGGCTGCAGAGTACGGCCGGCAAGCTGAAATTCGAGTTCCGCGGCAGTCAGCGTCCATTCTGCGGGCAAACGATGAAAAACTAGGTTCTTGAACAGCATCAGCGGCACCCGCAAAAAGGAAGCGCGAATTATAGGGAGCGCGCGCCGTGATTTTTGATTATTTTTGCCTGGCGTTCGACCGACGTGGGCCGTCGGCTGGTATTAGCCGGACATGCCGCGCCTGGAACAGCTCCCTGTCAAACGATTCGGCATCTCCTGCGTTAAGCCCGTAACGGATACAATAGAGCCGCGACACCGTAGGAGCACTTCTCATGAACACAAGCTGGAAATTCGCGGCCATTCTCGGCTGCACCCTGTTCCCCGCCCTGCTCGTCTCGCGCATCAGCGCTGCCGACGAATCGGCACAGGAGCGCGGTGTTTGGCACAAGCATGAGTACTCCTTTGCCTACATGGGCTTTACCTCCAAGTATTCCTGTGACGGCCTCGCCGACAAGATCAAATTGCTGCTGATAGCCGCCGGCGCAAGACAGGATGCGAAGTCGCGGCCCGGCGCATGTGCAGAAGGCTTTGGGCGGCCGGACAGGTTTGCACGGGCCAATCTGACTTTCTACACGCTGGCGCCGAACGGAGCGGATACGGCCACCGATGGTAAAGCTGTGGCGGGAGTGTGGCGGTCCGTATCCTTTGCCGATCGCTCGCCGCGCGAATTGAGCACCGGCGACTGCGAACTTGTCGAGCAATTTCGCAACAATGTGCTGCCGATGTTCAATACGCGCAATGTCGACTATCGCACCACCTGCGTCCCGCACCAGATTTCTGGTTCGGTCATTCGTCTGCAATTCGAGTCTTTCGCTGCGGCGCCGACCCGCCCGCACTAACCGCCGGCTTAGTCGGCCGGTACTTAGCGTGGTGCATCGATGATCGCCCTCGTTACTTGGCGGCTGTCTGGCCGATGCGTTTTTCGCGAATGTATCGCTCGTCCGTAATTTCGATGACCGCTTGTTTGCCTGTCGCGCCGACGTCTTTGCGGGGTTCGAGTGGATGGTCGGTAAATCGATCGCGCTCCGCGGAACTCACGCGCTTGATGCTGGGTTTCTCATAGAACGCGGTAAGGTAACTGGCGACGGCAGCGGCGGCGCTTTGCTCGCTGAAAAAGCCCACGCGTAGAGCATGCACTATGCGGCCTTGATCGATTCCCGCCACGCAGTACAAGCGGTACACGCTGAAGATATCGAGATTGGGGACAGTCTCCGGGTCAAAGGCCTCCTCCGATAGCGACAGTTGTATGGCGAACCAGCGCGACGCCTGGTCATTTTCCAGCTCCAGCTGTGTTAGCGCGCGAATGGTTTGCGTGGTTTCGAGGTCGGGCACTCGCTTGCCGAATTGTCCCGCTAATCGAGGTGTGGACGCGCTCGGCGCAGGCAGCGCCGAAGGCGCGAGCGCAGTCGCCACAGCCGGCGCTGTTGCACGCACGACCGAATGCGTGGACGCAGCTATCGCCGAAGGTGCCGGCGCACGCACGGCTGGAGGCGTCGGTACAGGCGCGGCCGCAGGCGCGGCCGCAGGCGCGGCGGCAGGCACGGCTGCAGCTGCGCGGGCGGGAACCCTTTGTTCCGGCGTGGGCACTGGCATTGCACTCGCGACTGTTGGTGTCACAGCATCGACCGGCTTCGCAGCCACGGGCGTGGGCGGCGCGGGAGCCGATGCAGGCGTGCGCACTGGAATCTTTCGTTCCGAAGTAGGCGCCGACGGAGCTAGCGTGGTCGGCAGGACTCGCTTATTTGGCCTTGTGGGAACGGGTTGGGACAAGGTCGGCACCGCTGCCGATATGCGATCCGTGGGCGGAACAATCGCGGTAGGTGCTGGCGAACCCGGGGCCTTGGCGGCAAGGGGTTTGGACGGCGCAGGCGACTTCGCCTGCAGAGTGGCGATAGCACGCAAGTCATCCGCGTCTGCGGTTGCCGGCAGCGCGCTGGGATAGTCGTCCCGCACTTTCTTCAGGGCGGCGTCCGCGTCGTCCTCGTTGGAAAACGGACCGAGCCGCAATCGATAACGCACGCGTCCATCTTCGGTGCGTTGTACTTGATAAAGATACGCGTCCTGGTATCCGGCGATACCCTTTGCGGGAACGGCTATGGGCGCGGACGAGGCGCTGAGATTGATCACGAAAGGCCCCCGGCCACCGAGCCGGGACGTTTCCGGCAAAGGCGCCAGTAAGTCATCTATGGTCAGATGCCAAATTTCCCCGGTCGACGGCGAATCTATCAGCCCAGCCATAATTGATTTTCCACGAGCAGTTGCAGCACCCTGAGGATAGTGGGCAAGCATCTCCGGTGATACCGTGACCGCCGTCTCCTCGCGGCGACAAACTCTATTTATGTCAAGAAGACTGCGAGCGGGTGACCTCGCTCGATGAACGCGAGCACTCGGTACTGTCATCCGCAAGGTGCTACGCAATATAAATCACGCAGGTTATGTCCACTGCTCACCCTCGCGCATTCAATATGTGTCAAGGCGGACCATCGGCCCGGTGCCCGTTCACGGGCCAGTCCTTTCCACCCTCGCCGCATAGACTTCGCGTCCATCGAGATAAGTCGCCTGCACCCGCGTGTTGTGCAAATCGAAGACATCGATCGAGAAGATATCGCGATCGAGCACGATGAAATCGCCGCGCTTGCCTGCCTCGAGACTGCCGGTCGTACGCTCCTGCTTCAACGCCGACGCCGCGTTGATGGTGTAGGCATCGACCATGTCCTGAAGCGTCAGGCTTTGTTCGGGCAGCAGCGCCGGCTGGCCCCGACCCTCGGAGCGGGTAATGGCATGCTCCATGGCCGCGAAGGCATTGAATGTACTGACGCTCCAATCGCTGCCGCCGGCAATCAAGGCGCCCGCATCGCGCAACGAGCGTGCCGGGTAGAGATGCATAGAACGCTGGGGCCCAAGATACCTGGTGGTCGCCTTATCGACATAATTATCGCGCTGCGCCCACAGCAGCTGAAAATTGGCGATGACGCCTAATTCCTTGAAGCGCGGAAAGTCGGCGGGGTCGATGAGTTCCAGGTGCGCGATTTGGTCGCGATTGTCCAGGGCGCCGTTGTGGTGCCTGGCGTCGGCAATCGCATCCAACGCGGAGCGAACGGCTCGGTCGCCGATCGCATGAATATGCACGGTCAGGCCGGCGGCGTCCGCTGCGGTCACGATCTTATTCAGATTGGCCTGCTCGAAGTATGACGGGCCCCGATTGTGGGTGGGGTGGCCCTGGGCGTCGAGATAGGGTTCCAGCAAGGCAGCCGTCTGCGACGGATACTCTATTACGCCGTCGGCAAAGATTTTCACGGCATCGGCGCGCAAGAAGTCAGGATCGATCGCCCATTTCGCGCGAAACCGGGTCGCCTTGTCGATCAATGCCGCCGCCGGCTCGTGAAGGTTCTTCAGATGAAACGAGGCGCGCACCCGCATATTCAGCCGATGAGTATCATACAAACGCTTGTAAATCTGCATGGTATGGTCATCGACGGCTGCGTCCTGCACCGACGTGATGCCGATGGCCCGCATGGAATCCAGTGCCTTATTGAGCTGTGAAGCTTCGTGGTCGAGGCTGGCCGCGGGTTTTGCGGCCAACACTATCTCGGCGGCGTTGTCGCGCAGTGTGCCCGTCGGCTGGCCGGCGGCGTCGCGCTCGATATGACCACCGGCGGGGTCCTGGGTTGCGGCCGAGATGTGCGCGAGATTGAGGGCTGGTGAGTTTGCCCAGACGGTGTGTCCGTCAGATCCGATAAGTAATAGAGGCCGGTCGGACAGCATTGAATCCAGGTCCGTCAGAGTCAGCGTCAGACCGGACGGATTGACCATGACGGTTTCGAACCAGAGGGTGCGCTCCCCCGGCGGAGCCGTTAAGCACGCCGCAACGCGGCTCTTGATCGCCGATGGCTCGAGCGCCTTGTCGTCGAGGCTGCACTTGTCCAGGTCTTGGGCGCTTTGCGCCGGATGGGTATGGGCATCGATAATCCCCGGGATTACTACCCGACCGCCGAGATCGACCTTGCGGGTGCTGGCGCCGACGAAGGCACTGATGTCCTGATCCGTGCCGATGCCTACGATGGTGTTGCCGCGCAATGCCATCGCCGGTACCACGCTACGCCCTGCATCCTCGGTGTGGATCTTGCCGTGAAGCAGTACCAGATCGGCAGGCGCCGGCGCTGCGGCGGCGCCCATCCCGAACATGGCGGCCGACACGATGCCCAAAACATAGCGCGTCATCATTGCTCTAATCTCCACTTAGGGGTCGTGCAAAGCTCATCACTTCGCCGGCAATTAGATCCAGCATCTGCGCAACCCGGGGTACCCTGCAAATACCATCCTCGTCGAATACTCTTTCCGCCGAATTGATGGCGGCGCCCAGCGGAGTCGGCCAACCGCGCAATGCATGCACGATGTCGCGCAAGGCCCCCAGAGTATTGACCGCTCCGGGCCACCCGCCCGCCGTCGCTATACAGCCGACGGCGCGGCCGCTGAAGTAGGGCCGTACATCCGTGCGCAAGTCCTCCGCGTAGTCCAAGGCGTTCTTCACCAGCCCTGAAATGCTGCCGTGATAGCCCGGCGATCCTAAAATGATGCCGTCGGCCAAAGCCAGTTCCGCCACCAGGTCTCGGGCCGCATCGCTGCGTTCCGGATTGTCGGGTTGGTACAGTGGCAGTTGCAGCGAGGAACCGCTGATGAGCTTGGTTCTCGCCCCCGCTCGTTGCACGGCGGCGAGGACATAGCGCATGGCTCTTTCGGTAGACGAATTAGCGCGCAATGTTCCGCCAACGGCAACGATGTAGGGTGAACTCAAATGCCTATCCAGGTAAAAACCGACGTAGCGCAGATCCTACACGGTATCGCTTGAATTGATCAGTGAGCCGAGTCGGTTCCGCGCGCTGTAAACGGCGGCTTAGCGAGCCAGACAAAGGGTATCAATACCAAGTACAGCCATCCGAGGAAGTGGAACACATCATTAACCCCCAAGGTCATCGCCTGGCGGGTGATGAGCTGCTCGACGTATTGAAAGGCGC
This sequence comes from Gammaproteobacteria bacterium, assembly GCA_025357835.1. GTDB lineage: Bacteria > Pseudomonadota > Gammaproteobacteria > Steroidobacterales > Steroidobacteraceae > Bog-1198. The sequence goes on from JANYLM010000020.1 coordinate 22,405, forward strand.
CCGAGTCGGTAACCCCATGGCTGCCGAGCTGCGCCCGATATTGAGTCCACGCGCCGGCGGCGTTGTGGACGTGTTCAGTCAGTACCGCGTGATGGTAATCCGTACGCCGGTTCCACATGAATACGGTGGTTGCGGTGGCAATGCTACCCGACATGGTGCGCACGAAATTACTCAAACCCGAGGCGGACGCCAACTCGTTGGGCGCAATCCCGGACAGCAATATCTGATTCAGCGGCAGGAAGAAAAACGCTATACCCAGGCCTTGCAGGAATCTCGGCGTAGCGAATTGTGCGAAGCTAGCGGTTTCGTTAAGCGTGGCGGTCCAAAAAATGGCGAGGCCGAACACGCAGAACGCGAAGCTCGAGGCCAGCCGCAGGTTCAATCGATTCATATTCCGGCCCACAATGGGCGCCGCCACCAAGGCCAGCAGTCCGACCGGCGCCACCGCCAACCCAGCCCATGTGGCGGTATAACCCACCGTGGTTTGCAGCCACAGCGGGAAAATGACATTGACGCCGGAGAATGCGAAATAGGCGACGCCGATCACCAGGGTGCCGACCCGAAAATTGCGCCGCGCGAACATATGCAGGTCGATTACCGGATGCTTATCGGTGAGCTCCCATGGAATGAGGAAGGTAATGCTGATCAGGGACGCCAAGCCTGCCGCCACAATGATTGGTGAATTGAACCAATCCCTCTCGTTACCGTTGTCCAGCAGGAACTGTAAGCTGCCGACGCCGATGACCAGCAGCGCTAGCCCGATGACATCGATGGGCAATTTCACCGTCTTGGATTCGCGATGACGCAGGATCGACCAGCTCGCCACCGCAGCGAATGCCCCCACTGGCAGGTTGATATAGAACAGCCAAGGCCAGGATAAATTATCCGTGATCCAACCGCCGATGATGGGCCCGCAAATAGGCGCGATCATGATCACCATGGCCCACAACGCAATCGCCATGCCGCGCCTTTCGATCGGATAATTGCGCAGCAGTATGGCCTGCGCCACCGACATCATTGGACCGGACACCAGTCCTTGAATCAGACGCGCCCCGACCAGCATGGGCAGGCTGGTGGCCAAACCGCAGACAGCCGAGAAACACATGAACAACAGAATTGAAGTCACGAAGGTTTTGACTTCGCCGAAGCGCCGCCCAATCCACCCGGTCAGGGGCTGCATGATGGCCGCCGCCAGCATGTAGGAACTGATGGCCCAGGTGCCCTCCGACGTGCTGACCCCGAGGCTGCCCGCGATCGCCGGCACGGAGACGTTGACAATGGTCATATCAAGAATTTCCATGAACGACGCGGTGGCGATCGCCGCCGTCAGGAACAAGAGCTTGCCGCCGCGCAGCGGCGGGTACTCAAACGCGTCGGCAGGCTGTGCGGACTCCGCCAAGGGGGCTTGCTACTGAGCTTGCCTGAGATTGCGGCTTATGACCGCATCGGCTTCGGCGTTGGCCTTATCGAGGTCCTGGGTGTAGACCTGGGTATCGCCCACGTGGGCGTCGGTGACATCCATGGCCAACACCAGCCCGTCGCGATTGGTGGTGTCCACGGTCACGGTGGCCGATAGGCCCACGCGCAGCGGCGACTTCACCAGATCGGCATCGTCGATTTGAATGCGCACCGGCACGCGCTGCACCACCTTGATCCAATTGCCCGATGCGTTCTGCGCCGGCAGCAAGGCGAAGGCGGCGCCGGTACCGGCCGACATACCCTTCACGTGGCCGTGGAATATAAAGGATCCGCCGTACAAATCGCTGCGCACCTGTGACGGCTGTCCGATTCGCAGATGGCGCAGCTGTACTTCCTTGAAATTCGCGTCCACCCACAGGGAGTTCAGCGGAATCACGGTCATCAGCGCCTGCCCTGCCTGGATATGCTGACCCAATTGCACGCTGCGCTCCGCCACATAGCCGGTGACGGGGGCCACGACGGCATTGCGCCGCGCGGCTATCCACGCATCGCGGTAGGCAGCCTTGGCTTGCAGCACCGCAGGGTTGTCTTGCACTGGCGTGCCGTCGACCAAGGCATGCGCCGAGATCGATTGGCGCTCCGCTTGAGTTAACGCGGCCTGAGCCAATGCGACGCTTTCGCGCGCGTGGCGCACTTCTTCGGGTGCGATGGCATGGTCGGCCAGCAAGGGCTCGCGTTTCGCAAGATCGGCCTGTGCGCGCGCCAACTCCAGTTTTCGGGTTTCGATGACCGAGTCGTACTGATCCGCCGTCGATTTCTCCTGGCGCACTTGACGCACGGTTTGCGCCAATGCACTGCCGGTACGGCTTAGACCGGTTTCCGCATCGATAGGGTCGAGACGGACCAGCACCTGACCCGCCTTGGCCAATTGCGTATCGTCGGCGAGCACCGCGACCACCGTGCCGGAGATTTGCGCCGAGATGACCACCTTGTTGCCGTTTACATAGGCATCGTCGGTCTGCTCGCGCTTTGCCAGCACCAGGACCCAGTAGGCGCCCCATAGCAGGCCCAGGGCGATGAATATCAGCGCAATGATAAACAGGATTTTACGCCGCTTACCGTTGGTCGGTTCGGTTGTCGGTGCTGCGGGTGTTACGTTTGCGTTCATGGTGTCGTCGTCGTTGCAGTCGATGGGGGGTTCACAAGTTTTTGGGGGCTTTCGTAACCGCCGCCCAAGGCGCGTTGCAGAGCGATATCCGCCGAGAGCGCTGCCGCATCGAGCTGCAGCAGCGCATCGCGCTGTTCAATCCAGGATTCCGTCGCCGTAAGCTCGGTCCGCGCATCGGAGATATCTTGGCGCACTCGCGCCGCTGCGCTGCCGAGTAACTGGCGCGCCGAGTCAACCTGGATCACACGTTGGGTCCGCTCCGCCGCAATTTGCGCTTGGGTGGTTGCCTGCGCCGCCACATCGCGGGCGGCGCCAACCACGGTTTCCTGATAGCTCGCGACGGCTGAATCGATTGCGGCCTGCGATGCGCCATAGCGTGCCCTGAGCCGCCCTGCATCGAATAGGGGTAAGTGAATCGCGGCACTGGCCTGCGGCACGCGGCTGCCGTATTCGAGCAATTTGCCGACGTCAATACTGGACAGACCCAGCAAGGCGTTGATAGTGAGATCGGGATAGAATTCGGCGCGCGCCGCATCCAGGTTCCTGTGCGCGGCTTCCACTCGCCAGCGACCGGCGGTGATATCGGCACGGCGCGAAATCAGATCGATTCTGACATTGTCGGGCAGGTTGCCCGAGAGCGTAGGCAGCGGTTTCGATTGCAGCGCCGGCAGATCCGCCATGGAACGGCCGGTCAAGGCCGCCAGCGCAACCACGCGCAGCTTCGCCGATCCTTGCAATGCCACCACTTGTTCGCGTGCGGCCGCCAGGGCAAGGTTGGAACGATTGGAGTTTTCCGCTGCATCCAAACCCGCCGTGACTCGCGCGGCGCCGATGGCGGCCTCGTGTTCCACAACTCCCACGCGTTCACGCGCCAGAGCAATGCGACTCTGATCGGCCTGCCATCCGAAGTAGCTATCCGCAATGGAACCGGCGAGCACCAATGCGGCGGCGCTGCGATCGGCCTGCGCTGCGTGCGCCTGGTCCAGGGCCGCTTCCACTTGGTCGCGCTGCTTGCCCCACCAATCGAAGGTATAGCTCGCCTGCAGCCCTAGGTTGGATTCGTTGTACCACGAGAAGCCCAGTAAACGCGGCGGGAACAGACCGTTGTCACTCAACCGCTGGCGCTCTATATCGGCACTGGCGTCGACACGCGCTCCGGAAGCCGCGCCCGCGATTCGCACGGACTGGCGCGCCGAATCATAGCGAGCATGGGCCGTGGCCAGAGTCGGGGACGATGCCAACCCGAGTTCGATCAGCTGATCGAGTGTCGTATCTTGGTAGCGTTTCCACCAGTCCGCTGCCGGCCAGTCACCACCTGCGGCGGCCTCCAAACCGTCCAACGGCGCCGCTGCCAATAACTGCGCGGGCCTGTGTTTCGGCGGCAATCCCACGCAGCCCACGCAGAACAGCGCAATCAAGGTCGCCGCGCACCGCCGGTTCTTCATAGTGCCTGCTCCGCCGGATCCTGCTTGTCCGGTTCCGCCAAAATCGCCGACAATCGTTTGAGCTGCGAAATCAATTGGCGCTGCTCAGTCTCTGTGAACTCCTCAAACAACCCACGCAGCGGTGCGAACATCGTGGGCAGGAGCTGGCGCACCAATTCCTCGCCCTGCTCGGTGATGCGTAGAACCATACGCCGGCGATCATGCACACTGAGGACTCGGGTAATGAGGTCGCGGCTCACCAGAGCATCGCTGATACGCGACATATTCGCGGGACTCTGCGACGTGCGTGCGCACAGGTCGCTGGGATGCGCCACACCGTCGGGCTGCGAGAACAGGGTGGTCAGCACGCGAAAGTCCGCTTCCGCCAAACCGAAGGGCCGAATCTTTTGCTCGAACATCGTGCCCATCTCACGTCCCATGTTCACCAGCAGCCGAGACAGCAATATCTCCGTGAGCGGCAAATCCGGTATCCGGCTGCGAAGGCCTTCGAGGTTTGCCTCCAGCTTGTCAAATTGGCAATATGTGTTATTCATTTGTATACTAACCATTCCATCACGTATATTTTACCAAATGAATATCCCAGGTGTAAATAGTTCTTGCGTTGGAAAACAACCCGTGTCATTTTTTACCTATGGACGCGCACGCCCGGCCCCTAATTGGTGGATTTGCCTTGTCAAGGGATCGCGACTAACCGCCATTTCGCCGAGCGGCGGCGCGCCGATCGACTCACTTAGCTGGCAAAACCCATGAAACCCCTCCCATCGAAGCGCGCGGCCTTGCACACGAGTATTGCGGCCGTTACCGGCGGGCTGCTTGCAGCATGTGCCGTGGGCCCGAATTTTAAAGCCCCTGAAGCGCCGCACACTGCGGGCTTCGCACCGGCAGGTCAGGTAGCTCCTGAGACCGCGGCGGCACCACTGCCCGGCGGCCAAGCACAGCGCTTCGTCGATGGTATGGATATTCCGGGTCAGTGGTGGACGCTATTTCAGTCCCCCCAGATCAACGCACTGATTGAGAGTGCGCTGGCGAACAGCCCGACACTGCAAGCTGCCCAGGCGGCATTGCGGCAGGCGAATGAGATCGAAGCCGCACAGCGCGGCAGCTACTATCCAAGCGTATCAGGCCGGATCGGAAGCCAGCGGCAGAAGGCGTCTGGGGCTGCTCTCGGCGTACCCAGATTCCCGGGTTCCTATTTCTACAACCTCCAGACTGCTTCGGTGGACGTGTCATATACGCTCGATGCTTTCGGCGGCACGCGCCGTCAAGTGGAGGCGCTGCAGGCCCAGACTGAATACTGGCGGTTTGCGCTAGAGGCAAGCTATCTCACGCTGACCTCGAACATTGTCACAGCGGCCATCAATGAGGCCTCGCTGCGCGCGCAGATTGCGGCCACGGATGACATTGCGGGTTCGCAGCAGAAACAGCTCGACATCACGCAACGCCGTGTGAATGCCGGCGGCGCATCTCGCGCCGACCTGCTGCAACAGCAAGCCACTCTTCAAGCCACTCTGGCGAACTTGCCGTCTTTGCGTAGCCAGCTAGCCCAGCAACGCAATCAACTGGCGGCACTCGTCGGCTCTCTGCCTGCGGAATATACGGGCGCCGAATTCAATCTCGACTCCTTGAGCATGCCGCAGGACTTGCCCGTGAGCTTGCCGTCGAAATTCGTGGAACAACGCCCGGACATACGCCAACACTCCGCCCTGTTGCACCAGGCCACCGCACAGATCGGAATCGCCACAGCTAATATGCTGCCGCAGATCACGCTCACCGGCAGTTTCGGCCAACAGGCTGCGTCATTTTCGAATATATTTTCATCCGCTTCCAACGTGTGGAGCGTCATCGCCTCTTTGACGCAGCCCCTATTCAAGGGCGGACAGCTGGTGCATCAGCGCCGCAATGCCGTCGCCGCCGCTCAGGAAGCGGCCGCCAACTATCAGGCCACAGTCATCAGCGCATTTCAAAACGTGTCGAACACCCTGTATGCCCTTCAAGCGGACGCGGATGCGCTCGCAGCGCAAGCGCTTGCCGAGCGCACGGCGGCGGACAGCCTCGCGTTGGTTCAAGCGCAGTACAAGAGCGGCGCAGCCAGCCATGTGCAGATACTGACCGCAGAACAAAGCTATCAGGCCGCGGCCATTGCGCTCGTGAAGGCGCGAGCGCTGCGCTTCGCTGACACGGCAGCGCTATTTCAGGCACTTGGCGGCGGCTGGTGGAATCGAAACGAGGCGCTTGCGGATGATTCAAATCCAGCGCGTTCCCGGCAAGCGCAGCACTGATTGCTTGGCGACCCCAACGAATACCTTAAAAACCGAGAGAAGCTCCGTGAAGAAACGCATGATCGTTATGATATTGGGGGTAATCCTCCTGGTTGCCGGGATCGGCTTCGTGGTTTTCCGGAACATCATGCAGCAGATTGCTCAAGGATCGGCTGCCCAACCTCCGGTCGTGGTGACGGCCATGAAGGCCGCCAACCAAGAATGGCAGCCCCAACTGAACGCAGTGGGCAGCTTGCGTGCCGTGCGAGGCGTGGACGTGACCACCGAAATCGCGGGCTTGGTGCGCGAGATTAGGTTCAAATCGGGTGACGAAATCAAGGCAGGCACGGTCCTGATCCAGCTGAACGCGGATTCCGATCTCGCGCAGCTTGCTTCGCTCAAGGCGGCCGCAGACTTGGCGCAGACCACGCTGACCCGCGACCAGGTGCAACTGGCTGCTGAAGCGATCTCCCAGGCGCAGATCGACAACGACGAAGCCGATTTGAAAAGCAAGCGCGCACAGGCTGCAGGCCAGCAGGCGACAATCGACAAGAAGACGATTCGCGCGCCGTTTGCGGGACGCCTGGGCATCACGCTCGTCAATCCGGGCCAGTACCTGAACCCAGGCGACAAGGTGGTCACGCTGCAGACCATCGATCCGATTTTCATCGACTTCAATGTGCCCCAGCAACAAATCAGCGAGGTATCGCTGGGTCAACCGGTGACGGTGTCGAGTGATGCCTACCCTGCCCAGACTTTTAGCGGCAAGGTGACGGCAATCGATGCGAAGGTCGATACCGCCACCCGCAATGTGCAGATCGAGGCCACGGTCACCAATCCGAAGAGACTGTTGTTGCCCGGCATGTTCGGGCGCTCGGCAGTCGACTCGGGCGAGAAGAAGACCTATCTGACTCTTCCTCAGACGGCGATCACCTACAACCCCTACGGCGCAACCGTGTTCGTCGCGGTCGATAAGAAAGATGCGAAAGGCAATGCGGGGCTCCAGGCGCAGCAGATATTCATCACCACGGGGCCGACGCGAGGAGATCAAGTCGCCATTCTCAAGGGCGTGTCTGAGGGTGCGATGGTGGTCACCAGTGGACAGCTCAAATTGAAGAACGGTTCGCCGCTGCGCATCGACAACAGCGTGCAGCCGCAAAACGAACCAAACCCGACGCCGCAAGAGCAATGAGGCTCGTGCCATGAACTTTACGGATATCTTCATCAGGCGTCCGGTACTCGCTGTCGTCATCAGCCTGCTGATCCTGGTGCTGGGTTTACGTTCGGTCGGCAGCTTGCCGATCAATCAGTATCCTCACACCGAAAACGCATTAGTTACCATCCGTACTGCTTACTACGGTGCGGACTCAGCGACCGTGGCGGGCTTCATCACGCAGCCGCTCGAATCAGCGATCGCGCAGGCGCAGGGCATCGATTATATGTCCTCCTCGAGTACCACCGGATTGTCGACGATCACAGCGACCCTGCGGCTGAACTATGACTCGAATCGCGCGTTGACCGAAATCAACACGCAGGTCAATTCAGTCAAGAATCAGTTGCCGCCCCAGGCCCAGCAGCCGGTACTGACAGTGCAAGTCGGACAAACGATCGATGCGATGTATATGGGATTCTACAGCGACACCATCCCGACTAATAACGTCACCGACTATTTGCTCCGCGTGGTCAAGCCGAAGCTCGACTCGGTGGAAGGCGTGCAGACCGCCGAAATCCTGGGAGCCCGTCAATTCGCGCTGCGCGCCTGGCTGGATGCCGCGAAGCTCGCGGCCCACAACGTCACGGCGCAGGACGTGTTCGCGGCCTTGGGCAACAACAACTATTTGGCGGCGGTAGGAAGCAGCAAAGGCCAAATGGTCACCGTCGACATGACCGCGGGCACCGATCTGCATTCGGTGGAAGAATTCCGGCAGTTGGCCATTAAGCTGTCGGGCGACTCGATCGTGCGTCTCCAAGATGTCGCCGAGGTCACTCTCGGCGCCGAAAACTACGACCTGAACGTCGCGTTCAGCGGCAAGCGTTCGGTGTTCATCGGCATCAAGGTGGCGCCACGGGCAAATATCCTGACGGTCGTTCAACGCGTCCGCAAGGCTTTTCCGGACCTGCAGTCGCAGCTGCCCACCGGCGTCACCGGCGAAATCGTCTACGACTCGACCGAGTTCATCAACACGTCTATCTCCGAGGTCGTGAAGACATTGGGGGAATCGCTCGTCATCGTGACGGTCGTCATCTTCCTTTTCCTCGGCAGCCTGCGCGCCGTCATCATACCCGTCATCGCAATGCCACTGTCGCTGGTCGGCACCTTCTTCGTAATGCTGGTATTGGGATACTCGATCAATCTATTGACGCTGCTGGCGCTGGTACTGGCCATTGGTCTCGTGGTCGATGACGCCATCATCGTCGTTGAGAATGTCGACCGGCATATGAAACAGGAGCGCAGGTCGCCGGTCGATGCCGCCATCATCGCAGCACGCGAGCTCGGCGGTCCGATCCTGGCCATGACTGTGGTGCTGGTTGCCGTGTACGTGCCGATCGGCTTTCAGGGCGGTCTCACCGGCGCGCTGTTCACCGAATTCGCGTTCTCGCTGGCGGGCGCGGTGGCCGTTTCAGGAATCGTCGCGCTGACGCTCTCGCCGATGATGTGTGCAGTATTCTTTAGGTCGAGTCAGGATACCGGCCGATTCGTTCAAGCAATCGACCGAAATTTCGAGTGGTTCCGGGAGCGCTATCACCGCGCGCTGCATGCGCTGCTCGATACCTGGCCGGTGGTGATCGTAATGTGCTTCCTGCTGGTGCTGGTGCTGGTGGCGTGCTTCAAATTCACCAAATCGGAACTCGCGCCCGAGGAGGACCAGGGCATCGTACTCTCGAAGATCAGCGGCCCGCCCAATGCTACTGCGCAGCAGATGCAGACATACGCGGACCAAGTCTTTCAGATTGCCAAGCAGGAGCCCGAATACAGTCAAATGTTTCAGATTACCGGCGTTCCGACCGTCAATCAGGGCATCGGCGGCGCACTGTTCAAGCCGTGGAATCAGCGCACCCGCAGCGCGCATGAACTGCAGCTCGTCCTGCAGCAGAAATGGGCGCAGATTGCCGGCGCGCAGGTGTTCGCGTTCCAGTTCCCGCCGCTTCCCGGCTCGAGCGGCTTCCCGGTGCAGTTCGTGATCACGACCACTGAGCCGTTCCAAAATCTGAACGACGTCGCGCAGGCCGTGGTCGCCAAGGCCTTGAGTCAACACGCCTTCTACTTCGCGGACGTCGACCTGAAACTCGACAAGCCGCAGGCGACCCTCGTGGTAGATCGCGACAAAGTTGCCGCAATGGGCTTGAACCAGTCCGACGTGGGTAGCGCATTGGGCGCCGCCTTGGGCGGAGGGTACGTTAACTATTTTTCGATCGCCGGCCGCTCCTACAAGGTAATTCCGCAAGTACAGCAAGTGGATCGGCTGAATCCCGACCAGGTGTTGAACTACTACATCCGCACTCCCACGGGCGCTACTTTGCCTGCGAGCACCGTGGCGCACATCAAGTATTCCGTCGAACCGGAGTCGATCAATCGGTTTCAACAGTTGAACTCGGTGACGATCGCAGGCGTCAGCGGCATGGCCCAAGGAGATATTCTCAAGTTCCTTAAGGATACGACCGCTCAGATCGCGCCGAGCGGCTATAGCGTGGATTATGCGGGCGCGTCGCGTCAATTCGTCCAAGAATCCGGAGGCTTCTTCGTAACCCTCGGCTTCGCGATCATCATCGTGTTTCTGGCGCTCGCCGCGCAATTTGAAAGCTTCCGCGATCCGATCGTGATTCTCATGTCGGTGCCGTTGGCCCTATTAGGCGCGGTAATGTTCATGACCATGGGGTTTGCGTCGCTCAATATCTACACCCAGGTGGGTCTGGTCACACTGCTGGGGCTGATTAGCAAGCACGGCATTCTGATCGTGCAGTTCGCGAATCAGCTGCAGCGGGCCGGGCGCTCGAAGCGTGAGGCGATCGAAGAGGCATCCTCGGTGCGCTTGAGGCCGATTCTCATGACGACTGCCGCCATGGTCCTGGGGGTCGTGCCGCTGGTCCTCGCTGCGGGTGCGGGCGCTGCCGGCCGACATGACATGGGGCTGGTGATCTTCGCGGGATTGTCGATTGGCACGCTGTTCACGTTGTTCGTCGTTCCGGCCGTCTACATGCTGATCGGCGCCGATCACTCGGCACAATCCAACTCCGAGGCCCCTAGGCAGCCTCAATCCACATCCGATGCGTCATGAGCGATCGATGAACGCGAGCCCGCCGCCGCAGAGGTGGTGACATGTCGCCACGAAGGTAAGGGCTCAGTACATGGCCGCGACGGAAGAGCTACAGCCCCTGACCGGTGCCACGAAGCTGCTTGGCACCGTGTCCCTGGCGCTCGCCACGTTCATGAACGTGCTCGACACATCCATTGCGAACGTGTCGCTGTCTTCGATCGGCGGTGATCTCGGCGTTTCGACCACACAAGTGACCTGGGTGATTACCTCTTTCGGCGTCGCCAATGCCATCGCCGTACCCTTGACCGGCTGGCTTAGTCAGCGCTTCGGCGCGGTGCGGCTATTTACCGTTTCCATCGTCCTGTTCACCATCGCCTCCTTGTTGTGCGGCTTGGCGACTTCACTGCAAGAACTGATCGTCTTCCGAGTTCTGCAGGGTGCGGTGGCGGGCCCAATGATCCCCCTATCGCAGGCATTGCTGCTGTCGAGTTTCTCTAAGGCGAAGGCGGGTACGGCGCTTGCCATTTGGGCGATGACCACCCTTGTGGCGCCGGTCATGGGCCCATTATTGGGGGGCTGGATAACCGACAACATTTCCTGGCCTTGGATTTTCTACATCAATATTCCGGTGGGCATGTTCGCCGCCGCGGTAACCTGGAGCATCTACCGCAGGCGCGAAACGGCGCGCCGCAAATTGCCCATCGATGGAGTCGGCCTGGGGATGCTCATCGTTTGGGTGAGTGCATTGCAAATCATGCTGGACAAGGGCGAGGAACTCGATTGGTTCCACTCCTCTACAATCATCGCACTGGCCGTGGTCGCGGCGGTCGTGTTCTGTCTGTTCATCGCCTGGGAGCTGGTCGAAAACGCTCATCCGGTGGTGGATTTGCGTCTTTTCAAGCGCCGCAACTTCTGGACAGGAACTCTGGCGTTCGCTTTGGGGTATGGCGTGTTTTTCGGCAATGTCGTGGTGCTGCCGCTTTGGCTGCAGCAGTACATGGGATACACCGCCACCGAAGCCGGCATGCTCACCGCGCCGGTCGGGATTCTGGCGCTGCTGCTGTCGCCATTCGTCGGGCGCTGGGTGGGCAGAGTAGACCAACGTTTGCTCGCAACCGTGGCCTTCGTGATTTTCGGGATTTCGCTGTACATGCGCACCCGTTACAACACTCAGGCGGATTTCGGATTTCTGGTGGCGCCCATCATCGTGCAGGGCGCCGCCATGGCGTTTTTCTTCGTGCCGCTGGTGAGCCTGATACTCACGGGCCTTGCGCCGGAGCGCATACCCGCGGCGTCAGGCCTGTCGAATTTCGCACGCATTCTATCGGGAAGTTTCGGTACCTCGATCGCGACGACGCTGTGGGATAATCGTGCAATTCTGCATCACGCTCAATTAACCGAATACGTCAGCAATTCCAGCGCAGCAACCCAAGGCTATGTACGGGCATTGCAGGCCGCAGGTCTTTCGCCGCAACAGGCCGGGGCCGTCATCAATCGCAGCATCGACGTCGAGTCTCATCTCTTGGCCGCCAATGATTTGTTCTGGGTATCCTCAATTCTGTTTTTGATCATGATTGGCGTCATCTGGTGCGCAAGGCCCATCAAGACAAACTTGCCTCCAGGGGTTGCCGGCGGCGCCCACTAGTCGTTAATTCAACCACTTACATCAACTATATAACAACACTTCTAGAAAACACTGAAAAACCCGCTCCGAACCCACCTTGGGACTGAATTCGTCGATTCCTTCAAAGACTGTACAAAATCCGCGTTGCGTTTCTACGATTGTCTTGTATATTCCGATTGCAGAGTCTTGATTTAACAAGACTCGAGCCGGGGTTACAGCCTCGAAACCACTTTAAGGTTTCAGTCTTAACAAGTTGATGAGGCGTCCATGATCAGCGTCTGGGAAAGTTTCCATTTTGCCACCCTGGAGCTGGTGCGCTCCACCCCGATCAAGCAGCGCTTGGTGTGCGCCTACCGTCGCCACCTGGCCCCTCTTCCGGAAGATGATTTGCCAGAGGAAATTCGCCCATTCTTTGGTCAAGTCATGCGTTGTTTGCGCGGCGTGCAACCCTTGCCCGGAGAAGACGCGGTGGCAGCGTCCGTGCGCAAGATGTCGAATCATGAAGCCGACGAGTGCGCCGCACTGATCGTCGAGATCTTCGGCCTTATGTGCCGCGCCACGGTTGCATCGAACCGCCCGAATGCAGTGGTGCAATTGCACAGCGTGGATCGCGCTGCCTTGGACTATGAAGCGCCGGCGCTGATCGCAAATAGCTAAATTACTCTGGGTAGGGCTAGTCGAGCTTGAATTCTATGGTGTCCCAGCGCGTCGTTTCCTGATGGCGCGCTTGGCGGCGCAAGGCATCGATCAGATTGCGTTCATTCCAAGCGCTGACTTCATCCGCGAGATCCTTGATAGCTTTGGGCAGCGGCTCCGTCGAACCGAAATTTTCCATGGCGACGATCGGCCGATCGGCAGCCTTGGCGAAGTTCATCTGAAACAGAACTAACTCCGGCGCAATCTGGTACACCGCGGGGAGCACGACAATCACCTCGCACGGTGCGATTTGCCGCCGTAGATCTTCGCGCTGCGATTCCTTGTCGATGGGCCGCTTTGCCTGAGGCTGGCTGGTATTGAGATAGTAAAAAGTTCCCGACGCCTCGAGGTATTCGAAAACCCGAGCATAGTCGTCGTTTTCCACCCAGGCGTGAGTCACGAACAAGCGGATCGGGTTGGTTTGGGCGGACATACGCCTAGTGTAGCGTGACGATGGTCATGCGCGAACACCCAAGCGCCGATACAATGGTGCGGGTGCGATTGCTGATTTACAACATAAGATACGCTACCGGGACCGGGCCCGCCTTCCACCTTCCCGTGCCGGGCGCCGGCTACCTTCGCTCCAGCCGGCAGGTTCTGTCGCAGATCACCGACTTTATCAAGCAGCAGGACCCCGACGTCGTCGGCCTGATAGAAGTCGATATCGGCTCCATCCGCACAGGGATGGTCAACCAGGCGGACTTCATCGCTCGCTCCCTGGGACATTACTCCACCTTCGAATGTAAGTATGGAGTCTCCTCGGTGAACCATCTGGTCCCGATCGTGCGCAAGCAAGCCAACGCCTTTCTTGCGGCACCGCGAGTTCGTGGCGAACGCTTCCACTATTTTGATACCGGAATCAAACGGCTCATCATCGAATTGGAACTCGATGATGTGGCGATTTTTCTGGTGCATTTGTCGTTGAAGTTCAGGCACAGGCAGTACCAGCTACGGTATTTGTATGATTTGGTGCGCAAAACCCGCAAGCCCGTTATTGTGGCGGGAGACTTCAATACCTACTGGGGCGATCACGAACTATATTTGTTCACTCAAGCAGCCGGATTGACCAGCGCCAATCTACACGGCCTACCGTCCTATCCCAGCCGCAGTCCGCGCAAGGAGCTGGATTTCATTTTGCACAGCGCCCAGATCGAGGTGAATCGCTTTGCAATACCCGACGTTCAATTCTCGGATCATCTGCCGCTGATATGTGATTTCACCATACATCAGGGAGCCCGCCAGGCGGCTTAATGGCTGATACCCAGACCTGGTCCTTAGAAATCGACGCCGACCACATTGCCTGGTTGGTGTGCGATACGCCCGGAACCTCCACTAACGTACTGTCGGCCCCGGTGCTGCGGGACCTTGCCGCGCAGCTGAAGGACGTCGCTGCTAAACGGCCTGCCGGACTAGTGATTCGCTCCGCCAAGGCAAGTGGCTTCATCGCGGGCGCCGACATCAAGGAATTCCTCCAGATCGGCAGCCCCGAGGAGGCATTTGAGCTGGTGCGTGCCGGACAGGCCGTCTTGCAGACTCTTGAGGACCTGCCCTGCCCCAGCGTCGCCGCCCTGCACGGCTTCGTCCTGGGAGGCGGCCTGGAGCTCGCACTGGCCTGCACCTATCGAGTGGGCGCGGACGATGCCTCGCTATCCTTAGGTTTACCCGAAGTACTTCTCGGCATCCACCCAGGCTTCGGCGGCACGGTGCGTAGCGTACGCCTTATCGGCGTACGCCCTGCGCTGGATCTCCTGATCAAAGGCAAACCGTACAAAGGCGCGCGCGCCCTTCGGGTTGGTCTGATCGACGAGCTCGTTCCTGCGTCCACGTTGCTTGAGCGCGCCAAGGCTCGGCTGCTGCAATCGCCGCCGCGAGCAACGGCGCCCTTCGTCGACAAGCTCTTGAATATGAGCGCGGTACGCCCCTTCATCGCGAGGCAGACCGCGGCGACTCTGAGACGCAGCGTACGCCGCGACCAGTACCCGGCTCCCTACGCCATTGTCGATCTGTGGCAGCGCCAGGGCGCAGTCGGTGCCCGAAGCTATGAGGCGGAAGCGCGCTCCATCAGCGATCTGATGTGCACGCCCACATCGCGTAACTTGGTCCGCGTATTCCTTCTTCAAGACAGACTCAAAAGCTTGGGCGGCAAGTCGCCTGATGAATTTCGCCATGTGCATGTCGTCGGTGCCGGCGTGATGGGCGGCGATATCGCCGCCTGGTCGGCATTTCGCGGCATGACGGTTACCTTGCAAGATCGTTCCCTGGATTTGATTCAACCCGCCATGGACCGCGCCAAGTCCTTTTTCGAGAAGCGGCTCAAGGACCCCGCGGCGGCGGCCGCTGCATTCGCGCGAATGTGCATGGATGTGAAGGGAGATGGCGTCACCGATGCCGACGTCGTCATCGAAGCCATAGTCGAGAACGCCGATGCCAAGCGTGCCCTATACGCACAGATCGAACCCAATCTCAAGGCGAATGCCATTCTCGCCACCAATACCTCCAGTATCAAGATCGAGACTCTTTGCGAGAAGCTGGCGGATCCCAGCCGTCTGGTCGGCATGCATTTCTTCAATCCCGTGGCGCAATTGCAGTTGGTGGAGATCGTGCACGGTACGAGCACGCAACCTCAAGTGGCGCAGAACGCTCTGCGGTTCGCTCGCAAGCTCGATAAACTGCCGCTACCGTGCAAGAGCGCGCCCGGGTTCGTCGTCAACCGAATTTTGACGCCCTATGTCAACGAGGCACTTTTTGCCCTGGAAGGCGGTATACCCGCCACGATCATCGACAGCGTCGGCAAGAATTTCGGCATGCCCATGGGGCCGATCGAATTGACCGATGTGGTGGGCCTGGACGTCTCCCTGCACGTCGGCCGGGTTCTCGCGGAGGCCTTGCAACGGCGAGTGCCCGATATATTGGTCAAACTGGTCGAACAGAAAAAATTCGGGCGCAAGAGCGGCGAAGGTTTCTACGTATGGCGAGACGGCAGGCCAGTCAGGCCCGAGGCCTCGCAATTCGCCATACCGGCGGATCTGGAGGACCGGTTGATGCTGCCCTTGCTCAACGAAGCGGTTGCCTGTTTACGCGAAGGAATCATCGACGATGCCGATTTACTGGACGCAGGGGTCATATTTGCGACCGGCTTCGCACCTTTTCGAGGCGGGCCGCTGCACTATGCTAAAGCGCGCGGCATCGCCAACGTCACCGCACGGCTGGAGGAACTCGCGCAGCGCTATGGCGAACGCTTCCGGCCGGATCCGGGTTGGCGTCAACTAACTGCCTAATCCCTTCCCTGTGATCCACTACGTGGGCAGATCTGCCGTCGCCTATGGTAGGATTCGCAGCCAAAATCATAGGCTTGAACCATAGGCGCCGGCGAATAGCTCGATGGATGAACGACCTCTCGATCTTGCGATACTCCGGACATTCTCGCCGCTCGACGGGTTGAAGGCCGAGAATCTGCACGCGCTCGCGCGCAAGACCACTATTCGGGACTTGGGCGCCGGGCGCGTTCTTTTCAAAGAAGGTGATACCGACAAGCGCACCTTTTACCTGGTTGCCGGAATCGTGGAACTGCGGGCAGACGACAAGCTCATCGGCACCATACGCGCCGGGACCCCCGAAGCGCGGGCGGCGCTCGCGCCCAGTCTGCCGCGAAAATTCACCGCTCGTGCGGCTGTCGATCTCGAATACATCATGATCGACAGCGATTTACTGGACGTCCTGCTGACCTGGGACCAGACCGGCCAGTACGAGGTGGCTGAGTTGCGCGGCGACGGCCTCGACGTGACGGGCGACTGGATGACAACGCTGCTGCAGACCAAGGCGTTTCATCGCATCCCGCCGGCGAATATCCAAGCGATTTTCATGCGTATGCAGCGCATTAACTATCGCGCCGGCGATATCGTCATAAAACAGGGAACTGAGGGCGATTATTTCTACGTTGTCGTGGCAGGGAAATGCGTGGTGACGCGCGAGACCCCGTTGAACAAGGAAGGCATCAAGCTCGCCGAACTGAGCCCGGGGGACAGTTTCGGTGAGGAAGCCTTGATTGCTGAGGCGAAACGCAACGCAACAGTGACCATGTCCAGCGACGGGACGCTCATGCGGCTGGGCAAGAACGATTTCCAGACCCTGCTCAATGAACCCCTATTGCAATGGGTGGATCACGACAAGGCCAAAGAAATAGTCGCCGCCGGCGGCAAGTGGCTGGATGTGCGCCTACCCAGCGAATTCCAAAACTTCCGCATCGACGGCGCGGTCAATATCCCGCTGTACTTCATTCGGCTGAAGCTCAACGCCCTGGATAAGAACACCCAGTACGTGGTGTGCTGCGACACGGGCCGCCGCAGCTCCGCGGCGGCATACATCCTGAGTGAACGTGGTTTCGAAGCCTATGTATTGAAAGGTGGCCTTGCCGCCACTGAGGCGGCACGCTCGCATAGAGGTTAACGCTCTTACATCGTGTGCGTGGGCTTGTCCCCACCCAAGGCACCGGCAAGATAATTCTCGATCTTCTTTTGAGTGTTGCCGCGGTCCTGATCGCTGAACTGCACGCCAATGCCCGCGGTGCGCTTGCCCTGCGCACCCTTGGGGGTCATCCAGATCACGCGGCCGGCGACCGGCAGCTTCTCTTCCTCGCCCATGAGATTCAGCAGCATGAAGACTTCGTCGCCCAAGCGGTAATTGCTGTTCGTCGGAATGAACAGGCCGCCGTTCTTCACGAAGGGCATATAGGCAAGGTACAGCGCGCTCTTATCCTTGATGGTAAGCGTCAGCAAACCCGGTTTATTACTTGGACTTCGCAATTCCTACCATTCCCACAATAAGCCTTAATTAGCCAGCGCGGTTCGACCACCGAGCAGGAAGGCCTCCAGCGCCAGTTGTTGATTCATGCCGGTCGATGCAAAACGCCGCAACTCGCGGGCGGCGTCCAGCAGCTCGAATAGCGCTCTTATCTTGGCCTTAAGTAAAGCGGCAGGCAAGCGGACCGGTTCCGCACTTTGATGCGAATTGCCGGCGGTAGTCCACTCATGTACCCGCCGTGTGATCCAGTTCTCAAGCCAGGCGATGCGCAGCCCAGGATTGGACTTTATCCAGCGCTCGGCCAACAGGGTTACGTCCACGGAACCGGCCCCTAGCTGCTGGAGGGACTCCCGCATGTCCGAATCGAGCGCCGCCACACTGGCCGCATCCAATTCCAGAGCCCGCAAGGGCGCGCCGCCGGCAAGTGCCAGGGCAGCATCCCACGATCGCGCCTGCGGGAAACCGGCTGCGCCGCCGGCCGTGGGATGCGCCTCGGCGCGCTGCTTGAGCCACGCCATCGCGACCTCCGTCGGCGGTGGTGACAAGGTCATTCTCAAACAGCGGCTGGCGATGGTCGCGGGCAGCCGATGATTCGGCCTGGCAATCATGATCAGCACGGTGTTAGCGGTGGGCTCTTCTAGAGTCTTCAAGAATGCATTGGCGCCGTTGGCATTGAGCGACTCGGCGCCTTCGATGACCGCCACTTTGAAACCGCCTCTATAGCTCTTGAGCGATAAGCTGTCGATCAAGTCGCGCACCTGGTCGACCTTAATTTGCTGCGCGTCCTCCTCGAGACGCACCACATGGGAATCCGGATGGCAGTCGGATCGTAACAATTGGCATGACGCGCAGACGCCGCAGGGACGCACGCCCCGGCATTCGCATAGGGCCAGAGCGGTTATCCAACTCGCCAGTTGCTCGGCTCCCAGTCCTGGGGTGGACAGCACCAAGAGCGAATGCGGCAGTCGCTGCGCAGCGAGTGCGGCCCGCATACGCGTTTGCGCGCTTTGCAGCCAAGGCAGCGAATCAGCGCTCAAGAAATCCATGATCGCGCCTCCAGCAGCTTGAAGATGCGTGACGCTACTTGATCGACCGGCAGGGTCGCATCGACCACCACCATTCGGTTGGGCTCGGCCGCGGCGCGTGCATGATAGGCATCGCGCACTCGCTCGAAAAACTCGGCCCGTTCGCTTTCAAAGCGGTCCGCCGCGGCGCCGGCGTTGCGCTGCCGTGCCCGCTGCAAGGCCTGCTCCACCGGCGCATCCAGCAACACGGTCAGATCAGGGCGGCGCGCGCCCAGCACCATGGCTTCCAGCTGTCGAATATCGTCCACCCTTAAGCGGCGGCCGCCTCCCTGGTAAGCATACGTGGCATCGATGAAACGATCGCACAACACCCATCGGCCATCTCGAAGATTCGGCTCCACATGGTTAGTCATATGCACCGCCCGCGCCGCGAACATCAGCAGCAGTTCGGCAGTCGGCGGCAGGACTTCGTCGCGCGAGTTGAGCACGATTTCGCGGATTCTCTCGGCCAGCGGCGTGCCACCGGGCTCGCGCGTCACCACGTGCGTGATGCCCCGCTCGTTCAATTTCGCAGACAACCGTGCCACCTGGGTCGATTTGCCGACTCCCTCGATCCCCTCGATGGTCAAAAATCGCCCCGCCATGGTGCTCATTGGCTTCGGTCCCCCGCCTTCCGACGCTGGTGCGCTACATAGGAAGCTACCGCCGCATTGTGCTCCTGCAATGTGGCGGAAAACACGTGACTGCCGTCACCCTTGGGGGAGGCGACGAAGTAAATGGCATCGGTCTTCTCTGGATGCGCGGTCGCATGAATCACGGCGGCGCCGGCCAGAGCGATAGGAGTGGGCGGCAGCCCCGCGCGCGTGTAGGTGTTGTAGGGCCCATCGGTGCGCAGATCCACCGTGTGAATATCGCCGTCGTACTCATCCCCCAACCCGTAGATCACCGTGGGATCGGCTTGCAACCGCATGCCTATGCTCAAGCGATGCAGGTACAGACCCGCAATGAGCCCAAGTTCCTGCGGCAGACCGCTCTCCTTCTGCACGATCGACGCCATGATCAATAATTCCTGGGCATTGCGCAGCGGCAAGTCAGGATCGCGATTCATCCAAGCCGAATCCAACTCCTTGCTCAGCGCGGCGTGTGCCTGACGCAGCAGCTCAATGTCGGCGGTGCCGCCGATGAAACGATAAGTCTCCGGCAGGAATTGCCCTTCGGGATCGACGCCCGGGCTGCCAAGCTTTCCCATAAGATTCGGCGCGTTGTCGGTAAGCGTGGCAATGACATCGGGATTGCGCCGCAAGGCGGCCAGCATATCTTGCACTCTCCAGCCGTCGACAATGGTGAACGAATGCAGCAGCACCTGACCGTTGACCATTTTGGTCAGCAGTTCGCGCGGCGTGGTTCCGGGCTGAATTTCGTACTCCCCCGCCTTGACCGCCGGCGCGAGATGGTGCAAGCGCGCATATACCACCCATGCCCGCGGATTGGCGATCACGCCCTGCACCGCCATTTCCGCCGCGACCCGCGCGAAGCTCATGCCTGGTGCTATCTTGAATCGCACGGGCGCCGCGAGGCGCGACGGCTCATCGAGACTGCGCACGCCGAGCCAGACTACGGCGGCGGCGGCGCCCAGCAGCAACAGGCACACCACCATCCCAAAGCGCCACCCGCGCCTCACAATGAATCCAACCGCCGGCGGAGCTGATTCGCCGTCTCGAACAGCGTGTGCCGCAGCCTCTCCCTGCCATGCTCGATCACCGCGACGGATCGCAATCCGACGACGGCGTTACTCATGAACACCTCCTCGGCTTCGCTCAAATCCCGCCATCGTATACGGCGCTCGATGACATTGAGTCGCAACTCGCCGGCCCTTTGCAACACCCAGCGGCGCATCACTCCCGCCACGCCGCAACGATCGAGAACCGGTGTCATCAAGTTAGGCCCACTTCTTAGAAACAGGTTCGACATCGTACCGCAGACGATGTTCTCGTCCACGTCCCGCATCAACCCTTCCCAAATGCGCGCGTCGCTCCATTCGGATCGCGCCACCACGGATTCCAGACGGTTGAGCGTCTTTAGACCGGCCAGACGGGGATTGAGCCCCAGCGGCATCGCGCACAGACGTACTCGCGCCGGTGTCGACGCATCGCTGAGCACAGTCTTGGGCAGGGCATGCAGAGTGAGGATGCGAGTGCATTTTTCGCGGCCCGTGGGGCGATAACCGCGCCGGCCAACGCCGCGAGTGACGATGAGCTTTAATACGCCTTCGCTGCGCCGGCTCGCAATCCGTTCGAGTTCCCGACGCAGCGCAGTCAGTGAGGGGCCGGCGATGTCGAGTCGGCGGCACCCCAGTCCAAGCCGCTCGAGGTGGTACTCCAATAGCCGTACTCGACCCTGATGCACACGCATAGTTTCGAAGACGCCGTCGCCGTATTGTAATCCGCGATCGCGGCAATCGATCCTCATGCTCTTCCGGCCATTCACCCAGGTGCTCAAGGTTGCGCCGCCAGGGCGCGCAGCAGACCCTCGGCCTTGGCGCGAGTCTCCGCCAATTCTTGCTCAGGGTTCGAATCCGCCACGATTCCGGCTCCGGCGCGGAACTTGAATAAGCCGTCCTGCGCGGTGATGGTGCGAATCAGGATATTCAGGTCGCAGCTGCCGTCGCGGTTCAAATAGCCGATCGACCCCGTGTAGGCGCCGCGCCCAATTCCTTCGAGTTCCGCAATGATTTCCATGCACCGGACTTTGGGGCACCCCGTGATCGTGCCGCCGGGAAACAGCGCACGGATCACACCTACGGGCGACACGTCACTGCGTAGACGGCCGCTGACGTTGGAGACGATGTGGTGTACGTGGGCATAGGTCTCGACACTCATGTACTCATCGACCCGCACCGAGCCGCCGTCGCACACCCGTCCTAAGTCATTGCGCTCCAAATCGATGAGCATCACATGCTCGGCGCGTTCCTTCTCATTGTCCAAGAGCGAACGGACCAGCGCGGCATCTCGTTCCGGAGTGGCGCCGCGCGGCCGGGTTCCTGCAATGGGGCGGGTCGAGACCATGTTGCCGCGGATGGACACCAGACGCTCGGGCGAAGAACTCAGTAAGGCAAAATCGCCGTAACGCAGCAGGGCCGCAAAGGGACTGGGATTGGTGGCTCGCAATCGCCGGTAAATACTGACGGGATCGACCGGCAGCGTCGCCCTACCCTGCCACTCTCGAGACAAATTGGTCTGATACACATCGCCCGCGGCGATGTAGTCGAGGCCGCTGCGGACGGCGGCGAGAAATGTCTCCGGTTCATCCTCTTCGATGTGGAATGCGACAGCGCGAGCGCGCACCGGCTCGTTCAAACCCCGTGTGCGGCCTTCGAATTCATCCAGCAGGTAGTCAAAACCGGATTCGGCGATCAGCCAGGCCTGCCCCGTGGCGCGATCGCGGATCCAGGCTGCCGGGGCGCGAATCGCCAATGCAACCACGGGGTCGGTGCTGCGCGGCAGCCGCAGGCGCGGCTCGATTTCCGACGCCAGCTCATAGCCCAGGTATAGCAGCCAGCCGCCGCTGAACGGCAGGGGTGACGCGGCCTGCGGTGTGCGCAAAGCGATCCACCAATTCTCGAGGGCCTCGAGAAAACCCGTCTTCCCTGAAGTTGGGCCGGATAGCTCACCATTGGAGCCCAGCTTCAAGCACTCCCCGCTGGCCATAGGCAGAATGTCGAAGCGGCTGCCGAGGACTGCCGCCATCCCGGCGCCGCTCTCCAGAAGCCCGGGATAGTGCGCCGGATACCTCTCGACGAGAGTCAGCGGGTCAAGGTCGGCGGAAAATGAGCGAACCGTTGGTGCCACCGAACCCAAAGGAATTGGACAGAGCGTATTGCAGAGGCATCTTGCGCGCGGTGTTGGGGACGTAATCCAGGTCGCAGCCCTCGCCCGGCTCGTGCAGGTTGATGGTCGGCGGCACAACTTGATCGCGCAAGGCTAGAACGGAGAAGATCGCCTCGACGGCGCCGGCGGCGCCAAGCAGGTGTCCCGTCATGGACTTGGTGGAACTGACGGCCAATTTGTCGGCCGCAGCGCCGAAGGCGCGGCGAATCGCCAGTGTTTCCGCGCGATCGCCCAACCCAGTGGAAGTCGCATGCGCGTTAATGTACTGCACCTGATCGGGATTCAATTGCGCGTCGACGAGGGCCTTGGCCATGGCCTTGCGGGCGCCCTCGCCGTCCTCCGGTGGAGCGGTGACGTGGAAGGCGTCGCCGCTCATGGCGAATCCGACCAGTTCGGCGTAGATCTTCGCGCCCCGCGCCTTGGCCTGCTCGTACTCCTCGAGCATCATGGCGCCGGCGCCGTCGCCCATGACGAAACCGTCGCGATCCTTGTCCCAGGGACGACTGGCGCCCTCGGGATCGTCATTGCGCTGTGACAGCGCCTTGGCCTGAGCAAAGCCGCTCATACCGGTGACACAGGTGGCCATCTCAGAACCGCCGGCCAGCATGGCATCCGCGTCGCCGTACTGAATTAGCCGCATCGCCAACCCTAAGGAATGGGTGGAGGTGGTGCATGCCGTCGCGACGGCCAGATTCGGGCCGGTGAGGTTGAACGCAATCGACAAGTGGCCGCTGATCAAATTAATGATGCTGGCCGGAATGAAAAACGGCGACACTTTCTTCGGCGAATGAGTCTCGAGATACTTGTCGTAGGTCTGCTCGATCGACTCCAGCCCCCCCATACCGGAACCCATCAGCACACCGATGCGTTCGGAATTGGCCTCCGTGACCACCAGCCCCGAATCGCGCATTGCCTGCATGCCGGCCACCACACCATACTGCATGAAGGCGTCCATGCGGCGCGCGTCCTTGGCGCTCAAATAGGGTTCGAGATCCAGCTGGCGGATCTCGCCGCCGAAATGCGTCGAAAAGTTGGTTGTGTCGAAACGCGACACCGTCGCGATGCCGCTGCGGCCGCCGAGGATTGATGCCCACGCGCTCGCCACATCGTTGCCCACCGGCGAGACGATTCCGAGACCCGTAACAACGACGCGTCGTTTGCTCAACGGCGACTCCTCAGGAGGGTCTGCATAGCCCGGCTTGCGCCTGGAAGGGCGCGGCCGCTGGCCACGCTACCCAACTGGAGTTCAGGCCTTGCCCTTGTGCGAATTGATATAGTCGATCGCCTGCTGAACCGTAGTGATTTTTTCGGCGTCCTCGTCAGGAATTTCCGTCTCGAATTCTTCCTCGAGCGCCATCACCAGTTCCACCGTGTCCAGCGAGTCGGCGCCTAAATCGTCGACGAATGAGGCATCATTGGTGACTTCTTCTTCTTTAACGCCCAACTGTTCGGCCACGATCTTTTTAACCTGCTGCTCAACAGTACTCATCGTTATGGTGTCCTCTCGGAATTGCTATACATATGCGGTTTTAAGAACCCCTGCGTCCTGCCAGCGGCCGGGCGCGTATTTTATGTGAACGCAGCGACGGCGGCTACTCAGATCGCAGCGCCGCGCCGGGGGCGGCGCTTCTGCCTTGACAAACTGCCCGAAAGGGCTCATGACATATACATCCCACCGTTTACGTGCAGTGTTTCTCCAGTGATGTAGGAGCCATCGGCGGAGCTCAAAAACGCCACCGCACCGGCGATATCCGCGGGCTTACCCAACCGCGACAGGGGGATTTGAACATTGAGCGCCTCATGCTGCGCTTCGTTCAAAGCACGCGTCATATCGGTATCGATAAATCCTGGCGCAATGGTATTCACGGTGATGCCGCGGGATCCGACTTCCCGTGCCAGTGACTTGGTGAATCCGATGATACCGGCCTTGGCCGCGGCATAATTCGCTTGCCCTGGGTTACCCGTCAATCCGACTACGGAGGTAATACTGATGATGCGCCCCTTGCG
>JANYLM010000041.1 GCA_025357835.1 Gammaproteobacteria bacterium
TGGCCGACTGCGGAAGTCTCACCAACTAGCGCTTTCGACCCTAATCGGCCCGCGGCGACCGTCCGCTTTACGGCTGGCTACTGCGGATCGCAACTCAGCGAGAGCTTCGGACGTTGCAAAAAAAAGCCGATCGATGACTTATCCTAATGCCGCGACGAAGATGACGGGACTGTTGAGACCGGTTTAGTCGGAAAATAGAGATCCGCGAGCGCATGTATCGCGGCACCAGTATCCACAGGGCCCGAGCCATAATTGAAATGGAGCGCGATTACTACGTCGTCTTTGTAGAAATTTATGAATTCCGACGTCGTCCCCTTCACAGAGCCGGAATGGCCAGCATGAACGTGGCCACCTGTATCCTTGCCAACAAAAAACACGAGCCCCTGACTAGCGCCGGCCGGGGGACTGGTCTTGTCCCCAAAGCGGGGAAGAAGCAGCGGCAGCCTTAGTTGGTACATTTCCGCAACGGTCTCGGGGCGCAGCAGCACGCCGTTATTCAGTGCGTGCCCGAATCGAACGAGATCCTCATCCGATGAAATCACTCCACCGCCCGCGTATTTGTAACTGACATCCTCATTGGCGGCGTTTTCCATTCGCCCCACCGCTGCATTCCAAACGTAACCGTGGCCCCTGTGACGCACAATGGTTGCAGGGAAATCCAGTTGGGTGCTGACCATTCCGGCCGGAGCCCAAATATACTCGGTGAGGTAGCCTTCATAGGATTGACCGCTCGCGCTTTCCACCACTGCCTGCATGAGATCGACCGCATAGCTGGAGTAGGACCACTGCGTGCCCGGATCGAATAAGAGCGGGTCATCTCTCCAGAACCTCGTAGACTCTTCGAACTTATCGTAGTGTTTGAACGCGTTGACCCCGTCCGATCCAAAATCCCCTTGCTTGTAGTGTCGAATGCCCGATGTATGGGTCAGAATCTGCCGTAGGGTGACCGGTTTAGATTTGCGTGGGAACCAGGGAGCGTAGTCCTGGATCTCCGCATCGAGCCGCACTTTTCCCTTTTCGACCAGCTGCATAACAGCGACTACTGCCTGTGTCTTCGAGATGGAGCCGACATTGTGCACCGTTGTGCCCGTCTGCGGCTCTTGGCTCTCAAGACTGGCGACTCCGACCCCGCCGGAAAAAACCACTTGGCCATGGACCATCACGGCCGCAGACACGCCCGGCGAACCGGACTGCATCGCGAGCCGTTCGAGATACTGTTGAGCCGGCATTTCTGTTGCGGAGGCCGCACAAGACGTACCCGTGAAGCCGACCCATGCAAGAGCCAGGAGAGCTCCGGTGTGTCTTCCAAGCGTTGCCCACCCTCGCTAACGATCGTCACATGACACGCAAATTCTTTTGAGATGCCTGGGGTTCTCCGCCGGAACCCCATAACGCCAGCCCCACATATTTTAATCGATAGAGTTTATTCGGGGGTGTTCCTGCGACGAACGCCGGCGGGAGGTTGGGCAAGGTGACCGGAAAGGCATTTTGACGGCGGGAGTTTCGCCTGTCCCAACGAGAGGGTCAGTTCCGGCAGCATTGGTGACCGCACATGAGTCTAGCCTACCAGTCGGCGGCTCGCCTGCGAGACAGCCAGGCGCCTACACGAACTTCAAAACAACGTTCTCCAGCAACGCCCTAATAACTTCTTCGGCTGCCGGGTCTAGTATCGTCATCCCTGATGGATCCTCACCAATCACGTCCTTCAGTCGCACTTACCGACCTGGCGTCGCTTGCTTCCGACAAAGGCGCAGTCGTTGTTCGGCGAATGATGATTGGCGGGGCATAATTCGTATTTAATAATACAATCAATGAGTTAAAGAGAAACTCGGGAATGCCGTTTATTAGGGTATCTTAAAATAGACTTTAAGCCGCTTTAGGTCTATTTTATGAGACCTTATGAAAGCGACAAAAAACAAATCAGTCTTGCCGCTGCGCCTGCGGCAGGCCATTGCCAAGCTCGGCGCTGACATTGCAATAGCGCGACGTAAGCGCTCCCTGACCATCGGCATGATGGCCGAGCGAATTGGTGTTCATAAAAATACCTACCTGAAAGTCGAGAAAGGCGATCCGACTGTCTCCTTCGGAATCTACGCCATGGCCCTTTTTGTTTTGGGGCTATCCGATGCACTCACGGCTCTAGCCGATCCTGGCCGAGATGACACCGGCCTCTTGCTCGACGCAGACCACCTGCCGAAACGCGTCCGTGCGCCCAAGGAACCCCAAGCATTATGAAACGCACCATCGGCGTCTTTCTCGGTGACGGCAGTCGTCGCATTGGCACGCTTCGCTTTGACAGCCAAGGCGCACGCCAAAGTGCCGCTTTCGAATACGACCGTCAGTGGCTTGCCGCCTCGGATCGATTCGCACTCGAGCCCGATCTGCCTTTGGTGACAGGCGCACAATTTCACAAGCCACCCGGCCGCGATGCATCGATATTCCATGGCGCCATAGCCGATACCGAACCGGATGGGTGGGCGCGTCGCGTCATTCTCCGTGATCACGCCAAACGCCGCGCATTAGCTCGAGCGGCAGGAGAAGCGCAGGACCACCAGCCGCTCACCCCTATCGACTTTCTCCTCGCGGTCGATGATGTCAATCGGGTAGGGGCGATTCGATTTCAAGACGAGGAAGGTGTGTTCCAGCGTGTGACCAGTGGAGGACAACGAACCGCACCGCCACTAATCGAGCTGTCCATGATGGTGATTGCTAGTCGGGCGGTCGAGACCAACACCGAAACGGCAGAAGATCTTGCTTACCTTCGCGGTCGAGGGACTTCGCTGGGGGGTCTTCGACCAAAATGCTCTGTCATCGACTCTGATGGCGAGCTCAGCATTGGCAAGTTTCCGAGCATCGAGGATGAGCGTGCAATTACCAAGGGCGAGGTCTTGGCGATGCAGCTGGCTAAGGCGGCGGGGATCAATGCTCCGCAGGCACAGCTCATCGACAGCGACGGTATCCCCGTCACTCTCATTCGTAGATTCGATCGGACTGCCAAGGGGAGACTCATGTACGTCTCCGCAGCAACACTACTTGGTGTGGACGTCGGAGCACCCACAGAACATACCTACACGGAAATTGTCGATGCAATACGTCAGCATGGAGCAGACGCGCAAGTCGATATCGAAGAGCTTTGGCGCCGAATCGCCTTCTCCATCCTCATTAACAATGTTGATGATCACTTGCACAATCATGGGTTTCTTCACGTCGCAAAGGACCAATGGCGACTATCGCCGGCTTTCGATATCAATCCCTTCCCCGATCGTCAGCGTGAGCTGAAAACATGGATCTCCGAAGAGGCGGGTCCAGCGGCTTCGATCGATGCGCTGATGGCGGTTGCAGCCTATTTCAAGCTGGACAAGGAAGCTGCTGTCGAAATACTCACAGAGGTTGAACGGACCGTTTCAAATTGGCGCGTGCGTGGCCGCGAGCTTGGAATGAGCGCAGCAGAACTCGAGCAATTCGCCGATGCTTTTGAGCATCGAGAGCGAGAGGTCGCTCGGTCAGTCGTGCGCGAAAGGAGAGGTTAAAACTTGATTTGGATCGACGCGGATCGCGGACTTCTCGTGATAGCCAGATGCCGCGATGAACTCCTCGAGTAATTTTCCCTTTGCACTGCTGGTCGCAGCGGCGTACCTGCTCCGGATGGCATTGGCCAGCTCCGCGCGCGCCGCATGAGTTATCCTCGTTTTCATGTTGCCTCCCAAGTGTCGGAGGCATCATGGTCGCACGGCCTCTCGGTAACATTTCGGGTGAGGCAACGACCCTAGTCCGGTGACATTATTAATGAGGCAATGCGACATACGGCCTTCGACGCCGGCGCGACGATAATGACGGCCCCGTGAAACGGTGCCAGAGCTAGTATCGGGCGATGTGCAAAGCTCCATTCCGGTTGTCGACCGATGGCCTAACCGAGGCCATAGCGCGCTGGGCAGCTACTGCGCTGAATCGGTAAAAAAAACGGATGACCGCTGCGTACCCGCCAAAATTGAAGATGGGGGTGGCCGGTAACGCTGGGGCAAGGCTAGCGTATCAAGCCGGGACCGAAGGCCGGCAGTCGAGCCGGCTACGTCGGCTGCCTTCTCAAGGCCACTTACTGCTATTTGGATCTTACCGACCGTGCTCGTTAGCTCGTGTATGGAGCCGAAACGCGGAGGTCAATTTGACCGGTCGCCCGTGGCACCATGTCCAGGATCTCGACCGTCTGCGGTTGAAGCGTATTAGCCACTGGGATTGTCAAACTAATTTGGCTCTCTCCGCTGACGCTCGGTTGGGAATGCCACCTACAGCGGATCCCATCCAAGCGGCTACACTAACCTGGCTTAGCCTGATTAACCGAGGCGGGGGTTCCGCATGCTGCGAGTGCTCCCAGTGCGCAGGTCGCGGAGGCCCTAGCCGTTATAGTGATCGGCGTATTCGTTCGTTACCACGCGGGAGGTTCCTGATGGGTCTAATGAGTTTTATAGTAGATGCTGGCGAGAAATTACTGGGTGCGCCCCTAGTGAGCGCGGCGCCCAATGTGCCTGAGCTCAATAAGACCGCAGCGGCGGCGATCGCGAAATACGTGGCAAACCAGAACCTCACTGCGCAGAACCTAGCCATTATTTATGACGGTGCCACGAAAACGGTGACTGTTAAGGGGGTCGCCGCCGATCTTGCGACCAAAGAAAAGATTGTGCTCTGTTGCGGTAACGTGCGCTCGGTGGCCAAGGTCGATGACCAAATGACGGTTGTGCAAAGTAGCGCGCCGGCCTCGAGCTTCTACGAAGTGAAGGCGGGGGATTCGCTCTCTAAAATAGCAAAGTTAGTTTATGGGGATGGCAATGCCTATGGGCCAATTTTTGAAGCTAACAAACCGATGTTATCCGACCCCAATAAAATCTACCCGGGTCAGCAATTGCGCATCCCTGCGAAACAATAAGGAACATACAATGGGTTTACTTGACATTTTAAAGCAGTACGCAAACCCTGGCGCCAACCCGGCCGGCGATGTGTTTGGGCATTTCGATACGGTGGCGAGCCAAGCGAGCTTGAAAGACCTCGGCAGCGGAATCGCGACAGCACTACGCTCCAACGCGACGCCCTCGTTAGGCCAAACCATCGGCAGTCTTTTTGGACAGTCGAATCCCGAGCAAAAAGCCGGCGTGCTCAACGTAATCATGCAGGCGATGGGTGGGGCGGGACTTGCTAGTGCGGGCGGCGGAGTCTTGGGCCGTATTTTAGGCACCGGCGCGCAAGGGCCGTCAACGCCGATCACAGCCGCCCAAGCCGCCCAGGTCTCACAGTCCGATATCAGCACGATTGCCTCGAGTGCGCAGCAACAAGACGGCTCGATCGTGGACCGATTGGGAACTTTCTACGCGCAGCATCCGACCTTGGTCAAAACCCTAGGCGTTGCGGCGCTCGGTGCGGTGATGTCGCATATGAGTAGTTTGCAGCGGGCTTGATGGTTCGCCCGAGGACGACAGTATGAAAAAGCTTTTGGCATGCCTCACAATCTCAGGCACGCTCTTAGGGGGCGGTCTCGCCCATGCCGATAGTGATACGGAGACCTTGAACGTGTTCAAACAAGCGGGGGATAGTGCGTCGTTCTTTAAAAGGAGCTACGCCTATGCCGTGTTTCCGACCGTCGGTGAAGGCGGGTTCGTGGTGGGCGCAGCGATCGGCAAAGGTCGCGTGTATGTTCATCACCATCTGGTGGGCGATACCACGATGACGCAATTGAGCGCCGGCTTTCAGGCCGGTGGCAAGGCCTATTCGCAAATCATCTTTTTTGAAGATAGGCGCGCACTCGATGAATTCGAATCCGGGAATTTTGAGTTCGCCGCCGGCGCGAGCGTTACTGCCATCACAGCATCCGCGGGCGGCTCTGCTGGCACTACGGGTGCGTCGGCCAGCGCCAGCGGCAGCGTGAATAATGCGACGACCCGGAGTGGAGGTTTTAATAAGGGCATGGCGGTATTCACCATAGCCAAGGGCGGCCTGATGTACGCCGCCACCCTCGCGGGACAGAAGTATTCCTATAAACCGCGAGGCGCGGGCTCGCCCTAATTCGTATGCCAATTGCACTTCGTATGTTTTTTCGGATAGCGTTAGCGGGGGCGGCTTGGGGGATATGTGCCTGCGTGCCCTCCACCCACGTTCTCGTGGGACAAGCGCGGCCTCCGGTCACGCCAGACCAGGTCACGATTTATTCTCATCCGCCGGCGCATTACGAGCCAATCGCCACTCTCGATGCGAATAGCAAAAGCGCTTTTGGCACCGGCGGCCAGAAATCAGTCGATAAGGTTATCGAGCGGTTGAAGATAGAGGCCGCGAAGCTCGGCGCGAACGGCTTGATCTTAGAAGGCTTCTCCGATTCTGAAACCGGCTCCATTGGCACAGGCGTAGGCTCCGAATCCTATTCGCGGCGGTCTGCGGTGGGTGTCGGGGTGGGAGGATCGTTGGGGATTTACAAGAAGACCGGACACGGCGAGGCCATATACGTCCCCCCGACTCCCTGATCGACGACATTCTAACGGCCGACGGTACTTCCGTTTTGTGATGCTCACCTTAAAATCGTAAGGCGTATGGGGATGTAAGCCTTCCCGTCCCCGATTACCAGCAAACGCACGGTGGGAAGCTTAGTGGGCTTGGCGTTGGTCGCCTCTGGCGTCCCCGCCGAATTTGCAAATTCACAGCTCGCCCGACCTTGGCGATCGCGCTCGAGATTAACTTGCGGAGCCCACACCTCGAGTTTCGGCAATACGATTTGTCCACGTAGCAGTCGCCCTAGGCTTACGCTGATCGAAATCTTTTCCGCGCCAAACATCAGGGGGCTTTTAGCCCAGTCGGGGTTTGCGAGGCGCAACTCCTCGATATCGATTGTGGGTGTGAAGGACCACAAATGCACCCGCAGGTTGCCATCGATAGCCGCCGACCGCCCGGTCTTGGCGGTGATCATTCGGGCAATCGGCGCTCGCGCTAGGTTCCAATCGAAGACTGTCGCGACCAACACCAATGCGTTGCGGACCATTTATTCCCCCGGCGGCCGATCCTCGCTAGGCATAGAGACGCTCTGGACGGGAATGGCATGTTGCGCATTGGGGTCCGTGAGCCCAACCTCCTCAATGGCGGATATCATTTGCGCCATGTCGGTGCGTTCTTGAAGGGCTTCGGCTTGGGGATCCTGGCGATCTTTCACCATCGGCAAATCGCGCCGCAATTCTTCAATGAGATGGATGAGTTTACTCACCTTCTGCTCGGTTACCAGATTCACTTGTAGAGCTAAGTGGGTATGCTGTTGCTCCAATTTCGACTGCCGGTTCTGCGCGATTAACACCACGGTTGTCGTGACCAACGAGGTAAAGGTCATTATCCCATCCAACCACTCAAAAGGTGGCGTATCCCACGATCGAAATCCTAGAATCCGCGCCGCGCTATTAACCGCAACCCACGCCGCAATCACCCCGATCAATCCATACAAATAGAGGGGCCTAGCTATGAGGCGGCTAACATGCTCCAGGCGCCGTTGCGAACCAGAGACTGATTCCCATTCCTTGCGCCGCAATGCGACAACGCTCTCAATATTTTCATCAATGTGATGGCCTACGGCCGAAACGCCGAGCGAGGGGTTGGATTGATTCTTTTGGGGTGCGGGCACGTTAATTACCTCAGTGTGACTTGCTTCTGGTGGCTCGCTAGTTAGAATTACTCAGCGTCGTGAGTGTTTGAGTGAGCGCGACCACGTGTTAGGTGACCCACAGGGATTGTAAAACGCCACTACCTTTACGAAGCGACGTTGGCCAGACGCATTCATCCGGGGATCGATAGGCGACCCGCTGAATCGCTTCCGGCAGGCGCTGGTGGGTGCCCAACAGGACCTCGATAGAGCAGAGTTGCTCGCAGCTTCGCTCTTCCGCTGTTGGCGGCGCAATCCCCCCAGACACGCCGTACATTCCGCGCCGAAGAGGAAGATCTGCGCGGTGTAATAGAGCCACAGCAGCAGCGCGGCAAACGAGGAGGCGGCTTCAAACGCGGACGGCTGAGTCGAATGCGCTAGATACAAGCCCACCACCCCACCGGCCAATCTCAAATAATATCGCGGTAAGTGCACGCCGATCAGTACGCCTTTCCATGGCAGTCGCCGAGCGGGCATATAGCGATAAATAATCGCCAAGAGCGTGCCCACCAACGCAAGTGATAATACGAGGTCGAGCCCTCCTATCACGCCCACCATGCCCGGATGCGCAGCGGCTGTCTATTTGAGGCAAGCGCTGACACTCTGGTATGGCCTCAACCCTATGCACAAAATACAGAATTGTCTGCGCTTCCTTTGCCTCTCCCGAGTTGCTCTCCAAATCCGGGTACGAGCTTTGAGGTAAAACTCTTCGCTTTAGTAACGGCAACCCAGATGCGAACCCCTTCGATTTCATCCAGTCTTTCCTGTACAGGACCAATCACTGCACGCTCGCGCGGGTGCGACTACCCTCTGGGGCGGAGCTGGGTACATAGATATACCGTCGTCTTTTCCTTCCGATTAGAGAAAGCAGCAGCCCCCCACCCAAGGCCGCAGCCAAGAAAACGCCGGGTTTATTCTCAAAATGTTGGCGCCAGTCGGTCGCCGACTTCACTCTTTGCTCGAGCTCACTCAAATTCGCGCTCAACTCTTCGCGCGTACTTCTAATGTGACTCTTTATTTGGCCTGATGTTTCGTCCATACCCCACTCTCCTTCACTAGCGTTGCGGATGCCGAGGATCGGATTTGCCTCATTTTCCTCAAATGACCCGCGCCCACCCTGAACGTCATGGCGCAAAGGACGGCAAGCGCTATTGCCATCAGGAGAGCGGCGGCCCAATGGGGAACGATATAGAGGAGCGCAAAAAAAATGCTACTAAGCAAAAACGCTAGGGCAAAAAAGGCGCTTACTCCGCCAATGCCGAGCCATACAGCGACGTGCTGGGTTCTCCCCAACTCCTCCCGCAGCTCAGCCTTTGCCAACCTGACTTCGGAGCGGATGATCTCTTGGACATTGCCAAAAATATCTTTCAACACGCAAGAGATAGGTCGATCCCTCGAACCCATAGCTATTTTCTCCGTATTTAGAGATTTAATCTGTGCTTGAGAACGCTTTGCCTAATAGTAATCCAATAGCTGCCGCAACCAAGAGCGCCGGACCCGGGTGATTCTTTATCAGGGCCTTAACGTCTTCAACCATCGCATCCACATGGTGGCCACGAATATATTCTGCAGTGGACGTGATTTTGTCAGCGGCATCGTGCGCCACCCTTGCCACCCGCTCACCCCCGGGCAAGCGCTCTGGCCGATCGTGCAGACTCGCCGCCGCCGCAACGAGAACGCTATCGATGTGAGCCGTTGCAGAGTGCCCCAGCTCGAGGGGCTTGGTTTTGAGCTGCGAGTCCACGTTGGACGCCTTGTTGGAAGAACTAGGAACACCCGAAGATGAAACCGACAAACCGCCCGAAAACTTATCTGTAGACATGATTTACTGCCTTGGTTCGGATGTTTGGAGTGAGGGAGAATGGTCTAAGCAACTCGCGGTGTCTGTAGGGCTAATACGCGTTAGAATCATCACTTCTCCTACGTTTGCCGTGCGGTTCGCGGCGGCCCAACGCCAGTTGCACGACGTTCATGGCAGCCAGGCCGAAATCTGCCCCCTGATCATTTAGCCGGCGGCGCGTTGCTGCGAAACGGTCGCCAAGGAACCCGTCCTGACCCTTGCTTTATGCCCTACGGACCCAGACGCAATTGCCGCTCGTGTGTCCACAACCGACCCTTTTCGGAATGCGAGAAAAAAGCGCAGCTATCGTTCCCGCATCAAACGCGATAACTCCTGCATCAGCTAGGACCCCAAGCTCTAGCAAGGAACGAGTGAATCCCCCTAATTCTTAGTGTGGCAGCGAATTACGCAGCCCCCTTTTTGGCAAGGTGTTGAGCCTTTGTGATGAGACGGCGCCCACTCCCTGGACCTCGTACTTTTATAACTCTAAATTCTTTACCGATCATTCGATGGTAGTTGATGAAAAACTCCGCGAGCTCCTTGCAGAATACCTTACCCAAATCGTCAATCCGTTTCACACTGGCAAAGCTGTGGTTCTCCCGCTCGATCGCGATGATCCGGTCATTTCTCACGTGCCTTTTTTTGTCTATCTGTTCGCCCTCAATTACGCCAATTACGCGGCACTGCAACCGGCACCCCACAAAGGCGGGTTCATCCATAAGCACCAATACATCGAGAGGGTCTCCGTCGCCTCCGAGAGTTGAGGGGACAAAGCCGAAGTCGTATGGGAAAGCCATTCCGGCAGGCAGCACTTGCTTTAGATCGAAAATGCGGGCCTCCTCGTCGAATGCATACTTGTTTCGGCTGCCCTTCGGGGTCTCAATGATCACCGTCACTTCTTCGGAATGAGGCTCAAATGCGGGCAACGCCGCTGGGTTCGCGAGGCCTAGACGGACTTTTATTTGTGCCAAGGTTATCTACCTAAGTAGTGTTGGTATAGAAGCAGTTCAGTCCATATCCTCGGGACGGATTTATCGCGATTTGGCCTGAAGTGGCAAGTTAGCTGGATACGATTCGTACGCCGGAATATTCTGACATTGACAGTCGGCAACCCACTCTTATGCTCACTCGCAAGAACGAGGAGCATGCGGGGCGTGCCTAATTGAACCAAGGCGATGGCCTACTGGTAGGCGCGCGGCATCACAATCTGGAGAGTGTTGTTGAATTTCCGGGCTCTTATCACATGCGAGGCCTGACAGGCCCTTGGGCTATGACAACCAGCGCCATCATGAAGCGCGAGTACTGAGTCATGTCTTCAACACGGCATACGCGAATAAGATGTTAAGTTGGCCTCACAACGCAATCGCGTTGTTCATGCGGGTCCGCAACTCGCCCGGAGCCGACGTCGCGGGGTTGGTAAACAAATCGCTTCCTCCTTGGCATAGGTACTAACATATGGGGCGGTGCGGCGGATACTCGCAGAAAAGAGCTTTTTATTTGGCAGACCACGGGGCCAATGCGCGGGGGCAAAGGACAGTGCAATGGGTACTGACACGTTCAAAAAAGAATCCCTGGCGGAAGAAGTTGATCATATTATTGAGGAAAGTCGGATGGTGCTGCCTGGCATCCAGACATTATTTGGCTTTCAGCTTATTGTGGTGTTCAATCAGCGATTTGCCGAGCGGCTTCCCTCTCTCGGTCAAGTGCTGCATTTGGCAGCCCTCGTCCTTGTAGCGTTGGCCATCGGTTTGATCATGGCGCCGGCCGCGTACCATCGAGAGGCTGAGCGCGGCACGATTTCCAGGTACTTAGCCAACTACGCGTCGCGCTTGATCATGATAGCGATGCTGCCCCTCCTAATCGCCATATCGATCGAAGTGGCCTTGGTCGCCTATGCGGTGCTCGCGCTTTTGTGGGTCAGTGCGCTCTGTGGCGTCGCATTGGCGCTATTCTTTTTTGGTCTGTGGTTCGTCTTTCCGGCTCTTCATCGCCGCGCTACTCAGTGATTAGCGAGCGCAACAGCCGCTTCGGCATTAGCGACTTAGCTTTCGCCTAATTATCGTTTCGTCATCCTCGTCACGGAGGTTCTCGCCCGGGGCATCCTCAATTATTTTGCAGGCCCCCAATTAGCCCCCAGGCTCGCCCTCCGAACTGGAATCGGTAGCGGGCGCTTATTTGGGTCTGGGTTTCGGGGAGCGAAGATGGCTGGGCAAAAAGGCTGCGCGGTGGGAACCGGCTCAAGACGCGGATCCATTCAGTGACCAGCTGCCAATGGTCGTCAAAATCGTGAGTCCACGCCGCTGTCCAGGCGTGTGCTGTTTCGTTGCTCGGTGGTCCGAAGAAGCCGCGCAATTGATGTGTTCCAAAGCTATCGAAGCGCGCCGTCAGCCGCTCCCGACCCCATTCTAGGCTCGCGAGCCCAAATGCCGCATGGTATCTCATCAGGAATTGGTCGTAGCCCAGAGACTCCGCCCCAATGGCAGTGTCTCCGTCGATATACTGGGCGATGAATGTCCAGCGTGTCGTCGGCTCCAGTCGTGCGCCGAAACTTGAAAAGCGGGTTCGCCAAGCACCGCCTCCCGCTGCCGTCGAAGCGCCGGGGTCGGCTCGATTGTCGTAGCGCAGCGCCCGAATCTCGAGCCGGTCGTGACGTCGCCAGGTAAGGCCGGCGTAATACCCGGGCTTGCGGTCCATCTCGTGATAGAACGTTATCGGTGGCCGACCTAGGCCACCGAACAGAGTCGAAGGGCGATCGGTGATCGCGAAACCCCGATCGGCAATCAGCGCGCCCGCTGGGTCGTTCCACGCATACGCGGCCGCGATCAACGCAACATCGCCGAGGTAGCCGCTACTTGCGCCAAGCCAGCGCACCTCCAGTTCCGCGCCTATCGTGCGAAATTCCTCCCCCAGCCAAGTGTTGAGGGCCGAGGGCGTGATGGAGTACACGTCGCTCCAGCCTGCGCCGCGGTTTTCGAGTGAAACAGGCATATGGAACGCGCCCACTCGAGCACGCCAGCGAATTGCATTTGTCGGAAATGGTCGCACGTCTACCCAGAACTCGCTCAAGTCGACCGGGTTTCGATCATGATCACCGTAGGCATCGACGACTGTGTGCAATGTCACGATGTCCGACAATCGCAGGCGCGAAGCCATGAAAGCTCTGCCGAGACGCAGGCCTTCGTGATCGGGATCGAAGCGAAGGGTTCCGAGTCCTCCATCGAGGTATGACAATTCCCCAGCGGAGTGCACCCAGCGCACATCGAATGCGCCAACGACGTTCAGCTGGTCATCCGCCGTCGCGAAGCCGGCCCAGAGAATCGCCATCAAGCATGCTGCGTAGCGGCGGGCCTCCATCAATACGCCCAGTCCGTGCGCCGTGGCCGCGGCTCCGGGCGAGCGCGAAGCTCGCGGATTAACTGTATTCGGCTGGTCGTGGTCTCATGCTGATCCACATGCACATTGTGAATGAGTGTTTGGGAGGGATCCGCAATTATCGGGCTCCATACGCTAATTCGATAGTCGCCACCTGGTAGCTCCTGCAGATTCAACATGCCGCCGCTATCCGTCTTGCCGAAGAATGGTGCGTCGGTCACGTAAATGTAGCCCACCATCTCGTCGTGAATATTGCAGCCGAGCACGACGAGCCCCTCATGCTCGAAGGTTATCGGTGGATGACGTACACCCTTATAGAGCGGGAGCTGGAAATGTTTGGCCTCTGAGAATGAATAGACCTGGTGACTGACCGTGTCGTTGTTCGGGAATTCGACACTGGTTCCGACGGCAACCACGAGAACGCGTGGCGTAAACGCGAGGTCGCGCTGGTCCATGATTGCGGTGGCCGCAGATTGCCGATAAGCGCGCGGCACCGCGGGTGCCACGGTTACTACGGCCTCGCTCACACCCTGCCCTAGTCGGTCAACTACCGTCACGGCCAGCTCGCCGGCTGAACAGCCCGTCGCGCCGATCAACGCGACCAGCCACGAAAATGCGATTTTGTTGGCGAAATGCTGCGTCGCGATCGCGAACCGTGCCGCAGATCGACCGCTCGCGCCCAAGCGGCGGCAACCAGACGAGACAGTATGGGACATGCCAGACATACGAGTACTTTGAGTCATTGTCTGCAGTTTCTGCTTTCGCATCCTTGCGCTAGTACTCGGAATCGTTACCCTTCTGCATAGCAGCTCTCATGTACGCAGTTTTCAGTGTCATCTATGCGTACTACACGGGGATCGTCAGACTGGCACCGCCGGTCTTGTCGGTAATTCAGGATGGAGACCCACCTCGTAGGTTCACGTTGGCCGGTGGCGTTTTTCACAGAGTGCGCAGGTTCTCCGACTCTCGCCGTAGATCCTTCAGGAATTGCTCGAGTTCCGCCTTGCGCTGCGCTAGCCGTGCGCGACCGGCCGGCGACAATACCCGTGCCGGAACCTTGGCCAAATTGTCATCGAGCATTGCGACGGCCTTCGGGCCGTTCGGGTTGCCGCCGTTGGGGTCGACCAGCGCCATGATTCTTGCCACCCCAATCGCGCCCAGCCAATCGAGGGCATCCGCGTCGTGTAAATATAGCGCCTCGGGACCACTGGGATCGCGATAGAACATATGCGTGCGGATCGCCCCCCGGACGGCATCGATCTTCGCCATCGGAAAGGCGGTTCCTTTCAAAATCGTATGCACTATGTCCGCCGCGACATCGGAGTGATCGAGCTTTTCGTTTTCCCATGGCGGGAATGCGGCCATGTCATGCAGATAGGCTGCGGCGAACAGCACATCGTCATCGAGGGTCACGTTATCGGCCGCGGCCAATTCTCGGGCAAGTGCATAGTCGCGCTGCGAATGTGAGTATCCCCAGGCAGGATTCTTGAAGTGCTGGACAGCCAAATCACGCACTACGGCGTGCCAGTCGGCGGTGGCGGCCGGATGCGAAGCGGGCGGCTCCGCGGCCACCGCCACTGTGCCAGCGAGGCAGACCGCGAACATGCTCACTCTCCAGAATGTCGGCCGGTGGGTTTCATGCCGTGTAGCCATATTTATTGTCTCCGTATGTATTGCCAAGATAGTAGGCTGTGCAGCTAGCCGCGCTCGAGTAGTTCAAGCAACTCCTTGAAGCTCTGATCCACCGTTCTTCCAGACGTGGTCAGATGAAGGTGGGCTTGGCGATAGAAGGGTTCGCGGGCATTCAGAATATTCTTGAGTTCGCGCATGGCTTCGCGGCTGCGCGCCATGGGGCGAAGATCCCCCTGATCGATTACCCGCTGCATGTGCTCTTCCGGAGCGGCACGAACCCACACCGCCACAGAGCGCTCGAGCAGCAGCGGCAGGGTCTCAGGGTCCGCCGCCAGACCGCCGCCGGTTTCGATGATGGCCGCCGGGTGCTTCGACAACACGGCCTGCAGGCTGTCGCGCTCGAAACGCCGATAGCCGGGCTGTCCGTGCAACTGCAGAATTTCGCCGATGGTCGCGCCGTAATCACGCTCCACTTCGCGGTCCAGTTCGAAGAAAGGAACTCCTCGATGATTCGCAAGCCGGCGTCCGAGCGTGGTTTTGCCGGCGCCTCGCAGTCCGATCAATGTCACGTAGGGCTTCTTGGCTGCGGAGACCGCGGCGAGACCCAGGTGTTGGGTGAGGAGGCGGCGCGCCTTGGCGATATCGTCGCCAGATAGCCGCTTCAGCATTTGCATCAGCAGGATTCGGTCGATCGCGGGTGGCGGACCCTCGGACAATAGGTCGTCGGGCGGAAATCCCATGGCCGATGCAATTCGCCGCAGCACCAAGATGGAAGGGTTGCCTTGGCCGCCCTCGAGTTGCGCGAGAAAGCGCAGGGACACACCCGAGTCCGCGGCGAGGGCGTTTCGTGTCATGCCTCGCTGAGCCCGCGCGTCACGAATTTTATCAGCCAAGCCGCGCAGGTAAGCCACATCCTGGGGATCGGCTCGACGGGGTTTGGCGCGGCTACCCGGGGCAGGGCGCGGCTTGGATGGTCTTGGCATGTGTCGTATGGGGATTGTAGCGGTGCTCGGGCTTAGGTGTAAGCGCTAGGGGATGCGACAGTCGGCGCCGATGGCAAGGCCGGCGACAAATTCCCCCGCGGCGGCCAAAACCGCCAGCGGCTGATCCCGGTGCGGGGAATGCCGACAGGCCTTGAGCGCCAGCAGCCTCGCGTTGGGAGCCGCGCGGGCGATGCTCGCGATCTGCTCCATCGTTCCATACTCATCGTCCTCGCCTTGAATCGCGAGTATGGGGCAGTGGATCGACGGCAGCAGGGCCTCGATGTTCCAACTCCGAAATGCCGGGTCGAGCCAAATCCGGTTCCACCCCCAGAAAGTCGAGTCCACGTCCGCGTGATGACGGCTCAGGCGCGAGCGCAAATCAGAGTTCATATAGGCGCTTCTGGCCGCGCCGATGCCTTGTACCGTTACATCTTCGACTTTGATATGCGGCGCCAGCGCAATAATGCCGGCAACGTCGCTCTCCGGGATCGCCGCCTGAATCAGCGCTATGGAGGCTCCGTCGCTGTGGCCGAATAGCACCGGCCGACGGATGTTCAGCCCTGTGAGAATTGCAGGCAGCCAAGTGCGGGCTTCTTCATGCATGTAATCCACGTTGCGCGGCGCCTCGAGCGGCGAAGAGCGGCCGTAGCCGTGCCTGGAATACACCAGAGTCCGGCATCCGGTTGCCTGTGCCAACTGTTCCGGGAAATCCCGCCATAAGGAGACTGAGCCCAGCCCCTCATGCAGCATCACGAGATCGACGCCGTTGGCGTGCGCGGGCTGCACGAAGCGATATTCGAATCGACGTCCGTCGATGTTCAGCTGCTCGTTTTGCATGCGGCGCGCAACT
Source organism: Gammaproteobacteria bacterium (assembly GCA_025357835.1). Taxonomy (GTDB): domain Bacteria; phylum Pseudomonadota; class Gammaproteobacteria; order Steroidobacterales; family Steroidobacteraceae; genus Bog-1198. Next base: position 16,338 of record JANYLM010000041.1, read on the forward strand.
TGAACCGTTGAATTTTGCCCGTGGCCGTCTTGGGTAGGTCGGAGACAAACTCTATCCATCGAGGGTATTTGTAAGGCGCGAGCCGGGATTTGACGAAGGCCTTAAGTTCGTCGCTTAGAGCTTCCGAGGCGAGCAAACCATCGGCGAGCACGACGTACGCCATTGGCTTTGTCAGGCCTTCGCCGTCTTCCCTGCCGACGACCGCGGCCTCGTACACGGCCGGATGCGCGATGAGAGCGGATTCGACTTCGATGGGCGATACATAGATGCCGCCCACCTTGAGCATGTCGTCGGCCCTGCCGGCGAATACATAATCGCCGTTTTCGTCGACGCGGAATCGATCGCCCGTCCGGGTCCAGGGTCCTTCGAAGGTTGCGCGGCTGCGCGCGTGCTGGTTCCAATAGAATTTTGCGCTGGTCGAACCGCGCACCAGCAAATCACCGGTTTCGCCGGCGGCGACGGGAACCCCTAAGTCATCGACGATCTTGACCTCGAAGCCGGGCACCGGCAGCCCCAATGTGCCGTGGCGAATTCGATCGGGCCGGTTTGAAATGAAAATGTGCAGCATCTCGGTCGAACCGATACCGTCCACGATGTCCACGCCAGTCCGTTCACGCCAGCGTCGCGCAATGTTCTCGGGCAATGCCTCGCCCGCTGAATTACACACCCGCAACGATATGTCCTGCGCAGTCGGCAGGTGGTCGCCGGCGAGCAGCGAGGCGTACAGGGTTGGCACCCCCGAGAAGACCGTGGGGCGATGCATGCGCAGCCGAGCGGCGATGGACGCCGGCGTTGCCCGCTCCGCCATCAACACCGCGGTACCGCCCACAGCCAAGGGAAAGGTCAGTGAATTGCCGAGTCCATAAGCGAAAAACAGTTTTGCAGCCGACAACATGACGTCACTCTCCTTCAATCCGAGAGTGGCTTGCGCATACAGCACGGCCGTCTCGATGAGGCTGGAATGCACATGTACCGTACCCTTGGGAGCACCGGTCGAACCGGACGAGTACAGCCAGAAGCAAGCTTCGTCGCGCAAGGTGGGTGCCGGTTCGAACCAGTCCACCGAGGCTTTGAGAACCTCGCCGAGCGAACGCATGCCCGGCCGGGGCTCGGTGGTTCCTGCTGTCAAAATGTGCTTCAAGAATCGAGAGTCACCCAGGATGGGTAGGAACTGCGGCAACACGGCCGCTGATATCACGAGCATGGGTGCGCGACTGTCCTGCAGCATGTAGGCATAGTCGGCGGGGGAGAGCATGGTATTGACCGGGATGGGGATGATTCCGGCCTTGATGGCACCCAGGAAGACCGTCGGAAAGTCGATGCCATCTTGTAGGCAGAGCAGTATTCGCTGTTCCATGTGCATGCCGAAGCCGTACAGGGAGCTTGCGAAACGATTGACCCGCGCCGCGAGCTCGCCATAGGTGTACGAGCCGTGATCATCGATGTACGCGATCTTGCTGCCGCGTTCCGCTCGAAGATTGCGCTCCAGCAGGTCATGAGCCGCATTGAAGCGCTCCGGAATACTCAGCGAGGGCGGGCTCGTGGTGCAGTCTATGTCACAAAGATCCATGGGCAGGCAACCCCCCTTGGCGATAGCCCGCTGCTGTCACTTGTTGGCGGGCGTCGATCTTGGCTTGGGTCATGGACATCGACCCGTATGCGCATTATAGTGCATGTTTGGTTAATTGAGCAAAACCACGAACCAGTAAATTTGTTTTTCTTGACCTTTCACAAGCATCCGCATAAGAATGCACTATATTGCATTCCATTGGGGACAATCAAATGCCGGAATCCGCCATGATGAATTCCGAAGCGTCCGCCGCGCCGGTGAACTTCGAAACACATCCGACGCGTTACCAACATTGGCGCCTCGCCGTCGCCGGTTCCGTCGCGACGCTGACCATGGACGTGAACGAGGCAGCGGGCATTCGACCAGGCTACCGCCTGAAGCTCAATTCCTATGATCTCGGCGTCGACATCGAATTGTACGACGCATTGCAAAGAATCCGCTTCGAATATCCCGAAGTGGGCGCGGTGATTCTCACCAGTGGCAAAGACAGGATATTCTGCTCCGGCGCGAACATCTTCATGCTCGGCCTGTCCAGCCACGCTTGGAAGGTGAATTTTTGCAAATTTACCAATGAGACTCGCAATGGAATGGAAGACTCCAGCGCCCACTCCGGCATTAAATTCATCGCGGCATGCAATGGCACCACCGCCGGGGGCGGTTACGAACTGGCTCTGGCGTGCGATGAAATCGTACTAATCGATGATAGATCGTCGGCCGTAAGCCTGCCGGAGGTGCCGCTGCTCGGAGTGCTGCCGGGGACGGGCGGTTTGACCCGGTTGACGGACAAGCGGCGAGTGCGCCGTGATCTGGCGGACGTGTTCTGCACCACGGTCGAGGGCGTGCGCGGTCAGCGCGCCCGGGATTGGGCGCTAGTCGATGCCATAGTCAAGCCGCAGCACTTTCACGAATACATCTCGCACCGCGCACAGGCGCTTGCTTCCGCCCGCGAGCGTACCGAGGGCGCGGCCGGGGTGTTGCTCCCGGCGCTGAATCGCGTTACCGAGCCGCATGGCTTCCACTATGACTTCGTCGACGTCCGTCTGGATGGCGCGACTCAGCGCGTCGAGTTGACGATCTCGGCGTCCGACGCGGCCACTCCGGCTTGCGTCGATGCGGCGCTCGCCGCCGGTGCCCATTGGTGGCCCCTGCAGATGGCGCGAGAACTCGATGATGCCATCTTGAACCTGCGCACCAATTATCTCGACTATGGTGTCTGGGTACTGAAGACTCGCGGTGCGGCGGCCGCCGTACTCGCCACGGACGAATTTCTCCTCGAGAATCGCAAACACTGGTTCGTTCGCGAAGTCATCGGGCAGTTGCGGCGCACATTCGCGCGGTTCGACGTTTCGTCGCGCTCGCTGTTCACACTGATCGAAGCCGACAGCTGCTTCGTCGGGTCGCTATTCGAACTCGCGCTGGCGTCGGATCGCATTTATATGTTGAACCAGGACCCCGCGGCGGGCGGCCCCGTGTTGATTCTTTCCGAGGCGAATTTTGGCCTGCTGCCGGCGGTACACGGGCGATCGCGAATCGAGGCACGCTTCTACGGCGATGCAAAACTCATGGCCGAGGCTAGGGCCGCCATCGGAGCGCGACTCGATTGTCCGTCGGCGCAATCCCTTGGACTCGTTACCCTGGGACCCGATCCGCTGGATTGGGACCACGAGATTCGCATCGCACTCGAGGAGCGGGTCGCGCTGTCACCCGATGCCTTGACCGGTATGGAGGCCAACTTACGCTTCGGTGCCGGCGAGACTCTGGAAACACGTGTGTTCGGCCGCTTATCGGCGTGGCAGAACTGGATTTTCATCCGGCCCAATGCCGTGGGTGAAACGGGGGCCTTGACAGTGTTCGGTACCGGCCGCAAGGCAAAATTTAACCGGGATCGCATCTAGGAAGATTCATCATGACTATTACCTACGCCGACAAAATTCCCAACAACGTCGATCTGGCCGGGGATAAGGGGCTGCAGCGCGCTCTCGAGCATTGGCAACCCGAGTTCCTCAGGTGGTGGACCGAAATGGGTCCGGAGGGTTCGCACAGCGCCGACGTGTACTTGCGCACGGCCACCAGTGTCCATCCCAGCGGCTGGGCGCATTTCGATTACGTGAAAATGCCGGAGTACCGCTGGGGGATATTCTTAAGTCCAGCCGATGGCGAACGCAAGATCAACTTCGGCGATCACTTGGGTGAGCCGGTTTGGCAGGAAGTACCCGGCGAGCACCGCGCGAATTTGCGGCGGATCATAGTCACACAAGGGGATACCGAACCTGCTTCGGTGGAGCAGCAACGTCATCTCGGCCTCACCTGCCCGTCGCTTTACGACTTGCGCAATTTATTTCAGGTCAACGTCGAAGAAGGCCGCCATCTGTGGGCGATGGTGTACCTTCTGCATCGGTACTTCGGCCGCGACGGCCGCGAAGAGGCCGAGGCCCTGCTGCAACGCCGTTCGGGAGATCGCGACAATCCGCGGATACTGGGTGCCTTCAACGAAAGGACTCCGGACTGGCTGGCGTTCTTCATGTTCACCTACTTCACGGATCGCGACGGGAAATTCCAACTCCTGGCTTTGGCGGAGTCGGGATTCGATCCCTTGGCGCGGACCACGCGCTTCATGCTGATGGAGGAAGCGCACCACATGTATGTCGGCGAGTCCGGAGTCGGCCGCGTCATCCAGCGCACCTGCGAAGTCATGGCCGAGCACAAGACCGATGATATCGCACGACTTCGCGCGCTCGGCGTTATCGACCTGCCGACCATCCAGCGCTACCTGAATTTTCATTTCAGCGTGACCATCGATCTGTTCGGCGCCGATGTATCGTCGAACGCCGCCACGTTTTATTCAAGCGGCCTGAAGGGCCGCTGCGCCGAAACGAAATTCGGCGACGATCATCTATTGCGCGATGCGGTCTATCCCGTGGTGCAGGTCATCGACGGTAGGCTCGTCGCTGGGGAGGCGCCGGCGCTCAATGCGCTCAACGAAAAGCTGCGCGACGACTACATCAAGGATTCCGTGGCGGGAGTCGAGCGCTGGAACCGCATCATCCAAAAGACCGGAATCCCATTCGAGTTGACGGTCCCGCACAAGGCGTTCAATCGGAAGATCGGGCCTCTGGCGGGGCTCAAGTTCGCTCCCGATGGCCGGGTGGTCAGCGACTCCGAATGGACCGCGAAGCAGCGCGAATGGCTCGCGACCGAAGAAGATCGAGCCTTCGTCGCTTCCTTGATGGGTCGGGTCGCGGCGCCCGGCGCTTACGCCAATTGGATATCGCCGCCGACGCTGGCCATCAACAAGCAGCCGTCCGATTTCGAGTTCGTGCGCTTCAACTAATTGTGGTTTAAATGTGACGCAACGCAGTCAACGCCGCGACGCGCAGCAGTTCAAAGTCTCCGTTATGGCCGCGGATATCGTAAACTGCGCTACCCATGATCAAATTCTTCTCGCGCCTGCCTATACGGGCGCTATATGTATTTGCCACCTTTCTGTACCTGCTGGCGTTCTATGTGGTGCGGCATCGGCACCGGGTGATTCGCGAGCAGCTCGACAGGGTATTTCCGGATTTAAGCGCCGCCGAGCGTGAATCCATCCACCAGCAATTTCTCAAGAATTTTTGCGATGTCATGGTCGAGGTGCTGAAGTCGGCTTCGATGGCCGAAGCTGACATGCGTGCTCACGTGCAAATCGTGAATTTGAATGTCGCAAGGCGCTACCTCGATGCTGGCCAGCCCGTAATGTTCGTGACCTCGCACCTGTGCAATTGGGAGTGGTTGCTGCATGGGGTTGCCTTGCACTTGGGCTATCCCGTCGACGCGGCCTACAAGCCGTTGCATGAGCAGTGGGCGGAGCGGCTTATGCTCCGGATCCGTTCCCGCTTCGGCGCTCGGCTGGTGCCCGCCAGGGAATTGTTGGCGGACTTTCTACGCCGTCGCGGCATCGTGCGGGCGCTGGCCATGAACGCCGATCAGGCGCCGGTCGCTACGGATAAGCGCTACTGGACGCGATTTCTCGGGCAGGACACCGCGTTCTTTGTCGGCGCCGAGCAAATTGCGCGCGCGACGCGCCTGCCAATGATGTACGCCGGTATGCGCCGCATTCGGCGCGGCTACTACGAAGTCGAGTTAAAGCCTCTGTGGGACGGCCGAGAATCTACCGACCCCCACACGCTGACCGAGCGCTATGCGCGCGCCTGTGAAATCGATGTGTTTAAGAGTCCCGCCGATTGGCTATGGTCGTATCGCCGCTGGCGGCTGAAAAAGCCCCTGTACGGCGCCGATTAACCATTGCTCCCTTCGCCCGGATTGCGGTTCCGGGGTGGACCGCCAGGCCCGCGTCGCGGCGGATGTCCGCCACTACGCGGCGGGTGGCGTTTTGAGCTTGCTCTGCAGATGTTTCGCGAGCTCAACGATAGTCGGATGATCGAATAGCTCGGTCAAATCGATGAGCCCGGGGAATTCGCGATCGACGTTCTCGTGGATCTCGATGAGCTTCAGGGAGCTGGCCCCGATGTCGAATAAATTGTCGGTAACGTCGATTCTCTTGCCAGGCAAAGCCGCTTCGCAAATGGATTGTAGACGCGTTTCCAGCGCGGTGCCGGAAACATGCGACGCGGCTCCCGGCGACTCGCGCAGAGTTTTCAGTTCGGCCAGTTCCGCAGCGAATTCGCCGTCAATATAAGCCGTCTCCAACAAATGCCGCTGCACCTTGCCGCTGGTGGTCTTGGGAATTCGCTTGGTCGGGATGACTTGGACGACCTCGAGACCCGTATGTTCGTTGATGAGACGGCTGACCGCCGCCGCGATCGGCAAAAATTCGGACATGCTGCCCCGATGCAGCACGAACACCACCAATTCCTCGCCCTGGGAACCGGGTTTGGCGACACCCGCAGCCACCAGTTTGTTCAGATCCAGGCCGGGCGCGCGTTGGGCGATGTTCTCCAAATCGTAGGGATAGTAATTCTGGCCGTTGACGAAGATGATTTCCTTGCTGCGACCGGCAATGTACAGCGAGCCCTCGTGCATGAAACCCAGATCGCCCGTGTCGACCCAGCCGTCCGCGTCGATGGCGAGCGCCGTGGCTTCCGGATCGCCGAAGTACCCGCGGGTCACACTGGCGCCGCGTATCAATATATGCCCCACCTCTCCGCTGGGTAGTGCGGCGCGCGCCTGATCCGTGATGCGTAGTTCGGTATTAGGTATGACATTGCCGAGGCATACGAGTTCGAGCGCATCGCGCGCATCCGCAGGATTCAGGTCGACCCTCACGCCCACCCCGAGCTTGTGCCGATTGACACGAATCCAGCGATAATCGACTCCGGGTTGCGGAAACGTCACGGCCAGTGAGGCTTCCGCGAGCCCATAAACCGGAAACATGGCGTGGTGCTTGAGTCCGGTGTACGCCAGGGCACTCATGAACTCATTGCACAGCGCCACTGAAATCGGTTCGGCCCCATTGTATATCTGCCGGATGGCAGATAGATCCACCCCTTCGAGCCGGCGGTCTGCCAATACCTTCAAGAAATGCCGATAGCCGAAATTTGGCGAGCAAGTGATGGTGACGCGCTTTTTCGAGGCCAATTGCAGCCATAGCAGCGGCCGCCGCACGAACAGCTCAGTGGGCATCAGATGGACATGCACGCGGTTGGCGAACTGCATTAGATAAAATCCGATCAGTCCCATGTCGTGGGTCAGGGGCATCCAGCTCAACGTGACATCCTGATCGTTGTACTTGCCGACGGCCGTCGCTCCTTGCGTGTTGGCGATCAAATTACGGTGGGTAAGCATCACTCCCTTCGGCTCGCTGGTCGAACCGGAGGAGAACTGGATGAAGGCCAAATCATCCGGCGCCGGCCGATACAGCTTGCCCGGCCGCGAGATGTCGGTGATGGACTCGACCAAGAAGGCGCGTGATTTGAGTTCATTGAACAGGGCGGTCTCGCCCACCTGCGCGGCGAGCGCTTGCAGCCGTTCCAAGTTCTTGGAGTCGGTGTACAACAGGGGCTTGCCCAGCTTGCGGGCCACTCGTAGCAGCTTGTGCCTATGCTCATCGCTGATGCCCACGGCCAACGGCACCGGGGTGATTCCGCCGCAGATCGCGGCCCAGAAGCCGTCGAGGAATTGCTCATTGTTGCTAAGGAAAATAATCATCTTGTCGCCGCGCTGTGCGCCCATGGCTTGCAGGTGGCACAGGATGCCGAGCGCCCGGGTGTAGACGTCACCGTAGGGAACGCGCCGCTCCGAATTCTCGCCGTCGACGTAGGTCACCGCGCGGTCGACTCGGCGGTTGCTCTCGAGGACGTCGACCAGGGTCGTGTAATTCATCAGTTTGATTGCGTCATTCATCGTGCGTGCACCATCATCATCAAGTTGGATCGAGGCCGCAGATTGATCTGCGCCTCAAGTTCTATGGGTTCGCTGTCGGCGCGGGTCAGGCGAAAGCGCCGTGACATGGCGTGAACGTGAACTAGCATTTCGAACATCGCGATATTCTCCCCGATGCAGTGCCGCGGACCGACCGCAAAGGGAATGTACGAGAAGCGATGTCGTTCTTCGGCATCGGCTCCGGCAAAGCGTTCCGGCCGGAATTGCTCCGGCTCGCTCCAGAAGGCCGGGTGCCGATGCAGCATATAGGGGCTGATGAACACGTCGGTGCGCGGGGCGATGGGATAGCCGCCGAGTTCGTCCGCCTCGATCGTGCGCCGCGTGATGAGCCACCCCGGCGGGTACAGCCGCAGCGCCTCCTGCAACACTTGGTGAGTGAACGCCAAGGACTCTGCGGCATCCAGGCCCAACTCCTGCTCGGAGCCGGTGCGATCGGCCTCGGCCTGAAGCTGCGCTTGGGTGTCGGTATGTTGGCTGATGAGATACCAGGTCCAGGTGAGTGCCGCCGCCGTAGTCTCGTGGCCCGCAACAATCAGGGTCAATACCTCGTCGATCAGTTCCTTGTCGCTCATGGCTTGGTCAGTGTCGCGATCGCGGGTGGCCATCAACATGGCCAAGAAATCGAAATGCTCCTCAGGCTCCCGACGGCGGCGATCAATCAGTTCCGCGACCAGCTTGGTGAGCGAGCGAAATCGAAACGCGAATTTGAGGTCGCGATTCTGCTCCTTGGCGACGACTTCGAAGGGATTTGCGCCCAACTGGCTTTCCAGACGCGCAAGATCGCTGCCGAAGATGGAGCGCAGCACGATTTCCAGGGTCAATTCACTGGTGTCGTCGCTCAAATTGATCGCCTCGGCCCGTGCCGCTTTTTCCGCCCAGCGCACCGCGAACTTGTCGTTCACCTCGCATATCAATGCGCTGAACTTATCGATCACGCGACGGTGAAACGAGGGCTGCATCATGCGCCGCTGGCGGCGCCAAAAATCCCCTTCGCTGGTCATGATGCCGTTGCCGAGCAGGATCTTAACCCGATCCATGCCTTCGCCCTTGGTGTAGTTGCGGTGGTTCGACAGCAACACTCGCTTGATGTCGTCGGGGTGGTTGATAACGTAGTTATACACACCGCGGGCGGGCGCGAAGACTCGATAGATGTCGCCGAACTCCGCGAAATAGCGGCGCAGCCGAGCCAACGATTCGTCGCTGCCGCCGAGGTCGAAGCCTTCGGCGGGGCCGGGGGGCAGTGCTAAAGTTTGCATCGGCCTATTGTAACTTAAGGCTCCTGGGGTAACGGGGCGCGCACACCGCACCAGCGGCGCTGCGGCGTCAAGCTTGCGGAGCGTAGCGGTGTTCTCGACAATGCCGGTCGTGGACGAGAAAAATGCTGGTGGCCCCGGTGGCGGCCTGCGCAATACTATTTACGAACAGCAAACCCGCTCCGGCAGGCGGCTGACGCGCGGCCGTTTGTTCTTGTACAAAATCCTCGTGCCGGTGGGCTTGTCCCTGGTGCGATTGGTGTGGAGTTGGTCGCGACTCGTGCGGGTGGTCGGCACGGAGCACATTGCAGCGGCGCTTAAGGGCGCGCCTTCATTCATACCGGTTTACTGGCACCAACACCAAGTATTCTGCGTCAAACACCTGTTGGAACAGCGCCGCGCCGGATTGAAGCTGGGCTTTTTGATCTCACCGTCCGTCGATGGTGAGATCGGCGCGATGGTAGTGAGGGATTTGGGTGGCGAGGTGATTCGGGGCTCGTCCACGCATACCGGGGCCCGAGCGCTGCGCGACTATTATCAGGCATTGGCGCACGACGGCGTCTCGCCCGCGATCACGCCTGACGGTCCGCGGGGGCCAGCCCGGAAGTTCAAACCCGGGGCTGTGCTGTTGGCTCAGCTATCGGGACGACCCATGATCCCCTTGAGCTACGCGGCGTCGCGTGCCTGGAGGATAAAATGGGATGGCTTTGTCATTCCGTGGCCTTTGTCGAGGATCGTGGTTGCGGTGGGCGAACCGGTATATGTTCCCAAGGGCTTGGATGCCGCAGGCTTGGAACGCCTGCAACTGGAAATGGAACGGCGCCTCCAAGAGCTCTTCAAGAAGGCAGAAGCCGCTGTGGGGTAAGGTTTTCCAGCAAGCCCTATCAATACAGTCGCTTAGCTTGTATTCCTTACAACTTGTGCGAGAATCCAAGTGCATGTATCACGGACGAATTCAAAGGAACTGTGTGCCGCATTCGGTTTTTCGCTTGAATCCAGTGGCAAACTGTTGATTCTTAACCGCAACTTTTCTCCGGGGACCTCCGAAGGCGCATGGCAATAGCACCCCACGATCCCCTCCACCCTGATTTGACGGCCTCGGACATACTGTCGCCGCAGACCTGGCCGACGCGTGGCGTGAGGCCGGCCGTGGGTCTGGATGTGATTTGTACCAAGATCGCCGTCGATTTCCAGGCGATGACAGCGCTAACGGCGCCCGACGTCATCGGCACAAATTTGGAGCTGTTGCGCGAGGCTACGCGCACGGACACCGCCTTTCATATTCATCTCGACCCAGAGTCGGGTCAGTTCAATGACATCCGGGTGGCGCGCGGCATGCTCAGCACCGGTAACCCGGAGCAATTGCGCGGCCAGTGCTTCGACGCAGTCCCCTGGCTGCAATCGCGCCTGGCGCCGCTGCGAGTGTCGGAGCTGCGCGATACCGCCAAGCCTCGCGGCGATCAGAGCCAGGACGCCGCCGTTTGGAGTCACCTCGGCATTGGATCGGTGCTGGTGATCGCCTATTTCATCGGCGATCGGGTCGCTGGTCTGCTGGGGATAGCCGCTGCGTTGCCGCGGGAGAACTGGGAGGTCCAACTTCACCTCTTGATGAAACTGGTAGGCAGCAGCCTCTCCACCGGCTTGGAACGCATCCAGATCCAGCGCCAATTGCACGATCTCGAAGAGCGCAATGAGCTGGCGTTGTACAGCGCGAACGACGGGCTGTGGGATTTCGACACCATCAATAATCGCGTCTATCTCTCGCCACGCTGGAAGGCGATGCTGGGATACGACGAGGCCGACGTGGAGCATACGCCGGACTGGCGAACGCTGGTCCATTCGGACGATATGTCGCGCGTACAGGCCGCCATTCGCGATCACGTGGCGGGTAAGACGCCGATATTCGAGAGTATGCATCGCATGCGCCATGCCACCGGGGAGTGGCGCTGGGTGATCAGCCGCGCCAAAGCCAAGGTCGACGATAAGGGCCGCCTGCTGCGCCTGGTCGGGGTCGAACTCGACGTCACCGAACGCAAGCTGTACGAGGAGGCACTGTTTCGCGAGAAGGAGAGTGCGCAAATCACTCTGCAGAGCATCGGTGACGGTGTCATCACCACCGATGCCAAGGGCGTGATCGACTATGTGAATCCCGTGGCTGAGGCGCTCACGGGGTGGCGCCTCGAGGATGGCCAGGGCCGCGCCATCGAAGAGATTTTTCGGGCATTTCACGAGGAAACCTGCGAGCCGCTGGAGAATCCGCTGGCGGTGGCGATTCGCCGCACTCGTTCCATCAAGTCCGTGCGGCCGATGTTGCTGATTCGGCGCGACGGCAACGAAATCTACGTCGAGAGCACCGCCTCACCCATACGCGACGGCAGCGGTGCGGTCTCGGGCGGTGTGCTGGTGTTCCACGATGTCAGCGAGGCGCGCGAGTTGAATCGGCGCTTGAGCTATCACGCCAGCCACGACGTGCTCACCGGGTTGGTCAATCGCCGCGAGTTTGAAAGTCGCATGGAGCGGGCGTTAAAGAGCGCCAAGGCGCGCGAGACCTCATACGCTCTGTGCTACCTGGATTTGGACCAATTCAAAATCGTCAATGACACCTGCGGGCACAGTGCCGGCGATGCGCTGCTCGGCCAGGTGGGTGCGTTGTTGAAATCCAAGGTCCGCTGGCGCGATACGCTCGCACGTTTGGGCGGCGACGAGTTCGGCATCCTGTTGGAAAGCTGTTCACTGGATGAGGCCATGCGTACCGCGGAGGCGCTGCGCGAGGCGGTGCGCAACTTCAAGTTTACCTGGGAGGAGCGCACTTTCCGCCTGGGCGCGAGCATTGGCGTGGTGCCGATTTCCGCCGACAACGCCGACGTGGCTTCGGTCTTAAGCGCCGCCGACAGCGACTGCCAGGCGGCCAAGGAGGCGGGCCGTAACCGTGTCCACAGCTTCGAGGAAAACGACATCGATCTGATGCGCCGGCGCCGCGAAATGCAATGGGCGGCGCGCATCAACAATGCCTTGGAGGAGGGCCGTTTCGAGTTGTTCAGGCAGACGATTCTGCCTCTGCAAACCGTCGAGACCGGCGCGCATTACGAGCTGCTGCTGCGGATGCGCGATGAGGCCGGCAAGATCGTTGCGCCGGATAACTTCATGACGGCGGCCGAGCGCTACGGCATCACGCCCAGCATTGACCGCTGGGTCATCGAAAACGCTTTCCGCTGGCTGGTATCGGAGGCCGACGAGCGCGAGAAATTGACCATGTGCTCGATCAATCTCTCGGGTCAGAGCTTGGGCGACGATAAATTCCTGCCCTATGTCATCGATCAGTTCCACCACAGCGGCTTGGATGCCACCAAGATCTGCTTCGAAATCACGGAGACGGCGGCAATCGCCAGCTTCTCGCAGGCGAACCGCTTCATCCAGGCGCTGAAGGAATTGGGCTGCAAGTTCGCGCTCGATGACTTCGGCACCGGCCTGTCATCCTTCGGTTATCTAAAGCATTTCCCGGTCGATTACTTGAAGATCGACGGCAGTTTCGTCAAGGAGATCCTGCACGATCCCATCGACCGCGAGATGGTGCGCTCGATCAACGAGATCGGGCATCTGACCGGCAAGCAGACCATTGCCGAGTTCGCCGAGAATCAAGAGATCATCAACATGCTGCAGAGCTTGGGCGTCGACTACGCGCAGGGCTACGGCGTGTCGCAGCCGCAGCGCGTATTGAAGGCCGCTAACAGCGTCTGATCGGCTAGGTGTTGTGCGTCGGCGTCAGGACCCAGAAAGGCTAGGTTTGCCATTCGAAGCGCATGGAGAGGTCGACGGCGCGAACGTGCTTGGTGATGCTGCCGACCGAGATGTAGTCGACGCCGGTTTCGGCGATTTCGCGAATGGTGGCTGCAGTGATCCCGCCAGATGCTTCTAGTTTCAGCGGCTTGGGGGCGGCAGCATTGACTGCAACCGCTTCGCGCATTGCCTGCACAGAGAATTCATCGAGCATGGCGATGTCGGCACCGGCGGCGATTGCCTGGCGCAATTCAGACAGATTTTCGACTTCAACCTCCACCGGGACTTGGACCGGGCCAAGCCTGGCGGCGGCCACCGCGCAGGCAATCGAGCCCGCGGCCATGATGTGATTTTCCTTTATCAGAATGCCGTCGAACAATCCCATGCGGTAGTTGTGGCCGCCGCCGACCCGCACCGCGTACTTCTGCGCAGAGCGCAAACCGGGAATGGTCTTGCGGGTGTCGAGTAGGCGGCAGTTCGTGCCCTCGAGCAGAATCGCAAAAGAGTGCGCGGCGGTGGCGGTGGCGGAGAGTAGCTGCAAGAAATTCAGTGCCGTACGCTCGCCGGTCAACAGCGCCCGAGCCGGCCCCGCGACGGTAAATAAGAGCTGATCGGCGACGACCGAAGCGCCTTCGGCGACCTGCCACTCGATGCGGACTCGCTTATCGATCGCATCGAAACTGCAGTTAACGTAGGGTATGCCGCAGATTGTGGCCGGTTCCCGAGTGATCACAGTCGCCCGGCCGACGCGATCCGCGGGTATCAGGGCGGCCGTCAAATCACCCGAGCCGACATCCTCGGCCAGGGCGCCGGCGACTTGCTGCGGCAGATCAGCGGGAACCGGCACCGACCGTGGCAAGCGGCGGATCCTCGACGGTCAGAACGGCAGCCCGTGGGACGGTCCGACCATGCACATCAGCATGGGAATGGACAGCAAGAAATTGATGCGCGAGGCATACAGAGCGACTTTGCGGGCTGCGGCCTTTTGCTCATCCGTCGCGGGCACCAACCCCAAGATCTTCTTCTGGTTGGGCCAAATGAGGCCCCAGACGTTGAATAACATGATGGTTCCGAACCAGGCGCCGAACCCCATGATTATATTGGAGTGGGATACCGGCTGCTCCAGTAGGCCAAACGTAAAAGTATTGATAAAACGGCCATGGGTTTGCGACAACAAATAGGCGCCGGCAAGCCAAGTTGCGAGCGCCGACCAGCGAAACCAGAGCAGCGCCCGCGGTGCGACGTATTTATTGATGCCGGCTCCACCGGGTCCTCCCTTGTCCGCGGCGGCAATGGCCATGGCGGGAGTTTGTACGGCGTTGAAGTAGTACAACAAGCCTATCCAGAACACACCGAATACTATGTGCAGCCAGCGTGTCAGGCTGGCAAGAGTCGCCGCGTTAAAGGTAAGTCCTCCCCCTACCAGGGCTGCGATCGCGACCGCGAGGACGAAGCCTATGATTAATGGCCATTTAACGGTGGTTAACGGGTTCATGCGATTCCCCTTGAGAATTATTAGAGCGGATCTTGCACTGCGGCGGCCTGGAAGAATAGGGTACCAACCCCAATAATTCAACGATGTCCCACGGATACCCCCTGGGCTGCTATCGTAGCGCTGCGGCAAGCGATCAATTTGGAGATTGTCGATTATGAACCCCATCGAACGGATCAAGAGCCAGCTATCGGCCGCGCCGGTAGTCCTCTATATGAAGGGTACGCCTGATTTTCCGCAATGCGGATTTTCGGCGCAGACGGTGTCGGCGCTGCGCGCCTGTAAGGCGCAGTTCGCGCACGTGAATATATTCGAGGATCCGGAGGTGCGCGAGCAACTGAAGTCCTATTCGAATTGGCCAACCTTCCCGCAGCTCTATGTCAATGGCGAACTGGTCGGCGGTTGCGACATCACCCTCGAAATGTACAAGAACGGCGAGCTTAAACAGTTACTTGCTGAAGCGGGGGCCGTGGCCGCCTAGGCCGTGTAAGGGCGTACCTACCCCACTTCTTGGCCTTGTGAACCGAGGAGCGATCTACGGCTGTGGCTGAGGAGCCGTCCGGCTCATGATTCGTCGGGGACCGAGGGCTCGATTTCCAGGGGTCCCATGGCGGCCAGGCGCCGGCGGCTGGCGTCGAACACACCCTGAAATTGATTGCACACTGTACAGAACAGGTCGGCCGTGCGCTCTGCGTCGTACGCCGCGGAGTGTGCGGATGCGGTGTCCCATTCTAGTCCCGCCGCAAGAGTGGCCCGCATTAATACGGTTTGGCCGAAGGCGACGCCGCCCAAGGTCGCGGTATCGAAACTCGAGAAGGGATGGAATGGGTTGCGCTTGACCTGAGCCCGCGCCACTGCGGCATTCAAGAAATTCAAATCGAAAAAGGCGTTGTGCCCGACCAGTACGGCGCGGGTGCAATCCGCAGCGCGAATCGCGTTGCGGACTTCGCGGAATATGCGTTGCAGCGCGTCTTCTTCGGGGATAGCGGGCCGCAGCGGATGATGGGGATCGATTCCGTTCACCGCCAGCGACGCGGCTTCCATGTTTGCGCCGGGAAATGGAGTCACGTGATAGCGAATCGTCTCGCCGCGCGCCAGAGTCCCATCGCTGCGCATTTCGACGAATACCGCGGCGATTTCCAGCAACGCATCCGTTTGTGGATTGAAGCCGCCCGTTTCAACGTCGATCACTACCGGCAGAAAGCCGCGAAACCGCGTCGCAAAGGTGATCGGTGCAAGCTGCGTCATGTTGCGCCCGACTCGGCGAGGCGCCATGCAATGGATTCGCCGCCGCGATAGGGCACCAATGCGCCATCGCCAAAATCATAGACTTCAGGGGGCACCCAAGACTCCTTGAGCAAAGTAATTGTGTCGTCGTGGCGCGGCAGACCATAGAAGTCGGCGCCGAAATGGCCGGCAAACGCTTCCAATCGATCGAGCCGGCCGGCCGATTCGAAAGCCTCTGCGTATAGTTCGATGGCGGCGTGAGCCGTGAACATGCCGGCGCAGCCGCAGGCATTCTCCTTGCTGGCTTGGCTATGGGGCGCGCTGTCGGTACCCAGGAAGAAGCGCGGATTGCCGCCGGTGGCAGCGCCCAGCAATGCCAGTCGATCGCGCTCGCGCTTCAAAATCGGCAGGCAGTAATAATGCGGCCTGATGCCTCCGGAAAAAATCGCATTTCGGTTGAGCAGCAGGTGTTGGGGCGTGATGGTCGCGGCGACGCCGGCCCGCGCGTGCGTAACGAATTCAACGGCGTGCACCGTCGTGATGTGCTCTAACACCACGCGCAAACTGGGAAAGCGCTCGAGCAGCGGCTGCAGCACCGCATCGATGAAATGAGTTTCGCGGTCGAACACATCCACCTCAGGGTGCGGTGATTCGCCGTGCACCAGCAGCGGCATTCCGGTCTCCTCCATGCGCGCCAGAACCCGGTAAACCTTCGCGATATCGGTGACGCCGGCATCGGAGTGCGTGGTCGCGCCGGCGGGATACAGCTTGACGCCGTGGATGAATCCAGTGGCGCGTGCGCGATCGATCTCGTCCGGCATGGTGTCATGCGTCAAATAAAGAGTGAGCAGCGGTTCGAAACGCATATGTTCCGGCACAGCGGCCAAGATTCGCGCGCGATACGCGCGTGCCGCCGCCACGGTGGTGATTGCGGGCTTCAGGTTGGGCATCACAATGGCTCGCCCGAAACGCTGCGCGGTGAATTTCACGACCGCGGCGAGCGCCGCGCCGTCGCGCAGATGCACATGCCAGTCGTCGGGGCGCCGCAGTTTCACAGTATTCATTTGCGAGTGAGCGCAGGTGGGGGCGGCCAGCCACGGCGCAGCAAGTCCAGCGTGTAGCGCACGCCGAATCCCGTGATTTCCGTGGCGATGTGGCCCAGTCCGCCGTGGCGCGAGCCCGCCGCCAGATCAAGGTGCAGCCAGGCGATTTCCTTAGGTACGAATCGACTTAGAAAGCGTGCCGCCAAGATGTGATCGCCCTTGCCCTCGGTTGCACACTGCAATATGTCCGCAACGCTGCTCTCCAGGTCCGTGTCGAAGTCGGCATCCATGGGAAAGCACCAAACGCGCTCGCCGCTGGCGCTGCCGGCGGATTCGATCAGGTCGCGCGCTTCGGGGCGGTTGGTGAACGCACCGCTGTAGCGTTCGGTGAGCGCATAGACGCATGCGCCCGTGAGTGTGGCGTAGTCGATGATGGCGCGCGGCTTCCTGGCGGCGGCAAGACTGAGCGCATCTGCCAGAACCATGCGGCCCTCGGCATCGGTGTGGATTACTTGAATGGTGGTGCCGTTGTGGGCACGCACCACGTCCTGCGGTTTGTAGGCAAGCGGGCCGATGCTGTTTTCCGTGATCGCCAGCCAGCAATCTACGGCCAAGGGCGATCGCATGGCATGCAGCGCGTACAGGCTGCCCACAGCGACGGCGCTGCCTTCCATGTCGGTGTGCATGTCCAGCATGCCCTTGTGCGGCTTCAAGTTCGTCCCGCCGGTGTCGAAACAAATGCCCTTGCCGACCAGGCTCAACGCGGGCGCCGTGGCGCCGCGCGGGCGGTAGGCTAGGTGTGCGATGCCCGCATCGCGCTTGGCGTTGCCGCGTGACACTGCGAGAAACGCGCCGGCACCCAGGCGCTTGAGTTCCGTTTCGCCGTAGAATTTGAAGCCGAGCTTCAGGCGCCGCGAAAGCTCCTGCAAAAAGCGCCGATAGCCGCGCGCGTCGAGGGTGCTGGGGGGCAGCGCCGTCAGCCAGCGGGCCAGGTTGTTGCCGGCGGCTGTCGCCAGCGTCAGATCGAGCTCAGGCAATTTTCTTCCCGACGCAATATCGATGCTCGTCAGGCGTTTGCGCGCTTTCGGTTTACTCTTGAACGACGCAAAGCGAAATGCAGCAGCTTCGAGCGCGGCGACGGTGGCATTCAAGGTCGCATTCGCCGCTTCCGCGGTGCAGCCTTGGCTCCACAGCAGCAGGGTCTGCGGTTCACCGTCCAATGCGCTGCGCGCGAGCTTGCCGGCCGCCTGCAAACGTTCGAACGTGCTGGCCGCGTCGGCCAAGCACGCCACGATCAACAGCGTCTGCGCGCGCGTACCTACTCTGAGATGAAAACAATCGCCGGCTTTGCGTACCTTGTGTGCGAACAGCTCGCGCAGCACGGCGCCGTGCGGCAAAGCCCGCCAGTCCGCCTCGTCGGGCGTGAGCGGCAAAAACACCAAGGCGCTGGAATAGCGGGCGAGCCGCGACACGGTTACCGCTGCGCCAATTTGGCGCACGGGCACCAGTAGCTGGTCTAAGGGCAAGCGAGTGGGCATATCGTGAAACCGCAAGCCTATCCCTTGCTTGACCGTGAAAAACCAAACCCCGAAGATAGCGCTGTTTGACAACGCAGTGGCAGTTAGCGCAGCGGCGCTGTAACGTGCCTGCCATCTTAACAGGACACGTGGGCGTGTGCATTTTATGACTCAACAATCGCCGTTCGAAGACATTGATCCCATTGAAACGCAGGAGTGGCTGGAATCCATCGATTCCGTCCTGCGTGCGCAGGGCCCGGAACGTGCGCATTTTCTGCTTGAAAAACTAGTGGACTTCACGCGGCGTTCCGGTACGTACCTGCCCTTCAAGCCCAATACTGCCTACCTCAATACCATCTCCAAGGCGCAGCAGCCGGATTATCCCGGCGATCGATCCCTGGAGCGGCGCAACGAGGCCTATATACGCTGGAACGCGCTCGCCATGGTGGTGCAGGCGAATCGCTTGAATTCGGAATACGGCGGCCACATCGCTTCGTATGCGTCGGCGGCCACTCTGTACGAGGTTGGATTCAATCATTTTTGGCGGGCCAAGAGCGCGGCCCATCCCGGCGACATGATTTTTGTGCAAGGGCATTCGAGCCCCGGAATCTACGCGCGCGCATACCTGGAAGGCCGTTTAGACGAGAGCCAGCTGCTGCGCTTTCGCCAGGAAGTCAAAGGCGGGGGGTTGTCGTCCTATCCGCACCCCTGGTTGATGCCGGATTTTTGGCAATTCCCCACGGTGTCAATGGGATTGGGTCCGATGACGGCGATTTTCCAGGCCCGTTTCGTGCGTTATCTGGAACATCGCGGCATCGTCCCGCCTTCCGACCGTAAGGTGTGGGCGTTTCTCGGCGACGGCGAAATGGACGAGCCCGAGTCCATGGGCGCGCTAACCATGCCGGTGCGCGAGAAACTCGACAATCTCATTTTCGTAATCAATTGCAATTTGCAGCGCCTTGACGGCCCGGTGCGCGGCAACGGCAAAATCATTCAAGAACTCGAAGCCGCATTCCTGGGGGCGGGTTGGAATGTCATCAAAGTGCTGTGGGGTTCGCGCTGGGATCCTCTGCTCGAGCGAGATCAAAAAGGCTTGCTCAAGCGATTGATGGAAGAATGCGTGGACGGCGAATATCAGAACTTCAAATCCAAGGGCGGCGCCTACACGCGCGAGCATTTCTTCGGCAAGTACCCCGAGCTGAAGGAAATGGTCGCCAATATGTCGGACGAGGAGATTTGGCATCTTAATCGCGGCGGCCATGATCCGCAAAAAGTGTACGCGGCCTACTCCTCCGCGGTCGCCCACAAGGGGGCTCCCACCGTGATATTGGCGAAAACCGTCAAGGGTTTTGGGATGGGAAAGGCGGGTGAGGGTTTGAACTCTGCGCACCAGCAGAAAAAGCTCGGCGATGAGGCGCTCAAGGAAGTTCGCGATCGCTTCAATATTCAGATCACAGACGAGGAGATCGCCGGGCTGACGTTCAGAAAGCCAGGCAACGACAGCGAAGAGCTGAAGTATCTGCAGGAGCACCGGGCCGCTCTTGGCGGCTATCTGCCCGCGCGCTATTCCGCCGCGCCGCCCCTGACGGTGCCTCCGCTGGAGGCATTCAGCTCGCTTTTGGAAGGCACGGCCGATCGCGAGATATCCACCACCATGGCGCTGGTGCGCATGCTGACCGCCTTGGTCAAGGACAAGAACATCGGCAAGCACATCGTGCCAATCGTTCCGGACGAGGCGCGGACCTTCGGCATGGAGGGCATGTTTCGGCAGATCGGTATTTATTCGTCGGTCGGGCAGCTCTATACGCCGCAGGATGCCGACCAGCTGATGTTTTATCGCGAAGACAAACAGGGGCAGATTCTCGAGGAGGGCATCAATGAGGCTGGTAGCTTGTGCTCCTGGCTGGCCGCGGCAACGGCGTACTCGAATCACGGCGTGAGCATGGTCCCCTTTTATATTTATTACTCGATGTTCGGCTTTCAGCGCGTCGGGGATTTCATCTGGGCGGCGGGCGACAGTCAGGCACGCGGATTCCTTGTGGGAGGCACGGCCGGGCGCACCACTCTCGCCGGCGAGGGATTGCAGCATCAGGACGGGCACAGCCAGCTGGTCGCCACGACGGTTCCTAACTGCGTGGCTTATGATCCGACCTATGCCTATGAACTGGCGGTGATTGTTCAGGATGGGCTGCGGCGAATGTACCAAGAGCAGGAAAATATCTTTTACTACATCACCTGCATGAATGAGAACTACGCGCACCCGGCCATGCCGGCCGGCGTGGCGCAGGGCATTTTGAGCGGCATGTACCTATTGCAAATCGGTGGACGGGGCAAGGTACGGGTGACCCTGTTCGGTTCGGGGACGATTTTGCGCGAGGTCCTGGCGGCGGCCGAACTGCTAGAGAAGAACTACGGGGTTCCCGCCGACGTCTATTCCGTCACCAGCTTCAGCGAGTTGCGCAAGAACGCTCTAGCGATCGAACGCCGCAACTTGCTGCATCCGAACGAGCCACCGACGGGAACCTACATTCAACAGGCTTTAGCGGATCGCGAGGGTCCCTTCGTCGCCGCCACGGACTACGTAAAGACAGTCGCGGACCAGATTCGCCAATGGATACCCGGCCGATACTCGGTGCTGGGCACGGATGGCTACGGCCGTAGCGACTCCCGCGCGGAGCTGCGGCGCTTCTTCGAAGTGGATCGGCACTATGTGACCGTCGCAGCGCTCAAGGCGCTTGCCGACGACGGCAAGATCGACAAGCAGACGGTGACCGACGCCATGCGGTCCTTCGGCATCGATCCGGAAAAACCCAACCCCCTGTCGGTCTAGGCATATCGTGACTAACCCAATAGAAGTTATGGTTCCCGACATCGGCGGTTTCAAAGACGTCAGCGTCATCGACGTTCTGGTCAAGGACGGCCAACGGGTCGACAAAGAAGCGCCCTTGATCACGATCGAAACGGAGAAGGCGGCCATGGACGTGCCGGCGCCGACGGCAGGGCGCATCACACAAGTTAAGCTCAAGCAGGGCGATAAGGTGTCTCAAGGGTCGCTGATCCTGCTCATGGAGCCCGATGCGGCGCCCGCCGCGGTCTCGTCGGCATCTGCTGCGCCCAGAGCGCCCGCACAAAATCCAACCCCCAAGCCGGTCGCTGCGTCGGCCACGCTTGACGCCGCATCCATCGCCGCATCCATCGCCGCGACCACGGCGCCCGCCGCGGCCCCGCCACCGGCCGCGCGCGCCTTGCTGTCGATCGACGAAGTGGCATTCTCAAAAGCCTACGCTAGTCCTTCGGTGCGCAAATTCGCGCGTGAACTGGGCGCCGACTTGAGCCGGATCAGCGGAACCGGCCACAAAGGCCGTATCACACAAGACGATGTCAAAGCCCATGTTAAGAGCATTCTGACGGCGCCTGCGCCTTTGGGCGCGGCTCCGGCTTCGCCACTGCCCAAGGTGCCGGTGGTGGATTTCGCATCGTTTGGGGCCATCGAAATCAAACCCTTGTCGCGCATTCAGCGAATTTCCGGGTCGCGACTCCAGGCGAGCTGGATTAATCTGCCGCATGTGACGCAGCACGAGGACGCGGATATCACCGATCTCGAAGCTGCGCGTATTGCGCTGAAAAGCAAGGCGTCCGAACAAGGTGTACGGCTCACGCCGCTGGTATTCATCATCAAAGCCTGTCTGTTGGCCTTGAAAGAATTTCCACGGTTCAATTCCTCGCTGGATTCGAGCGGCGAGAATCTGGTTTTCAAGAAATATTTCAACATCGGCTTCGCGGCCGATACGCCAAATGGTTTGGTGGTACCCGTCATCGCGAACGCCGACCGGCTCAATGTCTATGAGATTGCGCGTACCCTGGCGGCCATGTCGGAAAAGGCACGGGCCGGCAAATTGAAAAATACCGAGATGCAGGGCGGAACATTTACGATCTCGAGTCTGGGCGGCATCGGCGGCACGGCGTTCACTCCCATCATCAACGCGCCGGAAGTCGCGATCCTGGGCGTATCGAAATCCAGCCAGAAACCTGTATACGAGAGCGGCGCATTCCTGCCGCGGCTGATGTTGCCACTGTCGTTGTCTTATGATCATCGGGTTATCGACGGCGCCGAAGCGGCGCGTTTCGTGGTGTATCTCGCCAAAACGCTAGCCGATGTCAAGGCATTGCTGTGAGCCTCGTCGAGGTACGCGTTCCTGAACTCGGCGATGCCAAGGCAGTCAATGTAGTCGATGTCTTGGTGAAGAAAGGCAGCGAGATTCGAATCGATGATCCGCTGATAACGCTCGAGACCGAGAAGGCCTCGATGGACGTGCCGTCACCGGTGAACGGTGTCGTCAATTCCATCGAACTTAAGAAGGGCGACGAAGTATCGGCGGGGGCGTTGATCGCCACCGTGCAAGTGGCCGAGGCGGCGGTAATGGCCGCTGGCTCATCGGCACCCACAGCGTCGCAGACGGATGCGATCGCTACGGCACCCGCTGTGGGTGGCGCTGGGACCTCGCCGCTAGCGCCGGCCGCAGCAGGCGGCCGTGGCGTTGCGGGCAGCGCTGCCGCCCGAGGTGGTGCGGCTGCCGCGCCGCCGGGAGCGGTCGAATTGGTGGTGCTGGGCGCGGGCGTGGGAGGCTACACTGCCGCATTCAGGGCCGCTGATTTGGGGCTCAAAGTAACGCTGATCGAGCGCTGGCCGGTGTTGGGCGGAGTGTGCCTGAATGTCGGTTGCATCCCTTCCAAGGCGCTACTGCACGCGGCCAAGGTGATCGAGGACGCCGCCGACATGGCCGCCTCCGGAATTGTATTCGGGCCGCCGCAAATCGATCGTGACCGTCTGCGTGCGTGGAAAAACAAGGTGGTCACGAAATTGACCAATGGCCTCTCTGTGCTGGCCAAGCAGCGCAAAGTGGAGGTGATTCGGGGTGAGGCCAAGTTCTCCGGACCTTTTTCTCTGCAAGTGCAAGCAGCGGGCGGCTCGCGCCGAGTCGATTTCAAGCAGTGCATCATCGCGGCGGGCTCGGAGTCGGCGCGTCTGCCGGGACTGCCGCGCGATCCCCGTGTCATCGATTCGTCGGAAGCGCTGGAATTGCCGCTCGACTGTCGACGGCTGCTGGTGATCGGCGGCGGCATCATCGGCTTGGAAATGGCCTGCGTTTACGACGCGCTCGGTGTGCGGGTCACGGTGGTGGAATTGAGCGATGGATTGATGCCGGGCACGGATCGAGATCTGGTGCGGCCTTTGCAGAAGCGAATCGAAAAGCGTTATGAGCGAATTTTGCTCGGCACGAAAGTCGCCAAACTCGAGACCAGTGCTGCGGGCCTGCGCGCGACTTTCGACGGGCCCGATGCGCCGGAGCCGCAGCTGTTCGACCGGGTGCTGGTGGCGGTGGGGCGTACCGCCAACGGCAACGCGGCCAATGCCGCTGCCGCCGGCGTTGCGGTCAGCCCGCGCGGCATCATTACAGTCGACAAGCAGATGCGTACCAATGTGCCGCATATATTTGCGATCGGCGATGTGATCGGCGCGCCGATGCTGGCGCACAAGGCAGCGCACGAAGGCAAGGTGGCGGCGGAAGTGGCTGCCGGACAGAACTCGGCTTTCGATGCGCGCTGCATTCCCTCGGTGGCCTACACCGACCCGGAAATCGCATGGGTGGGGATCAACGAGACCGAAGCGAAGGCGCAGAACATCGAGTACGGCAAGGGCCTATTTCCCTGGGCCGCCAGCGGCCGCTCCCTGGCCTTGAATCGCGATGAGGGCTTTACCAAATTATTGTTCGACAAGCAGACCCATAGAATCATCGGCGCGGGGATAGTCGGGACCAACGCCGGCGACTTGATCGCCGAAGTAGCGCTCGCGATTGAAATGGGTGCCGATGCGGCCGACATCGGTTTGACCATCCACGCTCATCCCACGCTGTCGGAAACCGTCGCGTTCGCGGCCGAGGCCTTCGAGGGTACTTTAACGGATCTCTACATTCCAAAGCGGTAGCGCGCACCCATGCCATCCATCCGCGCTACCGCCTTCTCGTTGTTTCTCGCGCTTGCGTCGGCGGGCGCGATACCATTGGCGGGTGCCGGCGATGCCTGTCTGGATTTCAAGTGGGATGTGAGCAAGGAGCGGGCACTGTTTGTCGGGACACCAGCTGTGTTAAACACCGGCAAGGAGCCGCTGTCCGCGCCCGTGGTCGTGCCGAATCGCCTGTACAAGCTTAGGCTCAACCGCCAGGATCGAGTGGCATTCTCCGTATCTCCCGCCAAAAAACCGGCGACCACCACGGGGTTCGCCGGTGTCGCGACGCTAAAAATCCTGGCGCCGGGCAGCTACCGCATTGCGGTCGACCTGCCGCTGTGGATGGACGTCGCTGCAAATGGGGCCCTGGTGCCGGCCAAGGATTTCGAAACGCAGCACAGCTGCGGTCCGCCGCATAAGATCGTGGAGTTCGACCTGGCCACGGTGCAGCCCTTCGTGCTGCAGTTCAGCAACGCGGCGGACGAAAACGTCTTGCTCACCGTCACTGCATCGCCGCCCCGGAAATATTGACGAGAGCGCCGTCGTGACCACTGCCCTCAAAGTGCGATTTCGGGTCGACTTCGGCAGCCGCTGTTCCATCGGGATCGGCAAGGTCGAGCTTCTCGAAGGCATTGCACGCACCGGCTCGTTATCGTGCGCGGCGCGCGAGATGCAGATGAGCTACCGGCGCGCCTGGCTGCTGCTCGAGGACATGAACATCAGTTTCGACAGCCCGGTGTCCCGAGCCAGCGTGGGAGGGCGTGGCGGCGGCGGAGTGGTGCTGACCCCATTCGGTACGCGCTTAGTGGCGGGATATCGTCACTTGGAATCCCGACTACCACCTCTTGCCGGCGCCTGCTTGGAAGAAGTCGGCCACCACGCCAAAGCCGGCAGCTCCAAGCGAACCATTCGGACCGCATCCATCAAGCGAAAATCTCCGGCCCGAACGCGTTGAGGCGGACGCAGGCCCCGGAACACGCGGGCTCAGGGCGCGGCGATGCAGTTCTTTAGAAAGGAGGCTTTCTCGGCAGCTACCAGTTTGCGTGTTTTGGCGTCCTTGAGGCAGGTGGTGCGCTTGGCATGCCTTGCGGCCGCGTCGCCAGAGACCGAGGCAGCGGGCTTTCCCGCGGACGCCTGAGGGGCGGCCGATACCGTGCTCGCCGGGGCGTCGCTTGCCGGCGCGGAAGTAAATCCGGCGACTACGGCCGATATGCTGAGGCAGATAGCGGCCGCCACGCTTGAATATCGCATTGACCCGAGAATAGCGCGCGCCGCTAACCATGCCGATGAAGCGTGGATGAAACTTGCTTAACGTTGCAGGCGGCGGCGGGCGAGGGCCAAGTAGTACCCCTCGTCGGGCGGCCTAGCCGAACGTTGCGCCTCCCACAGGGCCTCACCGAGCGCCTCCATGAGCGCATGCTCGGCCCCATGCACGCCGTTGTGACCGGCTTGCAATAGGTGGAGTAATTCACGCACTCCGGGCGGCCGATCGATGGACGCTTGCTCGCGCACCGCCAGATGCAGCCCCATATGTAAAAACGGATTTTCCCCCGTTGAGCTGCTCGGCTCGAACGCCGTCGCTGCGTCCGAGTCGCTGACGAGGGTTTCATATTCCGGATGCGCGCCGATGACGTCCGTAATCATGGCCTCGAGAGCGGTGAGCGGCGACCCGGCCAAATGCTTGCGCCACGCGTCGGCGTAGGTTTGACGCAGCTGCTCGCGGCTGTAGGAATCAAATACCGGCATGGGATTTATGCCGATACGTGCACAGGTCCGCAAGGTGACAGGTGGGGCAGGCGGGATTGCGCGCCTTGCAGACGTAACGCCCGTGCAAAATCAACCAATGATGCGCTTCTTGACGGAACTCTGGCGCTACGACTTTCAACAGCTTTTCCTCCACCGCCCGCACTGTTTTGCCCGGGGCCAACCCTAAGCGATTGGCGACTCGAAATATATGGGTGTCCACCGCAATGGTCGCTTCGCCGAACGCCGTGTTCAAAATCACATTGGCGGTTTTTCTGCCGACACCCGGCAGTGACTCCAGTTCCTCACGCGACCTGGGCACGCTGCCTGCGTGCCGTTCCAGTAAAAATTGGCAGGTGGCGATGATGTGCTTGGCTTTGCTGTTGTACAGGCCGATCGATTTGATAAAAGGCGACAGACCTTCGATTCCCAATGCCAGTACAGCCGCCGGAGTGTTTGCCTCCCGAAACAAGGCCGCGGTGGCCTTGTTCACGCTCTTGTCCGTGGCTTGCGCGGAAAGTATGACCGCCACCAAGAGTTCGAACGGCGATTGGTAGCTCAACTCGGTACGCGGCGCCGGATTGGCCGCGCGCAGCCGCGCGAATAGGGCGCGCCGCTTCGCGTCGTTCATGGCTCGGTGGTGCGCCGCGACGCGGCCGCCTTCTTGGCGTCGAGTTGCCGCTGCCGCTCGCCGGTTCGATGCAGCAATCGAGCGCCGTGCGCATCGAATCGCGCTCGATTGAGTGCCGGCTGATTGGCGGCGGGCTCGGGTCCCTCCCTAAGCTCGATGCAATCGACCGGGCATGGTGGCAAGCATAGTTCGCAGCCCGTGCAGCGCTCGACCAGGATGGTGTGGAGGTATTTCGCTGCGCCGACGATGGCGTCCACCGGGCAGGGCGCGAGACAACGCGCGCAGCCTATGCAGCGGGCTTCATCGATCCATGCGACGCGCGGCAGTGCTTGCTCTCCATGGATCGGATTCAAGGCCTGTGCGGGTCGCTCCAGGAGTTCGGCCAGAGCCAAAATCGTCGCGCTGCCACCCGGTGGGCATTGATTGATTTGCGCCTCGCCGCTCGCGATGGCCGCCGCGTACGGCTGGCATCCGGCATAGCCGCAGCGTGTACATTGAGTTTGCGGCAGCAGCGCATCGATGCGCGCCACTACGTCATCCGCGGTCTCGCTGATCATCTCATTTGACGCGCATGCCGGGCGCCGCTCCCGCGTCGGGCGACAGCACGAATATTTCCTTCCCGCCGGGCCCCGCGGCCAGCATCATGCCCTCCGAGGTGCCGAAGCGCATTTTGCGCGGCTCGAGGTTTGCCACGACGACGATGAGGCGGCCCACCAAGGAGGCATGATCGTATGCCGAGCGAATGCCGGCCAGGATTTCACGTTCACCGAGCTCGCCCACATCCACACGCAATTTCAACAGCTTGTCCGCGCCGGCCACGAGGTCGGCGCTCAGGACCTTCGCAACCCGCAGATCGATGCGCAGGAAATCGTCGATTGAAATCAAATTGCCTTCGACGGCCGCCGTGGCCGCCTGGGTGGCAGTATCGGGAGCCGTGGCCGGGGCTACCGCGCCGGCTGCGGGCGCCACCAAGCGCGCCACCGCCTGGGGGTCGAGGCGGGTCGCCAGCGGCTCGTAGGCGTTAATGGTCGTGCCCAGCAGGGGGCTTGCCGCATCCGCCCAAGTCCAATTCGATTCTTGAAAGAACTGCCGGACTTTTGCCGCCATCCCGGGTAGTACCGGCTGCAGATAGATCATCAGCACGCGGAATAAATTCAGGCCCTGGGTGCATATGCTCTGTACCTGCGCGGCATTCTCGGCTTGTTTCGCGAGCGCCCAGGGTTTTCGCAAATCGATGTATTGATTGGCGCGATCGGCGAGCAACATGATGTCGCGGACGGCGCTTGCCGTGTCGCGGGTCTCGTAGGCTTGGGCGATAGACTCGCCGGCAGCGGTGAATGCGGAATACAGTTCCGGCTCAGGCAGGGCGGTGCTCAGGGCTCCCGCGGAGTTCTTGGTGATAAACCCCGCGCAGCGGCTCGCGATGTTCACGAGCTTGCCGACGATCTCCGAATTCAGACGCGTGGTGAACTCATCCAAGTTCAAATCTAGATCATCGATTCCCGGCCCTAGCTTGGCAGCGAAGTAGTAGCGCAGGTACTCGGGCGAGAAGTGCTGCAAGTAGCTGCGCGCGGTGATGAAGGTGCCGCGCGACTTGGACATTTTCTGGCCGTTGATGGTCAGGAAGCCGTGCGCATGCACGGCGGTCGGCCGTCGCATTCCCGCTGCCTGCAGCACTGCCGGCCAGAACAGGGTGTGAAAGTACAGAATGTCCTTGCCGATGAAATGGTGCAGTTCGGCGTTGGAATCGGCTTTGAGGAAATCGTCGAAATTAAGGCCGGTGCGCGTACACAACTGGGTCAAGCTGCCCAGGTAGCCAATGGGCGCATCGAACCAGACATAGAAATATTTGCCCGGCGCGTCCGGGATTTCGAAGCCGAAATACGGCGAATCGCGCGAGATGTCCCAGTCCCGAAGACCCTGGGAGAACCACTCATCGAGTTTGCGGGCTACGCTGGCCTGTACCGCGCCGCTCTTCACCCACTTGCTTAAGGGTTGCTCGAAAGCGCTCAGTCGGAAAAAGTAGTGTTCCGATTCGCGCCAGACGGGCGTGGTGCCGCTGACCACTGAGAGGGGGTTCTTGAGATCCGCAGGCGTGTAGGTGGAGCCACAATTCTCGCAAGAATCCCCGTACTGGTCAGCTGTGCCGCAAACCGGGCAAACGCCCTTGACGTAGCGGTCGGGGAGAAACATTTTCGCACTGTCGTCATACGCCTGACGCACGCTGCGTTTGTCTATGTTACCGGCGCCGCGCAGTGCCAAGTATATGCGGTCGCACAGTGCCTTAGTTTCGGGCGAATGGGTGGAGCCGAAATTGTCCAAGCCGATGAGCATGTCGGCCAAGTCACGCCTGTGCTCGACATTGACCCGGCCGATCAACGCCTCCGGCGTCAGCCCCTCGGACTGGGCTTTGAGCATGATGGGCGTGCCGTGAGTGTCATCGGCGCAGACGTAGTAGCATTCCTGGCCGCGAAGTTTCTGGAATCGCACCCAAATATCGGTTTGCACCGCCTCGAGAACATAACCCAGGTGAATGGGGCCATTGGCATAGGGCAATGCGCTGGTAACTAGAATTCGGCGTCGTTGAGTCATGCCAAATTATGCCATGCCGAAGCTAGCTCGGTGGGTGGGACGCATGCGTCGCACGGGTGGCCACCCGGGCTTGCGCGGAGCAGGGACTGCGCAGCGCCAGAAGCGGCGCAATGCGGCGTCTAGGAAGCGTCGCGGTACTGCTCGAACCGGGATTTATTGATCGCCTTCTTGAAGGCTTCCTGGCCGGTAATTTGCCGCTGATCCATTAGCGCTTGAATGGCTGTGTCCATCAATCGCATGCCCACCGCCGAGCCGCTTTGCATGGCGTTTTCCAGCTGGTCCATCTTGCCCTGGCGTATCAAATTGGCGACCGCCGGCGTATTGATCAGGATCTCGAGGGCCGCGACTCGGCCCTGTTTGTCTACTTTGGGGATAAGCTGCTGCGATACGACGCCGCGCAGGCTGGTCGACAGCATAGTCCGAACATGGGGCTGTTTATCCGCGGGGAAGGCGTTCACCAAGCGATCGACCGTGGCCGCGGCGCCGTTGGTATGCAGTGTGCCCATCACCAGAATGCCCATCTCCGCCGCAGTCACCGCGATGCTCATGGTCTCCAAATCACGCAGCTCACCGACCAGAATGACGTCGGGGTCCTCGCGCAAAGCCGACAGCAATGCGCTTGAGAACGAAGTTGCATGCACGCCGATCTCGCGCTGGCTAATCAAGCAGTTCTTGCGCAGGTGCACGAACTCGATCGGATCCTCGATGGTGAGAATATGACCCTTTTCGCGCATGTTGATATCATCGATCATTGCGGCGAGCGTAGTGGATTTGCCCGAGCCGGTTTTGCCCGTTACCAGAATCAGGCCGCTGTTGATCTTGCACAGGTTCATCACGGCCTCCGGCAATTTGAGCTCCGCCGCCGTATGTGCCTTGGAGGGAATCGCGCGGAACACCGCGCCCATGCCGTTCAGTTGGCGCATCACGTTGACGCGGAACCGGGCAATTCCCGGCATGCTGTAGGCGAAGTCCGTGCCGTCTTTGGCTTCGAAACGTTCTACCGACAATTTCGGCATGATTTCGTACAGAGTCGTCTTGACCATCTCGGCCGCGAGCGGCTCGGGACTCAATGCCTTTAGCTCGCCGTACTGCCTGACGCGCGGCGGATCGCCGGCTAAAAAGTGCAGGTCCGACCCATTGCGCTCCAACACTTGATTCAAAAAACTGTCGATGACTGCCACGACGTTCTCTACGGTTTCACGGGGACGGACGCGGGCTCGATGGGAGGCGCCCCCGACATATCGGAGACAAAACGTTGGAACTGGCGTTTGTCGGAAGCATACGAGTAGGCATGCTCGGGATCGACTTCCTTGGCAGTGATGGCCGCGAGAAGTGCTTGATCCATCAATTGCATGCCGTATTCCTTGCCCATTTGCAGCTGGCTCGGAATCTGGTGGGATTGGTCGGTCATGATGAGCTTGCCGATGGCTTTGGTCAGCACCATGACTTCGCAAATGGCGCGCCGCGCACGCTGGTCGGGACTCTTGACCAGAATCTGGGTGATCACCGCGATCAGGCTTTGGGATAGAAAACTCTTGGTCTGTTCGCGCTCTTCGGTGGGTAGCGCATCGATGATGCGATCGATGGTTTTGGTGGCGCTGGTCGTGTGCAGGGTGCCGAGGACCAGATGCCCGGTTTCGGCCGCCGTCATCGCCATGGAAATGGTTTCGGCGTCGCGCAATTCGCCGACCAGGATGACGTCCGGATCTTCGCGCATGGCCGCGCGTACGCCTTCGGCGAAGGACGGTAGGTGCGTGCCCAGCTCGCGTTGGATGACCTGGCTGGTCTTGCTGCGGTGAACGAACTCGATGGGGTCTTCCAAGCTGATGATGTTGAGCGAGCGCGTCGAATTCAGATGATCGATCATCGACGCCAGTGTGGTCGACTTGCCGGTGCCGGTAGAACCGGTGACCAAAATCATTCCTTGGTGGAAGTCACAGAGCTTGCGCACGATGGGCGGTAGCCCGAGCTGCTCTATGGTCGGCATCTGCGTGGGAATGGAACGAAAGGCGGCGCCGATGCCGGTCTCCTTGCGAAACACATTGACCCGGAAGCGGCCGCCTTCAGTCGACACATACGAGAAATCGATGTCATTGCCTTCGCGCAAATGTTTCAGCTGGTTCTGGGTCAGCACCTCGGTGATATAGCCTTCGAGTTCTGCCTCGCCCAGCTCGCGAAATTTGATGGGCATCAAATCCCCGTGCATGCGCAACATGGGCGGCACGCCGACGGCCAAATGCAGGTCCGAGCAACCCTGGGCCACGCCTAACTTGAGGAATGCGTCGATTCTTGCCATTGCGCGTAAGGCTACCCGTAAGCGATTGGATTTTCGAGCGTTTCGGCCCGGAATGAGTCAAAAAAGACGTCCCTAGCCCTCATAGGAATTTTTCGAGCGACAGGCGCAATTCGTCCATGCTCTGCGAGCGCTTGGCCTTGTCCAACGACATGCATTTCATGATCAAATTGTTCAATTCCAAAGGTAGTTCCTTGTTGATATCGATGGGCGGACGAGCCTTGCCCTGTACATGTTGGTACATGACCGACATATGGTCGCCGCGCGAGTAGGGCGGCACGCCACTGAGCATCTCGTACAGAATGACGCCCAAACTATAGATGTCGGCCCGTTCGTCCACCTTCTTTCCCAGAATCTGCTCCGGAGCCATGTACTTGGGAGACCCGATGACATAGCCGGTCTTGGTGAGCTGGGTATCACCCTGGGTCTGCGCGGCGGCGACACCGAAGTCTACGATCTTGAGCAGACCCTCGCTGTCGATCAGGATATTCGCTGGTTTCAAGTCGCGATGCACGATGCCGGCCTGGTGCGCGACCGCCATGCCCGTGGCGATGTCGATGCCGAATTTGATGGCACGCTTGAGCACGACGGGCTTTTCGTTGACGATTTCGCCGCCCAGAGTGTGGGAGGGGAAGTACTCCATCGAGATGGCGTAATTGCCACGGATGTACAAGAAATCGTAGATTCGGATGACGTTCTTATGCGTGATCTTGCGGCTGTAGCGCAATTCATGCACGAAGCGCTTCATCATCTCTTCATCCGCCGAAACATTGGGGTTCAAGAATTTCAAGATCAGCCGCTCTTCGACCACTGTGTCTTCCATCAGCAATACTGTGCCGAATGCACCCTTGCCGATTTTTTCGATGAACTTGTAGCGGCCCTCGATGATATCGCCGGACTTCAGCGTCGCTATATCCAGCTTGTTCGCCTGGATCTCGTGGTCCTGAACGACTTTGGCGAGATCTTGATTGTCGATGAGCAGGGTCTTGGCCGGTTCCTGCATCTTCTCCGCGCGTTGGTTGGCGGCGATTTGCTGCGTGGAGAATCGGTTGTCCAATTCTGTGATGGCGCGCGCGACGGCTTGGCTGATGGTCGCATCGCCGCTGCTTGCGATCGCCTGGAGCCGTACTCGAATGGTGTCGGCGCGCCGCTCGTCGGCGAGTTTGGCGAGCGCTGCGATTGCCTCCGATTTGATCTCGTTTTCCGATCGCTGCAGCATCGGCAGCAGTTGTTCTATACATTTTTGATCGCCGATCTTGCCGATGGCGCGAATCACGGTGGGCAACGACTTCGGTTCGCCGGCTCCGAGCATTTCCATGAAGCGGGGCAGGGACTTGCTGCTGCCGATTTCGGCGAGCGCATCCACGGCGCGTTCGCTCACCCACCAGTCGGGGTCCTTGGTGGCTTCGATCAACTGCGCCACCGCGCGCTCGTCCTTGGTTTGATTGAGAATCTCGATGGCCGCCCGGCGAATGTCCTGATTGTCGTCCTTGACCAGGGCGAGCACGGCATCGACGACGCGAGGACCGCCGATTTTGCCGAGGGCGTCGGCGGCGCGTGTGCGCACCCACCAATCGCTGTCGGCGATCACCTCCAGCAGGTACTTGACCGATTTTGACGTGCCGACGGCATTCAGCACCTCGACGGCCGCGCGCCGGGCGTATTCGTTCTCGTCCTTGAGCACGTCGACCAGATACTTGATCGTATCGGGATCATTGGCGTGGACGATCACATCGACCGCCTTGTTCTGCACCTCGATTTCCGGATCGCGCAGCATCCCACATAGGGCTGCCAGGTCGACCGGCCCGTCCATGCGGGCGAGCGCCGAGAGGGCGGCAGAGCGAATGAATTTGCTGTTGTCCTTGAGCTGCTTTTGCACGGCTTGTTGAACTTTGGGCATGTTGAAGCGCGCCAGCACATTGATGATGTGCAGCCGAGCGACGGGGTCCTTGCCCTCGATCCTCGCGATCAAATCGTCCACGGAGGACGCATCGGCGATTTCAGCGATGATCTTGAACAATCCGGCTCTTTCGTTGGGTTCCTGGGCGTAGGCCGCGTTAAGCAGTTCACGTACCGTGAAGCGCGACTTTTGCGCGGCAATCACGTCCAGAATGACTTGCTTGGGCATGGCTGGCTTGGCCAAAGCCTCGAGCAGCGCACCCGCCGGATAGCTCTTGCTCGACGACAGCGCCCAGGCGATCCCGGACATCGCCCGGCCATTGGCCTCCGCCATGGCCTTGAACAATTGGGGCAGAGTTTTGGCGTCGATCAGGCGCGATAGAACCTCAACGTAAGCCACGGTTTCACGCTTTTCCGCCGTCGTCAGGGCGTCAACGATGGGCTCAATGGCGCTCGGCCCGAGCGCCACCAGTTTTTCCAAAGCCTTTTGCGCCAGGGGGCTGCCTGGGTTGCCGCTGGTTTTAACCTCGGCAATAAGCCGATCGGCACGATAGTTAGCGAATAAACTCATTCGGTGCCTTCTTTGCACATCCCTCGGGAAGCCGCACTCTTACCGCATGCGGGGTTCACCGCAGTCTCGACCCTCAACGTCGAATTATGCCACACCGCACGCCCTTGTCCGCCTGCGGTACAATCAGCGCCTTATATGAACCAATCTGCCGCCGCGGACACTGCAATCCGCGAAAAACTAAACACCTATGTAGACCCCTACCTCGGCCAGACTCTGGCGCAGGCCAAGGCCGTGGTGTCCGTGATATCCCAAAACGGAGTGCTGCACGTCGATCTCGTGTTGGGCTTTCCCTGCGCGGATTATGTTGCCGAGCTCAAGGTCGCGTTGCAGGAGCACCTGCAGCCGCTGCTGGGGCAGACTCAGCTGGAGTTGAAGCTGCGGTCGCAAATTACGGCGCATGCGGTACAGCGCACGCTCAAGCCACTGGCGAACGTGAAGAACATCGTCGCGGTGGCCTCGGGCAAGGGTGGGGTAGGCAAATCTACGACGGCGGCGAATCTGGCGCTGGCCTGGACGGCCCAAGGCGCCAAAGTCGGCCTGTTGGATGCCGATATCTACGGCCCGAGCCAGCCTCTGATGATGGGTCTGGCCGGTGCCAAGCCGGTGAGCGCGGATGGCAAGCACTTGACCCCCTTGCTCGCGCACGGTGTCGAGGTGATGTCCATCGGTTTCATGATCGATCAGGAGCAACCCATGGCCTGGCGGGGACCGATGGTGACCCAGGCTCTGACCCAGCTACTGGGCGACACGAATTGGGGCGAACTGGACTATCTGGTCGTCGATATGCCGCCCGGCACCGGCGACATACAGCTCACCCTGGCGCAGCGCGTTCCTGTAAGCGGAGCCGTCATCGTCACTACGCCCCAGGACATTGCCCTGCTGGATGCGCGCAAGGGTCTCAAGATGTTCGAAAAGGTCGAGGTTCGAGTGCTCGGTGTAGTGGAGAACATGAGCATGCACGTGTGCAGTCACTGCGGTCACGTCGAACACGTGTTCGGCAGCGGCGGCGGAGCGCGTATGGCAACGCAATACGGCGTGCAATTGCTGGGTGAGTTGCCCCTGGATATACGTATTCGCGAGGATGCTGACGGCGGTTCTCCGACGGTGGTGAGCGAGCCCGGCAGCGCGCGCGCGCAGGCATACCTGAGGATGGCGCGCCGCACCGCAGCGCGGTTGGCGACCTTGAACAAAGACTACAGCCGGGCATTCCCCAAGATCACGGTAGAAGCGACCTAATGAGCATCAAAAGCGATCGTTGGATTCGGCGCATGGCTGCGGCACAGAGCATGATCGACCCCTTCTCGCCCCAACAAGTGCGCATGTCGGACGGCCACAAAATTGTGTCCTACGGCACTTCGAGCTATGGCTACGACGTGCGTTGTGCCGATGAATTCAAGATCTTTACGAACATCAACTCCACGATCGTCGATCCGAAGTGTTTCGACGAAAAATCCTTCGTGGATTTCAAAGGACCGGTCTGCATCATTCCGCCGAATTCCTTTGCGCTGGCGAGCACCGTGGAATTCTTTCGCATTCCGCGCAGTGTCTTGACCGTGTGCCTGGGAAAATCGACCTATGCGCGTTGCGGCATCATCGTCAATGTCACCCCCTTGGAACCGGAATGGGAAGGGCACGTGACCCTGGAGTTTTCCAATACCACTCCGCTGCCGGCGAAGATCTACGCCAACGAGGGCGTGGCGCAAATGCTGTTCTTCGAATCCGACGAGATTTGCGAAACCTCGTACCGGGACCGCGGAGGAAAGTACCAAGGCCAGCGTGGTGTCACGCTGCCTAAAACTTGAGGTCGTTCGCTTATTGAGGTCCGTTCGTCGCTTGAAGTGCCCAGAAGGGGTAAGTAGGCAGGGGGCGCCACCCAGAGCCGATTCACCGGCTGAAGCTAACAGTTACCCGTTCTAGCGCTTTAGGCTTTTGATCCGCATGGCGAATTCCAATTTGCCGTCGCGGCTGCGTTCAGCCTGCACCGGGACGAATCCTAGGGAGGGTGCAAACCACATGCGCAGGATGCGGCTGTTGCCGGTGCGCTGGCTGGCGACAATGACGGTGTCGAGTTCTCCCAGGTCGGTTCGGATTCTGGCGGTGCCTTCCTGGGTATAAATGAATTCCTTCAATTCGTCCTTGTCGAGAATCTGGAAGGTTTTAGGCAAATTGCCGTTCTTCAGATCGAGCATCACTTCGACCTGGATCGACATCACGTCCTGAGTCCCGTCCGTAAGACTCAAGTCCACCGGCCTCTTTTCCGAGATGCCGCGGGCTCGGCGGGTCTTCCAGTCGAAATCCAGATTTACGCTGGATGAACCGTCGTCGGCGCGATATTTCTCCGGGCGAACGTGATCGGCATTGATGCTGAGCCAGCTTTTTTGGGTGACCTCGGCTCGATACAGCCGGAAGACGCCGCGGGCGGTGATAGTCCACGTGTACACATAGTGCCCAGGTTCCGCGTCCGGCTTGAGCTCCAGGTCGCTGGTTCCCACATTGATGGTCTTCCAGTCTGCCAGGTAGCGGGCGGAAAACGGCGCGATGCCCGCATCGGCGGCGGGCGTCTGGGCCCCGGCCGCGTGAGCGGCCATTATCGCCAGCGACAGCGCGGTGACTCCTCCTAGGCGCATGGGGAACCTCCTATCACTCCGCGCCCGCGAACTGCACGGGCTCGTGCAATTCACGCCCGTCCAGCCATGCAGAACCCTGGTCGTACCGCAGCCGACCCTCGCAATACCAGCGGACCGCGAGCGGATAGATGCGGTGCTCCTGGACTTGTACGCGCGCCGCCAAACTCGCCACATCATCGTCCGCCGTCACGGCAATGCGTGCCTGAATGATCGGCGGACCGCCGTCGAGTTGCTCGGTCACGAAGTGTACCGTCGCGCCATGCTGAGCTTCGTGCGCCTGCAGAGCGCGCCGATGCGTATGCAGGCCCGGAAATTTCGGCAGTAACGAGGGGTGGATGTTCAATATTCTGCCGGCAAACTTCGTCACGAATTGCGCGGACAAGATGCGCATGAACCCGGCCAACACAATCAACGACGGTGAGCAATATTCGATGGCGGTAGCCAGGCTGCGATCGTAGGCGGCGCGATTCGCCGACTTGGCGGCGGTCAGCGCTTGCGCCGGCACATCGAGAGCGCGGGCCAGCTCGAGACCGGCTGCATCGGGCTGGTCCGAAAACACTTGAGTTACGTTATAGGCAGCATCTAGGTCGTGGCTGCGTTCGATGAGGGTGCGCATATTACCGCCGCGTCCCGATATTAGGATGACGATAGGCTGTCGCGGTCGCTCGCTAGTCAAGCGATGACGACACCGCGCGTGCCCGCGCGCACTTCGCCGATGACCAGCGCCTCCTGACCCAGGGCGGCCAGGATGGCGATGGCGCGATCCGCATCGTCCTTGCGTAAGTGAACCGTCATGCCGATGCCGCAATTGAAAACCCGATACATTTCCGCATCGGCAACCTGGCCCTGGCGCTGCAGCCAGTCGAACACCGCTTCGCGCCGCCAGGATTTGCGTTCCAGAACGACTTCCAAACCATCCGGCAACACGCGCGGAATGTTCTCCACGAGGCCGCCGCCCGTAATGTGCGACAGGCCTTGCACCGGCAGCTGCGCGATCAGCTTGAGCAGGGGCTTCACGTAGATGCGCGTCGGCGCCATGAGGCGATCGACAAGACTGACGCCGTCAATCACGGTCTTAAGGTCGGCGCCGCTGACCTGCAGGATTTTTCGAATCAACGAGAAGCCGTTGGAATGGGGCCCCGAGGAGGGCAGCCCCAGTACGACGTCACCGTCGCGCGTGGCTGAGCCTTCGATGATGGCATCCTTTTCCACGATGCCGACGCAGAACCCCGCCAAATCATAGTCCTCGCCGTGATACATGCCCGGCATTTCGGCTGTTTCGCCGCCTACCAGCGCGCAGCCGGCTTGCACGCAGCCTTCGACGATGCCGGCGATGAGACGTTCGCCCACACCGACGTCCAGTTTGCCGGTTGCGAAGTAGTCGAGAAAAAATAGCGGCTCGGCGCCCTGGACCACCACGTCGTTGACGCACATGGCTACCAAGTCGATGCCAACCGTGTCATGGCGCGCGGTGTCGATGGCAAGTCGCAGCTTAGTGCCAACCCCGTCTGTTCCCGATACGAGCACAGGCTTGCGATAGCGATCCAGCGGCACTTCCACCAGGGCACCGAAGCCACCTATGCCCCCTAAAACCTCGCGGCGCATGGAACGCCTCACATGGGGTTTGATTCGTTCGACGAGTTCCTCACCGGCGTCGATATCGACTCCAGCCTCGCGATAGGTTACCGGGGCTCGCTCAGTCATTCGGGTCCTTTATGGTGTAAGGCGATCGGCCTGCCCGACGCGGCAAGCCGGCCAGCTGTGGTATTTTACATCAGGCGACCATCGGCTTCCGCGATAACACCATGTCACAGTACATCAGCGTCCTTTCTCTGCGAAATTTGCGTCCGGTAGTGTTTTTGTGCTTGAGCATGGCCGTACTGTGCCCGGGGAATATGGCATTCGCGCTGACCCGTGCGCAACTGTACCAGGCTATGGTGAGCGTGGCCGACCGCACCGAGGCGGCGCAGGCCGCAGCATTCCAAGCCGCAATGAAGATCGTTCTGGTCCGGGTTACCGGTCGTCGTTCGGCCGAGGATGACCCCGCCCTGGCGCCGCTGGTCGGCAATGCGCGCCGTTACGTACAGCAATACCGGGGGGCAGCGGATAGTCAAGAGTGGGTGTCCTTCGATGGACCGGCCATCGAACGCTGGCTTACGCAGAACGGCCAGCCCCTTTGGGGCCATGAACGGCCCGCGACCTTCGTTTGGCTGACCGCCCAAACGGGTCCCGCGTCGGGCAGCGTTATTACCGCCGACGATACGACGGAATTGAAAGCAGCGATTGACGCGTCCGCAGCCCTGCGCGGCCTGCCTTTGCTCTGGCCGAGCGTCGCCGACGTACAAAGAAATCACCTGGACTATGCCGGGGTAAGCGGCGCCTCGCCGTCCACTCTGGCCGACATCGGGCGACGCTTGGGCGGAGAGGGGATACTCGTCGGCAGGGCCAGCGGCACCGCGATGAGCGCCAACGTGCGTTGGACGCATCTATTTCAGGATCGCAGCAGCGAATTCTCGGGCGCTTTGGAGGGCGTGAATCGCACGGCAGATTTATACGCGGGGCTATTCGCCGCCAGCGGTAATCTCGTGCCGATCGACATCGAGGTGACCGGAGTGGGCGATCTTCGCGAGTATGCGACTGTGCAAACCTATCTCGAGTCGCTGACATTTATTTCGCATGTGAGCGTAGTCGCCTTGACCGGCGATACGATTAGATTTCGCCTGGGGGTGCGCGGCGGTGCCGAATCGCTGCAGCGTACGCTTTCCTTGAATGGGCGCTTGCAGTCGATTGCCGCAGGCGACACTGGGATGCTGCGCTTTCAACTTCGACGTTAATCGCGTGCCCGCGTCTTTGC
Organism: Gammaproteobacteria bacterium; assembly: GCA_025357835.1. Classification (GTDB taxonomy): domain Bacteria; phylum Pseudomonadota; class Gammaproteobacteria; order Steroidobacterales; family Steroidobacteraceae; genus Bog-1198. The sequence goes on from JANYLM010000041.1 coordinate 55,812, forward strand.
GTCAAATTCCGAACGTCATCAGCACGATCAGAATTCTGCTCGTCGCGCCCATTGCCGTGGCTCTGGCGCATCATCAATGGCGCATCGCCACTGCCTTGTTCGGTATCGCGGCGCTGTCGGATGCCGCCGACGGCTTTCTCGCCAAGCGCTATGGCTGGCGCAGCGAACTCGGTGCGGTGCTCGATCCGGCGGCGGACAAATTGTTGCTGGCAACGGTATTCGTCACACTGGCGTTCTTGAACCTCGTGCCGCTGTGGCTCGTGGCGGCGGCGGTGGCGCGGGATGTGATCATCGTGCTCGGTGCGCTGATTTACCGGTATTCGTTAGGGCCGCTCAGCATACGTCCGTCCCTCGTTAGCAAGCTCAATACGCTATGCCAGGCGGTATTCATCATGGCGGTGGTCGGCCGGGTGCAGTTCTCGGTGCCGCCGGCGCCACTGGTCATGGTGCTCGGCGCCTTAGTGTTCGTCACCGTGGCGGTCAGCGGCATCGATTACGTTCTGATATACGGCCGGCGGGCTTTGGGCCTGGCCCGGCCGCGGGCGCCGGCGCGCGCCGGCGACCGGCGACCGTGAAGCAGCTTGCCCTTGGGGTCCGATTGCGAGCGGACGCGGTGTTCGAGAGTTTTTGGCCCGGGCCCAACAGTGAAGTCGTCGCGGCACTGCGCGCACCGAATGCGGCGCCGCTATGGCTTTGGGGCACGAAAGGCACGGGCAAGACGCATTTGCTGCAGGCCGTGTGCGCAGCCGCGGGAGAAGCGGCTGCGTATTTTCCACTGGCCCGCGCGCTCGCGCTGCCGCCTGAGGCGCTGGCGGGATTTGAGCGCATGCAGGTGCTGTGCGCCGACGATGTCGACGCCGTGGCCGGAGATGCGGCATGGGAGCGAGCGCTGTTCCGCCTATTCAACGAGGCGGCCGAATTGCGTACGCGGTTGATATTCGCCGCCGCCGCGCCGCCGCTTCGACCCGAATGGCGCCTGGAGGACTGGCGGTCGCGGGCCGCCGCCTGCATCGTGTATCAATTGCGCGAGCTCGACGACGAGGGCCGCATCGAGGCGCTGCGGCTGCGCGCGGTGCAACGGGGCCTGCAACTGCCTTACGAGACGTCCGAGTACTTATTGAAGCGCATGCCGCGGGATCTGCGCTCCCTGTTCGAAATCCTCGACCAACTCGATGAGGCATCGTTGGTTGCTCAGCGCCGACTGACCATTCCTTTCATTCGCGATGCGCTCGAGAAGCACGCAGGAACAAAATCATAGTGCAGAACCAAGCGAATACCAGCAGCAAGGTTGCTGCAGCCACCCAGCGCGCGGCTGGGTTGACCAACAATTCCGTCAAGGCGAATGCGAGATAGGGGATGGCGAATAAGGTGGCCCAGGCGTAGGTATGGCGGCGGCCGCGCCACAGGCCGCCGAGCGGCGCCAGCAAGGGCAGAGCCGCGAGGACGCAAATAGGCCACGGATACCCAGCGGTGATCCACGCGGGCAGCGTCAAGACGACAGCAACCCAAAGCCAAATGGTGAGGGAACGCGCGGCGGGTTGCAGATTCACGCGCGGCTCTGCAGTTTATCGGCGAGCACCGCGACGCGCCGGCCCAGCGCGAACGCCAGCTCGCGCTCCATTTCCGATAGCTCGCCATGGCCGCTGATGGCGGCCACATGACTGGCGCCATAAGGGGTGCCGCCGCTGCGCGTATCGGTCAAGCCGCGTTCGGTGTACGGCAGACCGACCAAGTACATGCCATGGTGCAGGAGAGGCAGCATCATGGACAGCAACGTCGATTCTTGGCCTCCGTGCAGGGTTTGAGTGGAAGTGAACACGGCGGCCGGTTTCCCCACCAAGGCGCCTGAAAGCCACAGTGCGCTGGTGCCGTCCAGGAAGAATTTCAGTGGTGCGGCCATATTGCCGAAACGCGTCGGGCTGCCCAGAACGAGCCCGCAGCATTGCACCAAATCCTCGTGAGTGGCATAGGGAGGCCCATCGTTGGGCACCGCTGGATCAAGCCGCTCGGTGGTGGCGGCCACCGGCGCCACCGTGCGCAGCCTGGCCTGCATACCGGAGACGGCTTCGACGCCGCGGCAGATTTGTCGAGCGATGGCGGCGGTGCTGCCTTGGCGTGAATAATACAGAACCAAAATTTCGTTCATCGGCAGTCTTCCGGGAAATACCTTGGGAATTGCGCATATGCAGCGCCGGCGCAACGGATTCACTGCGACTGGCCGCGCATTGTATAACGGCGGGTGGTTTGACGGTTCATGCGGCTGTTGCTAGTGTCGAGAAACCCTATGTTGCGATTACTCGCTGTATTTGTCGGTGTTGCCTGCCTAGTCGGATGCGCTGGCGCCCCCGTGCAGGAAATGAGCGACGCGCGGCAGGCTATTGCTGCGGCCGGGGCGGCGGGCGCGACCTCTGCGACATCGGCGGATTTCTCCGCGGCCCAGGCGGCCATTGGGCGAGCAGAAACGCACCTGCAAGCTCAGGAATTCACACGCGCCCGCTTGGCGGCGATGGAAGCCAAGCGCCACGCCGCCGCCGCGCTCGCCAACGCGAATGTGCAGCACCCAGAGGCGCCGGCGACCCTGCCGCACTGAGGCGGGGAAATGGACCTAAGTATTCGCCGTTTTCTCGTCTTTGGGAAAGTGCAGGGCGTGTATTTTCGGCACAGCACTCAACTCGAGGCCAACAGGCTGAGCATTCGGGGGTTGGCACGCAATTTAACAGACGGCTCCGTCGAGATCCTGGCCCAAGGCGGGCCGGCTGCGGTTGAAGAGCTGCGGGTGTGGCTGCAGCACGGACCCGTTCAGGCACGGGTGGATGAAGTGCGGGAGACGCAACCGGATGACGCTGGGCCCTTTCCGGAGGGGTTTGCAATTTCTTGATTGATGGCGTTTGCGGAAAAGGCTTGCCTAGAATCGCCAGGCGCGCTGCCAGCGCTGCATGACCAGGGCCGGGTAGGTATTGCGGCCCACACTGCCGTTGTACCTCGCCAAAGCGCGTGACCAGTTGCGGTTCTCGGCGCGCAGGTAGTAGCGCAGAATCTCACAGCCGATCCGAATGTTGGGTGCAACCCGAACCAGTTGATTCTGCACGCCCAGTTCGTGCGGCCAGAACGGCATCACCTGCATTAGGCCCACGGCGCCCGCGGGTGATACCGCCCAGCGATCAAAACGGCTTTCCACCTCGATCAACGCCAGCACCAAGTCAGGCGGCAGTTGCAGCGACGGATCGCGCTTTGCCTCGCAGTACACATGATTCAGGATCTCGACCCGTGCCTCGTGGCTAGGTACGAGACGAGCGAGCCGCGGCTCCATGGTTTTGTACCAGACTTCGGATTCGAATTTATCAGCGAAGCAATCGGAACTGCCGATGATCTTTTGCAGTAAGGCCTTCAGCTCCGGGTCGCGCTGCTGATCCGCATGGGCGGCGCCAGCCAAGGCACAGCAGCATGCCAGGGCCACGAAAGCGCAGGCGAGTATGGCGCGCACCGGCCGCCGCATCGGTTTCCTCAGGCATTTAACTTATGTCGAATATAGCCTACCGGATCCGCCGTGGGGATTTCCGTCGATTCGCTCTCGCTGCGATGACGATATTCGAGATTCCCGGCGGCGAGGCCGCGCTCCCCGATCACGATCCGATGAGGAATTCCCATCAGTTCGGAATCGGCGAATTTGACCCCGGGACGGGCGTCCCGGTCGTCCAGCAATACATCGATGCCGGCGTCGTTGAACTGCCGATATAATGAATCGGCTGTTTCTTGTACAAGCGCCGACTTTTGGTAATTGATGGGAACCAGGGCGACTTGAAAGGGTGCGATGGCCTCCGGCCAGAGAATGCCGTTTGCATCGTGATTCTGTTCGATGGCCGCGGCAACCACCCGCGTCACCCCAATTCCGTAACAGCCCATGAACATCGTCACCGCCTTGCCGTGTTCATCCAGCACACTGGCATTCATAGCCGCGCTGTACAGCTGTCCCAGTTGAAAAATGTGGCCGACCTCGATACCGCGGGCGATCTCCAGAGTGCCGCGGCCGGACGGGCTGGGGTCGCCGCGTTGCGCATTGCGGATATCGGCGGTTTGCGGATCCTGCAAGTCGCGTCCCCAATTCACGCCGCGGAAGTGCATGTCCTTTTCGTTTGCGCCGCAAACGAAGTCGGCCAGGTGAGCCGCGGCATAATCGACATAGATCTTGCCGGCAAAGCCGATGGGGCCGATGAAGCCGGGCTCGACTCCCGTAGCCTTGCGCACCCGGTCGGCGCTCGCCATCCGCAAGGGACTGGCAACCCCGGGTAATTTCTGCGATTTCACGGCATTCAATTCGTGATCACCGCGCACCACCAAGGCAACCACGTCGCCGTCGCTGCCATCCACCAACAGGGTTTTGAGGCAGCGCACTGGGTCAACACCCAATTGGGCGCTGAGCTCCGCGATGGTGCGTGCGTTCGGCGTGGGTATCTTGGTGAGCGGTTCCTCAGCCGTAGGGCGCGGCGCGGTGGGTGCCAGGGTGGCGGCCATTTCGAGATTAGCGGCGTAGTCGTCGGCATTCGAAAAAACAATGGCGTCCTCGCCCGAGTCGGCCAGAACGTGGAATTCCTGGGTGGCATTACCGCCGATGCTGCCGCCGTCTGCCTGCACGGCACGAAATTTCAGGCCGATGCGCGTAAAAATACGCGTGTAGGCCTCGTACATGAGGCGATAGCCTTGGGCGAGGCTGGCTTCGTCCGTATGAAAAGAGTAGGCATCCTTCATCAAGAACTCGCGGGCTCGCATAACGCCGAAGCGCGGGCGAATTTCATCGCGGAACTTGATTTGGATCTGATAGAAATTGACCGGCAATTGCTTGTAGCTGCGTAATTCGCGCCTGGCGATGTCGGTGATGACTTCTTCGTGGGTCGGCCCGTAGCAGAATTCGCGGTCGTGGCGATCCTTGAATCGCAGTAATTCCGGACCGTACTTACCCCAGCGACCCGATTCCTTCCACAATTCCGCGGGCTGGACGGTGGGCATAGACAGTTCCAGAGCGCCTGCCCGGTCCATCTCCTCGCGCACGATTCGTTCCACTTTGCGCAGGGTGCGCAGGCCGAGCGGCAGCCAAACGTACAGCCCCGCCGCGAGACGGCGGATCATGCCGGTACGCAACATCAGCCGGTGGCTGACGACTTCCGCGTCGGCGGGTACCTCTTTGAGGGTCGAAATCGGGTTTTGGGATAAGCGCATAGCCACATATCTTACATCAGCCCCCCTGGTATTATGGCGGCTCATGAGTGACGACGACGATTCAACAGCGCGGCCGCGGGGAGTGTACTGGCTGCCGAACCTGCTCACTACGGGGGCATTGTTCGCCGGCTTTTACGCGGTTGTGGCGGCCATCGACTTGAAATTCGAGCTCGCCGGGGCCGCGGTGTTCGTCGCCATGTTCTTCGACGGGTTGGACGGACGAGTGGCGCGCTGGACTCACACCGAAAGCACCTTCGGCAAGGAATACGACAGCCTCTCGGACATGGTGTCGTTCGGTGTAGCCCCGGCCATCGTCACTTACCAGTGGGGTGTGGCGCGCATTGCCGAGTATGGGCCGCTGTGGCGCAGGCTGGGCTGGCTGGTGTGCTTTTTCTACGCGGCGGCAGCGGCGTTACGGCTGGCGCGCTTCAATTCAAGGTCGGCGACCCAGGATAAGCATTACTTCGAGGGACTGCCCAGCCCCTCGGCCGCCGCCGTCGTCGCGGCCCTGGTATGGCTTGCCAGTGATCAGACGAATATCGGGTTGCCCGGCTTGATATTGGCGTTTCTGGTGACCGCCATTGCGGGTGCGCTGATGATCAGCCGCTTTGCCTTCAACAGCTTCAAGCAAGTCAACCCCGGGGCGAAGGTGCGTTTCACGTACATCGTCTTGGTGCCGCTGGCCTTCGTATTCATTTTCTTGTACCCGGCGATCACGCTGCTGTTGCTGTTTGGCTGCTACGCCCTGTCGGCACCGACGGTGTGGTCCTATCGCAAATTGCGCCGGCGTGCGCGCGGCGCGCCGCAGCTATGAACCCGGCGCTGCGCCAGGAATACCTCGCCGCCCTCGGGCTTGATGCCTGGGTCGCACGCGGTAAATCGGTGCCGGTTGCAGCGGGCGATGGCGGTGCGCCGCCTGATGCCTTAGGGGCCCGTGAGGCCGGTGTCGATTGGCCCAAGCTTCGGGCGCGAGTGGCCGCATGCACGCGTTGCACCTTGTGCAACACACGTACCCAAACTGTCTTTGGCGTGGGCAGCCAAACGGCGCAATGGCTCATTGTCGGCGAAGCGCCGGGCGCCGAGGAGGACGCCCGAGGCGAGCCCTTTGTGGGCCGGGCCGGTCAACTCCTGAATTCAATGCTGCACGCCATCGGCTTGGCGCGCGACCAGGTGTACATCGCCAATGTCTTAAAATGCCGGCCGCCCGGCAATCGCGACCCCAGCTTGAGCGAAGCCGCCGAGTGCCTGCCCTTCCTTGAACAACAGATCACACTGTTGAAGCCGAAAGTCATGCTGGCCGTGGGACGAATTGCCGCGCAGAACTTGCTGCGTACGGACCTCACCCTGGGCAGGCTGCGGCAGCAAGTGCACCGCTTCGGGCTCTCCCAGGTACCCTTGGTCGTGACCTATCACCCGGCGTATCTACTGCGCACCCCCACCGACAAGCGCAAAGCTTGGGAGGATTTGAAATTCGCCCGCGAGGTATGTGCGCGTGTCTAGCGTCAAACAAGAAGTCGAGTTGGCCGCGGTCGCGATCAGGCCCATGCACGATCTCGACGTACCCGTGGTCGTTGCCGTCGAACGAGCCGCCTACCAGTTTCCCTGGAGCGAGGGGATTTTTCGCGATTGCCTGCGGGTCGGCTATGTATGCCGCGTGGTCGACGTCGGCGGCGACATGGCCGGCTACGGCATCATGTCCGTGGGTGCGGGAGAGGCGCATATCCTGAACGTGTGTATAGCGGATGAATATCGAGGTCGCGGCCTTGCCCGCAGAGTGCTTGAGTATCTTCTCGACCGAGCGCGCGCCTCTGAGATGTACGAAGCGTTTCTGGAGGTCAGACCGTCGAACAGGGCGGCCGCCCATCTCTACAATTCCATGGGGTTCGAGCAGGTGGGCGTGCGGCGCGGGTACTACCAGGCAACCGTCGGCCGCGAGGACGCCGCGGTGCTGCGCCGAGTGTTATTGCCGGATTTGAAATAAGTGTAGCGCTGCCGCAGCCTCGCATCCCGCTTACCGACCCCCTATAATATTCGGCTGCCCTGCACATGCCTGAGGGCAAGATCACATTGAGCAGGTACACACATGTCGAGCGGCCCACTAGCCGAGGAAGTCGGCAAAAGACGCACTTTTGCCATTATCTCGCACCCCGATGCAGGAAAGACCACCCTGACCGAGAAGCTGTTGCTGTTCGGCGGCGCCATTCAGATGGCGGGAACCGTCAAGGGCCGCAAGGCAACCCGCCACGCGACTTCCGACTGGATGCGCTTGGAGCAACAACGCGGCATATCCGTGACTTCCTCGGTAATGCAGTTCCCCTTTGGCGATTGCATAGTCAATTTGCTCGACACTCCGGGTCATGAAGATTTTTCCGAGGACACTTACCGCACATTGACGGCGGTCGATTCGGCTCTGATGGTCATCGACTGCGCGAAAGGTGTCGAAGAACGCACCATCAAGCTTATGGACGTGTGCCGGCTGCGCGACACACCCATCATGACCTTCGTCAACAAGCTCGATCGGGATGGCCGGGCGCCGATCGAGTTGCTCGATGAAATCGAAAGCGTCTTGAAAATTCAGTGTGCGCCGATTACCTGGCCGATCGGCATGGGGCGCGATCTACTCGGCGTCTATCATCTGCTCGAAGATAGAATCTATGTGTACGTTCCGGTCGAGAAGGGACGAGTCGGCACTCACGAGACCATTGACGGCATCGCCGGCGGCGAGGCGCGGGAATTCCTCGGGCCAAGATATCGGGAGTTCATGGACGAGGTGGAACTGGTGCGCGGCGCCAGTCCGCGGTTCGATCTGCAGCGCTATCGTGCCGCGAAACAGACCCCCGTGTTCTTCGGCTCCGCGGTGAATAATTTCGGCGTTAGGGAATTGCTCTCCGCATTCGTAACGAATTCTCCGGGCCCGCTGCCGCGTCCGACGCTGCAGCGCCAAGTCCAAGTAGATGAACCCAAGCTCACGGGTTTCGTCTTCAAGATTCAGGCCAATATGGACCCCGGGCATCGTGATCGAATCGCGTTCATGCGCCTATGTTCCGGCCGCTATGCGCGTGGCATGCGCCTGCATCATGTGCGCCTCGACAAGGATGTGCGCATAGCCGACGCACTGACATTCTTGGCGGCCGATCGCAGCCAGGCGGAGGAGGCCTACGCCGGCGATATCATCGGTCTGCACAACCATGGGACCATCAACATCGGCGATACCTTCACCGAGGGCGAAGATCTCACCTTTACGGGTGTGCCGAATTTCGCGCCCGAAATGTTTCGCCGCGCGGTACTGAAGGACCCGTTGCGGATGAAGGCCTTGCAGAAGGGCCTGTCCCAGCTTTGCGAGGAAGGCGCCACCCAACTGTTCAAGCCGCTGCGCAACAATGATTTGATTCTCGGCGCCATCGGCCAACTGCAGTTCGAAGTCGTCGCCTTTCGTCTGCAGGATGAATACAGCGTGCAGTGCGTGTTCGAGCCCATCAATGTGGCCACTGCGCGATGGGTAAGCCTCCGCGATGAGAAGCGCCTGCGCGAGTTTCGCGAGAAAGCCTATGACAATCTCGCCATCGATCACGCCGGTGAACTCGTGTATCTGGCGCCCACTCGAGTAAATCTCGGGCTGACCGAGGAACGCTGGCCTGAGATCGAGTTCCTCAAAACCCGCGAGAATCTTGCCGCATAGCCTCTTAGGCCTTCGGCTTTGAATTGATGCGCGGACGGAAGGAGCGCACCGCGGCGTCGAATTGACCGACGCCGATGCGCGCGGCAGCGGCGGCATAGCGCAAGCTGGAATAATGCCGGCACAACGCCGTGACGGCGGGACCTAAGTCCGGGCGGCGCTGTGCGATGCGCGCCGCGTAGTCTTCCGCGCCTTCATGCGGCTGGCGCGGCATGCCCGCCGCCGCCAATTTGGCGCACAGCCGTGAGTAGGCGCGAATCAGCGGTTCCTTGCGCGAGGGATCGATTTCGCGCCGCACGGCCCAAGTGAGCCAGCAAAGCACCAGGGCTAGGGCTGCCGCCAGCACCATCACGAGCTTTTGGCCGTCCGGCTCGGGGATGTTGAGCCACTCCAGCAGCTTCTGTTGCGAATCCTGATCGAAAAATAGTATGCGCTCGCGCCATATCTGGCCCAGCGCGTCGAGGCGCAGCCGCGCGTCGGAGAGCCAGGGAGTGCGCCGCTGCCAGCGGCTGGTCAAGGGCTCATCGGCGCTTACGGAGTCGCTCAGATCGCGTTCCACGCGCTCGGGGGCGATGGCCGAGGTTGGGTCGATGCGTATCCAGCCCCGGCCCCCGATCCAAACTTCGTCCCAGGCATGTGCGTCGCTTTGCCGCATAATCCAGTAGTCTGCGAATCTATTGAAAGTTCCGCCTTGGTAGCCGGTGACCACATGCGCCGGTATTCCCGCCGCGCGCATCAGAGTTGCGAATGCCGAGGCATAGTGGCCGCAAAAGCCGCGTTGCGTGTCGAAAATAAATTCATCCACGGGGTTGCCCGCGAGCTTGGGCGGTGTCAGCGTGTAGTAGAAGGGCTGCTGCGTAAACATGGCGAGGACGGCGCGCAGGTAGTCCATATCGTCTGGATGCGAGGCGCGCAGGGTATGCGCAAGCTGCAGCGAACGTGGATTGCGATTAGCGGGAAGTCTTGTGTCGCGCTTTCTCGATGGCTCGCTCAATGGCGCCGACGACTGCGTGCGCGTGTACGATGTGGCATCGACATCCATCGCGCGCGATACCGGGTCTCGCTGCACCAGGGTGTAATCGCCGGTGAGCATGCCGCCCGGCAAATCCGAATGGGATGGCCAATCGAGAGTGAATATCCAATTGTGCTGGTGCGGTTCCAGGCTGACGGTGTAGCGGTAGGCCGGACCTTCTGTTCGCAGCGGCGGCGCGGCCAGCGACGTCGGATATCCATGCCGCCAAGTGCGTCCGTCGAAGTCGTGCATGACGGGTCCGCGCCAGTAGAGCTCCTGCGGCGGCGGCGCGGCCGAGGCGAAGCGCACGCGGAATGCGACTTCATCCGACAAGGCGAGCTGATCGATGTCGCCCGGACTCATGCTGTCGCTCAGGCCCGATGCGGCGCTGTGTCCGTCGTCCGGCATATGCCAAAGCGGCCCTGCGAAGCGCGGAAAGAACAGCCAAAACACCAGCGCCAGCGGCAGTGCCTGGCTCAGTATTCGTCCACTATAGCGCAGGCTGTGCCGCCAATTCGCAATGGGCTGTGTGCCGGTAAGGCGCAGCAAGGTGGCCGTCGTCAGCCAACAGACTCCGATGAGGTAGGCAAGCAGCCAAAAGGAATTGCCCTCCAGCAACGCCGCCATGCTGACGAAGTAAATGATCAAAGTGATGACGTAGATATCGCGCTGGGTGTCGGTCTCCAGCAGTTTCAATCCGGCCATCAAGGCCAGCAACGCCGTTCCGGCGGACAAGCCATTGAAGGTGCGGAATTGCAAGAACAGCAACACGATGGCCAGTGCCGCGACGGCCAGCCGCACGCCTCGAGAAGGGGCCGCGCGGCCGCGGCGTGCAAGCAGCAAACGTATGCCGCCTGCGGCGGCGACGGTCATGAGCACCCACCCGGGAAGGGCACCCAGATGCGCGACCAAGGCCAGTGCGAGACAGCCGAAGATCCCCAGGAGCTGTTCGTACGTTACGGTTTTAGGGTTCAAATCGGCTCCGCGATCCCGTAGACGGCTAAGGCTCGCAAGCAAGCAAAGCGATGCGCCGCACCTCTCGCGGGGAGGATCTCCTTGCCGGGAACCCTAAGGCCAAAGACGCGCTGCGCGGCGTCGCTTTCCAATACCCACAGGCATAGTTGCGATAGGCGGGTCTCGGTGTCCTGCCCCTCGAGGCAAGACCATTCCAGCCATTCCGGTTGCGCCGCCAAACTCGTGTAACTGCGTACCGCGGCTTCGCCGCCGCGCGCCAGCACCTTCCAAGCCATGTGTTTCAGCGGCACGCCGGGCTCGTAGGCCCGCAGCCCCGCGAAGTCCTCGTCGCCGCGGGTATCGGATCGATAGGCGGACCCTGGGCCTGCCGTGGCAGGCAGTGTTCGAGTGCCTCGCGGCGAGGGAGCGACGTAGGCGGTCAGTGACGCCTGCACATAGGTCCAGGCGTGAAACCAGCCGAAGGGATAGCGCGTGCGCAGCTCGAACTGGGCAATGCGGGTAACTCCGCGCCGCGGCACCGGGACGGCCACCGCCACAGACTCACTCGATCCAGCCACCACGCTGCGCATTGCGCCGGCGCTCATGCAGCGAATTTCAACATCGCGGCGGTCGATTTTCGAATCGTTGCGCAGCACAAAATCGAAACTCGCCTCGCGGCCGGCAAACGCGTCCACTTCCGGAGTTACATCCAGCTGCAGGCCGAGTAAATTACGGTTGCAGTGATGCATGGTGACGAGGGCGACACTGGCCATGAGAAAGGCGAAGGCCAAGCCTAAGTTGCTGTTGTAGTTGAGTCCCGCAATCAGCATGGCGGTCAGTATCAGCGCCAGCATAATGCCGAAGCGCGTCGGCAGGATGTAGACGCGGCGGCGGTGGATCTTGATGGGCAGGGAGTCGCCACCGTGCCGACGCGCAGCCCAGGCGCGTAATTTATCGATAGCCGCCTGCCGCAAAGTCATCAAAGCCTCGCTCAGGGAATGGGGACTGCCTCGAGCAGCCGAGTCAGCGCAGCGGGGCCGCTTTCTCGCTGCCGCACGCGATGCTCGACCACGGCGGCAAACACCGCTTGCACATGCTCGGGGATCACGGCGTCGCGACCGACTATCAACGCCCAGGCCCGGGCCGCGCGCAGCAGCCCGATGGCCGCTCGCGGCGATAGGCCGGCGTTCAAGCCCGGCGCATGCCGAGTATGTGCCACCAGCGCCTGGACGTAGTCCAGAAGCGCGGGCGCCACATGCACGTCCAGAACGAGCTGTTGCAGCCGACGCAGGCTGTCAACAGTCGTGACCGTGGTGAGCGAGTTCACCAAATCGCGGCGATCCACCCCGCTCAAGAGTTCGCGCTCCGCGACGGGCGCGGGATATCCCAAATGCACGCGCATCAAGAATCGATCCAGTTGCGACTCCGGTAAGGGAAAGGTGCCGACCTGGTCCTGCGGATTCTGCGTGGCGACGACGAAGAATGGCTCGGGCAGCGGCATCGACTGGCCGTCGAGCGTCACCTGATGCTCCTCCATGGCCTCGAGCAGCGCGCTCTGAGCTTTCGGCGAGGCACGATTGATTTCATCGGCCAGCACCAGCTGGGCGAAAATCGGTCCGCGCTGAAATCTGAACTTGCCGGTTTCGCGATCGTAGATGGACACTCCGAGCACGTCGGCGGGCAGCAGGTCGCTGGTGAATTGCACGCGTTGAAAGGATAGTCCCAAAGTCTTGGCGATGGCATGTGCCAGAGTGGTCTTACCGACCCCCGGGATGTCTTCGATCAACAAGTGGCCGCGCGCCAGCAGGCACGCCAGGCACAGGCGAATTTGCGCATCCTTGCCCAGGATCACCCGATTGATTTGGGCGAGAATAGCGTCGATCATGGACTGTGCGGCGCTCATTGGCCCATGAGCGCCGTCACTCTTTCGATCTGAGCCGCCAGTTGAGTGATTTCCAAACGCAGCTCGGAGAGCCGCTGCCGGTCCTTGGCCACTACTTCGGCGGGCGCGTTCTTGGCGAATTCGGCATTGTCCAACTTGCGCTCCATTTTCTTCAGATCGATGTCGGCTTTGTTCTGCTGCTTGGACAGTCGCGCAAGTTCGGCGGCGGGGTCGATCAGGCCGGCCATCGGTACCAATATTTCCAGTCTACCTACGAAGGCAACGGCGCAAATTGGTGCGGATTGATCCGGCCCGAGTGTGCGCGGCACTTCGACGCCGGCGAGGCGCATCACGTAGTGCAAGTTGCGGCCCAAGTACTCGGTATCCCTGGAGCCTGCGTTTTGCAGCAGGACTTCCAGCTTGCGGCTCGGCGCTATATCCAATTCGCCGCGGATCTGCCGCACACCCTCGATGAAGTCGATCACCCAGCGCATTTCCGATTCCGCATGCGGGTCCGCCGTGACGTCGGCCGCGCTCGGGAAAGCGCATCGCATGATGGTGTCGCCCACAACTCCCGCGCTCACTCGCACGCGCTGCCAGATTTCCTCGCTGATGAAGGGCGCGAGCGGATGCAGAGCGCGCAGCAATATTTCGAGACTATTGATCAAGGTGGAGCGCGTGCCGCGTTTCTCCGCGGCCGTGGCGGTCTCCGATTGCAGCACGGCTTTCGAGAGTTCTAAGTACCAATCGCAGAACTCATGCCACGTAAACTCGTACAGAGCATTGGCTGCGGTGTCGAGGCGGTATTCGGCGAATCCGGCTTCGACGCGCGCCAGCATTGCGCCAAGCCGCGCCTGAATCCATCGATCGGCCAAGCTCAAGGTCGCTGGCCCCGCCGCCAAGTCCTGACTCTCGACATTCATCAGCACGTAGCGCGCGGCGTTCCACAGCTTGTTGCAGAAGTTGCGATATTCTTCGACTTTGCTCATGTCGAAACGTAAATCACGGCTCTGGGTGGCGAGCTTCGCGAAGCACAGGCGCAGTGCATCCGTGCCGAATGCCGGGATACCCTGCGGAAATTGCTTGCGGGTCGCTTTCTCGATGGCCGGCTTCATCTGCGGCTGCATCAAACCGCTGGTGCGCTTGGCGAGCAGGGCATCGAGAGAAATTCCATCGACGATGTCGAGAGGATCAATGACATTGCCTTTCGACTTGGACATCTTCTGGCCGTCGTGGTCGCGGATCAATCCATGGATGTACACCTCACGAAATGGCACTTTTCCGGTGAATTTAAGGCCCAGCATGATCATGCGGGCGACCCAGAAAAAAATGATGTCGAAGCCCGTGACCAGTACCGAGGTGGGGTAGTAGGTGTCGAGCGCGGGTGTCTTTGCGGGCCAGCCTTGAGTCGAAAACGGCCACAACGCCGAGGAGAACCAGGTATCCAACACATCTTCGTCTTGGCGCAACGGCATCGACGGATCTATGCCATGGGCGGCGCGGGCTTCGGCCTCGTTGCGAGCGACATACCAGCGGCCGTCGGTGTCGTACCAAGCCGGTATGCGGTGTCCCCACCACAGCTGGCGGCTGATGCACCAATCCTTGATCTTGTGCATCCATTCGTAATACACCGTGGACCAATGATCGGGCACGAAGCGGATGCTGCCGTCCTCGACGGCGCGGATGGCGGGTGCAGCCAGCGGCTCGATAGCGACGAACCACTGGTCGGTGAGCAGGGGTTCGAGGATGGCCCCGCTGCGATCGCCGCGGGGCACGGTCAGCTTGTGTGGTTCAATATGGTCCACCAGACCGAGCGACTCTAGATCGGCGAGAATGCGGGTGCGCGCGACCGCGCGGTCGAGGCCGCGGTACTGCGCCGGCACCTCGTCGCTGAGAGACGCGTCCGGGTTCATGATGTTGATCATGGGCAGCTTGTGGCGAACGCCTACTTCGTAGTCGTTGAAGTCGTGCGCAGGCGTGATCTTGACGCAGCCGCTGCCGAAGGTCTGATCGACGTAGGTGTCGCCGATAACAGGAATTTCACGCGAGGTGAGCGGAAGCCGCACTCGGCGGCCGATTAAATGCCGATACCGTTCATCGTCCGGATGCACGGCGACGGCCGCATCGCCCAAAAGAGTCTCCGGGCGCGTAGTCGCGACCACCAGGAATCCGTCGCCGTCGCTCAAGGGATAGCGCAAATGCCACAGGCTACCGGCTTCTTCCTCGGCGGCCACCTCCAAATCCGAGAGAGCGGTCTTCAGCACCGGGTCCCAGTTCACCAGGCGTTTGCCCCGATAGATCAGTCCCTCCTGATACAGACGGACGAAGACTTCGGTGACCGCCTGCGACAGACCCGGGTCCATGGTGAATCGGTCGCGCTGCCAATCGACCGAAGCTCCGAGCCGGCGCATTTGATTAGCGATTTGTCCGCCCGACTGTTCTTTCCATTGCCAAATCTTGTCGATGAATGCCTCGCGCCCGAGATCGATGCGGCTCTGTCCGGTGGCGTTCAACTGCCTTTCCACCACCATTTGCGTGGCGATGCCCGCGTGATCGGTTCCGGGCTGCCACAGCGTGTCGAAGCCGCGCATGCGCCGGTATCGAATGAGCGCATCCATGATGGTGTCTTGAAAAGCATGGCCCATGTGCAAGGTGCCGGTGACATTCGGCGGCGGTATGACGATCGAAAAGCTAAGCCCCGCGCCGCTGGGCACGAAATATCCCGACGCTTCCCAATTCGCGTAGATTCGCGACTCGATGTCGGCGGGTGAAAAGGCTTTATCCATGGTCTTTCGGGATTTCCTGTGTGGCGGCATGTTCGCGCAGAATGCGATCCACCAATTCCGGTAGCTGCGCGCGCAGGCGGTCGAGTACGCGCTCGAATAACGTGGCCTCGATATCCTTGACTGCTTGATGCAGCAGAGAGTCGGCGAGTTCCAGAGTCTCGGTCAAAATTGCGGCATGCACGGCTTTGGCGTCAAGCGACAAGGTCACCGGCACAGCCTCTTTCACCGCCTCGGTGAGAATGGGAATGTCGCGCGGATCATTCATCCGAGTCGTCCAGCTGGTGCGTCTGCAACGTTAGCTTGAGGCCGCGGTACATCTTGAAGCGTTCACGGCCGAGGCGGCGCCGCTCCTCGTCGGCGTCGATGATCTCGGCGATCCGAGAGTAGCGTTGCCAGTCGGCAGGTAGCTGGGCGGTCAGATTCACCAGCAGGTCGGCAGCGGGTGGCGACGCGGATGGAACGGTGAGATGGACCTTAGCCGCGGGATCCGCAGGGTGCCCATCCAGGCAGACCGAGTGCGGGATGAATGAGCGTTCGCTGAACGTCCACAGCAAATCATCCAAGGCCCGCGCATCGGCCGGCGTATCGTTGGCGATGACGACGCTCAAATCGCTTAAATAAGCTTTTTCGGTCAGGCGGCAGGCAAACACCCAACGCTGTTTGGCGGCGGCGTTTTTTAGTACATAGAAATCTACGCGCTCGGTCATGTCGCCCGGACGCGATTGATCAGAAAATCGACCAGCAGGGGTACGGGCCGCCCGGTGCTGCCTTTTTGGGCGCCGCCGAGCCAGGCGGTACCCGCGACGTCAAGGTGCGCCCATTGTAGGTCCTTGGCGAATTTGGAAAGGAACGACGCCGCGGTGCAGGCACCGCCTTCTCGTCCGCCCACGTTGGCGATATCGGCGAAATTGCTCTTCAGCTGATCGACATATTCCTCGCCTATCGGCAATCGCCAGGCGCGGTCGTCGGCGCGGACGCCGGCGGATTGCAGCTCATCGGCGAGCGCCTCGTTGTTGCTCATCAAGCCGCTGATGTGGTTGCCGAGTGCGATGATGCAGGCACCGGTCAGTGTCGCCACGTCAATCACCGCGGCGGGCTTGAAGCGACGGCTGTAGGTGATGGCGTCGCAGAGAATCAGCCGCCCCTCGGCGTCGGTGTTGAGTATCTCGACGGTTTGGCCGGACATGGTGGTGACGATGTCGGCGGGTTTTACCGCGCCGCCGCTCGGCATATTTTCGCAAGTCGCGACGATCACCACCAGGTTGATGGGCAGTTTCAGTTCGACGATGGCGCGCATCGCGCCCAAGACGGTGGCAGCACCGCTCATATCGAACTTCATTTCATCCATCGCGGGCGGATCCTTCAAGGATATTCCGCCCGAATCGAAGGTAATGCCCTTGCCGATCAGGCAGATCGGCGCGGCGTTCTTCTTGGCGCCGCGATATTCGCAGACAATCAGCCGGGGAGGCTGGTCCGACCCTTTCGCCACCGCGAGGAAGGCACCCATCTTCAGAGCCTTGATGGCGCTCTCGTCCATTACCTTGGTCTTGATGCTCGGGAAGTCCTTGGACAAGGCCTGCGCCCGATGGCCCAAGTAAGTCGGGGTACACACATTGGGCGGCAGGTTGGCAAGGTCGCGCGACAGAGCGAGACCGCTGCCCACGGCCGCGCCTATGCGCAGACCCTCCGTCGCCGCTTTAACGGCGCGCGCATCCGCCACCGCCACACCGATACTCGACAAGCGCGGCGCTTTGGGTTTCACGCTCGTCTTTAAATCCGGAATTTTATATAGCTGTGCGCAGAAGACTTCCGCCACATTGCGCGCGCGATACTGCACATCGAGATCCGCGACCTGCTCGAGTGCAAGGTACACGACGGCATCGCTCGCTCCGGTCTTGGCCAGCGACAGCACGCTCGAGCTTAAGGCCTTGCGGTATTGCTTGCGGCCGAACCCCGAGCGCGTCCCCAGACCGATCAATAGCAGGCGCGCGGCCGCCGCCCCCGTCGCCGAGGGCAGGAATAGGACATCGCCGAGCTTTCCGGAGAAATCGCCATCCTCGTGCAGTTTGCGGATCAGCCCGCCCAATTGTGCATCGAGGTGGCGCGCCGCAACCCCAAGATCGCCGTCTTCGTAAACGCCCACCACGGCGCAGCCCGAGTCATTGCGCGCCTTTGCATCGATAATAGCCTTGAATTCCATGTCCCAAGCTCCGTATTTGTCTGATCGTATCGCCCAAGGGGTTTTCGTAAATAGTTTACTAGATTATTGCGAAGGCTCTAAGCTCGACGCTATGAAATGGACAGTGCAAAGGTATGTGCTGCGCGAAGTCGTGCAGACCTGGCTCGCCGTTACCGGCGTCTTGGTGGCGATTCTGGTGTCGAACCAGTTGTCCAGGGTACTCGGGCAGGCGGCGGACAACCAATACGGCCGGCACGTGGTGTTCGATTTGATCGCGCTGGGTGCGATCATGAATTTGTCGGTTATCGTGCCGGTGGGTCTTTTGTTGGCCGTGGTGCTGACTTTGGGCCGCATGTACCACGACAGCGAAATGGCCGCACTGCAGGCCTGCGGCTTCGGGCCGGCGCGGCTGCTGGCGCCGCTGTTCTGTTTTGCCGCCGTGATTGCCCTAGGGTTGGGCTGGCTGGTGTTCGTGCAGGTTCCCCAGGCGGACAGCCAGGCGCAGTTATTGCGCCAGTCGGCGCTCAAAGAAGCGCAATTCGGTCAACTTGATGCAGGCCGGTTCCGCTCGTTCAGCGGCGGCGACGCAGTGTTTTATGCCGAACGCGTCGACCCAGAGGGCGTATTGCACAATGTGTTTGTGCAGCGCGAGTCGGCGGGCCGAATCGAAGTGGCGCTCGCGGATACGGCCACCTATTCCAAGGCGGCGCCCAATGGCATGCACCTGGTGACCCTGTTCAACGGCCGTCGTTATGAAGGCGTTCCGGGGCGAGATGACTTTCGGGTGATTGAGTTTCGCGAGCACGGGATTCCGATATCCACGCCCGCCGATGCCGTCGGTACGACAGACCCGGACACCAAGCCGACCCGGGAACTGCTGGGGTCGCACGCTCCCTCCGACATTGCGCAATTGCAATTCAGGGCATCTACGCCAATTATGGCGCTTGTGCTGACCCTGGTTGCCGTGCCATTGAGCCGCCTGCGTCCGCGTCAGGGCCGGTACGCCAGGGTGGGTTTCGCCATCGTTGTGTACTTCGTGTATTCGAATCTGCTGTCCGCCGCCAAGGTGTGGCTGGAGAAGGGCGATCTGCCGCCGGCGGTCGGGGTTTGGTGGGTACACCTGGCGGCGCTGGGCCTCGGCCTATACTTGGTGGTGCGTGAGGCGAGGAGCGCATGAATATTCTCGACCGCTACCTGTACCGCACCGTGCTCCTCTACACGGCCATGGCGATGGCGGTGCTGCTGACCCTGGGCGCGCTGTTCTTGTTCATCAGCCAGCAAAACGATATTGGCGTCGGCAGCTACACCGCCGGCGACGCATTTTTATTCACGCTGCTCAATCTGCCGCAGTCGGCGTTCGAACTACTGCCGATCGGTGCGATGATCGGCGCGTTGATGGGCCTGGGCAACCTTGCGTCGGGCAGTGAATTGGTGGTGACGCGCGCTTCCGGCGTGTCGGTGTGGCGCGTTGCCTGGCCGGTGGGCCTTGCCGGGCTGACGCTGGCCCTGGTCATGTACGGAATCGGCGAGTATGCGGCGCCGCCGCTGGCGCAATTCGCGAAACGCGAAAAGACCACGGATAAATTGGCGGACGTGAGTTTTGCGGGGTCAAGCAGCGCATGGGTGAAGGACGGAAACCTCATCCTGCGCGTGCAGACGGGAGAGGTCGACCGGGCATTCGGCGGCGTATCGCTCTTCCAGTTGGAAGGGTCGACGAAGTTGCGTTCGATCCAGCGAGCCGAGCGGATTTCGGTCGCCGATCCTGGCCGCTGGAACTTGCACAATGTGGCGACTTCTCATTTTGGCGACGATCGCATCAGCGGCGACTTGGCCGGCGAGGCGACCATGCAATCGCGGGTCAATCCGGAATTCTTAGGGTTGGCCGCCACCGACCCGCAGCTGCTGACACTGCGGGGTCTGGCGGCATACATCGATCACCAGCGACGCAATAGTCTCGATACCGCGTCGTACGAAATCGGCTATTGGTCGCGAATTGCGCTGCTGTTCGCCGTCATCGTGGTGACGCTGCTGGCTTTGCCCTTCGTATTCGGCCCACTGCGTACCACCGGAGCCGGCACCCGCACGGTGATCGGCGTGATGCTCGGCGTGGTGTTTTTCCTGATCAACCGCACCGTCGAAAACGCAGGCCACCTCTTTGGCCTCAACCCGGCCGTGGTCGGTTGGTTGCCTACCGCCGCCATCGGCTTCTGTACCTTGGTCGCGATATCGAGAACGCGCTAGTAGCGAGCGCGCCTTAGGCGTTCGGGCTCGTCGGCGGGCGCTTAGGCGCCCTTAGGTGTCTAGATGGACGACCCGCGTATTCGACAGTCGATCGTGCAGCGCCAAATGGTCGGTATCGATGTAAAGCCACAGCACCCCGAGCGCAGCCGGAGCCCAGGCGAGCCCGCCGAATGCAAGGCGCAATGCCGCGGGTTTTAAGGTCAAGGGCCCGCCTAGCGCAGTGACGGCGCGAAGATGCCAGGCGCGCATCCCGAGGGTTTGACCGCTACGAGTCCAATTGACCAGGTAGTAACCTGCGATCACGCCAACCAGTCCCGCACGGTAGACATACGCCCAGACGCCGGCCGTGTTGGGCTCGACCGCGGTGCGATGGTTCAGGAATACGGCGCCGCAGGTGAATGCCACGAGTAGCGCGGCCAACAGCACGCCGTCGTACAGCAACGCGGCCAGGCGGCGGCCGAATCCCGCACTCGTGCCGCTGGTCACGGTTTTGACGCAGGCACGGGTTTCTTGCTCGCTGAAAAGGCGGGGGATGCCGCAGGTGCCGCTTTATTCGCGCTCGCAGGCGGCCGCTTCGGTACCAGCAATTGTTCCAAAGGTCGGAAAATAGCATCGAAACGGTAGGCTGCAATGTCGAAGGCGCGGCCTGAGGCCTTCGCGGTCAGCGCCCCGTCCTTGCTCGCCTGCAACTGCACCCAGTGCTGGTCGCCGCTCGTTGCACCGGTGAGCGTGATCACATTGCCGTCGAATAAGGTCACCGTTGCCGTCGTGGCTTTGCTGAAGTCGACGCTGCTCACCGGTCCCACATCGTCGGCGGTCAGTCCGCTGTAGGTGGTGGGCGAGGGTGCGAGCGAGGCAGGGTCCGCAGCTTGTCGTCCTGCCGGCACGCCCTCGAGAGTGAAGTTTGCACCAGCCGAGCTTTCGCGGCGAACGGTGTAAGCGGGCCCGCTCGCCGGCTTTATCTGGATGCTCTGGATGCCGGCGACCGCGATGTCGAGCAATTTAGATTCGATCCAGTAGCGCGGTTCGGCTTCGAACGAAATGCTGGGTTCAACGCTGTAGCTGGTGGCTTCGCCGGCGCGCCGCGCGAAGTTGCCCGCACCGACGGCCTTGCCGATGATCACCGCATGTTTGCCGTCTTGCGCTGTGATGCTGATTTCCGCTCCCGTCGCGCCCGCCGAGGACGGGTCCTCGACTCCAATAATAGGGAAATTCGCCGGATTGGAGGTTTTCTGCTCGATGATCTTGGCGTCGCGTAAGGTAACCAGTAATTTGCGCAGCTTCGGCACATCGGCCGGATAATCGCCGCGTTCGGCCACGGTCCAGCGGCCGCCTTGGCTGTGTATGGTTACCGTGGGAGTAGCGCTGCCCCGGCGTACGCTCAAGGCGGTGACCATATTCAGTTCGCCCGCCAACGAAGGCAGTAGCGCGGCGCCGGTCGGGCCGTGCTGCGGATTGCGTTGGGCGCTCAAGTACAGCGCGCCCGAAATTGCGAGCACCGCTGCGGCCAGCAGCGCTATGAATCGCCGCCGGCTCACGTCGCGCCCGCTACGGCCGCTCTGCGCCGTCGGCGCCGGGACAGAATGACTACGCCCGCCACGGCCACACAGAGCGGTGCGATGGCGATGTTGATGAACTTGAGCCAGGAATTCAGGCGATTGATATCCACATCCAGGCCACGCTGTGTTTCGCGCAGTTCCTTGCGCACGCGCGCCTTTTCCGCGACGAATCGCTTGAGTTCGGCCTCTTGCTCAGGCGACAGCATGAGGGATGATTGGTCGTTGCGTTTGCTTTGCAGTTGGCTCAAATTTGCCTCGGTTTGTTGAAGTTCCGCCTGGAGCTGCAACGCCTTGCCTCGCAAACGGTCGTCAGCTTGACGCTTGAGGGCCTCCACGCGTTCGAAGGGCCGTGAGAACGTCGCGCGCCCGCGTACGCTGATCAGCGCGCTGCTGCCGCTCAGATTATCGAGAATGTTGGCGACCAAATCGCCGTTACTGGCAAACGCCTGCGCGACGCGCTGGCCGAATGCCTCGCGCGTTTGCACCCACATGTAGTCCATCAGTAAATCCGTGTCGGCGATGATGACGATATTGGCGGGCGTCGTCGATGTCGCAAGGTGGGCCGTCGGCGGGCCGGCGCTAAGCTTCTGATCCGGCGGCGGACCTTGGGGGAACGCGGATTGCACGATTCCGGTGACGCGAGCTGCCAGCGCGTAGCGAACGCCCGTCGGTTTGAATCCATCGCGCAGCGTCGAGGGATCGCTAAGGCCGTTGAAACGTTGCGCGGGAATCGGCGCCGCGCTCTTGGAACTCAGCAGTAGCGCTTCGAATGTGGTCTTGGCGCCGGGATGTGCGGTTAACGCGCCGGCCGTGGCGAGATTGATCTTATCCAGCGACGCCGACACGACGTCTTTTTGGTTCATGTCTTCATGGCCGAGGCCGAGGATGCCGATGTGCCGTAGCGGCGGCGACGCCATGCTGGTGCGGACTTCGAGTCCGCGTTCCAAGTCGCCGATGACCTTGGTCGAGTCGTAGTCCACCCCCCAAACGCCGAGCAGCGGCGCGAGATTCGAGGAATGATTGGCCGTCATCCCCGCCAGGGGATTGGATGGGTCCTGTCCGCTGGTATCTGCGCCCGCATTCGGATCGAGGAACAGCAATATTCTGCCGCCGCGCATCACGAATTGATCGACGGCGTACAGAGTCTTCGGCGGCAACCCCTTGGGATGTACCAACATCAACACATCGACGTCTTTGTCGATGTGATCGACGTCGGTGGTCAATGAGCGCACCGTGAACAATTCCTGGAGTTGGGTGAGTATCGGCCAGGGTTCACCCATTTGGCCCGTCATGGGGTTGAATTGCCCTTGCAGCCCCAAGGAACTCATGAGGCCGATCACCGGCTTCTTTGGGGTGCCCAGTTCATTGATCAGTTTCGCCACATCGTATTCCAGAAACTCCTCGCGATCGGCTTGGAAGCTCGGTATCGAGGATCGGCCGTCGGTGGAATTGGTGCCGCTCAAGCCAAAATAGAGCGCATCGCCGCCGCCGGCGTGCAACGATTGCAGCCCGAATTCCGCGGCGCGATCCTCGTCGTCTGAAAACGGCTGCGGATCGACTACGCTCAAGTGAATTTTGCCGTTTGAACGCGCCGCCAGTTCTTCGAGAAACTCGCGCACGCGGGTGGCGTAGGGCATGAGCAGCGGCGCCTGCTTCGCGGCGGCTTCGCGCGAGAAATAAAAGTACAGGTTCACCGGCTCCTTCAGATCGGCGAGCACTTGTTGCGTGCCGCGACTCAAGGTGTAGAGGCGATTCTGAGTGAGGTCGACACGCATGCCGCGAAGGCCCACGTTCGACAGCATCACGACGCCCAAAAATAATACGGCAAGCGCCATCAGCCCGCCGACCCCCAAGCCCATTCTTCGCCAGCGACTGCTCACTTATTCCGCCTTTTTCATGTCGAGGACCAAGGCCGTGGCGGCCAACCAAAAGCCGATCAGGGCGCCGAAATACACAAGATCGCGTAAATCGACCACGCCCTTGGAAATGGCTTCGAAATGAGTGAAAAAACTCAAACTTGCGATCGCGTCGACCATGGCCTGCGGCAGGGTGCCGCGCACGAAATCGAGCACCAGCGGAAATCCCGCCAGCAGAAACACGAATCCGACCAGAGCCGCCGTGATGAACGCCACCACTTGATTGCGAGTGGCCGCGGAGAGGCACATGCCGATGGAGAGGAAACCGCCTGCCATCAACAAGCTGCCGAGATAGGCCGCGACGATGGCGCCGTTGTCCGGGGAACCCAAGTAGTTGACCGTGATCCAAAT
>JANYLM010000042.1 GCA_025357835.1 Gammaproteobacteria bacterium
GCCCCTTTGCAACCGGTTTGCCTGGCGGCCATAGCGAGTGGGAACCACCCGATCCCTTTTCGAACTCGGAAGTGAAAACGCTCTGCGCCGATGCTAGTGTCGACTTTGTCGATGTGAAAGTAGGTCACTGCCAGGCTCTTAGTTTGATGAATAGAAACCCTCACCGGCGAAAGTTGGTGAGGGTTTTTTCGTTTTCGCGGGCGGTTACCCACTGATTTTGATTTCTAGTGGGTAAAATTATGGTAATTTACCCACTAAAATTGACTATTAGTGGGTAAATTCGCGTGTCCGAACCTCTCTATCGCCTGCACGAACTCACTGTCCGAACAATCTACTCAGATCTTAAGCAGCGCGCCGGCGCTGCGGGGGCTCTTTTGCCCGGAACCCCCGGTACCCTGGTGAAGCGCGCGACCGCACAAGGCCACGAGTACTGGTACCGCTCGTACTATCCCGTCCCTAAAAAGCGGCTTGAAGTCGTCGTTGGCCGCGCCGATGACACGGAAGCGTACGACGCCATGCAGCAACGAATCTCCCACGCCGCGTGGGCTGCCAAGCAAGTAGCGTCACTTTCAAAATTGGCCTTCCAGGTGGCGGACAAAGAAGTGGCCGCCGTCCTGGTTGAGCTGCATAACCGTGGGGTCTTCGAAGCAGGACTCATTGTCGTAGGTACCTTGGCCTATAGGAGTTGGCTGAATGAGTATGGAGCCATCGCAACCGCCGCCCGCACCCAAGACATCGACCTTGCGCGCGGAAAAACACTCAAGCTCGCTGCAACCGTTCCATTCATGTCCAGCATGATGGCAACCAAGATGCCGTTCCACCGGATACCGGGCCTACCCAGCCACAATCCCTCCACGTCTGTAAAACTAAGAGGTGTCGACGCGCTGCACGTGGACATACTTGCACCGGGACCTGTGCTCGGAGAAATCGTCGAAATACCCGAGCTCGATTGGCATGCTCAGACCATTCCATACTACGACTACTTGCTCGAGGACACGCAATCGGCCGCCATGCTGGCAGGCGGGCACTGCATTCCCATTAAACTAGCCAACGTACAGCGCATGATCTGGCATAAGTTCTACTCAAGCACGCAAAGAAAAGCCGACCCCGCCAAGGCCGAAAAGGATCTACTGCAAGCGGTGACTCTCGCGGCCATCCTGGTCGAACAGGAAAGCACAGATTTGCAGGAATCGTATCGAGACGCGCCGCAGGCCTTGCGCGCGGCGGCACTGACCAGGATGCCACGTATCGAGATGCTGTTAGGCCAACATCCGCAGGCACTCGACGCCTTGAGGACGCTGCCGAGAGCTTGATTCCCACCCTAAATGTGGACAACGGCGTCGTTACACCGATTGTGAGCGGGCTGCTGAGTGCCGGTGGAGTTGCGTTTGAGCGGAAAGATTCCGACGACAATGGGACTGGGCGAAATTGATCGATAACGAGGCGGTCGGTAAAATCCGCCGGCCCCTCTTTAGCGACGGCGGCCCGCGCCGCTCAGGGAGCCGTTTCGACGGTTGGGTGTACGACGCCGTCCTTCATGACGAAGCGGACCTGCTCGAGACGGGTGATGTCGGCGAGCGGATCGCCTGGTACGGCGATGATGTCGGCGAGCTTGCCGGGTTCTACGGTGCCGAGTCTGTCGGACCAGCCCAAAAGCTCCGCACCCGCGACCGTCGCCGAGCGCAGCGCCTGTTCGGGCGTCATTCCAAACTTGACCATCCAACCGAATTCGCGCGCCGGATTGGTGTGCCAGTCGAAGCCGCCGATGTCCGTGCCGAAAGCGATCTTTACCCCGGCCTTCAGTGCGCGGCGGAAGGTCTTCTCGTGGATCTCCCCCATTTGCTTCCATACCGGTGCGCCGGCCTTGGCCCGCCCCTCGGCCACGTACTCGCCCACATAAATCGTGGGCACGTAGAAGATGCCCTTCTGAACCATCGTCCGTAAGTCTTCGTCTGCGATGTAATTGCCGTGCTCGATCGAATCAACTCCGGCCTCCACGGAGTTGTGCACCCCCTGGAGCGCCATGGCGTGCGACGCCACCTTGTGGCGCTCCCGATGCGCCTCGTCCACGATCGCCCGAAGCTCCTCGAGGGTAAATGTCGGGATATCGTCCAGCGTGCCGTTCGGTAGAACCTGGTAGCTGCGGTCGGAGTACACCTTGATCCAGTCGGCCCCATGGTAGATTTGTTCGCGCACGGCCCGGCGGCCGCTCTCGGCACCATCCACCTCCTGCACACCCTTCGGCACGATGACGCCCGGGGCGTAGCCGAGGAGCGGGTAGGCGCCGGTCACGTCCAACGCGCGCGTCGCGACTTGCATCCGGGGACCCGGGATTACACCGCGCTCTATCGCCGTTTTCACGTCTACGTCGGCGTATCCCGCCCCCTCGGTCTCAACGTCCCGTATCGAGGTGAATCCCCACGAGAGGATGCGGCGTGCGTTCACGGTGGCCAGAATCGTGCGGTATTCCGGCGACTGCTTGAGGAGCTGCTCATCGTAGTCGGCGCTGGTGATGTCACCCTGCAACAGCACGTGCGTGTGACTGTCGATCAGACCCGGAAGACAGGTCAATCCCGAGAGATC
Source organism: Gammaproteobacteria bacterium (assembly GCA_025357835.1). Taxonomy (GTDB): domain Bacteria; phylum Pseudomonadota; class Gammaproteobacteria; order Steroidobacterales; family Steroidobacteraceae; genus Bog-1198. The sequence continues at coordinate 2,584 of JANYLM010000042.1, forward strand.
GACAACCTTGCCGTCAGGCATCGCTGCCGCCGCGGGCCGTACCGACACGATGTGTGCCGCGCGTACCTCCACCAGCGTAGGGCCGAGAGTCTTGCCGCCGCGGCCGTCCCAGAGCGCGCCGCAGCGCAGCCAGGTCGAACCCGGCTCGGGAGCGGTGGGCGTTTCGGCTCGTACCGGGGTGGCCGTGAGGCAGGCAAAGTTGACGCACACAAAAGCGTACGCGGCCAAGGCGTGATGAATGCGGTGCAAGATGCTAACTCCCCATATACAGCCGCGTATTCGCCGACGTTCGACTTGTTGTTGGTATTTGCCCTGCGAGCGTCCGTCGACTGGACCGAGTTTCGCCGCGGTCGGGCACCGTAGCCCCATCTTGTCATGGCGCCCGCGCCGCATGCCAGCATTTATTCGATGGGCGGCATTAGGAAGCCGCGCCTACCCGCGCTTGATCAAGCCGTGGCGCTTTTTGCCGACCGCAAGGCGCGCCGTGCCGCGCTCATCTAGATCCGCACTCGAGATTGTCGCCGTCGACGATTGCACCGGTTGGTCGTTCAATTTCACGCCGCCCTGATCGATGAGGCGACGCGCCTCGCTCTTGGACGCGGCCATTCCCAGCGCCACCACCGCCTCGAGAACGGGTATCTGCGCGCCCGAATCGAGGGTCATGGTCGGCAGGCCGTCGGCTGCAGCACCGGCAAATGCCTTGGCTGCGGTGCCCGCGGCCTCGCGCGCAGCCTCATCGCCGCGGCAGAGACGCGTGGTCTCGGTGGCGAGGATTTTCTTGGCCTCGTTGATCTCGGCGCCCGGCAGCTGCTCGAGACGGGCGATCTCCGCCAGCGGCAGATCGGTGAACATGCGCAGGAAGCGCCCGACGTCGTTGTCTTCGGTATTGCGCCAAAATTGCCAGTAATCGTAGGCCGACAAGCGCCTGTCGCTGAGCCACACGGCGCCGCTTGCAGTCTTGCCCATCTTGGCGCCGGAGCCCGTGGTGATGAGCGGCGAGGTGAGACCGAACAGGTCGCGTCCGCGCACGCGGCGCCCCAATTCCACTCCCTGCAGGATATTGCCCCACTGATCCGAGCCGCCCATCTGCAGGGTGCAGCCGTAGCGTTTGTTCAGTTCTACGAAGTCATAGCCCTGCAATATCATGTAATTGAATTCAAGGAAGGACAGCGGCTGCTCGCGCTCGAGACGCAGCTTGACGCTGTCCATCGTCAGCATGCGGTTGATCGAAAAGTGCCTGCCGATGTCGCGCAGGAAAGGGATGTACATCAAGCCGGACAACCAGTCATCGTTGTTGACCATGATGGCGCCGGTGGGGGAGTCGTCGAAGCGCAGGAAGTGAGCGAATATCTCGCGGATGCCGGCGATATTGGCATTGATCTGCTCGTCGGTAAGAAGCTGGCGCGATTCATCGCGCCCGGACGGATCGCCGACCTTAGTGGTGCCACCGCCCATCAGTACGATGGGCCGGTGCCCAGTCTGCTGCAGGCGGCGCAGCAGCATAATTTGCACCAGGCTGCCTACATGCAGGCTGTCCGCCGTAGCGTCGAACCCGATGTACGCCGAAACGACACCCGCTGCGGCTTGGCTGTCGAGACCCGCGGCGTCCGTCTGCTGGTGAATGTATCCGCGTTCGGTAAGAACGCGCAAAAAATCGGATTTCAATTCGGTCACGCTAATCGATCAGCCAAAATTCAGACGCTTCGAACCGAACGAACCCTTTCCGGCGTTTGCATTGCCCACCATGTCTCGATGTTCGCAGTAAGCCCGGCAAGATCGAGGCCCGCAGCCGCGAGACAGGTGTCGCGCGAACCGTGTTCGATGAAGCGGTCGGGGATCCCGATGTGGTGCAGCGGCAATAGCACGCCTTCGGCAGTCAGCAACTCGCCCACGCCCGCGCCCGCACCGCCGATGATGGCGTTCTCTTCGATGGTGATGATGGCCCGGTGGCGCGCCGCCATCAACAGCACGAGTTTTTCGTCCAATGGCTTGACGAAGCGCATGTTCACCAGAGTCGCGTCCAGTTTCTCGGCGATCTTGCGGGCCGATTCGAGCAGAGTGCCGAATACCAGTATTCCTAAGCCGCTGCGGCCCTCGCGTCTGATCTGCCCGCGGCCGACGGGGATAGCCGTCATGTCGTCTACCACGGGCACACCGGGTCCCGTGCCGCGCGGATAGCGCACCGCCGAGGGGGAGGATAGTGCGGTAGCCGTGTACAGCATCTGGCGGCACTCGTTCTCATCCGTCGGTGCCATGATCACCATGTTGGGGATGCAGCGCAGGAATGTCAGATCGTAGCTGCCCTGATGGGTGGCGCCGTCGCTGCCGACAAGACCCGCCCGGTCCACGGCGAATATCACCGGAAGATTCTGTAGGGCGACGTCGTGAATGAGTTGGTCGTAGGCGCGTTGCAGGAAGGTGGAATAGATCGCGACCACGGGCTTGAGCCCTTCGGCCGCCATTCCCGCCGCGAAAGTGACTGCGTGTTGTTCGGCTATGGCGACGTCGTAGTAGCGCTCGGGAAAGCGCTTCGAGAATTCAACCAGTCCCGACCCCTCACGCATGGCCGGGGTAATGCCGACGATGGTGGGGTCACGTTCCGCCATGTCGCACAGCCACTTGCCGAAGATCTGCGAGTACGTAGGTCCGGTGCTGGCTTCCTTGAAAATCAGGCCGCTGGCCGGATCGAACGGCCCCGGTCCATGCCACTTGATCGGGTCCGCTTCCGCGGGCGCGTAGCCCTTGCCCTTGCGCGTGACTACGTGCAGGAACTGGGGTCCGCGCAGCTTTTGCAGGTTACGCAAGGTGCTGACCAAGGCTTTGACATCGTGGCCGTCGATGGGGCCGATGTAATTGAAGCCCATTTCCTCGAACAGAGTGCCGGGGAGCACCATACCCTTCAGGTGTTCTTCGGAGCGGCGCGCGAGTTCCCACACGGTTGGCATCTGGCGCAGGACCTTCTTGCCGCTCTCGCGCAGATGCGAGTACATGCGTCCCGACAAGGCGCGCGCCAGGTAGTTGGAGAGGGCGCCGACATTCTCCGAAATGGACATGTCATTGTCGTTGAGAACGATCAACAGATCCGTCGGCAGCGAGCCGGCATGGTTGAGCGCTTCGAAGGCCATGCCTGCGGTCAGGGCGCCGTCGCCGATGATGGCCACCGCGCGGCGATCTTCCCCACGTTGCGCCGCCGCTACGGCCATGCCTAGGGCGGCACTGATGGAGGTGCTGGAGTGGCCGACGCCGAAGGTGTCGTATTCGCTTTCGCTGCGGCTCGGAAAGGGCGCGAGGCCGCGGTCCTGTTTGATGGTGTGGAGCTGATCGCGGCGGCCGGTCAGTACCTTGTGCGGATAGGCTTGGTGGCCGACGTCCCAGACCAGACGGTCGTAAGGGGTATTGAATACATAGTGCAGTGCAATGGTCAGTTCGACAGTACCCAAACCAGCCGCAAAATGTCCTCCACGGGTGCTAACGCTGTGGATCAGGAACTGGCGCAGTTCGGTAGCCAGCTCGACCAGCTTGGAGATCGGCAGGCTACGCAGATCCGCCGGCGTGCCGATGGTTTCAAGTAGTGGGTAGTTTTCAGGCTGAGCGGTCATTAATGGCAGTTTATACTGCCCTGACACCTGAGTGGCAACGGCAATACTCGATGTTGTAAATTTGCATCGCGGCTAACCCCTTGAGATGGTGCTATTCTTCGCGGTTTCCGCGATACTGCCCACATGGATTCCGTCAGTTCAGATGCAGTCTATCAAGACCAAATTCTGCCCCATGTTTCACGCACTTTTGCGCTAACTATCCCGCAATTGCCGGCGCGCCTGCGCACAGCCGTAACCTGCGCGTATTTGCTGTGCCGTATCGCCGATACCATCGAGGACGAGCCGGCGCTTTCGCCCCCCGAGACTTTGGGTTTTTTGCAACGTTTCAGCGCAGCATTGGTCGGGCAGGGAGATGCTGGGCTGCTGGCTCGGGAGATCACACAGCGGCTGACGGACCGGACTCTGGCCACCGAACGCGACCTGGTGAGCAACATGGAGCGCGTGCTCCATGTCATGGGGCGTCTGAATGCGCCACAGCGAGTCGCGATTCAACGCTGCGTCGAGCTGATGTGCTACGGCATGCCGCGTTTCCAGTTCAGCGCCAGCCTCAAGGGTCTCGCACGCTGCAGTGATTTGGACGACTATTGCTACTATGTGGCAGGTGTCGTCGGTGAAATGCTCACCGAGTTGTTTTGCGATTATTCGCCGGAAATCGCCTGTCACCGTGCCTCGCTATCCGCCAATGCAGCGTCCTTCGCTCAGGGGCTGCAAATGACCAATATTCTCAAGGACGTGTGGGAGGACCACAGCCGCGGCGCCTGCTGGCTGCCCCAGGATGTGTTCACCCGTTACGGAGTCGATCTGGCGCAGGTGTCGAGCGCACCCTTCGATCCGCGCTTTGGCGCGGGCTTTCACGAGCTGGTCGGCGTGGCCCATGCGCATCTGCGCAACGCACTCGACTACACCCTATTGATTCCAAGCAAGGAGAGGGGCATACGCCGCTTCTGCTTGTGGGCGATCGGTCTTGCCGTGCTGACGTTGCGCAAGATCGACGAGAATCCACGCTTCACGGCCGGCGTCCAAGTCAAGGTCTCGCGTTCCGCGGTGGCCATGACCCGTCTATTGACCCATGTCGCAGGACACAGCGACTGGATGCTGCGGCTGTTGTTCGCGCGGGCAGCGAATGGCCTGCCGCTGGCGCGCCTGTCCGAACAGCGCCAGCCGCGCCCCGCGCCGCCCGGCCTTAAGGAAACGGCGGCGGCCGAGCCCGAGCACAGTCTGCGCCGCTCCTACGGGAATTCAGGATCGTGAGTCGCATAGCACCGAAGCCGGGAACTTATCCGGCGCCGCAATCCGACGCGCGCGGCGACATCGTGTCGCACACTCTGCGGCGGGTAACTGACTCGCCCCTGGACCGTGCCGTCATGGATGCCCGCGATGCGCTGGCGGCCCGACAGGATACCGAAGGCTATTGGTTGTTCGAGCTCGAAGCGGACTGCACCATCCCGGCCGAGTACATCATGATGATGCACTTCTTGGACGAGATCGACGCCGCGCTGGAGACGAAGCTGTGCCGCTACCTGCGCGCCGCCCAAGCCGAGCACGGTGGCTGGCCGCTCTATCACGGCGGCGACTTCAATATCAGTTGCTCCATCAAGGCCTACTATGCCTTGAAGCTCGCGGGAGACGGCCCGGACGCGCCGCACATGATGCGGGCGCGCGCTGCGATTCTGCAGCGCGGCGGTGCGGCAGCGGCCAATGTGTTTACGCGAATAGCGCTGGCGCTGTTCGGGCAGCTGCCGTGGCGCGGGGTGCCCTACATTCCCGTGGAAATCATGCTTCTGCCACGATGGTTCCCGTTCCATCTCGACAAGGTGGCGTATTGGTCGCGCACTGTCATGGTTCCCTTGTTCATCTTGTGCACGCGCAAGCCGGTGGCCAAAAACCCGCGCAAGGTACATATCCGCGAGCTGTTCACCACGCCGCCTGAAAAGGAACGAGATTATTTCCGGCGCTCAGGTTTGTTGGCCAAGGCCTTCCTGGCGGCCGATCGACTAGGGCGCATGATCGATCCCTTGATTCCGGCCCGAATGCGCGACGCTGCGACTCGGCGGGCGGAAGCCTGGATGCTCGAGCGGCTGAACGGCGAAGACGGTCTCGGCGCCATCTTTCCGGCTATGGTCAATGCCTTGGAAGCGATGGTGATACTGGGCTACGCCGCCGACGATCCGCGGCGCCTCACGGCGAAACGCGCGCTGCAAAAGCTTCTGGTCGTAGGTCCATCGAGCGCCTACTGCCAGCCCTGCGTCTCGCCTGTCTGGGATACGGCGCTCGCGACTCTAGCCATGCAGGAGGCGGGCGATGCCAAGGCAGCCGATGCGTCGATTCGAGCGCTCGACTGGCTGCAAACCAAGCAGCTGCTCGACCAACCCGCGGACTGGCAGGTGAACCGACCGGGTTTGGCCGGCGGCGGCTGGGCGTTTCAATTCGCCAATGATTACTACCCCGATCTTGACGACACGGCCGTGGTGGTCTGGGCCATGCATCAGGCTCGCGATTCGGAGCGCTACGCGGCGAGCATGCGCCGGGCGCTGGATTGGTTGGTCGGCATGCAAAGCAAGGACGGCGGCTTTGCCGCCTTCGACGCCGACAACTCCTGCTACTACCTCAACAAGATTCCATTCGCCGATCATGGCGCGCTTCTGGATCCGCCGACCAGTGATGTCACTGCCCGGGTGGTCACCGTGTTGGCGCGCATCGACCGTCCACAGGACAAGCCGGCGCTGGAGCGTGCGCTCGCCTACCTGCGAAAGCAGCAGGAAGCCGACGGGTCCTGGTTCGGCCGCTGGGGTACCAACTATATTTACGGCACATGGTCGGTGCTGACGGCACTTGCGCAAGCCCATATCGGTGCCGATGATCCCGCGGTGCGGCGCGCAATCGATTGGCTGAAGGACCGGCAGAACGCGGATGGTGGCTGGGGTGAGAGCAACGACACCTATGCGCCGCGGGCTCCCGGCGAGTCCGAGAACTTTCCCAGCACTGCCTACCAGAGCGCCTGGGCGCTACTGGGGCTGCTCGCCGCGGGCGAAGCTCGATCGGACGCCGCGCGCCGCTGTGCTGAGTTCTTGATGCGCGTGCAGCAGGCGGATGGGCTGTGGAGCGACCCGAGTTTCACGGCACCCGGCTTTCCGCGCGTCTTTTATCTGCGGTATCACGGCTATTCCGCTTATTTTCCGCTGTGGGCGCTGGCGGCCTACCGCACACTGACTCGTCGCGGAATCGCTCATTGAATGGGGTGGGCGTCGTTGCGGCACTGCAGTCGGAGGCGCGCACCCTAGGGCCCGCGGTGAGGCGGCGCGACGGATTGTCATCGCTGGACGAGGGCGCCTTGCTGGCCGTCGCCGGCATGGGCGGCGCCAGGGCCGCGATCGCCGCGCGCAGCCTCGTCGGTGCCGGCGCCGCCGGACTGATTAGCTTTGGCTTGGCCGGCGGGCTCGATCCCAGTTTGCGCGCCGGCAGCATTGTTTTGCCAAGCGAAGTCATATCCGGCGAAGGCGTGCGATTCGTGACGGCGGAGGGCTGGCGCGAGCGATTACGCCTGAATATCGCCAAGCAACGGCCGGTGGCGGCTGGAAACTTGCTCACCAGCCCAACGCCCATCGGCTCGATCGCTGACAAAGCTACGGCCTTTCGCGACACCGGCGCCGTAGCGGTGGACATGGAAAGTCTGGCTATCGCGGCGGTGGCCGCCGCTCACAGCCTGCCGTTTGTCGCCGTGCGTGTCATCGTGGATACGGCCATGGATGTGCTGCCGCGAGCGGTGATGGCGGCGAGCGGCGGCGGAGCACTGAACTTCCCGCGCCTCGTCGGCGGGCTTGCCGCGGCCCCCCTGGAGATCTTCGCGTTGATCCGGTTGGCCCAGCGCCATAGAGCGGCGATGCGTTCGCTGGCCGCCGCTGCTCGCGCGGGTTTGCTGAGGCCGCCCGCCGCGGGCGTCCGCGGCGCATGAAGGCACTGGTCACTGGAGCGACCGGTTTCGTCGGTGCCGCCGTAGCAAGGGCTCTGGGCGCCGCGGGCTGGCAGGTACGCGTCCTGGTGCGCTGCGGCTCGAACCGCGGCAATCTGCAAACGCTCGACGTGGAGGCCGTTGAGGGTGATCTCGCGGATTTGAGTTCGCTCGAACGTGCACTCGCGGGTTGCACGGCATTATTTCACGTCGCGGCGGACTATCGATTGGGCGCGCGCGACCCGAAGCCGCTATACATCACCAATGTGGAAGGAACCCGCAATATCTTGAGTGCCGCCCGCAGGGTGGGAGTCGAGCGGACGGTGTACACCAGCAGCGTGGCGACCATGGGCATTCCGGCCGACGGTACACCGGGAGACGAGCGGACTCCGGTTGCCTTAAGCACCATGATCGGCCACTACAAACGCTCCAAGTACCTGGCGGAAGAGGTTGCACTGGATGCGGCCCGGATGGGCATGTCGGTGGTCATCGTCAATCCATCGACCCCGGTCGGTCCGGGCGACATTAAGCCGACGCCGACCGGGCAGCTGGTTCTGGACGCGGCCTGCGGCCGGATGCCGGCCTATGTGGATACCGGGCTCAATATCGTCCATGTGGATGACGTCGCCGCCGGACATCTGCTGGCTTTCGAGCGCGGCAGAGCGGGCGAGCGCTACATATTGGGCGGCGAGGACATGACATTGCAGGCGATTCTCGCGCAGATCGCACGCCTCGTCGGGCGCAAACCGCCGCGCATCCGCCTGCCCTACGCCGCGGTGCTGCCGGTTGCTTATGCGGCCGAAGCCTTCGCCAGAGTCACGGGCCGCAGCGGTCGTGTGACTCTCGAGGGCGTGCGCATGTCGCGCAAACGCATGTTCTTCTCGAGCGCCAAGGCGGTCGGTGAATTGGGATACCGCTGGCGGCCGCCGCTGGAGGCCTTCGAGGATGCGCTGCACTGGATTCGCGAGCGCGGGCTACTGACCTGAAAAGGTTGAGCAGAAGCCGATGGCGGCGCCGCTCATTCCAGGTCTGCAGTTTTGTCGGGTTTTCTCGCCAGGGCGCGCCGGCCCTCAACCGCTTGCCAGATCAGCAATATGGGTACTCCGACCGCGATGTCGCGCGCTCTTTTCAAGAGCGACACGGCCAGTCCGAATTCCGCACCGACACCGAACACAGGTGCGAGAACCGCGTAAGCGGCTTCTTGAACGCCGAGCGCATTGGGGATGAACACGGCGGCGCTGCGTGCCGCGCCGACCAGACTTTCGATGGCCAGCACCGATGCAAGCTCGACACGCGTGCCAATGAGGCGGAACGCAATCCACGTCCCAACCGCGCTCGCGATCCAACCGGCCACATGCAGTGCCGAGGAAAGTCCGACTCGCACCGGGGAAGCGTAAATGGCATCGAAAGTGGCGGTAACCGCCGCCGTGGCCGCCCCGGCGTCGCGTAAAAGACGGCTAGCGAGCTTTCCGGTGATCGAATGACCATAGCGCTGCAAAGCGATAAATAAGCCACCCGCGATCGCCGCCAGCACGAGGCCGATCACGGCGCCTTTGGTCAGCGACTGCGCGAAAGTAGTTTGCGGGGCGCGCGCGCTCAAGATCGCCAGGCCGACCGCGACGTAGGCGATCTGCGCCAGTAGCTCGGTGGTCACATCGACTATTGTCGAGGCAAACGCCAGGGGCGGCGCAACGCCATGCAGGATGGCGGCGCGCGCGCCGAGCACGATACCGCCGAGCTGGGAAAACGGCAGCACTTCGGTGGCCGCATCCCGCACCATCCGCGCGCGGATGAAAACCCAGACGTTCGTAGACCAGCAGGCGGGCACTAAGACGTACCAAGCCGTACCGAGGATGAGGAAGAGCGCCAAAGCATACAGGCAAAGGATGGCAAAGCCGCCCCATCCGACGGCGACGGCAGCCGAGAATACGGCTCCCACGCCCACGAACATGACGAGGTAGAGTGCGAGAGCGACTCCCAGAGCCGCAACGAACCATAAGCGCAATTTCATGCAATCGCCGCGATTTTACGCGCGAGGCGTCTGTTTAGGCACGCATGAAGCGGCGCGCCAATTGCGCCAGGGCCGGTACGGCGAAAGGGCGCAGCAGGCGCCGATCATAACGGTTCATCCGTCGGGTGTTTTCCGCCAGGCAAATGTCGATCAGCTCGGCGACGTCGATATCATCACCCACCGACTTCGCCCCGGTCACGGTGAAATTATTGTCCTGCACGCCGCCGCCCACGTCGCGGGCGATGCCGATACGCTCCCAGATGAGAAACAGCCAGACCGCCAGCACCTTCAGCTCGAAGAAGGGCCGTCGCCAAAACGGCATGGTGCGGCGATGCCAGGCGGCCCAATTGACGAAGAAAAGAATATGACGCGCTTCTTCCTGGATGACGGGTTCGAAGGTGTCGACCAGTGCTTCCGGAAAGAATCCGGAACGCTTGGCCGATTCGAACAGGCCGAAGGCGAAGAAGCTGTCAATGCACTCGCTGTAGCCAGTCACCATGAAGGCCCATTCCGGGTCGCCCTGCACCACGTACTCGGGCTCGGGCGCCAGCGCGATGCCGTAGGCGGCTACGAGATTGGAGAGCACGTGTTTGTGGCGGCCTTCCTCGAAGGCGTTGAGCTCGATCGCCTTGCGCAACAGGGGATCGGCTGTGATCGCGGCATAGGATGCGACATTGAGCCGAGCCCGTCCCTCTGTCTGGACTGCAATATCCCAGATGGGCAGCCGCACTAGCCGATCGCGGGTCTGCGCATCGAGCTTGGGCCAATCGATCACCGCCGGTTTGTAGGGATCGAAAGTGCCCAGCAAGGTCTGGCAGAAGAGGGTCTTGTGCGCCTCGCTACCGATGCGGACGGGTGCTGCAGCGAAGGACTCCTGTGCAAAACTCATCCGGGGCGCGCTTGCCTGAGATGCGTCCGACTTCACGCAGCGTCGTGCCGCGACCGCAGGAAGTGGAAGAATTCCACACCCTCGCGCAGGCGGCGCCTCATCATTTCGGGGCTAGCGATCATCTCGGCCAGGATGGATGCGATCTTGGACGGGCGGAAATAGAATTTCTTGTAGAAGTCCTCGACGGACTTGAAGATCTCGGTGTGGCTGAGATGCGGATAGTTCAGCGGCGCGATCTGCGTGCCTTCTTGTGTCAGAAGGTCGATTTCCTCGTTGTAGAGCCAGCCGTTTTCCTTGGCCTGCCGGTACAGAAACGTGCCGGGGTAAGGCGCTGCCAGCGAAATTTGAATGGTGTGCGGATTGATTTCCTTGGCGAAATCCAGTGTTTGCTGGATCGTCTCCCGGGTCTCGCCGGGCAGGCCCAGAATGAAAGTGCCGTGGATGACGATGCCCAGATCGTGGCAGTCCTTGGTGAAGCGGCGGGCGAAATCCACCCGCATGCCTTTCTTGATGTTGATCAGAATCTGTTGATTGCCCGACTCATAGCCGACGAGCAGCAGACGCAGGCCATTGTCCTTCATGACCTCGAGGGTCTTGCGTGGAACATTGGCTTTGGCGTTGCAGGACCAGGTGACTCCGAGCTTGCCCAGTTCCTTCGCCAGCGCTTCGACCCGCGGCAGGTTGTCGGTCAAAGTATCGTCGTCGAAGAAGAATTCCTTCACCTGCGGGAAGGCATCTTTCGCCCATTTCATTTCCGCGACGACATTTTCCACCGAGCGCACTCGATAGCGATGTCCGCCCACCGTCTGCGGCCACAGGCAGAAGGTGCAGCGCGATTTGCAGCCGCGTCCGGTATAAAACGAAATATAGGGATGCTTCAGGTAGCCGCCGAAATACTTCTCGATCGTCAGATCGCGCTTATACACCGGCGTCACCCAGGGAAGCTCATCCATGTTCTCGAGTACAGTGCGGTCTTCGTTGTGAACGATGACGCCTTCCGGATTGCGGTAAGAAAGCCCTTTGATGTCGCTCCAGGGCACGCCGTCGGCGACTTCCTTGATGGTGAAATCGAATTCGTTGCGAGCGACGAAGTCCACAGCGCCGCCTGCGATGAGGCTCTTCTCGGGCTCGACCGCGACCTTGGCGCCGATGAAACCGATTTTGACGCCGGGATTGATCGCCTTGATCATCTCGGCTGTTTTTGCGTCCGCTTTGAAGGAGGGAGTGGAGGTGTGCATCACCACCAGGTCGCGGTTCTTGAGTTCCGGAATGATATCCTCGAACTTCAAGCCATGCGGCGGCGCATCGATCAGCTTGGAGCCTTCGACCAGGGCCGCTGGCTGTGCGAGCCAGGTCGGGTACCAGAAGGAGCGTACTTCGCGTTTCATCTGGTAGCGGGCACCGGCGCCGCCGTCAAATCCGTCGAATGACGGTGGGTGCAGAAACAAAGTTCTCATAGCCTAATTCCTTACGACGGAAGATTTCACAGCCTGGCTGGGGCGCCAACGCACGCGGCGCGTGACGCACCCCGGTCCCAAAGGACCCCTCAGCCGCTCCCTGAGCGGCGGTATCCTTAAGGTGCAACAGCCGCAACCGGCCTGTGTTCCTGTAAATGTAGCATGACCGGCCCTGCGCCAGCGAGGCGACCGCCGTAGCCGCCGCATCAAAGGCTGGCGTCGACTTTTCGCAAGCAGCTATCATCCTTTCCATGAAAATCAGCAGCGATCCGCATCCAAGCAGCCCCGAGGCGCTGCAAGCGGAAATTGCGGGCGGCGGCGGGAGCTTAACGCCGTGGTTCAAGATCGAATGTGCCCGCGTTTGGCGGGAACACCGCACCCAAGTGCTTGGGCTGCAATCCGAATTGGGTTAACAGGGCCGCTCGCGGTAAGATAGTGCATGGCTATTCCATTGCTTCAAATGTACAAGGTCGCCCGCTATATCGCCGGGCGTAAGCTGCGCCGCGATAAGCGCTATCCGCTCGTGCTCATGTTGGAACCCCTGTTCCAATGCAATCTCGCCTGCTCCGGCTGCGGCAAGATCGACTATCCGAAGGAGATCCTGCAAAAACGGGTCAGTGTCGAGGACGCAATGCGCGCGGTGGACGAATGTGGTGCGCCCATCGTGTCAATTCCCGGCGGCGAACCGCTCATTCACAAGGAAATGCCGCAGATCGTCGCGGGCATCGTGGCGCGCGAGAAATTCGTCTATCTCTGCACCAACGCGATTCTGCTCTCCAAGCATATCGATGAATACCAGCCCTCGCCCTACCTCACCTTCTCGATCCACCTGGACGGCAATCGGCAGCGCCACGACGAGTCGGTATGCCAAGAAGGGGTTTTCGACAAAGCGGTGACGGCGATTCAATTGGCGAAAGCCAAGGGCTTTCGCGTGACCATCAATTGCACTTTGTTCAACGGCGAGGACCCCGCGGACGTCGCAGAATTCTTCGATACGGCGACGCGGCTCGGCGTCGAAGGAATCACCGTGTCGCCCGGGTACAGCTATCATCATGCCCCGAAACAGGATGTGTTTCTGGGCCGCAATGCCAGCAAGCAGCTGTTCCGCAGTATTTTCAGCCTCAGCCGCCGGCCTTCCGGCATCGCATGGTCGTTCAACCACTCCGCGCTGTTCCTGGATTTTCTCGCCGGCAACCAGACCTACCAGTGCACACCCTGGAGCAATCCCACGTACAACGTGTTCGGCTGGCAACGGCCTTGCTACCTGCTCTCCGATGAGGGGTACGCACCCAGCTACCGCTCGCTGATCGATGACACGGAGTGGGAGAAATACGGTGTGGGCAAGAACCCGCGCTGCGACAACTGCATGGCGCATTGTGGATTCGAGGGCACGGCGGTCAACGACGCATTCAGTCATCCGCTCAAGGCATTGAAGGTCTGGATGCGCGGGCCGCGCATCAAGGGGCGCATGGCGCCCGACTTACCCGTCAAGTATGCGGATGGCGCGCGCTACGGAACCGTCGCTGCGATCCCACTCAGTGAGATCAAGCGCGTGAGCCGGGAGAACACATGAGGCTGATGACCGGCGCCGGTCGTCGCCTGTGAACGACTCCGCTGATCGGCGTGTCCGGGTGCAGGACGACGCCGGCACCGAGGCTTTCGGTGCGCAACTCGAGACCTGGCGGCTGCGCATGGAGAACGCGCTGGCGGCGCGGCTTCCGCAACCCAGCAGGGTGCCCGCGCGCTTGCACGAGGCCATGCGCTACAGCGTATTGGGCGGCGGTAAGCGCATTCGGCCGGCACTACTGTTCGCCACCGCGCGCGCCGTGGGCCTGTCGGAAGACCAGGTTGAGGCGGCGGCCTGCGCCATCGAACTGGTGCATGTCTACTCACTGGTACACGATGATTTGCCGGCGATGGACAACGACGATCTGCGCCGCGGCCGCCCCACCTGCCACAAGGCCTATGACGAGGCCACTGCGTTGTTGGTGGGCGACGCTCTGCAGCCGCTGGCGTTTCAATTACTCGCCAGCGATCCGGCGCTGCCGGCCTCGCCGGTGATCCGTCTACGCCTGATCGACATGCTGGCACAGGCCATCGGCACCTTCGGCATGGCAGGAGGACAAGCCATCGACTTGGCCGTTCAGGGCACGCGGCTCGATATCGGCCAGGTCGAAGACATGCATGCCCGCAAAACCGGGGCAGTGATCAGCGCCAGCGTATTGATGGCCGCCGAGTGCGCTCCGCCTCTGGAGACGAATCTCTATTCCGCGCTGACACGTTTTGCCACAGCCGTTGGTTTGGCGTTTCAGATTCAAGACGATTTGCTCGATGTGACCGGCGATGTGTCGACTTTGGGGAAAGCGACCGGCGCGGACAGCGAACGGGCAAAACCCACGCATCCGGCCATCATTGGTATAACGGCTTCGCAACAGCGAGTCCGCCTTCTGCACAGTCAGGCGATCAATGCACTGGCGCCCTTCGGCGATCGTGCGGACTCGCTGCGCTCCCTGGCCCATTGGCTGTTGTCGCGGCAGTACTGACTCGCACGCACTCCGTGCGCGCATTGACCAGTGGGTTGAATCGACGAGAAATTTGCGCCGCCAGGCGGCGCTGCGTTGCGCCGTCGCGGCGCCTGTTGGTTGAAGCTCAAAGCTCCTGGTCGCGGCAATCGCGGCCGGCTGGTTTCTAATCGCCTGGGGATTGCTCGACGGGTTCCGCAGGACTGCTGCGGTGCGATTCCTGATGGGAGCCTCGGCAGACTGCAGTCCTCCGCTCTACTGCTACGGCCTGTCCTTGTCGATGGCGGCGGTGCTGGGGTCTTGAATCGCCGCTCGGCTGCGGGCTAGGGCACGCGGATGCCGCTGTCTATGCGGCCAAGCGCATGGGCCGCAATCAAGTGCAAATGGCCGCGCCACTGGCCGCAAAGACGTTGCAAGTTGCTCGCCGCTAGTCGCACAATGGAGACGAGTTTATCAATGAATCAGTTTTGACATAAGCTGACCACAGATCACTAGTTGTCGTGCGCGGTTCGGCTAAACCAGGGATGCCACCGCGAAAGTTCTAACTTCGCTGGAGGATGTAACCGGTGCACCGCAGTGCAATCAGTCATTCACGTCTCATGCGCGAATCCACCGATCGGATCGAGGTTGCGCTGCGCAGTGACGATGACCGCGAGCAGCTCGTCGCACACCGCATATTGGAGAACACAAAGACCTGGCAGTTGTGGGAAAACGAGCATTCCAGCCTCATGCGCCAAGTCGCGGACTACGGCGTGCTGCGCACTCAGACGGCCGCGCTCAAGCATACCGCGCTGCGCCTAATTCACGGCAAGGCGCTTTTCGAATATCTGCGGCGCAGGGAAGTGCGCGGCGTCGAGCGCACCCGGTTGCTGGGCTACTTCTACCCGACGCGCGGCTATCAGTACGCCATCATCGCCGAGCATGGCGGCTATGTGCGCAAGGCATGCAGCTACCTTTGCGCGAGTCATGTCGGAACCGGAGTAGTGCACGATCCTGTTTTTCTCGATCCGATGCAGCACTATGAGAATTTATACGCCGAGTACTTCGATCTTTACTGCAGCACGTTGTTCCCCAAGGAGGGATTGGAATCGGCCTCCGAACGGTCATTGCTGCCTCTGCTTAAACACCAGCTCCATGAGTGGCGTTGGATCATTCTCAATCCGCGGCAGAGCGTGGCGCGCGTCAATCACGAGCGCGAGATACGCCTGGTGACGGGTGAGACGCAGCGGCTGCCGCGCCTCAAGATCGGAGCGAAGGACGGCGGATAACGAGCCGACGCGTTTCGGCCCGCTAGGCGAGCGCCGCCTTGCGTTCCTTTAAGGACGGCGGCGTCCACAGATAAATCCAGGTTTCCGTCAACGGTCGGCCGTCGATGCGCAAATACATGCGCAAATCGACGGGTTCGATGCCGTCCTCGGGCGGCCTCACGTCGAACAACGCACGGTATCCGTGAAATTCCTCGACATAGTGCGCGGTGACGTGCTCGGTCGTACCGTGTGAGGTGGTGATCACCGCTTCGACGGCGGCGTCCTTGGCGAGAGCGCCTAATTCGCCGCCGGCGAAGTCCACGGCGAAATGCCATGAATAGTATTGGCGCTTCAGGCCCACGGTGCCGCCGATGCCGGTGCGCGTCGCGATAGTTTGGGCAAGCGCCGATGCGTACGGCATGCGCGTGCCCCAATAGAGACGATAGCTGAACAGCAGTTCCTGCCCGGCTTTTATTTTCTCAGCCGGATTCCAGAACGCGACGATGTTATCGAAGGTCTCATCCACCGTCGGGATCTCCACCAACTGTACCGAGCCCTTGCCCCAGCCGCCAGCGGCTCCGAGCTTTGGCTCCACCCACAAGCTTGGCCGGCGGTCGTAGAACACGCCGTCGTCCTGATAGTGATCGAAGTTGCGGTCCCTCTGCAGCAGGCCGAAACCGCGCGGGTTGTCGTCCAGATAGGAGCTGAAGTGCAATTGCGCCGGATTCGTCAGCGGGCGCCAGATCCACTCGCCCGCGCCCGTCCACATCGACAAACCGTCGGAGTCGTGAATCTCGGGCCGCCAATCGTTGGCCGCGCGCCTATCGTTCTCGCCGTAAAAGAACATGCTGGTGAGCGGCGCCACACCCAGCCTCTCGATCGGCCTGCGCGGATACAGCGCGCTGTCGATGTCCATGATCTGGGTGCCGCCGGGCGCGATCTGAAAGCGCAGTGCGCCGGCGACACTGGGCGAATCCATCAAGGCGTATAAGGTGAGAATCCCCGACTCCTTCGCCGGCCGCTCGAACCAAAATGCGGTAAAGCGCGGAAACTCCTCGGGGCGCGGAAACGCAGTATCCACGGCCAGTGCGCGCGCCGACAGTCCGTACTGCCGCGTGTCGCCGCCCACGGCGCGAAAATAACTGGCGCCAAGGTAAGCGGCCACGTCGGCCTTCCAATCCGTCACGAATTGCACGCGAAAGCCGGCGAAACCCGCGTGATCGCGCATCAATTTCGGGTCAATGCCGGCCTTGTCGAATTCGAACATCGCCGGGTCGTAGACGATCTCGCGCGACTGGCCATCGACGATCTCGTGCAGGTGTACCGCTTCGCTGAAGCCGCGGCCAACATGAAAGAACTGCAGGCGAAATGCCAGGCCTGAGTTGGCCCACAGGGCGTGATTCGTGCGAAAGCGCAGCGATTGATATTGGTCGTAACTGAGCTTCGCCATCGCCGGCGGCAGCGCGTCCTGCGAGCCTTGATAGCTCGAGCTTGCGAGCTTGCGGGCTTGGCCCTTGAGCCAGGCGTAGTCGAAGGGTTGCATCGGCGCCGCTGCAGCGGCGGCGAATTCAGGATGGGCCCACTGACCGGCCGCCAGCACCACAGCGGATTTTAGTATCGTGCGTCGTCGAACCATCATACTTAAGATCCTTTAAATCAAAAACAAGGGGTACTCGGCATCCGGCAGAAGCGCGAGCTGATTGAGCAATCGCGCATCGCCCGCGACCTCGACGCGTTCGGCGGGAGTCAGCCATGCGAGTGCCTCCTCGAGCGATCGGGCGTCCTTCAGCTTCTGTTCAGCGGTGAAGGCATTGGGGTCGGGATGGCCGCGCGGATCCGCGGGCCGCGCCAAATTGCCGTTGATATGCGTAAGACGCGCTTGGGCGTCGCGCGCCAAGTGACGCAGGCCGTCTTCCGGCGGTGCGCTTGCTTGGCGCAGCAATTCCTGGCGGCGTACGACCAGCGGCGGCGTGTCGACTTCCTCCGGGGTGCGCAGCAACGCCAGCCTCGACAACATTCTGCCCAAGTTCTGGCTGCCGCTGGCGCGCGACAAGGGCACCGCGAGAAAGAGACCCAGCAGCGCCGGCGACAGCCAAGCGAGCAGCGGCGGCGAGAGAAACCACACGATGCCAGCGGTTACGCAACTCAGGAACATATGCCTCTTGTGATAATGCCAGGCATCGGACCAGCTGGTGCTGCCGCCGTCGCGGCGCTGCGGCTTCCAGCCGGAGTCGCGCCCCATGAACACCTCGAAGACATGTCGGCTTTGAATCAACATGAGCACGGGGGCATACAAAGCCGAGAGGATGACTTCTAGGAAGAAACTCGCGGCGACGCCGATCACGCCGCCGCTGCTGCGGCGGATGCGTCTCGACAGCAAGGCGCGTATCAGGCCCAGCATCTTGGGGATCAACAGCACCACCATGCTGAACCAGAACAGCGTCATCATCAGTTCGACATTGAATCGCGGCCAGGTGGGAAACAACTGAAAGTCGTGATTGAAATACTCGGGGCGAATCAGGTGCGACTGCACCGCGAGCGCGAATCCGATGCCGAGCATCACCAGCCACAGGGGCGAGGACAGGTAGCTCATGATGCCGACACCCAGGTGCAGCCGGCTGGTGAAACTCAGGCCCGCGGAGCCGATAATTTTCATGTGCTGCAGGTTGCCCTGAGCCCAGCGGCGGTCGCGGATCGCCACGTCGATGAGCGAAGGCGGGGATTCTTCCCAGGAGCCGCCGCAGTCCGTGGCCATACGCACCTTCCAGCCACCGCGCCGCATCAGGGCGGCCTCGACGAAATCATGCGACAGGACGTAGCCCCCGAAGGGTTTGCGGCCCGCGAGTTGCGGCAGGCCGCAATTTTGCGCGAATGCGGTTATGCGAATGATGGCGTTGTGGCCCCAATAATTGGCGCTGTCGCCCGACCAGGCGCTCAGCCCGCGCGTGATGACGGGTCCATAGACGCAGGCCGCGAATTGCTGCAGCCGGCCAAACAGCGTTGTCGCGCCGATCAATTGCGGCGCGGTCTGCAGTATCCCTAAGTCTGGATCCGCTTGCATTACACGGGCCAGACTAATCAGAGTCGGCGCGTCGATCAGGCTGTCGGCGTCGAGCACGATCATGTGATCGTAGCGGCCGCCCCAGCGTGTCACGAAGTCCTCGAGGTTGCCGGATTTGCGCGCCACATTTCGCCACCGCCGCCGATACCAAACCGGCATGATGGTCAGCACCGACTTGCGCAGTCGGTCGACGCTCAAGGTTTCGCGAATCCAGGCGTCGGCATTGGTCGAGTCCGAGAGAATCACGATCTCGAAGTCGCGGTGGGCGTCAATGCGCGCGAGCGCTTCAGCCATCGCCTGCAGCGCCGTCGTGGTGCGCAGCGGGTCCTCGTTATAGATTGGCATGACCAGCGCCGTGAGCGTTGCGCGCCTCGAATCAGGGTGGGCGGGATCGCGCCGCTTGGAAGCGCCGGCCACTACCGAGCCGGCCGCGAATGCGATCCAGCCCAGGGATACGGCAAAGAAGAAAATCATCATGCCTTGCAGCAGGGTCATGCTCGCGAAACGCACGACCTGGAGCATCTGATACACGCCATAGGTGGTCACGCCAAAGGTGATGGCCGCCAGAATGAAGCGTGCATACAGAACCGCCGCGCCCGGCGCATGCCGTGCGCGGCGC
>JANYLM010000050.1 GCA_025357835.1 Gammaproteobacteria bacterium
CGCGGCCGTGGCGTGAGTGAGGATCGCGGCCATGGGAACGCGACTGCGTGGGGAAATGCGCGCCAGCGGCCGCGGCAGTAGTCCGTCGCGCGCCAGTGCGTACAGCAGGCGTGAGGTTCCAAGCAGATCACCCTGCAGGCAGCCGAACAGCGCCAGTGTCGCGGTGATCACGACGACGGTGCCGCCGCCGTGGACGATGTGTTGCGCCACGGCGGTGACCGGCGCTGGATGCCCCGCGAGCGCAGGACCCAGGACGCCCTGGCAGACTGCCTGGATCATAATGTATAGGGCAACGACCACGCCGAAACCCGTCAATACCGCGACCGGCACCACCTGGTCGTTGTTGCGCATTTCACCGGAGGGAGCCAGAGCGGTCTCCACGCCCGAGTAGGCGAACACGACTAGAATCAATGCAGTTCCCAACGCGCGCGAACCAGGCCAAACGGTGACGATAAAATTCTGTGGTTGCGCAAAGTGCAGGCCGAGTACTGCAATCGAAACCAGGGGCAATACCTTGGCCGCCGCGAACAGTGCATTCGCTCGTGCGCCGCTGCGTACGCCCGATACATTGACCAAAGCCAAGGATCCGTACACGGCGAACAGCAACAGGGTGCGCGGCAGTGGCGCGGCCATCCAGGGAATCGCATTCGCGAACTGATCGGCGAGTGCCGCCGCGATGCCGCCGCTCCCCGACACGCTGGATATCCACAGCAAGGCCGCAATCAGAAATCCGGGAAAGCGCCCGAATGCCGTTTCGACGTAGACATACGGACCGCCACTGGTGACGACGCGACTGCCCACGGCCGCGAAACTCAGAACCACCGGTACGAATAACGCCGCGCCAAATAGCAAGGCCAAGGGTGCGTCGGCCCCCATCGAGGCGCCAAGGGTTCCTGGCAACACGAAAATGCTGCCTGCGATGGTGATGTTAACTATGGAGGCGGCTAGGCCCCAGGCACCCAGCGAGCGCACCAGCGGCGCATCCCGGTGCTGTTTATCGTTGGCCGTGTCTGGCTGCAACGTCGGCGGTCCAGGCGGTGTCGCGCGGCTCAAGCGGCCAGCGTTCGCCGCCGGCGACGGTCTCGAGTGCGGCGCCGTCCCAGCGGTGCGGATCGATGAGGGCCAGCGCAAGCGTACTAGGCCACCCGGGCAGCCGGACGCGGGAGGTCAATTCACCGACTACGACACCACGGCTGATCACCACATCGCGTGACCCGAACTCGTGATAAGGCATGGGGCTTTCGAGGGCCACAAGCCGGCGCTGGGCGTGCGTGCGCGCAGGCGCTGCGCCGGTTGCAGATGTCCCGAAGCCCGCTTCATGGGCCTGATGCGCGGGCGTCGCTTCGAAACCAAATCCGGGAATTCCACGGCGTATGCGCAGCGCTTTTTCAGCGAAGTGGCCGCCCAGGCGCAATCCGTAGCGAGTTCCCGCGGCTAGCAATTTCAGCCAGCAGGATGCCGCTTCCTCGCGCGGTATCAGAAGCAGGCTAGAATCCCCGACCTCGTCATGGAAAACCTTCACATCGTCGCTCGTGGCGTCCATTAGTTCTGACAGCATCGCCTTGCGCTCACGGCCGTGCAACTCGAGCAGCGAAAAAGCAGCCGTGATATCGATAGGCCGCGCCTCGGCAGACGCCGGTTTCCGACGCAGCCACTCGGCCACACGGGATTCCTGATCCGGCGAGGCGTCGAGCAAGCGGCTGCCGTCCGGCCACGGCAACTCCCGCACCACCGCTTCGATTCGATCGTGCGAGCCGCCGAGATGCCGAAAATACGCTCGTGTCGGGTCCGGATTCTGCTCATCCGCCGCGCATAACACTTTCACATCCGCTGACCGGTCCACCAGCAGCAACTGATCGGTGGCGGCATGCACCTCTTCGGTCACCGCGCCGATGAATTTCGGCCCGCCCTGGCGCGCATACCAGGCGGGACGCTCCCAACCGTTGACCGCCATAAAGCGAGCGCCGCCGTCCGAAACCTGTGTGTGTAGCGAGGAGCGACGGACGTTGCGTGCCGTGCGGTAGTCGCTGTCCGGCGCATGAATACGGCAATGAAAACCGGGAATCTCAGTGGCGCGCTCGCGCATGTAACTCTCGTCGGCCTGAACCGGCGAGAAGCGGCGCACGTCCAGCGGCGCCACGTCCGAGCTCGGCTCGCCTTCGATGATCCACTCCGCGATGAAACGGCCGGCCGCGGGAGCCAATGCAATGCCGTTGGAATTGAACGCGCACGCCGCGAACAGGCCGGTCGCACCCGGCACGGGTCCGAGTAGCATCTGGCCGTCGGGGGTAAAGCTTTCCGGGCCATTGAGCAGCATTTTGATTTGCGCGCTGCGCAAGATGGGAAAGCGGCGCATGGCGGTTTCCATATAGGGCTCGAACTGGGACCACCGTTCGTTGAGCAGCGCGAACGAGAAGTTCTGTGGCAGCGCGGTCGAGGGCAGCGCGATAGCATCGTCGTCCAGGCTGCCGACCATTAAGCCGCCGACTTCCTCGCGACCATAAAGCTGATCGTCATAGGACAGGAACAGCGGCAGGTGCCGGCTGATGCCGTGCGGCTTGGTGATGATGTATTGATGTTCGAGGGCATACAGCGGCAGCCGCACGCCGGCAGTCATGGCAATGTCGCGCGACCAGAGCCCGCCTGCCAGCACAACGGTGTCGCAGTCGATTCGGCCCGCAGCGGTCGTCACCGCGTGCACGGCGCCGTCGCGCACTACGATGCCCGTGACCAGGGAATCCTGAAAGATCCGCACACCCTTTGCGCGCGCGCCGGCCGCGAATGCCTGCACCGCGTCGGTTGCATTGACGCGAGCGTCGCTCGGTATCCACATGCCGCCGGCGAGTTCAGCCGGGTCGATGATGGGCAGGCGTTCGTGCACTTTTGCGGGGGAAATAAGCTGCAGTTCGATGCCGCGCGCGCGGCCCAGTTCGGGGAGCATCTGCATCAGCGCCCAGCGATCTTCCCGGTCCGTGTAGTGAATGCGCCCGACGTTGCGCCAGCCGATATCCCGGCCGGTTTCCTGCGCAAGCCGCGGATAGGTTGCGGCGGCGTAGCGCACCATGTCGTAGATCAACGGATCGGCGCGGTAGGTTTCCATGTTGCCGGTGGAATGCCAGGTGGTGCCGGAGCTGAGTTGGGATCGTTCGAGCAGCACCACGTCGGTTTCGCCCATCTCGGCCAGATGAAAGGCGGCGCTGCTGCCGCCGATGCCGCCACCGATGATCACTACACGCGCATTGCCGGGCAAGTCGATCTTCATGATGTGATCATATCAACAATGTATGATCACGACTTAATTCGATAAGGTCGCCATAACACTTGCACCCTGTAGGTGCAACGGCATAGTCTTACGGCACCGCTTATGGCGACTGGGCTGCCGATTTTCATGCCGACGACCAAATCAAGACGCCCATCCGCCGCAAAGAAGCCGCGCGGCAAATCCACGCACCGGTCTCTGACCGTGCCGACGGCCTATCGACAAGCACCCGGAGAGGCCGCGCACAGCCGTGCCTATGCCACCTTGAAGGAAGCGGTGCTCGCGGGCCATTTCCGTCCCGGTGAGGTCATCACACTGCGATCGCTCGCGAAGGAATTGTCCATCGGTGAAATGCCGGTGCGCGAAGCGCTGCGGCGGCTGACCTCCGAAGGCGCCTTCGAAGGGCTGCCAAACCGCTCGGCGCGGGTCCCGACCTTGAACCGGCGGCAAGTGGAGCAGCTCATCGACCTGCGCCAGCAACTCGAAGGCAAAGCGGCGGCGCTCGCCGCCCGCAACATCACGCTGGTGCAGATCGAGCATTTGCGCGCCTTGCAGAGCGGCATCGAAAAGAGCATTTCCGGCGGCGACCTGCACGCATTTACGGCTTTGAACATGGCCTTCCATTTCGAGATCTACCGGATTGCGGACAACCCCGTGCTTGTACCGCTGATTCAGATGCTGTGGTTGCGCATGGCGCCGTTGGTTGCGAGTTCGGTAACGCTGCTGACAAAAAGTCAGAGCACCCGGCGCGGCTCGCTCGAGTATCACGAGAAGCTGCTCGCGGCATTCCAAACGCGCGATCCCGGAGCCGCCGAGGACGCGATGCGCCGGGACCTGGCTATGCTCGACAAGATCCCCGGATATTGGGAAAGCCTGCCAATCACGGCGGGTTGAACGGACGTGTGGGTCTTACTTGGGCGCCGCATGCCGCAGCCCCCATAGAAACACGGCGACTCCGATCATGCCCCATGCGCCCAGGAGCTGCCACTCCAGCGGCAGGCCGTCGCGCTGCCAGAAGGGAGACAGGAATGCGACTACCGACATCGCGGTCGAACCGATCAATCCGACCCAGGCAAACGCGCTGCCGCCAGGCAGCGGGAATGGTGCCGCGCCGCCGCGCGAGCGCAATCGCAGCACCGTCAAGCAGCACATGATGTAGGTCAGGGTCAGCACCATCGCGCACATGTCGGTGATTGGTTCGATCGCCGCCTTACCGGCGAATATTCCCGCGATATTCAGCGACACGATGAACGCAAGTGCTGCGGCCGGGGAGCCATGGCGCGGATGCAGGCGCGCGAAGGCCGCGGGGATGTAGCCGGTGCGCGCCATCGCGACCATCAGCCGCACCGCCATCATGAACACACCGTTCCAGGCTTTGATCAGCGACATGGCCGTTGCGATCAACAGCACCTGAACCACGGCCGCACCATGCGATAGCGTTGCCGCGGCGGCAATCATAGGCAAGGGCTCCCTGACCAGCGCGCGCCACGGCATCGCAAGGCTGGCGGCGATGACTACCAGGCAATAGAAGGCAGCCGCCGCTGCGACCGAGGCAATGATGACTATGCCGATGGTGCGCAGATTGGTATGGCTCGAGCGCTCTTCGATGGCCTGGGGAATCGCCTGAAATCCGTTCAAGGCATAGGCGCAAAAGGCGAAAATGCCAAAGGTTCCCCACCACCACGGCTTGCCGTTGGTGGTGGCGAACAGAGGCTGCACGTGTTCCAGCCTGCCGTGCAGAAGCAGCATGCTCAGAATGCAAAGCACAATGAATAGAAATCCATAAGTCAAAATGCTATGCGAGACCACCGCAATCTGCGTGCCAATGAAATTCAGCGCGAAGATTGCAAGCGCGCCGCCGATGCCGACGAGAAGCATCTGCGCAGTGATCGAACTGCCGAAGGCGGAGTAAAATGTCGTTGACTTCCATGCCGGGACCAGCATTTCGCTGATCCACGCAAGCGCGATGGCTTCGAATACGGTGACGCTGACCAGATACAGGATGAGAAACCAGCCCACGGTAAACGCGACGCCGCGTCCGTAGACGCGGTGCGCATAGATGAATTCGCTCCCGGCTTCGGGCAGCAGGGCGGTGAGTTCGGCGTAGCAAGCGCCAATGGTCATGACGATAAGGGCGCCGCTGAGGAATCCGAGCACTGCGCCGCCCGGCCCCGCCTTGCCCAGCCAGTCACCCAGCAGGATGACCCAGGCTGAGCCGATCATCGTGCCGAAGCCCAGCGACAGGAATTGGAAATACCCAATATTCCCGCGCAGCTTCGGCGACTGGTTCACGCTCGCAAAAGCGTAGCGTATCGAGTCAGATAGTCGTGGACCGCGCCGACAAATCCCGCCAAGTCATTCTGCTGCATGGGCAGCGACAGGTTGATCATGCCACGCTGCGCCACGTAGTAGCCGCGCTCGAACATCTCGAGCTGGAACAGACGCCGCACCGGTGCATTCACAGGAACGACGACCCCGGGGTTGGTAATCGGGCCGCTGTTCCAATGGGTGTTCAGAACGCCGCCGAGGCCGGTCGCCTGGAACGCAACGTTCCGTGTGCGGCCGAGTTCATTGAGCTGTTCGCGCAATTGATCGCCCAGGGCATTGAGCCGCACGCAGGCCTCGGGGGAGTATACGTCGCGGGCTCCCACCAGCCCTGTGGCCATCGTGATCACGTTGTTGTTGAAGGTCCCGGCCTGCGACAGCAGGCCGCCGTTGCGCACGTCGAAATGGCGCATCAATTCGCGTGAGCCGCCGAAGGCGCCAAACGCGAATCCGCCGCCCCAGAATTTGCCTAGCGTGGTCATGTCGGGTCGAATGCCACGCAGGCCCTGTACGCCGCCGGGAGCCATGCGCGAGGTCATCACCTCGTCGAAAATCAACACCACGCCGAGCTTGCGCGTCTCCTCACGCAGCATATTGAGGAAGTCCGGCGTGGCCGGGATTGCACCGCCAGATCCCATCACGGGCTCGACCAGAACGGCAGCGATATCGGTGGCGTTGGCGCGCAGGATGGCGCGCGTTGCTTCGATGTCGTTGTACTCGGCTTTCACCAAAGGAAAAGGCACGCTCAGCGGCGGGTCCACAGCGCCGTAGATCATGAAGCCACCGTGGTAGCAGCCGTTGAACACCAGAATCTTTGGGCGCTTGGTGGCATGTCGCGCGACCAAGGTCGCGAACAAACAGGCCTCGGACCCGGAATTGCAAAACCGCAATTGCTCCATCGAGGGGACGCGCTTTGAAATGTACTCGGCGAATTCAACTTCGTAAGCATTAGGGCCGCTGAGCGAAATGCCGGCCTGCATGGCGCCAAGCGCAGCGCATTGCAGCGCCTCGCACCCCTGACCAAACAGCCCGGCGGCGTAGTCGCCAACGAGGTTCAGATATTCGTGCCCGTCCAGATCGGTGATGCGGCAGCCCTTTCCCCCCGCAATGGTCAAAGGAAAGGGAGCATAGTAGAGCGTCTGGCGGGAGTGACCGGCCGGCAGCACGCCCGCCGCGCGCTCGTGGCGGGCACGGCTTTTCGGATTGGCGGCAGCAAAGCGCGATTCGGCGCCGGCCAGCGCTTCGTCGAGTTCGGAACATTCTTTAAGCGCAGTGTTCATGCGGATTTCCTGTTGACTTGGCTTCCTGTGGATTTGGCCGGCAGACCTAGCAGCACGCGTGTTTCGGCGGGGGTTGCGATCTTGCGGTTCAGTTCACCGGCGATGCGCACGACCCGGCGCACGGCTTCGGCGTTGTCGAGGAATTTTCGCCCGCGCGCGTAGTACAGGTTGTCCTCGAGCCCCACGCGCGCGTGTCCGCCCATCATCAGCGCGAGCGTCGTCAGCGGCAGTTGAAAAGGACCAATCCCAGAACACAGCCACACGCTGTGTTCGGGAAGCTCGCGCAAAAGCTGAATGACATGCTCCGGCGTCGGGTAACTCGCCGTTTGCGCACCCATCACGGTTTGGACTAGGTAGGGCGGCTCAACCAGCTTGTGCTCGATCAAATCTCGCATCACCCACGCGCCGCCGGAATGGTAGGTCTCCATCTCCGGCTTGATGCTGCGCTTTTTCATCTCGGCCGCGAATAGCTCGACGATGCCGTAGGTAAATGGAATGCAGGCATCAACCACCGTTTCCTCGCGCGGATGCAGCATCGGGGCGTGCCGCGCCTTCATCGTGAAACGGCTCATGTCAGGCGTGAGATTCAGCGAGGCAATATCGGGGCCGGCGTCCAGGCAGGACAAGCGCTCCTCCATGCTCATGGTCAGGTCACCACCCGTGGTGTTGTTGACGATGATGTCAGGGCAGCGCTCGCGAATCTTGGTGTTCACTTCATGCCATTCATCGACGCGGCGCGCCCCTTGTGTAAAGTTGCTTGAATCGCGCGCATGCACGTGAACCATGCTGGCGCCGGCTTCGTAGGCGCCCGCCACTGAATCCGCGATCTCATCCGGAGTTTCGGGCAGCGCGTCGTGCGTTTCCTTGCCTTGTATCCCGCCGTTGACGGCCACGCAAATCATCGCGGGCCCGAAGCCGGCGCGCGTATGGTCCATGTATTCGAACGTGTCGGCGTAGCGCCAGGTGAGGTCGACCATCCTAAGACTCCCGCTTACAAACTGTGATCAGATTATGCTCTTGTGATCAAATCAAGTCGAGTATCACTCCGGCCAGCATTGCCGGATCAGTTCTCCTCCAACATGATGCGCCGGCGCTCGGCGTCACCGAGCTTGCCGCGCGACGCCCGCGTCGCAGCCCACGAAATCCAACCTACGAGCGCACAACCGAGCAGCAACAACCACTCGGGTGGCAAGCGGCTGCCGGCATCCTTGTATTGTTGTAGCAGAGACAGACCGATCAGATACAGCGAAAACAAGGCGGCGGCCCAGACCATGCCGATGCCGCCGGGTACGCGATAAGCCCCAGTCCGCGGCGCGGTTCGTCGATGCCGCAGCACGCCGAAGCAGACGATGGCGTACATTACGGCGAACAGGGTCGAGGTCACGTTTACCACGGGCAGGAGCACGCCCTTGCCTAGGAATAATCCCGCCACGCTGGCGAATGTGACGACTAGGATGGCGCGCGTCGGTGCGACGCCGTGCGCACCCAGGTCCCCCAATTGCACGGGCAGCAGGTGGCTGCGGCCCAGCGCGTAAAGGACCCGAGTTGCGGCGAAAAACAAGGCATTCCAGACGGCGATGAGTCCTAGCACGCCGGCCGCCAGTACCAGGTTTGCCACCCAGCCGGCACCGAACACGACACGAAAGGCCTGCGCTACGGGCAGTTCCGCGGCCAGCAGCTGCTGGCGCGGCATCGCCATCGAGACCGCGGCCAGAACCAAGCAATAGAAGAGCAAGGAGGTCAGGATGCAACCCGCGAGCACGCCGGCGATGCGGCGCCGATCCTGCGGATCTTCGAGCTCCGCCACGGCTTGGGGGATCGTATTGAATCCGCCGAAGAAATATGGCGTGACGGCGAGCGCCGCGAATACACCGCCGTAGCCCCAGGCCTGGTCCGAGGGCGAAATCAGCGGCTCAAGGTTGGCAATGTGCCCGCGGCCGATGCCGAGCGCGACGAATATGCAGGTTGCGCCCAGCAGGGTGTACGTGGCGATGTCCTGCAGGCGAGCGGCATCGCGTGCGCCACGCCAATGTGCAGCGAGCAGCGCGAATGCACCGATCGCGCCGATGAGAATGTCGCCCACATGAACGTCGGCGGAGAGAACCGAGTACAATCTGGGGCCTTCGATGCCGGGGATCAATTCGTTCAACAGCCAGCCCACCGACACGGCGAAGAAGACGCAATTGATGACGTAGATGAATGTCAGGCACAGGCCGGCGAAGTAGGCCCACCGAATGCCGAACAAATCGTAGGCGTAGACCACTTCACCGCCCGCATGCGGCAGCGCTCCAGTAAGTTCGGCGTAGCACAACCCGATGGGAATCATTGCCCCGGCCCCAATGATGAAACCGATAGCCGCGCCGATCGGTCCGGCCGCGCCAAGCACGCTGCCCAGCACCATCAACCAGGCCACGCCGACGATGGTACCGACGCCGAGCGTGAACAAGTGGCGCAGCTTGAGCGTCTTTTTCAAACCCACGGCAGGTGCCTCGCTCACGGAGGTGCGAGTTCCCGGCGTAGTACGTCGGTCGCATCCACATCGACCTTCAGACTGCCGTCAGTGCGCGAGCCGCTCAACTGTACGCCGTACAGCGCTTGCGCTTGCGCCGCGCTCACCCAGCCCTCGAGCACGTCATGGCGCACACGTTCCGGATCGCGCTCCAGCGGACTGCCATAACCGCCGCCGCCGGCTTCGAAACCGTGGATGCATTCGCCCGGCCGCAATTCCACCAGACCAATGGGCGGGAGCGGTTCTTCGTGACCGTCGCGCCTCACCTTGTAGACAGCCGATGCGCTGCCTGGCTTGCCGCCGTGCGTACCCTTGGGAGGGTCCTCGTGCATCTCGGCAAAATACGCAACCGTCATTGGGTCGTGTAGCGGACCGTAGGTTATTTCACCGGCAGGTCCGCCTCGATGACGTCCCGCACCTCCGCTGTCCTGCACCAGGCGCAGAGAACGAATCACGAGCGGATATTTCTGTTCGATGATCTCTACGCTGTCGACCATGACCGACGCGGCGGCATCCGGCATGCAGTAGGTGACCCAGCCATCGCAAAACGGCGAACCAGGGCCGCCATTGTTGCCGATGACGAGCTGATTCACGTAGGGCGCGCCGCCGAGCCGTCTGTCGTTGCCGGAGACTACGCCAAAGCCCGCGCCCATGGACGCGGCGCCCTCGGCAAGACCATGCCCATCGCCCAACATGCTGAAGGCGCGCTGCGTTGCGTTGATCAGGCGATTGGTGACGTTCGAGGTTGCCATGGACGTGCACGCCGGAAATCGCGGAATGCCGACGACGCAGTTCTCGCGCAGCAAAATGCGGATGCGGCGGAAACTGCCCTCATTGCGCGGCACGTCCGGATCGATACAATTGAGCACACCGATCAGTGCGCCGGCTGTCGCGCAGGTCTGCGACAGATTCACACCCACGGGAACGCAGTCAATATTCTCGCGCAGGTCGACCTCGATGATGCCTTCGTCGGGCTTGACCGCGACGATTACTTTCACGGGTACTCCATCGGGCAATCCGGGCAGCGTGTCGTGACGTCCTTCGGCCGTGAGCCTTCCGGCCGGGAGAGCGCGAATGGCATGGGTCATGCGACGTTCGGAATAATCGAGCCATTCGCGCACAAATTCGGCGATGGTACCGCCGCCATAGCGCTCGACCAGGCTCTTGAGCCGCCGCTCTCCGATGCGCGCGGCGCCGAGTGCGGCGAGATAGTCGCCGTACCAAACCTCGGGCACGCGAATGCGGCGGCGGCACATTCGAATGATGTCCTCGACGTCCTTGTAATCGCGCTGAATGCGCACGCAGGGGAAATTCAGACCGCCTTCTTGGTACACGTCCCTGGCGAAGGGCATGTACGTGGAAGGATCCGAGTTGCCGCAGTCGGCCTGGTGCGCTTTGGCAGCCACCGTGAACAGGTGTGCGCCGCCGACAAATACCGGCACCAGAATGGTGTGATCCGCGGTGTGCGTGTTGCCCAAGTACGGGTCGTTGTGCAGGTAAGCGTCGCCGGCCGCCAGGTCGACGTGAAATTCCTGCATGGATTGGGTCTGTCGCCCGCCGCCGAGTACGTGTATCGGTAGGCCGTCGGCAGACGACAACAATTGATTATCGGCCGTGACGATGGAGCAGGAAAAGTCCTTCGCCGTGTTTAAGATAGCCGAGCGCCCGGTGCGGAACAGGGTATTGGTCATCTCGCGCACGATAGAGTCCAGGCGATTGGCCAGCACAGCGATGACGACCTGATCTAGGGGTTTGCGTTGAGTTGACACCGGTTGACCTCGCGCTACACTTCGACCATGTAATTGTTGAACGGCGTTACCGTCGCGGAGCTGCCGGGATACAGCACGATGGTGGTCGTGGGCTCGACGATCAGTGCAGGCCCAACGACCCTCATTCCCGGCAGCAAGGCTGTGCCGCGATATCGCGGAATGTCCACGCCGCCGGTTGCTTCGAAGTAGGCCTTGCCATGGCGCTCGGGCGGCGGCGCAGCAGCCTGCGAAGTGAGCAGCGGCGTCAGCGGCGGACGATCCAGTTCCCCCGTGACGCGGCCCTTCCATTGAATAAACTCGATCTCCTGGCCCGCCTCCGACACGGCGAATATGCTCTCGTGCGCGCGATGGAATGCCTTTATGATCTCGACCAGTTGATGCGTGCTGGAGATTCGTGCGCCGGGCAGAGGCACTTCGAGCTCCCACACCTGATACCGGTAGCGCGCCTCGACGAAATAATCCGTACGGAAGCGCGCGATGCCGCGCGCGCGCAAGCTTTGCATGAAATCCTCGATGGATGATTCGAGGCCGGCGAGCACGCGATTGACGCCGGCGTAGTCGAAGCCGCGAGAATCCGTAACCAGACTTAGACCAAATTCGGTGACGATGTCGGTATATTGGGCACCGCAAGCGCTCAAGGCGCCGGCCATCCGCGGCAGCAACACGCGCGCGCAGTTAAGTTCGCGGGCGATGGGCACGATGTTGAGTCCGGCCGCGCCGCCGCCGGCCAGCAGCAGACTGTCGCGCGGATCCACGCCTTCGTTGATGGTGATCTCTTTGATGGCTGCGACCATGTGTTCGCTGGCGACGGTGAGTATGCCGGCTGCCGTGTCTTCGGCCGACTTGCCCAACTGGGCAGCGATGCGCCCGACCGCCCCGATCGATGCGTCGGTATCCAACCGCATGCGTCCGCCGTTGAAGTACTCGGCATCCAGATAGCCGAGCAGCAGCGCGGCATCGGTCACCGTGGCCTGGCTGCCGCCGCGTCCGTAGCAAGCAGGGCCGGGATTGGCGCCGGCGCTTTCGGGTCCGACGCACAGCAAGCCACCCGAGTCCACGCGCGCGATCGAGCCGCCACCGGAGCCGATGCTGCGCGCATCGACCGAGGACAGGCCCGTCAGATGGCCCACATAGCGCGCACCCAGCCAGGTATCCCGGCCGAAGACGGGACGGCCGTCACGCACCAAGCTCACGTCGAAACTGGTGCCGCCGGTATCGCAAACGATCACGCCAGTGGCGCCGGTCTCGGCGGCCCCGGTGACCTGTCCCAGAATCGGTGCCAGTGAGGGGCCGGAGCGGACCATGTGTATGGGCTTTTCCACGACCCCGTCGATGTGCATGACGCCGCCCAGCGATATGGCCGGCAGAAGTTCGCCGGCGAGGCCGGCCGCTCGCAGATCCGTTTGCATTTCGCGCAAGTGCTGCTGCATGAGGGGTTTCAGCGATGCGTCAATGGCGGCCGACGAGGCGCGGCGGTATTCGCGCACGATGGGATTGACCTGATGCGACAGTGTAAAGGGAATGCCCGGCAGTTCACGTTTGATGATGCGCGCCACGGCCAGTTCATGCTCGGGATTGGCAATCGACCACAGGAAACACACGGCAACCGCTTCCACGTGCAATGCCCGCAGTCGATGCATGACGGCGGTGGCGCTCGCTTCCTCCAAGGGCACGATGGCCTTGCCCTCGGATGTCATGCGTCCGGGAATTTCGAAGGTGAGATGACGCGGCACGTACGGTTCGGGATATTCGACCGTGTAGTCCCAGGGATTCGTCTTGCCGCCCTCGCGCCGGACCAAGATGTCCGGAAATCCATGCGTCACCAACAACGCGGTCTTTGCGGTCTTGCCTTCCAGGATCGCGTTGGTCGCGCGCGTCGAGCCATAGATAAAGACACCCGTCTGCTGCAGAAGTGCGCCCGAATCCAGCCCCAGTGGCGCGGCGGCGACCCCCAGGCCCTCGAGGATTCCGCGTGAAATTCGTTCGCGCGTGGTCAGGGCCTTGCCGACGCTCAATATGCCGGATGCGTCGCCGACGACGACGTCGGTGAACGTGCCGCCGGTATCGACGCCGATCCGATACTCGCCGCGGGATTCGCGCTCTCGAGGATTTTCCCTGGTCACATCACGCTCCCAAACTGTGCGGCCGTTCAAATGATCGTACGACGCTTTTTCTGATCATATCGGCATGATAGTCCCGATTGACCGACTTTTGGGAGTGTGATCATGATTTACTAACGTGATCATGCCTGTTACGCTTCTTTCAACTCGTCTAAGGGAGAGTCATCATGCAACAAACTATAAATATGAAGATTGCATTGGGGGCCTGGCTCGCTTTTAACGCACTACCCGTGTGGGCCGGGGCGGCGGCGCCATCCGATGCGCTCGAGGAAGTCGTGGTCACGGCGACGCGGCGCTCCGAAAAGCTGCAGGACGTACCTATTTCCATGAGCGCCATTACCGGCGCCACGCTTGAAAATCTCGGCGCTAAGAATTTCCAGGACTACGTCGCGTCGATTCCAAACCTCGCGGTCGGAACGGGCGCCGGCGCAGGCGGCAATGGCAATGCCTTCGGAGTGTCGTCCACCCGCGCTATCGCCATTCGCGGCGTGGCCGGCAACAACACGACGGGATTTTATCTCAACGACACGCCGATCCCCATGTCACTGGATCCACGCGCTGTCAACGTCGATCGAGTCGAAGTGCTGCGCGGTCCGCAAGGCACGCTGTTCGGCGCCGGCTCCATGGGTGGCACAGTGCGCCTGGTGACGCGCGACCCCAATACCGAGGCGTTTTCTGGCCGCATCGCCGCGGAAGGCTCGCACGTCAATCATGGCGGCGGCGGATACTCCGTGGACGGAACGGTCAACATTCCTCTGATGCAGGGCAACATGGGACTGCGACTCAACGCTTTCAGCGCGTTCGATCCGGGCCTATACACACGAACCTGGGGCGGGCCGCAGGACCCACGATCGCCGAGTCTGCCGTATCCTCCCGGAGGAGCGCCGGTCGGCAGCAAGGATCACGTCGGCGCCGAGCAGAGCACCGGGTTTTCGGCAGCGCTGTCCATCACCCCTAAGGCGGTGGATGGACTTGCCATCATTCCGATGTACATGTACCAGCACACCAATACCAACGGCTATCCGCTTGCGGACTACACGGCGGACAATTTTACTCAGACGCGTCCGCTCAACGTGCCCGAGGCCTTCGAGGACACCTGGAATTTTGCGGGGGTGACCGCAAAGCAGGAAACCAAGGTCGGCAAATTCGTCGCCTCCGGGACCTACTTTTATCGCCGCGCGTTCGACTATGAAGACACCAGCGACATCAACGCTATTGTGTTCTGGGGCATCCCCTACTACGTGCCGGCGCCGTTGCTGAATATCTTGTATACGAAGACTTTGACACAGGAAGTGCGCTTCGAATCTACGCTGAGCGGGCCATTTCAATTCGTGCTCGGCGCCTTCCATTCACACTCGGATCGTCGGTTTTACGAAATCTACAACGCGCCGGGTCTAAACGCGGCGACCGGCGGCAAGCTGGGCACCGACCTGGAATACACGCAGAACTCGCCCAACACCGACCGGGAACGCGCCTGGTTCATCGATGCCACCTATCAGATTACCCAGGAGTTCCAGGTCAGCGCCGGCGTGCGCCGCGCGTACCTGGAGCATGAGGGTGCCTATACGGCCGACGGCCCATTGAACGGCGGCTTTTCCGGGCCGCCCGATACCTATTCCATCCACGGCGAGCACAATACCGCGCCCCGATTTACGGCGAAGTACCAGTTCGCGCCCAACCAGATGCTGTACGCCTCTGCCGCCAAGGGCTTTCGTATCGGCGGTACCAACTCCAAGCTGCCGGCCATCTGCAACGCCGACCTTGCCAATCTGGGCATTAAGAACGGCGACGCATTCAAGTCCGACTCGCTATGGAGCTACGAACTCGGCACGAAGAATTCGTTTGCCGAAAACCGAATTCGCTCGCGGATCGCCGCCTATCGCATCGATTGGAAGGGCATCCAGCAGTCGGTCTATCTGCCCTGCACGTTCAACGTGGTATCGAACTCCGGCGCCGCGCGCAGCACGGGCGCTGAGCTCGAAGTGGACATGGCGGTCATCGATCACCTGACGTTGAATCTGGCCCTCGGCTATGAGAAAGCGAAGATCACCGAAGCGACCGTGCAGTCACGCACGGTGGTCGGTCAGCCGCTGACCGGTGTGCCCAAGTGGTCTGCTTCCGCAACCACCCAGTACACCGTTCCGCTGGGCGAGCGCAGCGCCTTCATCCGCGGACAATGGGATTTCACCGGCGCGCGCACCTCCTTCAACAACGTTGCGCCGCCCGTGGGCCGCCCTTTGGGTTCCTACAGCACAATGAATCTTCGCGCCGGTATCGACCAGGGCCCGTGGGAAGTGACGGTGTTCGCGCAGAACTTGTTCGACAAACGCGGCGTCATCGGCGATTTGATTCCTGAAGGGGCTGAACTTGCGGGCCGCCCGCGACTATTCGTGGTGCGCCCGCGAACCATCGGGCTGCAACTGCGGCGCGAATTCTAGTGGTCGAAGCGCGCGCGATGAGCCAGACGGGCGGCGAGACCCGTTGTGACTCGCCGCGCTTCGGCTCGCCGGTCCTCATGATGTCGATAGCGGCATTCGTAATATCGTGAACGCCAGAAGACTTTCCGCGGGGATTCCGCGCTCCGTATCGGCGCTCCGCGCGGCCAATGCTTGCGATGTCGCGACGGGTGCTCAGTAGTTGTTGCATGCAGCGAGCGGATCTGACCGAGTGCCTCGGGGGGGCCAACCATAAAAGGGTTTCTATAGAATATGCGTAGGTCCGGCACAAACGGACGCCCCGCCGAAGCGGGGCGTCCAGTCATCATCAAATCAAACAGGCCGGCGCGACGGTAGATATGTCGCGCGGTTGGGCAGTGTCCTGATCGCTTGCATAGGTAAAGTCGATGCCGTTGGTATCTAGGGCCTCGGATTTGTCGCAGGTGTTGATCCCCACGAGGTTCTGCACGAAGGCTTCGAACCCAACCCCAGCCGTCGCCGCGCTCGGGGGCACGATGTGCGTATTATCTTTGCAGGCAGCCAAGATCATGCCGCACGCCAGCCCCAATGTGCATATCTGAAAGTGTTTACGCATAAATACCTCAGGGTGAGCCGGGCAGCGGCGTGTTCAGGTAGGGAAAGACCGTAAGGTAGCTGGCGGGACTCGGCTCTGTGCCGTCATTGACCACCGCCCCGGCGTTCTTGACCACGGGGGTCGCGCCGCTGGGGTCACAGGTCTGCAGATTGTTGGTACCGGTCAATGCACCTTCGACGACCGTGAGTTCGATGTCGACCACATCGTCAATCGGCCGGCGCCCGTTCGGGAAGCCCGACAAATCGCAGGCGAGGAATCCCAAGTCCTGCTGCTGTGCCACGGGTGTGGCGGGGATGGCGGTATTCAGCCGCAACATCTCGCCCCCGACGGTCTGCATGGCCGGTGCGGTGTACTTGAAGGATGCACCGTTGACGGTCGCCGTGATGCCCGTGACGAACGCGGCCAACAGGTCATTTCGCGGTGTCGCGGGCGGCGGCACGTTGAAAAGCACATTGACCAGCACAGGCAGTGTGGGAAACAGAACATAATTGCCGAAATTCGCGACATCGTCTTTCGGTTGGCTGGAATTGAACTTGTCTTTGTCGGTGATGCCGATGACCACCTCGTTAACAAGGGGGCTACCGAGCCGGGACACCTGCGCCCAGGGACCGCCGGCCACTTCTGGTCCCCGCGTCGCCGCTGCCCCTGCGGTAGTGGTGGGGCCGGTGGGCGCCGGATTCAGAAGGCGGCTCTGACGCAGGCTCGCGGTAGTCCACGCGCCTATGACCGGGTCCGAGCCATTCGTTAGGCAACTGGCCGGCACTTCCAGGGCTAAGGAGGTGATGTTCTTATCGCCGATCAGGTTCGGCACGGCATTGCGAGGTCCCAATGGATTCAAATTGATCTGATCGAACACTTGACCGAGGTTGACAACGAAGCCTTCACGCCGCTGACCGGCAAACACACGGCCTGTGGCCTGGGCGCCATTGATCAAACAGCCCGGAATGTTGATGTTGTAGGTGTATTGATTGGCATAGCCCGCATAATTGGGAATCGACTTCGTACCGATATTGTCCACCGGTTTGGCGAAGGTGGTAGTTTTGCCATCGGTACTGGTCACCGGCGTTGCGGTGCCCGTGCGCCGATTGCCGCGCACCAACATGAGCGAATAGGATTCTGTGAGATTCAGCGCGCCCGGCGAGGCACCGGAGCCTGCGCCCAAGTTGATCAACGGAATTTCGACGCCGCCCGCGGGTCCGCCGGCCACCTGCACCTTGCCATTTGCTACATTGAGTGCGGCAATGTTCGCTTGGCCATATTGATTGGTGAAGCGAAACTGAAAAGTCAGATGTTCTTGTGAGTCCCCGACGTTGTCGATTTCGATCTCATAGAGCGCGTTGGGATCGAGTGAAAAGTAGTTGGGACCACCATACGCGTCCTGCAGAGGATCGTAGTTGGCGATCAGGGTTACATAACCCGCGCGGTTAGCCTCGTAGGACATGAACATATAAAAATCAGTGCCATCGACTTTTGGGTGCTCGGCGATGAAGGGCGCCTCCCGGTGCGATGAAGGTAGCGCCGGCGTGGCCGCAATGGTCACTAGCACGCTCGCCGCAATCAAGTGTAGCTTTCTCATTAATTTCCACCCTGCCGCTGGTTGAACGATGATCTACAAAGCTAATACGTATGCGCTGTTATTTTGGATGCAACGTCGCATGCATTCTTTCATCCCCCTGCCGCTTGGGGTGACATGCGAAGGGTTGCGCCCTGACCGCGAGCAAGCAATTCAGAATTCGCCGCCCTAAGGGCGGATTATTGCAAATTCAAGAATGGGGCCCTGCCGATGCGGTAATTCAAGGGGAGGGCAACCTCGGGCCCTTAGCACGCTCAGCCGTCACCAGGGCAAGTCTAATAGGAATCGATAATGACCTGAAAGTCGACAGCGTAGGTGCTGTGGGTTACGCCGCGCCGTGCTGCTGCGCGTTAGCTGAATGTCTTAAGAGCGCCAACGCAGAGCAGCATGCCAACCACGGTGATGGTGGCGGCGCTCAATACGGGTAACAGCTGCGGCCAGCGTGCAGTTGAATTTTCGCTGCGAAATTTATTCCGTGCATATAGAAAAGCGAGCCCGACAATAGTCAACGTGATGGCAAGACCTACGCTAAAGACCAATACGAGAAGCATCCCGTAAGCGGTCTTGTGTAGCGCGATGGCAGCGAGCAACAACACTAATGCGGAGGGGCAAGGCACCAGTCCTCCGGAGATACCCAGGGTAATCAGACTCTTCAACGTGATTTTCTCGCCGGCAGCGCCAGGGGGCAGGTGCGAATGCATGGGGCCGCCCCCATGCGAATGCATGGTTCCATCGGCATGTGTATGGGAATGCTCATGATGGTGTGGGTGACTATGCTGCGCCAATAGTAGACGGCCGGAACCTGCCATGGCCGGCAGGGCTTCAAAGGCAAAGAAAGCAGGCGCATTCCGCGGATTCTGGCGTCCCAGCACGCGGATGGCGGCCCGTGCACGTTGCAAGAGTAGTACCAAGCCCATGCCCAAAACTAGCAGCGCCGATACCATACTTAAAATCGGAAATAGTCGTTCGGGCACGATAAATCGAGACGCGTAGAGGGTGGCAAAGCCGAGAAGAAAGACCCCGATCGTGTGGGTCACCGTGACGGTCAACCCCAAAAAAAGCGCGTGTCGAGGCGTGCCGCGGGAACCTATTAGATAGGCACCCACGATGGTCTTCCCGTGCCCGGGTGACAATGCATGTACCGAACCCAAGATCAGCGCCGCAAGCAGCGCCCAAAAGGCAACCTTGGGCTCGAGCGTCGGCCCTGATATCGCGTCGATAAGCTGTTTTGTCTTGCGCGCGATCCACGCATTCTCCGTGGCGCCGAGCCCTGGTGGGGCGTCTACGCCAGAAGCCCTGGTTGGCAGGTCCGATTGCGGTCTCGGTCCCAGAGGGCGCGCGCCCGGCAGCATGCCACCATCGGCAATCCCCATGTGTACCGTGCGCTCGTCGAGCGGCCCAGCCGCAGGAAGCGCTTGCAAGGCTTCAGTCAGGCCGTTGGTCGCCGACGTGTTGTAGGCGTCGGTGTCGAATATTTCGACGCCGGCTTTAGAGGCCACGACGATTTCGTGCCAGCCCATTTTTCCGGGATAATTGGCGTTCACGAATTTCATACTGCGCTTGCCGCCGTCGGCGCTTGCGGGGAGCGTTGCCGTGAAGCCCACATCCACCCGCAGCGAGAACCCGCCCTGTTCGGTAGGCAGGCTGGTGGTCCAGTGCGCGGCGCGCAGTGGTACCCGGGCGCCGTCCACCATGAGTTCAAGCCCATCAATAAAGCCGGGCACCAGTGTCCCGACATAGGCATCCCGCTCGGCTTGCGAGGTGACGCCATCACCATTCATATCAGCATTGTGCAGCTCGCGCAGTGCCGGTAACTGCCCATACACCACGGTGTAGCGCACATCGACGGTATCGCGCGCGATGAGCAAGCCGCAATATTGGTTGATCGTGAAATTGCCCAGCAAGCTGGCGACCGTGTCGGCTCGGCTCTGAGATGCACCGGCGAGGATCGCGATCATGGCAGAAGCGAAGAATACTGTGAGGCCCTTGATGTGTTTCGGCTTCATAAGCTCAGCTCTGTGGTGTATGGGCATGGTCGTGCGAGTGCTCCAAGCCGCCGTCATGAGTGTGGGAATGGACATGCGCTTTCCCCATGCCTATGGAATAGCGTGCTTCGATTTTGCCGAATTTCCATAACGCAACGGACAGCCCCCAAGCCGCGAGGAACATGCCGACGATGGCATAGCCGAGGATTCCGAAGTCGAGCGACGCAATGAAATCAAAGAATCGACCCCGCAGGCTCAGCATGGAGATCAGTACCTGCAGCAGCTCGATACTGCCGATCAATAGTGCGACGGCCACCGACAAACCCGTGGTGGTGAGGTTGTAGAAAATCTTGCGCAAGGGATTTAGGAACGCCCAATCGTATGCCTTGCACATGAGCACACCGTCGGTGGTGTCCATGACGGTCATGCCGGCCGCAAATAGCACGGGTAGGCACAGAACGGCGGAAATCGGTAAGTTGCCGACCGACGCGCCCGCCGTCATGGCAAGCAGCCCGACTTCGGAGGCTGTGTCGAACCCCAGGCCGAACAGCAATCCAAGCGGGTACATCTGCCAGCTGTGATTCATCAGTTTCTGCAGACGACCACCGAAAAGCCGATTGAGGAGGCCGCGCTTCTGCAGCAGCAGTTCTAAGTGCGCATGACTGTGGGTGCCGGACTTCGCCGCCTTCCAGATTTTCAGGATATCCAGCAATACCAGCAGGTTCAAAATGCCGATGATCCACAAAAATGTGCCCGACACACTGGCGCCGATAATCGCACCGACATTCTTCAGTTGCGGTAGCTCGGTCTTAACTGCCGAGGCGGCAAATGCAATGCCGATTGCTAGAGCGAGAACGACGGTTGAATGACCCAAGGAGAAGAAAAAGCCGACTCCCAAGGGCTTTTTGCCCTTCTGCAACATAAATCGCACCGTATCGTCGACGGCGGCGATGTGATCTGCGTCGAAGGCGTGCCTAAGACCGAACATATAGGCCACGAACCCCAGCCCCACGAGTTGGGGGTATTGCCCGGCATAATGAAGATACGTCCCCCACCCCAGTGCGTGAAGAAATCCAATGAATCCATACAGGCCGGCCAGCCGCTTCCATTCCGCGCGTGAGAACTGCAGCCGCGAGGATGGTTGGGCTGCTGATGGTGCCAAGAACACAAAATCCTGCACGGAGCTCGGCCTTTGAGGTGGTTATGTAGGTACCATACGGCTGAAAGCTTTGTTTGGATGCACTTGGACAGGGCCGAAATGCATCCAGGCAGCCACTTTCGCCGAATATCCTACTATGCTCATCACTAGGTTGCTTCTTTACGCTGTTCTTACCGTCGTCCTTGAAACCGCGGGAACGGCTTCAGGCGCGCCGGCACTCCTCACCCCCGCGGCGCCCTATCGTGCGCCCTATCTGCCAACGGACGACAGCGACATCGTGCAGGACGTACCTTCCGCAAGCGACCCGACAGTGGGCGAGATGCGCAGGCTGCGGGCCAAACTCGACATTGGACCGCAGAGCTTCGCGACCGCGATTGAACTCGCCAACGCCTATATCGACTATAGCCGCCAAATTGGCGATGCCCATTATGCGGGCTACGCCGAGGCGATCATTGAGCCCTGGACTTCGCTGGCCGCCCCGCCTGCAAGCGCATTGCTCACGCAGGGGACCATTTTGCAGTATCGGCATCAGTTCGCCGAAGCGCGCGAGTTGTTGGAAAAAACCCTGCACCAGGACCCTCGCAATGGCCAGGCGTGGCTCACGCTGGCCACACTTGACATGGTACAGGGTGACTACGTCATGGCGACCAAGCGTTGTGCGCAGGTATCCAACAGCGCAGGTTTCCACCTTGGCCTGGTGTGCTTCGGTAGTTTGCGCTCCTACACCGGCCAGGCGAAGCAAAGCCTCTTGCTTTTGCAGCAGGCGCAAGCTTTGGCCGGCAGTGCTTCTCCTGTATATCAGGCCTGGATTCAAGGGCTGATCGCCGAAAGTGCGGAGCGCTTAGGAGACTGGCCGGCGGCCGAGGTGCACTACCGCGCGGCGCTGCAATTGTTGCCGCAAGATAATTTTTTACTGGTCGCTTACGCAGATTTCTTGCTCGATCGCGGCCGGCCGAAGGAGGTGCTGCCCCTGCTTGCGGATCACATGCAATCAGACACGGCCTTCTTGCGTCTCGCTTTGGCGCAGCTCGCGTTGCGCAGCCCAGATGCCGCACGCTACGCGTGGATTATGACCGCACGCTTCGAGGCACTTAAATTACGCGGGAGCGATTATTTCGGTCGCGAGGAAGCTCGCTTTGCGCTGCAGATTGAACACGACCCAACCACCTCACTGGCCCTGGCAAAGCGGAATTGGCAGTTTCAGCGCGCTCCATGGGATGCACGCGTCCTGTTGGAGGCCGCTCTTGCGGCAGATCAGCCGCGCGCCGCCGCGGAAGTTATCGAATTTCTGAAGCAGACAAACCTCGAGGACCCCATCGTCTTGCCGCTGGCGCAACAAGCCAGCGCCCGCATGAACACTGCTGCCGGAGCCGCACGGTGAAGGCGTTTCTCCTTGCGGCGGCGCTTTCTCTCGGCTGCGGTGCTGTGGGCGCGCATTCAGCGAGCGACGCTTACCTGACCTTGACGGTCGCACGAACTGGCACCAGCGGTATTTCAATCCACGGCCAGTGGGATGTTGCATTGCGGGACTTGGATTTCGTCCTCAACTTAGACGACGACGGTAATGGACAAATCACTTGGGGAGAACTCAAACATCACCAGGCGGCAATAGAGCGCTATGTGTATGCGCATCTCGAATTCAGCGGCCAGCCGGGCCATCCGTGCTCCATGAAGCCGGTTCGTCAACTGCTTGATGGCCACGCGGACGGCGCTTATGCGGCGTTGTTTTTTGACGTTAATTGCCCCCGAGCGATTAAGTCTCTCAATATGAAATACACGCTGTTCTTTACCGTCGATCCCTCACATCGCGGCATCTTCGTTATGCACTCAGGGGACAATATATCGACCGCAGTACTCTCACCCAAGAACACGGACATAGCCTTATCGCTCGACTGAACGGGAAGAGTTTGCGCCCCCGTGATCCTTTCATGGACTGCCACGGCGCAATTTGAGTTCTGCTGTCAATGCTTGGACAATACCGTCTTTCGAGTTCGGATCCGCCTATCAAAAAAAAGGCCTGCACTATGAAATTTACGAAAGTCGACAAACATGCGCACTCTCACGGCCATACGCATGAACATAAGCACACTCATGCGCACGAGCATCCGCACCAGCACGATGGGACCACCCATAGCCACCCGCACGCGCACGAACACGATCATGATCACGGACATGAACACAGCCACGATCACTCCCAGGGAAAAGGTGGTACGGACCACAGTCACGATCACGCCGGCGATCACGGCCCCCACGAACATACGCATCCGAATCACGAACAGGAAGCGCACGAGCATTCGCATGCGAATGCGCCCAAGAGTAAATAACCCGGCGATCGCCCGATTGGCCGCGCCGGCAATTCCATCATCGATAGAGGCATTTCATGGATCGCTTTACAATTTCGCTGGATGAGAAACTTGCAACAGCCTTTGACCAACTCATCAAAGAACGGGGCTACGCCACTCGCAGCGAAGCGGTTCGGGACATCTTGCGTTCACACCTGCAAGTGCGGGAAGAAAAGCACAACGCCAAGGGATTGTGCGTTGCCAATTTATCCTATGTGTACAATCATCACGAGCGTGAGTTATCCGAGCGTTTGACGAGCATTCAACACGCCCATCACGACTTGACGGTGTCGGCTATGCACGCTCATTTGGACCACGACCAATGTATCGAGACAGTGCTACTGAAGGGCCCTGTAACCCGAGTTCGGGTCCTCGCGGATGAGATCATCGCCGAGCGCGGAGTTCGCCACGGACAGATCAACCTGGTCAGCGTGAAGCGCGGCGAGCCTCACAGTCATGGCGGCACCCCCCATCGCCACCTAAAACCGCAGCACTAGCGAAAGAGCATCCATGCTGCGACGCTACAACACGAGGGTGAATCTCGCGTTTAGA
This sequence comes from Gammaproteobacteria bacterium, assembly GCA_025357835.1. Taxonomy (GTDB): domain Bacteria; phylum Pseudomonadota; class Gammaproteobacteria; order Steroidobacterales; family Steroidobacteraceae; genus Bog-1198. Next base: position 23,904 of record JANYLM010000050.1, read on the forward strand.
GAAAGCGGGGCCTTCGCGGTGGGCTGAAGGCCCATTTGTCGGGCAGCATTGCCGGCAAGAAATGCTATCTCGTTCTGGCGATTGCAACACGGTGTCTTCACTACGCCAATCAATGAATTTCCCACATTCTGGGTCTAGCCCGTTAGAACTGATATTGGAAGTGCGCCCGCAGCGTGCGGGGTACGCCGGAGTGCACCACGTAGTCCGCGACGGGCGACGGTTCGTTCTTCAATCGTGACGCGTAGTAATACGCGATGTCGTTCCATTTCACGTCGGCGATATTGAAAATATCGAGTGTCGCCTGCCATCTCGGCGCCCGAAAGCCGATTTGCGCGTCGACCGTCGTGTAGGCCGGGGATTTCGCGCTGTTGTCCTCCACCAGGGGCGATTCGCCAAAGTGACGCGCGCGCAGCGCACCAAACAAACCGGTGTCGCGCTGTGCGGTGAACCCGATATCCGCCACGTTGGTGGGGCTATTGGGGATGTAGCGACCCACGATGGCGGGGGTTGGGTTGCAGGGGACGGTGGGTGTTGCGTCGCCACACCCAAGATCATCCGGATTTGCATTATTGTCGAAGCGTCCGCGCGTGAATGCCGTATTAAGTTCCGCGGACAGCCAATCGTTGATGTGGTAGGTGTTACCCCACTCTATGCCGGTGCGGGTCGTGGGGCCGTTGGGCGAAGTGACGCCGGCATCCCCGCTGAACACCAGTTCCGACTTTAACCTAAGCAGGAACATATCCAGCCGAGTTTCCAGATTCGGGATGATCTTGGTGGCGACGCCCACTTCTGCGCTGGTGGCTTTTGTAAGCGGCGACACGGGAGTCTGTGCGAGTACGTCTTGGCCATTGCGCGTGATGCCCCGAGCATCGTTACTGTGGTAGCCATTGCCGAAATTGAAGAAATACGTGGTCTTGGAGAAGGGGCCTAGGACGACTCCGAACTTGGGATTGAAGATGGACGCGCGCCTATTTCCGGTATTGCAACCCAAGGGATCGCTGTTGATATCGCAACTTCCGTCGGGGTTGAGCAATTTATCCTTCACGTCGAAATCGAACTGATCCTCCCGCAAGCCAATGGTGGTCTGGAGGTAATCGAGCCATTGGATGCTCGACTCCGCGTATACCGCGCCATTCGATTCCAGGACACTGGCGTTTTGCTTGGTCCTGATGGGCTGGCGTTCGAAGGACGGAAAAATGCCTACATCCTTAATGTCATCGATGCGCGCCTGCAGGCCGATCACATTCGTGGTTGGCGCGCCGAAAAGCGATGTGAACCAGGTCTTCGATGCCTTTAAGCCGTACACGACGCGATCATCGTGCTGCAACATCTGATCGCCGTTGACGGGGTCTTTGAGGTAGAAAGTGAACGTCGACCACAAATCAAGCTTGTAGCGAATCACATAGGCGGAAAACTGTATTTGATCCTCATCGGTGCGCTTGACTCGGCTGAAGGACAGGCTCGAGCGAGTGGAAATGCCACCGTCGCTTGGGTTCAAGCTGCCGAATCGATCGATTTTACCTTGGGTAATGGCGCGCTGCGGCACTTGGTCGGTCGAAGTCCACTTGCCCGAATAGGCCATCGCAGTGAGGGTGTGGTAATCCCGATCATCGCCGTGAAAATAACGCACCAGGCCGTTCAGGCGGTTGTAGTCATCGGGAACATCGACGGGGCCGTCATTATGATAGACCTCACCGGCAGCCAATATTGTTCCGCCAAGAAAACTGTTCGCCCCCATCAACAATCCACGCCGATAGCCATCCTCGCCGAAGCCCAAGGTCGCACTGGTACTGAGGTTGTTGACGAGCCCTATCCGGGCGGTTCCCGCCGTGGCGAAATCACCTTCGTCGGCGTAGTAGGGGCCCTTCTTGTAGTGCAGATCGCCGGCAAGTTCTGGGATCACAAAGTTGAAGTCTGAGTATCCCTGGCCGTGGGCGTGAGTGGGCATATTGACCGGCATGTCATCGACCTCGAGCGCAAGATCCGTGCCGTGATCCAGATTGAATGCCCGTAGAAAGTACTGGTTGGCTTTTCCTTCGCCCGAGTGCTGGGTGACGATGAGGCCGGGAATGTTTTCAAGGATCGCCGCGGGCCTTAAGATCGGCTGACTCTGCATTTGCGCCTGGGTGACATCGCCGGCCGAGGCCGCGACCATGTTGCTGACCCCGGTGGCGACGACGGTAATGGGGTCGAGCCGCTGGTCCGGGGCCGAAGTGCTTGCGTCGGAAGGAAATGAGGGCGCTGCATACGAGAGTAGCGTTGCCGCGAGCGCGAAAGCCCCAATTCGGGCAAGTGCCTTGCAAATCAGCGGATTAGCGAGCGATTTGTTTGACTTTCCCAAAGAGCTGGCGTCAGTTCCGTGCGGCGCCCGGCGGTTAATTGGCGAGCCATCGGCTCCAACCGATATATGGATAGTCATGTTCCTTGGCACCAATCGTTAGTGGTTTTCTCAAACTAGTACGAGTTACGGCGAATAGCAGATGCGGTATTTAAGATAAATAATAAAATCCTCTTATCTTTAGTGTTTACTCAAACGAAGTAAAAGTCACGGTTTGGGGTGACCCCGCGGTGAAACGACGACTGAGCGGCGCCGCCAGTGCGTGCCCGCTCGATGGAGAAGTGAGCTGCGTGCGGCCGAAACGAATCGCTTCAGCAGGAATGTCGCCGATCTGTAACCGTCGTGAGGTGTGCCGGCGGCACGGACTGGCCGCCTCAGTGTTCTACCGATGGCGGGCAGTAGCCCAAGGCGATTCGGCGGTGGCGCTCAAGCGCGACAGACGCCGCGGAAGGACGCCGCTACCGACCGCGCGGAATGCGCGCTCGTGGTGCAACGTCTGATTGTATCCATTCCCTGGGCAAGAGAAATCGTCGTGGCAGAACGAGGAGGGGAAGCCGAATGAGGCTTCCCCTTCTGCGTACGTCAACATCATCTTCGTGTAGTGGCTACTCTAAAGCTCCCTGCGGCGAGCCAGGTAGCGGGGAATCAAGGTACGGGAATGCACTCAAGTAAATGTCATCCGGGTTGATCTTGCCGGTGACGTGAACATTGGCCGCATCCGGTCCCGCGGCACGCACCCCATCGGTATAAGGCGCACCGTCGTTGGGGTCCTTGAGGTCGCTGCCGCAACTCCCGATAGCACCGCACAATGCCCCCTCGGCCACGCGCAAAGTGATATCGACGACATCATCGTAGGGTCGACGACCGTTCGGGAAGCCCGCCAAGTCGCCGCCAAGGACACCCAAGTCGTTCTGTTTGGCTGGAGGTGTGGGGGCGATCGAGGTATTGAGCCTTAGCATTTCGGACGGGTTCACGTGGGCTGGCTGGTTCAAGCCTTTGACACCGGTCAAGAACGCGGCGACCAAATCGTTCCGCGGAGTCCCGGGCGCCTTGGCCGCATTGCCAAATAGCACGTTGAGCAATACCGGAAGGGAAGGATGCGTCACATAATTCAGGAACTGGGCATCTTGGGAGGGAGAACTTGCATTGAATTTGTCTTTATCGGGTAAGCCGATGACGACTTCGTTCACCAGCGGCATGCCGAGACGAGACACCTGAGTGTAGACGACCTCAGATTCGCCATCGTCCGACTTCCGCAACGCCGCAGTAGTATACCCGCCGATTACGGGATCCTTTCCCGAGACCAAGCAACTGATCGGGAGTTCCAGTGCAATGGAAGTGACATTCTTTTTGGAGAGATCATTCCTTTTGCCATCGCGGGGACCCACTGGATTCATGTTCACGAGATCAAAAATCTCGCCAACATTGATGAAGAACCCCTCCTTTCGTTGCCCGACAAACACTCGTCCCGGCGTCGCACAGCCGGGAATCTCGATGTTATAGATAAAGTGGGATGCGTAGCCCGGATAATTGGGAATGGATTTGTGCCCGATGTTGTCGGCGGGCTTTCCAAAGGTCTGGCGCTCTGCGGTTTCATTTTCAATCGGCTGAGCGTCGCTGCGGTTGCCATTGCGGACTAGAGTAATCGTATAATTTTGTACGACGTTTAAATTGTTGCCCGTCGCATCAACCGGTCCGATATTGAGCAGCGGTACCGGTGTTTTTTGGTTGCCGGCAGGAACGGCTAAATTCTTCGTCGTGTTCTTGAAGCGAAACTCAAACGTCAAATCGGGGCGCCCGCTGCCATCGTTGTCGATATTGATGGCGTACACCGCTTTTTCATCCATGTTATAGAAATTCGGGCCTCCTTGCGGATCCTGAAATGGAATGTAATTGGCGAGCACGGTGACATAGTGGCTGCGCCCCGGTTCATAGCTTCGGAACATGTAGAAATCCGTTCCGTCCACACGGGGTGAGCCCGCGATGGAGGGCGCCTCGCGGTGACTTGAGGCAACGGCAAGTAAAGGCATAAACGCCGACCCGAGAAAAGCGAGTCGGCTCAGGGAGTGTGAGGTCATGAGAATTCCCCTTATTTGGCAATCTAGTAGTGAAAAAAAAGTGTGCGTCCAAATAACAATACGCCCCGCAGTCGGCCGCGGATGCGGGCAGCGCAAGATATTTATTGAAACTATTACAAATAAAGACTGCGGAATTATCATGGTTGCATTGCGGCAGGATTAACGCGCATCTTGGGTACGTCGGACCGGGCGTATTGTTATTTGGACGCACACTTTTTTTTCACTACTAGATTGCCAAATAAGGGGAATTCTCATGACCTCACACTCCCTG
>JANYLM010000018.1 GCA_025357835.1 Gammaproteobacteria bacterium
TGGACAAGCTGCTGCGCAGCTTGGGCGGTATCCGCGACATGACGGCGCTGCCCGATGCGCTGTTCGTGATCGACGTGGGCCATGAACAAATCGCGATTCATGAGGCCCGTAAGCTCGGGATCCCCGTGGTTGCGGTGGTAGACACCAATTGTTCGCCCGACGGCATTGACTATGTGATTCCGGGCAACGATGACGCCATGCGCGCCATCCTGCTGTACGCCAGCGGCGTGGCCGAATCGGTATTGGAGGGTAAGGCCTCTTTGCCCGAAATGCCGGTGGGCGAGGACGAATTTGTGGAGTTGGACGAGGAAGGCAATCCGAAGAAGCGTGCCGCCGGTGCTCGTCGGCCCGCGCCGCCGCCGCGCGGAGGTCACAAGAAGCCGCCGCCGCGCCGCAAGGCCCCCGTAGCCGCCGTCGCGCCCGATGCCCCCACAGCGGCTGTGCCGCTCGACGAGGTCGACGATGTCGATGCCGCGGATACCCCGCCCGCCGAGACGCGTCCCGCCAGTGCTCCCCGGCGCAGGCCGGTCGGCCGTAGTGCCCCGAGGCGGGGCGCTTAAGGCAGCAAGATGAATATCACGGCAGATACAGTCAAGCAGCTGCGCGAGCGTACCGGTGCGGGCATGATGGAGTGCAAGAAGGCTCTCGTCGAAACCCAGGGTAATTTGGACGCCGCCGCGGAATTGATGCGCAAGACCGGGCTCGCCAAAGCCGACAAGAAGGCGGCGCGCATCGCGGCCGAAGGTACGGTCGCGGTGGAGCGGGCCGGCAACAGTGCCGTGCTCGTGGAAGTCAATTGCGAGACCGACTTCGTGGCGCGCAGCGATGAATTTCTGGCCTTCGCGCGCGATCTGGCGCGAGTCGCTCTCGACAAGTCGCCGGCCGATTTGGACGCCTTGCTGGCGCAGACTCACGGCGTCTCCACCTTGGAAGATCAACGCCGCGCGTTGATCGCGAAAATCGGCGAGAACATCTCGGTTCGCCGCTTCGTGCGCGTGACGGCGCCGGGAGCGCTCGGAACCTATATCCACGGGGGCCGCATCGGCAGCCTGGTAGCCTTGCAGGGCGGCGATGAGCCGCTCGCGAAGGACTTGGCCATGCACGTGGCCGCGGTGAACCCCGCTTATATCGACTCGAGCGGCGTTCCGGCGGCCGTGCTCGACAAGGAGCGGGAGATTTTAGCGGAGCAGACCAAGGCCGAGAAGAAACCTCCGGAAATCATCGCCAAGATGGTCGAGGGGCGGCTACGCAAGTATCTGGCGGAAATCACCTTGGTGGGCCAGCCTTTCGTCAAGGACCCGGATACCACGGTTGAGAAGCTCCTGCAGAAGGCCAAAGCCACGGTGCTGCAATTCGTGCGTTACGAAGTGGGCGCCGGCATCGAGAAGAAGCAGGATGATTTCATCGGCGAGGTGATGGCCCAGGTGAAGGCTCAGGCCAAGGGCGCCACTTAAGCGAGCCTTAAGCGGCGGTCCTGAATTGCAAGGCCTTCGGCGCTTAGACTCGAAGACCCCGCGCATGCGGGGTCTTTTATAGTAGGGTACGGACACGAGATCATGACCAACACCAACGCCCCGGCACGCTATCGTAGAATTTTGGTCAAATTGTCCGGCGAGGCGCTGCTCGGCGTAGAGGACTACGGCATCGATCCGGCGATACTCAAACGCATCGCCGGCGAAATCCGCGACCTGACCCAGATGGGGGTTCAGGTCGCCGTCGTTTTGGGGGGTGGCAACATCTTCCGCGGCGCGGGTCTGGCTCGGGCGGGCATGGACCGAGTCACTGCCGATCACATGGGCATGCTCGCCACCGTGATCAATGCGCTGGCCTTGCAGGACGCTCTCGAGGGTCTGGGCACGTACGCTCGCGTCATGTCGGCGCTGCGCATCAACGAGGTATGCGAGGACTACATCAGACGTCGCGCGGTGCGCCATCTCGAGAAGGGCCGAGTGGTGATTTTCGGCGCGGGTACCGGTAATCCTTTCTTTACTACCGACACGGCGGCCAGCCTTCGGGCAATCGAAATCAACGCCGACATTTTGTTGAAGGCGACCAAGGTCAACGGCATCTACGATTCGGATCCGGTCAAGAATCCGAATGCGAAGCGTTATGCCCGTCTGACCTTCGACAAGGTCTTGAACGACCGTCTCAATGTGATGGATGCCACCGCCATCGTCATGTGCCGGGAAAACAATTTACCGCTGCAGGTGTTCAATCTGTTCAACGCCGGCGATTTGATGCGTATTGTTCAAGGCGAAGATGTCGGTACCGTCGTGACCGCCGAGCCTTAAGGGGGACTCATGCTCGATGACTTGAAAAAAGACGCCACGCAACGCATGCAGAAGTGCGTGTCGACGTTCAAAGATCAGCTGAAGAAGCTACGCACCGGGCGCGCGCACACCAGCCTGATAGAGCACATCAAGGTCGACTACTACGGCTCGGAAATGCCGCTGAACCAAGTGGCCAACATAGCCACCGAGGACGCGCGCACATTGACCGTGAGTCCCTGGGAAAAGGCCATGGTGCCCATCATCGAAAAGGCGATCTACAAATCCGATCTCGGTCTGACGCCGAACACGGCGGGACAGCTGATCCGCATCAACATGCCGGCGCTCACCGAGGAGCGCCGCCGCGACATCATTAAAGTCGTGAAGTCTGAGGCGGAAGGCGCGCGCGTGGCCGTGCGCGGCGTGCGCCGCGAAGTCATGACCGAACTGAAGGAAATGCTCAAGGAAAAGCTGATCGCGCAAGATGATGACCGGCGCGCTCAGGAAGACGTGCAGAAGCTGACCGACAAGCACGTGGCCGAAATCGACCAGGCCATGGCCGAGAAGGAAAAGGAGCTGATGCAGGTGTGAAGATGGCCGACTCGCCGCAGCATGTCGCAATCATCATGGACGGCAACGGCCGGTGGGCCCGATCGCGCGGCATGCCGCGACCTGCCGGGCATCGCGCCAGCGTCAAGGTGGTGCGCAGAGTGGTGGAGGAGTGCGCTGAGCGCAACGTTCGCTTTCTGACGCTGTTCGCCTTCAGCAGTGAGAATTGGCGCCGGCCTCCCGACGAAGTCGGCATGCTGATGAATTTGTTTCTCGACGCGTTGGAGCGCGAAGTCGCCGACTTGCACCGCAATCAAGTGCGCGTGAGCTTCATCGGCGATCGCGATTTGTTGGGCGCCGAGCTTAACGGGCGGATGCGCAACGCGGAACAACTCACCGCCGGCAACCCTGGATTGAGGCTGATCGTGGCCATGGCGTATGGGGGCCGCTGGGACATTACCCAGGCCTGCCGCGCGCTCGCCGCGGATGCGGCCGCCGGTAAGCTGGTCGCGGCCGGCATCGACGAGAGCCAAGTCGAGGCGCGTCTCGCACTGGCCGGCATCCCCGACCCCGATTTATTGATTCGCACCGGCGGCGAACGGCGCGTCAGCAATTTCTTGCTGTGGAATCTTGCCTACACCGAACTGTATTTTTCCGACGAACTATGGCCGGAGTTTTCGCCGGCGCATCTGGATGCGGCATTCGAATATTTTGCGCGGCGCGAGCGCCGCTTCGGCAAAACCTCGGGACAACTCGCGGCGAATGCCGATGCTTGAGCGGGCGGATGCTTAGGACGAGAGTACTCACCGCGGCCGTTCTTGCCTGCATCCTGCTGGCGGGGTTGTTCCTAATGCCGCCGCCCTGGGCGGTAGTGGCGTTCGGCGCGGTGTTCACTATCGGTGCCTGGGAGTGGGCCGGTTTCGGTGCACTGCGCGGCCGGGCGGCCCGCCTCGCCTATGCCGCCGGCGCAGCATTATTGATGCTTGCCGCGTGGCGGTGGACGGCAACGCCCGGGCATTTGATGCTGCTTTTGGGGGCGGCGTGTGCGTGGTGGGTCATCGCCTTCGCATGGCTGGCATTGGCTCCGAACAGGAATCATTCGACTCTCGCGCTTGCCTGCGGCCTGCCGGTCTTGGTGCCGGCCTTCATAGCTCTGGCGCGGTTGCAGGTGGCAACTCAAGGTTTCGCACGCGGTCCGCAAATCGTGCTGTGGCTGGTGCTGCTGGTGATCGCCGCCGACATCGGCGCATACTTTGCGGGACGCAGTTTGGGTCGACGCAAATTGGCGCCCCGGGTCAGTCCCGGCAAGACCTTGGAGGGTGCGCTGGGCGGCCTCACGATGCTGGCCCTGGTCGCCTGGGCAGGCGCCGTGCATTTTGGATTATCGCCCTTGACGGTGGTGGTCTTTGGTTGCGCGGTAGGGGTTTTTTCCATCATCGGCGATCTTACCGAGAGCATGTTCAAGCGTGCCGCTGGCTTGAAAGACAGCGGCGCTTTGCTGCCCGGACACGGTGGGCTGTTGGATCGTATCGACAGCGTGACGGCGGCGGCGCCTTTGTATGCTCTCGGTTTGTTTGGCTCCGGGATGATCGCATGACCACGCCTCAGCGCTTGGCCATCCTGGGCTCCACCGGCAGTATCGGGCGCAGCACGCTCAGTGTGGTTGCCTTGCATCCGGACCAATTCCGGGTTGCGGTGCTGGGCGCTAACAGCAGCTGGCAGGTCATTGTCGAGCAGGCGCGGCAGTTTCACGTGGATACCGTGGTGCTCGCGGACCCCGAGGCGGCCGCGTTGGCGCGCACGGCGCTGCGCGAGTGCGGTTCTACGTCGCGCGTATGCAGCGGGCCTAAGGCGCTGGCCGAAGCGGTCGCTGCCGACAATGTCGATGTGGAGATGGCGGCCATCGTGGGTGCGGCCGGCTTAAGCTCGACCCTGGCCGCCGTGCGAGCAGGCAAGCGCGTGCTGCTGGCCAACAAGGAAGCTCTGGTCATGGCCGGCCGGATCCTGATGGACGAAGTGCGCCATGCCGGGGCCGAGCTCATTCCTATCGACAGCGAGCACAATGCGATATTTCAATGTATGCCCGCGGGATATCTTCCCGGCGATACCGCGCGCGGCGTGGTGCGCGTCATCCTGACCGCCTCCGGCGGACCGTTTCGCTGCGCCGACGCCGGGACTTTGGCGAATGTCACGCCGGATCAAGCCTGTGCGCATCCTAAATGGAAGATGGGCCGCAAGATTTCGGTCGACTCTGCAACACTGATGAACAAGGGCCTCGAAGTCATCGAGGCGACCTTGCTGTTCGGCTTGCCGGAGTCGCAGGTGGATGTCATCGTCCATCCGCAGAGCGTCGTGCATTCGCTGGTCGAATATGCGGATGGTTCGATGCTGGCGCAGCTCGGCGCTCCCGATATGCGCACCCCCATCGCCCAGGCGCTGGCGTGGCCGGAGCGGATTAGTTCCGGTGTACAATCGCTGAATCTGGCCGAGATCGGTCAGCTTGCCTTCGAACCACCGGACCATGCTCGATTCCCCAGCCTCGGACTGGCGCGAGCGGCGGCGCGGGCCGGCGGCACCGCGCCGGCGGTGCTGAACGCCGCGAATGAGGTCGCGGTGCAGGCGTTTCTTGACCGTCGCTTGAACTTTACTGCGATAACCACGGTCATTGACGAAGTGTTGCAACGCCTCGATTCGTCCCCCGTCAAGGCTCTGGGTGATGTTTTGGACGCAGACGCCGCGGCGCGGCGCATGGCTGTCGCATTGATCGAGCCTGGCTCTGGAGCCTTTGCATGAAGATGTTGTTCTTTCTCGCCGCCTTTTTGGTCGCGATCGGAATCTTGGTGGCGGTGCACGAATTCGGGCATTACTGGGTCGCCAAGAAGCTCGGCTTCAAAGTTTTGCGCTTCAGCATCGGCTTCGGCAAGCCGTTGGTGATGCGGGTGGGCAAGGACGCCGATCGCACGGAGTACTGCCTGGCCGCCATCCCTTTGGGTGGCTACGTCAAATTGCTGGATGAACGTGAGGGTGAAGTGAGCGCTGCGGAGCTGCATCGCTCCTTTACCCGCAGGCCTGTGATGCATCGAATAGCGGTGCTGTTGGCCGGGCCCGCGATGAACCTGCTATTCGCCTCGGTTCTCTATGCGATTCTGGCGATGGTCGGGACCGAAATCGTCAAGCCGGTGGTAGGGCAAGTGCGGCTCGATAGTCCCGCCGCCGCGGCCGGGCTGCAACGCGGCGACCTGATCGTGCGCGTCGGCGACCGCAACGTTGAGGACACCGAAGAGCTACAGATCGCGCTGATACGCCAATTCACCGATAACGGCGTGATACCGTTACGCGTACGGCGTGACGGCGGCGAGCTACGCTTGACGCTGCGAGTCGATGAGGACAGGCGCGTCATGACCGAGCCGGGCAAGTTATTGCCCGGGCTTGGTTTCGATCTGGCGACTTGGAACGCCAACACCCTGGTTCACGACTCCCCTAGTGGCAGTGCCGGTGCCCATGCGGGCTTGCGAGCCGGCGATCGCCTGCTGGCGGTGGACGGTCAGACCGTCGCCAACAGCACCGAATTCGTTGCCATGGTGAACGGCGCGCCGGGCCGCGACATCTCCATAGAAGTCGAGCGCGCCGGCGAGCGATTGCGTATCGTGGCAGCGGTGCCGGCCGTCGTGGAGCAGGGCAGAACTATCGGCCGTCTGGGCATTATGCTGGAAGAGGGGCCGCGGGCCTGGCCTCCGGGGCTGGTGGAGACTCATCGCTCCGGTCCGATCGATGCGGGACTGATCGGCGTGGCGAAGACCTGGGAGATGTCCTCGCTCACGGTGCAGATGCTGTGGCGGATCGTGACCGGTCAAGTATCGGCGAAGAACATCAGCGGTCCGATCAGCATCGCGGAATTCGCCGGTATCAGCGCCTACTTGGGTCTGACCGCGTTTTTGGCTTTTTTGGCGATCATTAGCGTGAGTTTGGGTGTGCTCAATCTCATGCCGGTGCCGTTGTTGGACGGCGGTCAAGTGGTCTATCAGCTGGTGGAAGCGGTCAAGGGAACACCGCTGTCCGAACGCGCCCAGCTGTTAGGGCAGCAAGTGGGGATCGCGCTGCTGGTGGTGTTGATGAGCCTGGCTTTCTATAACGATATATCAAGACATTTGAATTAACGGGAAATCATGATCAATCGAAATTGCAATCGGTCGTTGTCGCGTGCGGCTTGAATTGCGTTTGGCTTGCCTGGTGGCCCTCGCCATCCAGCCCTTGGGGTCGGCGTTGCGCGCGCAAACGGCGCAGGGACCGTTCACGGTCGGCGACATCCGCATCGAAGGTCTGCAGCGAATCTCCGAGGGGACGGTATTCAATTACCTGCCGGTGAACATCGGCGATCACCTCGATGGGCAGCGCATCGGCGAAGCCATGCGGGCGCTGTACGCCACCGGATTCTTCCGCGACGTGGAACTTCGCCGCGACGGCAACACCTTGCTGGTCGTGGTGGTAGAGCGGCCGTCCATCGCCAAGTTCGAGCTCAAGGGCAACAAGGACATCAAGACCGAGGACTTGCAAAAGAGCTTGCGCAATGTGGGTCTCGCTCAGGGCAAGACCTTCGACCGCTCGGTTCTCGATGAGGTGAAACAGTACCTCACAGACCAATATTTCAGCCGCGGCAAGTACGCCGTGCGCGTCGACACGAAGATCACGGAGTTGCCGGGCAACAAGGTCGATATCATCGTGGACATTAAGGAAGGCAAGCGCGCCAAGATCGAGCAGATCAACCTGGTGGGCAACACCAAGTTCAAAGAAAAGGACGTGCTCAACTCCCTGGAGTTGAAGACGCCGAATTGGTTGTCTTGGTACAAGCAAGATGATCGGTACTCGCGCGAATCTCTGCAGGGCGACCTGGAGAAGCTGCGTTCCTACTACATGGACCGCGGCTACGCGAACTTCCAGATCGAGTCGACGCAAGTCGCCATCGCTCCGGAAAAAGACGACATGTTCATCACCGTGAATGTCAATGAGGGCGATGTTTTCAAGGTATCGGAGATCAAGCTCGCCGGCACCATGGTGGTCCCCGAGGAGCAGCTTCGCAAGATGCTGCTGATCCATCCGGGCGATACTTTCTCGCGCAAAGCCGTTACCGGCTCTCAAGAACTGATGAGTTACCGTTTGGGCGCCGACGGTTATGCCTTTGCCAAGATCGATCCGGTGCCTACCCCGGACAACGACAAGAAAACAGTATCGCTGACGTTCTTCATCGAGCCTGGTAATCGCGTCTACGTTCGGCACATCAATTTCAACAACATCACGGCCATCAACGACGAAACCCTGCGCCGCGAGATGCGTCAGCTCGAAGGCGGGTGGCTGTCGAATTCGGCGATCGAGCGGTCCAAGGAACGATTGCAGCGGCTGCCGTATGTGGAGAAGGTGGAGTTCGAGACCAAGCCGGTATCGGGCAGCGCCGATCTCGTGGACGTGGATTACAACATCAAGGAAGGGTTGCCGGGGCAGTTCGGCGGCGGCATCGGCTATTCGGAATCGCAGAAGTTCAGCTTGAACGGCAACTTCGTGCACAGCAACTTCATGGGTACCGGCGATCGCATCGCGTTGGAAATAAACGCCGGCAAGTACAGCAAGAGCTATGTGTTCTCACATACCGACCCATACACCACCATCGACGGCGTGGCGCGCACCAGTTCGCTGACCTACCGGGACGTCACGCAATTCGTCGCCGCGTCCTCGGCGTTCTCGACCAAACAGATCACGGGCGCAGTTCAGTGGTCCTATCCCATATCCGAATACCAGTACTTACAGGCGGGCGTATCCGCGAACAAGAACTCCTTGGTCGTCTCCCAGGGGTACAGCTCACAGCAGGCGGTGAGTTGGGTCAAGAACAACGGCAATACCTTCCAGCGCGTTCTCTCGGATACCAACGGCGACGGCGTGGTCAATTCCTTGGACAGTCCGTACACGATCTACGGCACCGACTTCTATACCTTCGAATTGACGGCGGGATGGAATTACGACGCGCGCAACCGGGCTTTATTCGCCGATCGCGGCCTACACGTGAGCGTCGCCGGACGTTATGCGATACCCCCGAGCACCGTGCGGTACTACGCCAGCAATTTCCAATATCTTCAGTACGTCCCCATATGGCGGAAATGGCTGCTGTCCTTCAACGCGCAAGTCGACTACGCCTCGGCGCTGGGACGTACGACCGCGCTACCTCCCTATCTGAACTACTTCGCCGGCGGCCCCGACAGCGTTCGCGGCTATCGTGAGAGCCGTTTGGGGCCGCGGGATAATATCGGTCTTGGTAATCCCTATGGCGGCAACTTTCGAGTAGTCAATCGCTTGGAGTTGATATTCCCGGTGCCCGACAAATGGAAAAGCGCCGCTCGGGTGAGCTGGTTCTACGACATGGGCAATGTGTTTCAGACCGGCAACCAGGTTAAATTCCTGGGGGTCGATGCCATAACGCCGGTCAACTATCACTTCAATTATGCTAATCTAAAAAGATCGACCGGGATCGCGGTGCAGTGGCTTGCACCCTTGGGGCTGTTCCGTTTCTCGTACGGGGTCCCCTTGAATACGGTTCCCGGGAACACGGTAAGATTCAACGACGAAACAGAGCGTTTTCAATTTTCCATCGGTCAGGCGTTTTGACCATACACAATTTGAGGTCTTAAAGATCAACATGTTGACTTTCAATCGCAGCATTGCGTTTTTAGGCTTGTGCCTGTGCGGACTCATGGTGTCCGCCCAAGCCAGTGCGGAGATCAAAATGGGCGTGGTCAATTTCCAGAAGCTTCTGGAGGACTCGCCACAGACCAAGACTGCGATGCAAGCTTTGGAGAACGAGTTTGCGCCGCGGCGCCGCGAATTGCTGACGATGCAGAACGACCTCAAAGCGCGGGACGACAAGCTGCAGAAGGAAGGCGCTGTGATGTCCGAAGCGGATCGCGCGAAGGCGGAGAAGACATTGCGCGACCAGCAGCGAGAATTCTCCCGCAAGGCCGGAGAGTTTCAAGACGACGCCGGGACCCGCAAAAATGAGGAAATCGGCAAGGTGCAGCGGTACTTAGTGACCGAGATCCAGGCCTACGCCAATGCGCAGGGATTCGATCTGGTGCTGGGCGAGGGCGTGTTCTTCGCCAAGGGACCGCTCGATATAACGGCCAATGTGTTGGCGGTGCTTGCGACCAAGCCGGCCAGCCTGCCCGCGGCGCCCGCCGCAGGTCCGGCCAAAGCTCCCGCGGCATCGGCCCCGGCCAAGACTCCCAGCAGCAAGTAATTTGAGCAGCCGGGCGCTTAGGGTGGTGCGCAGGTGCATGGAGAATTCAGCCTAGGGGAATTAGCGGTACGATTCGGCCTCGGGTTGAACGGCGATGCGGACTTGCGCGTCTCTCGCGTCGCGACATTGTCGCACGCGGCCTCGGGCAGTCTGAGTTTCCTGGCGAATCCGCGCTATCGCAAACAGATGGCGGTCACGCGCGCCACCGCGGTCCTGGTGGGGCCGGAGCATGCGGCCGACTGCCCCGTTGCTGCATTGATCGATCCCAATCCATACTTGGCGTATGCGCGCATAGCGGATTTGCTGTACCCGCGGGACCCGCCCGCGGCGGGAATTCACCCGAGTGCGGTGGTGTCAGGCAGCGCGCGCCTGGCGGCATCAGTGAGCATCGGGCCTCTGGCGGTCATCGAGGATGATGTGGACATCGGCGAGCGGGTGTTCGTGGGTCCGGGCTGCGTCGTGCAGCGAGGAGCGCAGGTCGGCGCGGATTCGCACCTTATGTCGCGAGTCAACGTCTGCGCCGGTGTGCGGATCGGCCGGCGCTGTATTTTGCATGCCGGTGCGGTAGTCGGCGCCGACGGCTTCGGCTTTGCGCCCGATGCGGGGTCCTGGGTGAAGGTGCCACAGGTCGGCAGCGTCCAGATCGGCGACGACGTGGAGATCGGCGCGAATACCACCATCGATCGGGGCGCCATCGATGATACGGTGATCGAACAGGGCGTGAAGCTGGACAATCAGATACAAGTGGGTCACAACGTGACCATCGGCGCTCATACCGCCATCGCTGGCTGCGTCGGGATTTCGGGCAGCACCACGATCGGTCGGCGCTGCATGATCGGCGGCGGTGTCGGCATCGCCGGTCATTTGACCATCGCCGACGATGTAGTAGTGACGGGTTGCAGCTTAGTGAGCGCCTCGATCAGACAGGCCGGCAGCTACTCGAGTGGAATGCCGGCCGTGGAAACCCGCCTATGGCGACGCATGGTGGCGCATTTAAGACGACTGGACTCAAAGGAGCGATGATGGCGGAACCCGAGAAGATGGATATCGAAGCGATCATGCGGCAATTGCCGCATCGGTATCCCTTCTTGCTGGTGGATCGCGTTCTGGAATGCGTGTCCGGAAAGCACATCCACGCGTTGAAGAACGTGACCTTCAACGAGCCGTTCTTTCCGGGACACTTCCCGCATCGGCCGGTAATGCCGGGTGTGATGATCATCGAGGCGCTGGCGCAGGCCGCGGGGATTCTGGCGTTTAAAACCGTCGGGGTGGTGCCGGACACCGAAACGCGTTTCTATTTCGTAGCCATCGACAACGCGCGATTTCGCAAGCCGGTCGAGCCGGGCGATCAGCTCCTGCTCAAGGTCACGTTGAAGCGCGCCTTCAAGGGAATTTGGAAGTTTCACGGATCGGCCGAAGTTGACGGCGCCGAGGTGGCGTCCGCGGAAATCATGGTGGCCCCGGAGACCAAGCCACCCAAGGCAAAAGGAGATCCGGGATGATCGACCCGCGAGCGGTGATATCGCCGCAAGCGCAAATAGCGGAGGACGTGCAGATCGGACCGTTCTCCGTCATCGGCGCCGACGTCGTCATCGGCGCGGGCACTTGGATAGGTCCGCATGTGGTGATCAACGGCCCGACGCGCATCGGCGCCGGCAACAAGGTATTCCAGTTCGCCTCGCTGGGCGACGCCCCGCAGGACAAAAAGTACCAGGGTGAACCGACGCGTCTCGAAATCGGCGACCGCAACGTGTTTCGTGAATCCGTCACGGTGAACCGCGGCACCACTCACGACAAGGGTGTGACGCGTATCGGCAATGACAATCTATTGATGGCGTATTCGCATGTGGCCCATGACTGCCAGTTGGGCGACCAGATCGTGATGGCTAATTGCGCCACCCTCGGCGGCCATGTGGAAGTCGGCGACTGGGTAACCATGGGCGGCTTGTCGGCGGTACACCAGTTCACCAAGATCGGCGCCTACTGTTTCGTCGCCCACAACGCCGCAGTGACCCGCGACGTTCCCCCCTATGTCATGGCGGTGGGACGGCCGGCAGTGCCGCACAGCGTCAACGCGGTGGGCCTGAAGCGTCGCGGCTTTACTCCTGAACAGGTGCTTAACATTCGCCGGGCGTACCGAGTGCTGTACCGCTCGGGGATGAAACTGACGACGGCTTTGGAGGAACTCGAGAAAGCGGCCGCGACGCAGGCGGAAATCAGGCCCTTCGTCGAGTTCATCAAGCGCAGCGAACGCAGCATCGTACGGTAACGATGGACCCCACCGCGTCCGCGCCTGCGACCGCGGCTTCGCCGCTGCGGGTCGGCCTAGTGGCGGGAGAAGCTTCCGGCGACACCTTGGGCGCGGACCTGATGAGGGCGCTGCGCCGGCTCGCTCCTGGCACCGAGTTTTTCGGGGTGGCGGGTCCCAAAATGCAGGCAGCCGGCTGTGATACCTGGGAGCCTGCCGAGTCCTTCGCCGTCATGGGTTTGTTCGAAGTGTTGCGCGATCTGCCGCGTCTGTTGCGATTGCTGGCGCGCATTCGAGAGATGTTTTTAAAGGCGCGCCCGGATGTCTTCGTCGGCATCGATGCGCCCGATACCAATTTGCGACTCGCACGGCGCTTACATGCCGCGGGTATTCCCACCGTGCAATACGTGAGTCCGCAGGTATGGGCGTGGCGGCAGGGCCGTGCGCGCAGTATTCATGAGTCCGTGGACTTGGTTCTATGTCTGCTGCCTTTCGAGAAGCGCTTTTACGACGCGCATGGGATGCATGCGGAATTTGTCGGGCATCCGCTGGCCGATGCGATTCCGCTCGAGGTCGACCGTCCGGCGGCACGTCGCGCGCTCGGGCTGGATGACGATGCGCAGGTCGTGGCCTTGCTGCCCGGGAGCCGGCGCGGCGAAGTAACGCGGCTGGCGGAGGATTTCGCGGCCACCGCACGCTGGCTGGCCGCGCAGCGCCCGGGTTTGCTGTTCGTTGCGCCTATGGCGAGTGCTACATCAAGGGAGATCTTCGCACTGGCGCTCGAGCGCCATGCGCCTGAAGTCAAAGTGCAGCTCATCGACGGTCAAGCCCAAACCGCGTTGATCGCCGCCGATGTGGTCATGGTGGCCTCAGGAACCGCGAGCCTGGAGGCCGCTCTGTGCAAACGCCCCATGGTCGTCGTTTACCGCCTGGGCGCTATGACCGTCTGGCTGCTGCGCCGGCTGAATCTGGTCAAAACCAAATTTTTTGCGCAACCAAATCTACTTGCGGATCGGCGCGTCGTCGGCGAGTATTTTCAGGACGAAATTGTCCCGGAGTCGATCGGAGCGGAGCTCTTGATGTGGCTAGACGATGCCGAACGTCGCAGCGCCTTGGAAAGCGAGTTCTCGCGAATCCACGCCGACCTGCGCCGCGACGCGGGCACTCGCGCGGCGCAGGCAATCGTGGAGCTTCTGAAGTCCCGCGCGCGTCCAGCGGCGGAACCGGCGTGATGCAAGTCGCGGGCATCGACGAGGCAGGGCGCGGACCTCTGGCGGGTCCCGTGGTGGCCGCTGCGGTGATTCTGCGTCCCGGCCGGCCCATAGAAGGCGTCGCTGACTCCAAGGCCTTAAGTCCGGCTGAACGGGCGGCCCTATGCAAGTTGATCCGCCGCGATGCCCTATGCTTCGGCATCGGTTGGGCGGATCGTGCCGAGATCGATGCCTTGAATGTATTGCAGGCCACTTTTCTGGCCATGCGCCGCGCCCTGCTAGCGATGACATTGACGCCCGATCATGTGTTGGTGGATGGTAATCGACTGCCGCATTTGAGCGGTCTCGGCAAGACCATCACGGCCTGCGCCATCATCGGCGGCGATGCCAGTACGCCGGTCATCAGCGCGGCCTCTATCCTGGCGAAGACGGCCAGGGATAGGTATATGAATCAAATGGATACACTATATCCTCAATATTGTTTCGCAGCTCATAAGGGCTATGGCACGCCGGATCATCAGCGGCTTCTGGAGCTGCACGGACCCTGTCCCCTGCATCGCCGCTCCTTCGCCCCGCTGCGCCTGGCGCTAAAGGTGGGTGCTTGAGGCAATTCGTCCATCTGCGATTGCACACCGAATACTCCATGCTCGACGGGATCGTGCGGGTGCCTGAGTTGATGGCCGCGGTGTCGGCGTCGGGCATGCCGGCGGTGGCTCTGACGGATCAGAGCAATTTGTTTGCAATGGTGAAGTTCTATAAGGAGGCATTGGCGGCAGGCGTCAAACCCGTGATCGGCGTCGACACATGGATTCGCGAGCCGGGCGAGCGTGCGCCGCCTTCGCGCGCCGTATTTCTTTGCCAAAATCTCGTGGGATATCGGCATTTGACTCAGCTGGTGACGCGTTCCTTTCTCGAGGGTCAGCAACGCGGCGCACCGATGCTGGAGCGCGGCTGGCTGCAGCGAGACATGCTGCAGGGCTTGATTGTGTTGTCGGGCGGCGCGGAGGGTGACGTCGGCCAGGCGCTTGCGCGAGGCCGCGACGATGAGGCTGCGCGCTGCCTTGCTCGATGGCAGGAATTGTGCGGCGATCGGTTTTACTTGGAGGTGCAGCGCACCGGTCGAGCGGGTGAGCAGGTTTACGGCGAAGCCGTCATGGAGCTGGCGCAGGAGCGGGGGGTGGCGGCGCTGGCGACCAATGATGTGCGCTTTCTGACGCGTGCCGAGTTCGAGGCGCACGAAGCGCGAGTATGTATCCATGACGGTGCCCATCTAGCCGACCCGAGCCGCACCCGGCGCTACTCCGAGGAGCAGTACTTAAAGTCCCCCGCGGAAATGTTAGATCTGTTTAAGGATATGCCGGAACTTCTTGATAATACGGTAGAAGTCGCGAAGCGATGCTCGCTGGAAATCCGTCTAGGCAATTCCATGTTGCCAGCCTATCCGGTGCCTGCCGACCGCAGCATCGAAGACTATCTGCGCGAGGAGGCTGTGCGTGGCCTTGCGGCTCGCCGGCCGGTGCCACGGCCTGCCGTCGCCGGGGCCCGCACGGCGGCCGACGAGGCGCGCGCCCTGTCCGGCGGCGCGCGGACGGACGCCGGCGAGTCCGCAGCGGGGCCCTACCAGGCACGCCTGGATCTGGAACTTAGCGTCATCTGCTCGATGGGATTCGCCGGATATTTTTTGATCGTGGCCGATTTCATCCGTTGGGCGCGCGGCAACGGTGTGCCGGTGGGACCCGGACGCGGCTCGGGCGCGGGCTCGCTGGTCGCCTACGTGTTGGGGATTACGGATTTGGACCCCATCGAGCATGATCTTCTGTTCGAGCGATTCTTGAATCCGGAACGCGTTTCCATGCCGGATTTCGACGTGGACTTCTGCATGGAGGGCCGCGACCGAGTCATCGAATACGTCGCCAACAAGTACGGCCGCGAGCGGGTATCGCAAATCATCACTTACGGCACCTTGGCAGCCAAGGCGGTGGTGCGCGATGTCGGCCGAGTGCTGGGACATAACTATGGCTATGTGGACAAGATCGCGAAGCTGATTCCGTTCGAGATCGGCATCACTCTGGACAAGGCGCTCGAGCAGGAAGAGGAGCTCAAGCGTTTGTATGAGGGTGACGCCGAGATCCGCGAGCTCATCGATCTGGCGCGAAGTCTCGAGGGGCTCGCCCGCAATGCGGGTACCCATGCCGGCGGTGTGGTCATCGCGCCGTCGGTGCTGACGGATTTTACGCCTCTGTACTGTGAAGAGGGCAGTACCACGCCCGTGACGCAATTCGACAAGGACGACGTCGAAGCCGCCGGTTTGGTGAAATTCGATTTTTTGGGATTGCGCACGCTGACCATCATCGATTGGGCAGTGCGCGATATCAACGCCACACGCGTTGGCTTAAGCGAAGCGCCGCTGGTCATGAGCGATCTGCCCATGGACGATGCGGCGACCTACCAGCTGCTCAAGAGCTGCAAGACCACGGCGGTGTTCCAGCTCGAGTCGCGCGGCATGAAGGATCTGATCCGACGCCTGCAGCCCGACCGTTTCGGCGACATCGTGGCTCTGGTGGCCCTGTTCCGGCCGGGACCGCTGCAATCGGGCATGGTCGAAGATTTCATTGCGCGCAAGCACGATACCAGCGGCGCCACCATCGACTACCTGCATCCGGATTTGAAACCCGTGCTCGCGGCAACCTATGGCGTGATCCTGTATCAAGAACAGGTCATGCAAATCGCGCAGATTCTCGCCGGCTATACCCTGGGCGGCGCGGATCTCCTGCGGCGCGCCATGGGCAAGAAAAAGGCCGAGGAGATGGCCAAGCAACGTTCGGTGTTCGTTAGCGGTGCGGTGGCGCGGGGGGTTCAAGAGGCGCAGGCCACGCGCATTTTCGACTTGATGGAAAAATTCGCGGGCTACGGATTCAACAAGTCGCACTCGGCGGCGTATGCCGTGCTGTCATATCAAACCGCGTGGCTGAAGGCACATTATCCAGCCGCTTTCATGGCGGCGGTACTGTCTTCGGACATGGATAAGACCGACAAAGTAGTCACGCTGATCGATGAATGCGCCAGCATGGGGCTCATCGTTCAGCCGCCCGACGTGAACGAATCGGGGTATGCGTTTCGTGTCTCCGGGCCGATGAGTATTCGTTACGGCATGGGAGCCATCAAGGGCGTGGGCGCCTCCGCCGTGGAAGCCATCATCGAAGAACGCACGGCCAAGGGGCCGTTCGAGACCCTGCCGGACCTATGCCGGCGCATCGATTTGCAGAAGGTGAATCGAAGAGTGTTCGATGCCCTGATCCGCTCGGGAAGCTTGGATCGGATCGGACCGAATCGCGCCACTCTGACCGCCGAGCTCGACCGTGCCATGCATCTGGGCGAGCAGAATTCGCGGGCTATGAGCGTCGGCCAGGTGGACTTGTTCGGCTTGAGCACGGCCTGGGACAATGTGGTGGCGGACTGGACCGAGGCGCAGCGGCTGGCGGGCGAGCGCGAGACTCTTGGCCTATTTCTGACGGGACACCCGATCACCCCCTATCAGCCGGATTTGAAATTACTTGGCTGCACGCGGCTTAGCGATGTGGTCAGCACGCCCAAACCCGCCACCCCCATAGACGGCGTCCGCGCTTGGTCGGCCGGCAAGGCCGCTACCATCGCCGGCCTGGTACTGGAAATCCGCCGCAGACCGAATCGGGTGACATTGATCCTGGACGACCGCAGCGCCCGGCTCGAAGTCAGCCTGTACGAAGAGACTTTTCAGCAGCATCGCGACATCATCGTCAAGGACGCCATCCTGATCATCGACGGCACTTTGCGCTTCGACGATTTCATCGAGGCGTGGCGATTGCAGGCAAAGTCTTTAATGGACATCGATCGCGCGCGCGAGCGTTTCGCTCGCCGTCTGTGGCTGCGCTGGCCGGACGAATTCGACGGGGCGCAGGGCATGAATCGATTCGAACTGATGTTAAAACCCTACCTCAGGGGTCCCTGCGGTGTGAGCGTTGCCGTCAACCGGCCCGACTACACTGGAAGGTTGAATTTGGCGGACACTTGGTCGGTGCGTCCGACTCGGGAGCTGCTGGACAAGCTTTCGGCTCTGGTCGGCCGCGACGGTTGGTATTTAGTGTATGGTCCACGTAATGATGTTCGTGGCGAGGAAACGTCTTCATGGCGATGAATTTTCTGGAGTTTGAACAACCGATTGCAGAGCTCGAAGCGAAAATCGAGGAATTGAAATTCCTCGGTGCGGACTCGAGTGTCAATATTTCGGAAGAGATCAAGCGCCTGCAATCGAAGAGCCGGGCCCTGACCAACAGCATCTTTGCCAATCTGTCCCCCTGGCAAATCACGCAGTTAGCGCGTCATCCTCAGCGTCCTTACACGCTCGACTATGTGGCCATGATTTTCACCGACTGGCATGAGCTGCACGGCGATCGCATGTACAGCGATGATCTGGCCATTGTAGGCGGATTGGCGCGGCTCGAGGGTGTGCCGGTTATGCTCATCGGTCACCAGAAGGGCCGCGACACCAAGGAGAGGGTGCGGCGCAACTATGGCATGCCCAAGCCCGAGGGCTATCGCAAGGCGTTGCGCCTGATGATGATGGCTGAACGGTTCCGCATTCCGGTCATCACCTTGATCGATACACCGGGAGCCTATCCCGGCATAGGCTCGGAAGAGCGCGGCCAGAGTGAGGCCATTGCCCGTAATTTGTTCGCAATGTCCAATTTGGCGGCGCCGGTGTTGAGTGTGGTTATCGGCGAGGGAGGATCGGGCGGGGCGCTCGCCATCGGTGTTTGCGACCGGCTGGTGATGTGTCAGTTCAGCGTGTATTCGGTCATTTCGCCCGAAAGCTGTGCCTCCATTCTGTGGAAGAGCACGGAAAAGAAGGAAATCGCGGCGGATGCCATGGGCGGCACGGCGGAACGGCTCAAGAAGCTGGGCCTGGTCGACGAAGTGCTGAAGGAGCCGCACGGCGGTGCCCATCGCGACCCGCAGGCTATGGCGGAGACCGTCAAGCAAAGCATCGTCAAGCATGTGGCGGAACTGCGCAATCAACCGGTGACGCAATTGCTCGATGCGCGACAGGCGCGCCTGCGCGGCTTCGGCGCGTTCCGCGGCGCATAGCCCGATCGCCTCACGAAACCCCAGTCGCCATGAGCTTTTCCGCGGCCTCCCTGCGCGCGGTCCTTGACGCCCACATTCCCGCCGGCGCTACAGGGCTGGTGGTGGCCTTGAGCGGCGGCGCGGATTCGGCGAGTCTGTTGGTTGCGACCGCCTCATTGGGCGGGACCTTGCGCGGCTTGAGCCTGCGCGCCGTGCACATAGATCATGGACTGCAGGCCGCTGCCGCCTCCTTTAGCGAGGCCTGTGCGGCATTGTGTGCGCACTTGAATATTCCCCTAGCCGTGATTCCCATTGCCGTTCAATCCGCGCCGGGCGCGTCCGTCGAGGAGGCAGCGCGCGACTCCCGCTATGCGGCTCTGGAGTTGGAACTGCGTCCAGGCGAATGTTTGCTGACGGCTCATCATCGCGAAGACCAGGCCGAAACTTTGCTGTTACAGGCGCTGCGCGGGGCGGGGCTCAAGGGCATGTCGGCCATGCCCATTTGCCGGTCCTTCGGCAGCGGTTGGCATGTGCGCCCGGTGCTGACGATGTCGCAGGAGGAGCTTCTTGCCTACGGCGCACACTTGAGCGGCGGCACCGTCACGGATCCGATGAACGAGGATTTGCGTTTTGATCGCGGCTATTTGCGACGGCAAATCTGGCCTCTGATCAAGACGCGCTGGCCCGGGGCGGCTACCGCACTGACGCGCACGGCGCGGCATGTGGCCGAGGCGCAGCAGTTGTTGGACCAGGCGGCCGCAGCCGACGTCAGTCGATTGCGCGACGGCGAGGCGCTGTCGGTGCCGGGTCTGCGGGCGCTCAATTCCCGCGCAAGGACCCATGCTCTGCGTTGGTGGCTGTGCCATGCGGGAGTCGAGCCGCCGTCCACGGCGCGCCTGACCGAAGCCCTGCGGCAGATGTTCGACGCGCAACAGGATCACGTGCCGGTGGTCGTGTGGGGCGAGCATGCGCTGCGGCGCTATCGGCAGAGAGTATTCCTGACGGCAGCCCGCCCACCGAGCCTCGACGCTACGCTGCGCTGGCGGGTAGCGTCCGACGCGACGCTCGATCTGGGGCCGAACTTGGGGCAATTGTGCTGGGTGGCGCAAATCGGCGGCATCGACGCGCAGCGCTTGCCGGAAACCCTGATTGTGCGCCGGCGCGGCGGAGGCGAAACCCTCAAGCCCGGCCCCCAGGCCAAGACCCAGAGCGTGCAGCATCTGTGTCAGTCGCTAGGAGCGTTGCCGTGGCTGCGCGATGCGCTACCCCTGGTGTATGCGGATGAGGTCTTGATTGCCGTCGCCGACCTATGGTTGGACTCGCGCTGGTGCGTCGCCGCCGGCGCTACGGGTTTCGCGGTTCGTTGGCAGCAGGGGCCGATTATTGTCTAAGTGGATTGTCGCAGGGCTCATGTTCTGCTAACCTGAATTCCCGTCGAATTCCCATTGTTCCCATTTGGCTTTGTTTGCGTTCGCGCGATTCCATTTTGCGCGTAGGCTAACCATTAATCGGCGGTGACTACATGACTCGATTCGTTTTCGTCACCGGCGGTGTCGTTTCCTCGCTGGGCAAAGGTATTGCGTCCGCTTCCCTGGGCGCCATCCTCGAGGCACGCGGGCTCAAGATCAGCATGGTGAAGTTGGATCCCTACATCAACGTGGATCCCGGAACCATGAGCCCGTTCCAGCATGGCGAGGTTTTCGTCACCGCCGACGGCACTGAGGCGGACCTGGATCTGGGTCATTACGAGCGTTTCGTGCGCATGACCGCCGGGCGCAACAGCAATTTCACGACGGGGCGAATCTACGAACGAGTCATCGCCAAGGAGCGGCGCGGCGATTACCTCGGCGCCACGGTGCAGGTGATCCCGCACATTACGGATGAGATCAAGTACCGCATCCGCATGGGCGCCGGCGACGCCGATGTGTGCATGGTGGAAATCGGCGGCACGGTGGGCGACATCGAATCATTGCCCTTTCTGGAGGCGATTCGCCAAATGGGCGTGGAACTCGGGCGCAACCACGTGCTGTACATGCACCTAACCTTGGTGCCCATCGTCGGCGGTTCCGGCGAGATCAAGACAAAACCCACTCAACATTCGGTCAAGGAGCTGCGCGGCATCGGCATCCAGCCGGACATTTTGTTGTGCCGCTGCGCGCATTCGCTGCCGGACGAGCAGCGCCGCAAGATTGCCCTGTTCACCAATGTCGAAGAGCGTGCGGTGATTTCCGGAGTCGACGCCGACGATATTTACAAGATTCCGATGCTGCTGCACGAGGAAGGCCTCGATGACATCGTGATCGACAAGCTGCGCCTGGAGGCGCCGCCCACGGATCTGCCGGAATGGCGGGCGGTGGTCGCTGCCAAGCAGAACCCCGAAGCAGTGGTCGACATCGGCATGGTCGGCAAGTATGTGCAAATTCGCGACTCGTATATTTCGCTGAACGAGGCGCTGATGCATGGTGGTATCAAGACGCGCACCCGCGTCAATATCCACTATTTCGAGTCGCAGGACATCGAGCGACTGGGTCCCGCGGCGCTGCAGAACATGGATGCCGTCTTGGTGCCGGGGGGCTTCGGCGACCGCGGCATCGAGGGCAAGATCCAGGCGATACGATTTGCGCGTGAAAATCGTATTCCCTACCTAGGCATTTGCCTGGGGATGCAGCTCGCCATCATCGAATACGCACGCAATGTGCTGGCATTGAAAGGCGCGAACAGCACGGAATTCGATCGCGCCACCAATCACCCCGTGATCGCCTTGATTACCGAGTGGCGCGACTTGGAGCGCGGCCAACAAGTGCGTGATGAGCAATCCGACTTAGGCGGCAGCATGCGGCTCGGTGCACAGGAAGCGAAATTGGTATCCGGCTCTCTGGCGAGCTCGCTGTACGCTAAGGAATCGATATTCGAACGCCATCGCCATCGCTATGAATTCAACAATCACTATCTCGACGAACTGGCCGCCGCCGGCCTGAGCTTTTCGGGATTCTCGGCCGACAACTTGGTGGAGTTCATCGAACTGCGCTCACATCCCTGGTTCGTGGCCAGCCAATTTCACCCTGAATTCACCTCGACGCCGCGCGACGGACATCCTTTGTTCACGGGCTTCGTCCGCGCGGCCCGCCAGTACCGCGCGGCGCTGCAGCCCGGACGCGCGACGGCATGAAACTGGCTTGTTTCGAGGTCGGCCCCGAACGCCCGTTTTTCTTGATCGCCGGTCCCTGCGTCATAGAAAGTGAAGGCCTGGTGTTGGACGTGGCGGGGCGCTTGAAGGAGATGACGGACAGGCTCGGCATCCCGTTCATATTCAAGGCCTCGTTCGATAAGGCCAACCGTTCATCCCGCGCCAGCTTTCGTGGGCCGGGGCTGGATGCGGGGCTGAAGACTCTGTCCCGCGTGCGCCAGCAGATCGGAGTTCCGGTGCTGACGGATGTTCATGAGGACACCCCGCTCGCGGAAGTGGCGGCCGTCGTCGATGTGCTGCAGACACCCGCCTTTTTATGCAGGCAGACCAATTTCATCGTCGCCGTGTCCTCGCAGGGCAAACCCGTCAACATCAAGAAGGGACAGTTCCTGTCGCCCTGGGAAATGCAGAACGTGGTCGACAAGGCGCGTTCCACCGGCAATGCACAGATCATGGTTTGCGAGCGTGGCTTCTCCTTCGGCTACAACAATCTCGTGTCGGATATGCGCTCCCTGGCCATCATGCGCGGCACCGGATCTCCGGTGGTATTCGACGCCACGCACTCGGTGCAGCTGCCCGGAGGCAAGGGCGATGTGTCCGGCGGGCAACGCGAATTTGTGCCCGTATTGGCGCGCGCCGCGGTCGCCGCGGGGGTGGCCGGAATTTTCATGGAGACACACCCCGATCCGGCGAAAGCCTTGTCGGACGGGCCGAATGCATGGCCCCTGGACCGCATGGCCTCGCTGCTGGCCACGCTGAAGGAGCTCGATACCGCGGTGAAAAGGCAACCCTACGAGGAAACTTTGTTATGAGTCGCATCGTCGATATTCGCGGCCGTCAAATCATCGACTCGCGCGGCAACCCCACTGTCGAAGCGGATGTGGTGCTGCATTCCGGCGTCGTAGGCCGAGCGGCGGTTCCTTCCGGCGCCTCCACCGGTTCGCGCGAGGCCGTGGAGTTACGCGACGGCGATGTCCGGATATATGGCGGCAAGGGCGTGCTCAAAGCGGTGGCGCATGTGAACTGCGCGCTGCGCGATCTGCTCATGGGTTACGACGCTCAGGATCAACGCGGGCTCGACACCAAGATGCTCAAAGCCGACGGCACGGATTTCAAGTCAAACTTGGGCGCGAATGCTATTTTGGCCGTGTCGTTGGCGGCCGCGCACGCGGCGGCACGCGACCAGGGGTTGCCGCTGTATCGGCACTTGGGCGGATCCGGAGATCTGACGCTGCCCGTGCCGATGATGAACATCATCAACGGCGGCGCCCATGCCGATAACAGCGTCGACATTCAAGAATTCATGATTCTACCCATCGGCGCGCCGTCGTTCTCGGAAGCGGTGCGCTATGGCGCCGAAGTTTTCCACATGCTGAAGAAAGTGCTGCACGCTCAAGGACTCAACACCGCGGTCGGCGATGAAGGCGGGTTCGCGCCCGATCTGCCGTCGAATGAGGCTGCTCTGGCGACGATAATGGAAGCCATCGACAAGGCTGGGTACCGAGCAGGCAAGGACATCTATCTGGGCCTCGACGTCGCGAGCACGGAGTTCTTCAAGGACGGCGTGTATACCCTCGAATCGGAAGGCCGGCGCTTCAATGCAGCGGAGTTCGCCGACTACTTGGCGAATCTAGCGGCGAAGTATCCAATCGTGACTATCGAGGATGGCATGAGCGAAGGCGACTGGGATGGTTGGGCCGTGTTGACGAAAAAATTAGGCTCCAAGGTGCAACTGGTGGGTGATGACCTATTTGTCACCAACACCAAGATATTTTCCGAAGGCATCGCAAAGAAAATAGCCAACGCCATTCTCATCAAGCCGAATCAAATCGGCACATTGACCGAAACCCTCGCGGCCATCGACATGGCACACCAGGCCCGGTATGCCGCCGTTGTGTCGCACCGCTCGGGTGAAACCGAGGACTCGACCATTGCCGATATCGCCGCGGCAACCACTGCCACCCAAATCAAGACGGGTTCCATGTCGCGGTCGGATCGTATCGCCAAGTACAACCAGCTGCTGCGGATAGAGGGTGAGTTGGGGAACAAGGCGGCTTATGCAGGTAGGAGCGCTTTATCGGTTCCAATTTCTTAAGAGTTCATGCTAAGCTCCTGTCCCCATGAGGATTTTCTCTGCCGTCCTGGCTCTTGCACTGGTATTGCTGCAATACCGGCTATGTATCTCGGACCAAGGCATACGCGAGGTATCGCGCCTGCAGGCTGCCATCGACACGCAGGTTGCGGCCAATCGCGAGCAGAGCGACCGCAATCGGCAATTGGTTGCGGAGGTGAACGATCTTAAGGTCGGTCTGACCGCGCTCGAGGAGCGAGCCCGAAGTGAACTGGGTATGGTCGGCAATAGCGAAACCTTTTATCAAGTCGTGACCGCGGCGACTCCGGCGCCCGCCGCACCTGCTTCTCCCGTTACCGCTCGCGCACAATGAAGCCGGCCGTTGCGACGCGGCGCGTGTGGGCTATCGTTCCCGCCGCGGGAAGCGGCGCGCGCTTCGCCGCATCGGCGCCGGGCAGTGCGCCGAAGCAATATGCCCCGCTGCTCGGCGCCACCGTTCTGGAATGGTCCTTGCGCGAGCTGTTGGCCGAGCCGCGGGTGCATGCCGTCGTGGTTGCGCTCGCACCCGATGATGCTCATTGGGCGGGCATCGCGGCGAGGCTCCATTGCCCCAAGCTTTTAACCACTACAGGCGGCGCCAATCGACAGGATACGGTGATCAATGGCCTGGATTTTTTGGCGGCACAGGCTGCGGCGGACGATTGGATATTAGTCCACGACGCAGCGCGTCCCTGTTTGAACGCCAGCGACCTTTGCGCCCTGCTCGATGCCCTGGGCGCCTGCGCGGTGCAGCCCACGCCCAACACGTCGGAGCCCGGCGGCGGGGCGATTACTGACGGCGGGCCCAGTTTTGCCGGCGCCGTGCTCGCGGCGCCCATCGTCGACACCGTGAAGCGCGAACATGGCGACCATGTGGCAACCGTGGATCGCCACGGGCTGTGGCGGGCATTGACGCCGCAGATATTTGCCTTCGCGCAGTTGCGCGACGCCTTGAAAGAAGCAAGGCTTGCCGGCATCGCGGTGACCGATGAGGCACAGGCTATCGAACGAATGGGCTTTCGGCCAAGGCTGGTGCCGGGTTCCGCATTCAACGTCAAGGTGACGCGTGCCGAGGATTTGAGCATCGTCGCAAGGATATTGAAAATGACTGAGGATACGCGGATGCGAGTGGGACAGGGTTTCGACGTACACGCCTTCGGCGAAGGCGACCATGTCATTTTGGGGGGAGTGCGCATCGCACATTCCAAGGGGGTGGTCGCGCATTCGGACGGCGACGTGATCATTCACGCCCTCTGCGATGCCATGCTGGGGGCGTTGGGCGATGGCGACATCGGCCAGCACTTCCCCGACAGCGATCCGCGATATCGCGGCGCGGACAGCCGCGTGTTCCTGCGAGTGGTGGCGGCGCGCATGCAGGCCGCCGGCCTGAGACTGATCAATGCGGACGTCACGGTGCTTGCCGAAGCGCCGCGGGTCGCGGCGCATCGCGCCGCGATGGCCGCGAATCTCTGCGCCGATCTCGGCGTCTCTGCGCAGCTCATCAATATCAAAGCCACCACCACGGAGCGCCTAGGGTTCATCGGCCGCGGCGAAGGGCTGGCCGCGTCGGCGTCCGTGTTGTTGGGTCCCTGAGGCCTTGAGCATGCACGGCAGGCGAGCCGATGCGTGGACGCGCGCGGCGTTGCAGCCGCCGAGAGCTCATGGTGCGCCACTGCCGCCCGCGCAACTCAAGGCTATCCCCGAGGATTTTCATGTCGAGGAGCAGCTATCCTTCGAGCCGTCCGGGACAGGACCGCACTGGCTGCTGCGTGTGGAGAAACGCACCGCCAACACCCGCTGGGTGGCAGCCGAGATAGCGCGTCTGGCCGGGGTTCCGACCGGCGACGTGGGTTACGCCGGCCTCAAGGATAGGCACGCCGTCGCCGTGCAATGGTTCAGCGTGCCGAGCCTAGCCACGGCGGCCGAATTCTGGCTCAACGTCCGCACGCCCGAATTCAAGGTACTCGAAGCGCACGCCAATCTACGCAAGCTCAGGCGCGGTGCGCTTTCCGGCAATCGCTTTCGCATCCGCTTGCGCCGCGTGACCTGGTCGCGCGAACAATTGGAGTCGAAGCTCGAAGCATTGCGGGCGCATGGCGCGCCCAATTATTTCGGCCCGCAGCGCTTCGGGCGCGACGGCTACAACCTGGATCGGGCCGCGGTATGGATGCAAAGCGGAGTTGCGCCGCTGGGCCGCGCCGAGCGCAGCTTTGCGCTATCGGCCGCGCGCTCCCTGGTGTTCAACGCGGTGCTTGCGCGGCGCGTGGAGGCGGGCGATTGGTCGCAGCTTAGCTACGGCGATCTGGCCAGTCTCGACGGCAGTGGCAGCCACTTCTCCATCGCCGTCGTCGATGATGAATTGCGGCGTCGCTTGGAGATGTTCGATATTCATCCCTCAGGCCCCCTTTGGGGTCGCGGCAGTCCCGCCAGCCAGGGTCAGGCCTTGCAGCACGAACTCGGCGTGTCGCGAGAATTGACGGCGGTCACCGATTTGCTGGACGCTCAAGGGTTGTCGCAAGAGCGGCGTGCGCTGCGCTGCGCGATTCGTGACATATCTGTGGAGCATGATGCGGCTACTTTGACATTGAGTTTTTCGCTGGGCCGTGGACAATTCGCCACCGCGGTGCTGCGTGAAATATGCGAATTCGAAGGGGTCCCGGAACTCGATGCGGACGAAGACTAATTTGGAATAGCGTGCCGTTGTCGACATGACCGGCACTCGACCGTCATTGCAATGGGAATAACCGGGTATCACTGCCGCGCCGCGCCAAGAACGAGCGTGGGCGATCGCGAGGGAGAATTGCAATGAAGATTTATTGGATAAGGGCGCAGGCGCCTCGGCGTGTGCTGGCACTGGTCAAGCATCTAGGCATCGACGCGGAATTGGTGGAGATCGACCTGAAAGCCGGCGGGCTCAAGGCGCCGGGCTATGCCGCGCTAAACCCTAATATGAAGGTGCCGACGCTGGTGGATGGCGACCAGAGCCTGTGGGAGGGCTCGGCCATCATGGCTTACCTCTGCATCAAATCGGGATCGAACATGTGGCCGGCACACAATCCCGCCGAGCAGGTCGAAGTGCTGCGCTGGCTTTCGTGGAACGATTGTCATTGGTCGCCCGCCGTCGCTCCGTTCTACTTCGAGCATGTCGTCCGAACGACCTTCGGGCTCGGGATGCCGGATCGGGAGCTGCTCAAGGCATCCGTGCCGGACTTCTTGAAGTTCGCAGCAGTGCTGAACGGCCACTTGCAAGGGCGGGACTACGCTGCCTGCGGCAGGCTTACGATTGCCGACTTTCAACTGGCGTCGATGGCGACCGATTGGCGCGAATCAGAAATGCCGCTGGAAGGGTTCCCCAACATCGTGCGCTGGATCGATGGCCTAATGCGTATTCCCGCCTGGGCCTCGCCTTGGCCGGTCACGCTGGGCTCGGATTACTTCGGCTAGGCTCGGAGCAACACGTACACGGCGCCGGCACCGCCGTCGATGGCGCGAGCGGAAACGAATGCCATGACGTCCAAGTGACGGCGCAGCCAAAGGTTCACGGCCATTTTCAGCACGGGGCCTCGGGCGCCCGAACGATAGCCCTTGCCGTGGATTATTCGCAGGCAGCGGCAGCCGCCTTCGCGCCTGGCTGCGATGAAATCGGCGAGCTGGTCGCGCGCGACCGATTGACTGAGACCGTGCAGATCCAATTCAGCATCGATGGGGTAGAGGCCGCGGCGCAGTCGGCGCATGACTTGGAGACGCACACCGGCGCGTTGAAAGGACAGCGCCCCTTCGCCCGTCACGGCATCCGCCGACGTCGCTTCGTTCGACGCCGGGTCGCCGACCAGAGGCATTGCCTCATCGAGATTTTCCGTCACGGGTGCCGCGCTCCTGCGCAGGCGCGGCCGGGGTTTGGGTTTCGCGAGACCCGCCGCCAACGGCGTTTGCGCCAAGGGCGTGACGTCACGCACCGCCGCGCGAAACGTTTGGGCATCTGCCGAAGCATCATCGGTAGTGCTGCGGCCTGAGGGGCGTTGTTTGACCATGAATACGGGACTCGATCGGCTATCGGGGTTTCCGGCGTTACAGTATAGTCCGCACGGCGACACCCGCCAGCTTGGGTCAGGCTGTTAAATCTCGTGAAAATCCTTCTTTCAAATGACGACGGTTATCGGGCAGAAGGCCTGACCGCGCTTGGGGTAGCCATCCGGCCCTTGGGCGCCGTGACTATCGTAGCGCCGGATCGGAATCGCAGCGGTGCGAGCAACTCCCTCACCCTCGATGTGCCGGTGCGCGCGGCCCGGTACGACACGGATTCCTACTACGTCAACGGCACCCCGACCGACTGCGTGCATCTAGCGATTTCCGGACTATTCGATTTTGAGCACGACATTGTGGTCTCGGGCGTGAACGACGGCGCCAATCTCGGCGACGATACCCTGTATTCGGGAACCGTGGCCGCCGCCGTCGAGGGTCGCTTTCTCGGTCTTCCCGCCATCGCGGTGTCGCTCTGCGTCGAGCCGGGCAGTCCGCGCAATTTCGCCGCCGCCGCGCAAGTGGCGGCGCAGCTCGTGCGCCGCATGGCGCAGGACCGATTGCAGGGGCCCGAAGTGGGGCCGGTCATCCTCAATGTGAATGTGCCGGATCTGCCGGATGGGCAGCTGCGCGGCATTAAGGTGACTCGCCTCGGCAGCCGCCACCGCAGCAAGTCCATCGTGAAGGCAAAAGACCCGCGAGGCCGCAATGTGTATTGGGTGGGCAACGCCGGCGCGGGCCAGGATGCAGGGCCCGGCACGGATTTTCACGCGGTCGCTGAGGGTTTTGCGTCCATAACGCCCTTGCAAATCGATTTGACTCGTCATGCCGCTCTGCCCGAATTGCAGAAGTGGCTCAAGCTTGAGTAGCTTCATGGAAGGTCCGCGGCTCAGCGGTATCGGGATGACCTCGGCGCGCACCCGAGAGCGCCTCGTGCAGCGCTTGCAGGAACAGGGAATTGCCGATCGCCGGGTGCTGGATCGGATTCGCAACGTACCGCGGCACCTATTTATGGACGAGGCGCTCGCGAGCCGCGCCTATGAAGACACGGCGTTGCCGATCGGATTCGGCCAAACCATCTCGCAGCCGTATGTGGTGGCGCGCATGACGGAGGCGCTGCTGGAGGCCGGGGAGGTCCGACATGCGCTGGAGATCGGTACGGGCTGCGGCTACCAAACGGCCGTACTATCGCCGTTGGTGGAGAAAATCTACACCATCGAGCGAATCGCCAGCCTACTCGGACGTGCGCGGCGCACCCTGCGCGAGCTGCGTATTAGAAATGTCAATTTCCGTCATGATGATGGCAATGTGGGTTGGGCGGCGCGCGCGCCCTATGACGGGATATTGTTGACGGCAGCACCGCATGCCGTGCCCCCCGCGCTGTTCGAGCAGCTGGCGGTCGGCGGCCGGCTGATCGCGCCGGTGGGCCCGGACGGCCGCCAAGAGCTGTATCGTTACACCAAGGGTGACACGCGGATCGAGCGCCAGTCGCTCGGTCCCGTGAGTTTCGTACCCTTGCTATCGGGATTGCAACGTTAGCGTTGCGCGCCGCGCGCTCGATCTGCGCTATTGGATTGTGCTGCTTGGTGCTGGGCGCCTGTGTCGATACCACTCGCGACGGTCCGGAAGGCTATGTGGTTCGGCCCGATGACACTCTCTACAGCATCGCCTGGCGTCACGATGTCGACTTTCGCGATTTGGCGCGATGGAACAACCTGGGCAGCGATTATCGTATCGTGGTGGGCCAGGTCTTGCTGTTGGGTCCGCTCGGATCGCCATCCTCCGATCGAGGCGCACCTCGGACGGCACCTGAGCCGGTTCCGGCAGCTGCTCCCGGCCCGGGGCCGCATGCGCAGGAACTGCCGCAGGTGGGCAAGCCGCGGCCGCTCACTGAGTTTCAGGCCAACGGCACGACGCCGGCGGCATCGAATCCTGCTTCCGCGGCGAGACCGACAACAGTAACTAACTCGGTGACCTCGGCGCGTCCGGCAACCGCCGCACGGTCGGCAGGCGCCGCCGGTGGGTCCTCGAGATGGGTTTGGCCGACCGACCGTGTGGGCGCGCCCCGTCCGGTGCCGGGCGGAGGCATTCTTCTGTCGGGACGCTTGGGCCAGGACGTGCGCGCGGCGAGTGCCGGTCGGGTGGTCTATGCCGGCAGTGGTTTGCGCGGCTATGGCAATTTAATCATCATTAAACACGCCGACAGTTTGCTTTCCGCCTATGCACACAATCGCGAACTGCTGGTGCATGACGGCCTTGAGGTCACCACCGGTGAGGTGATCGCGCACATGGGGGAGGGCGGACCCCGGTCACCTACCCTGTACTTCGAAATACGCCAGAACGGCAAGCCGGTCGATCCCATGCTCTTTCTTTCGAAGGTAAAGTAATTTCAACCTTTGTTGTATAAACCATTGAATTTGTTAAATATTATTTATCAGTAAAGTCAATTACCCATAGTCTTGCGACCTTACTTTACGTGTGCTTAACTGTGCGCTGATCGGGAAAGTCCATTTGCGGGGCGCTGCAGGCTTACACGGGGTCAAAGGGATAAAAGAGTAACTAGATCAAGAAGAACAATAATTCTCGATGCCGTATTGATTGTGTTTGCCGTAAGCGCCCTGCCATTTTATTCTCAGTATCCTTAGACCATCAGCAGCCCCACCACGCGGCGCTGTTCGGCCACCAGCACATTGAACGTGCGGCAGGCTGCACCCGTATCCATGACCTCGAAGCCGATACCGGCGCTTAAGAATTGAACTCGGAAGGCCGCGGCCGGAAAAATTTGGCGCTGCCCGGTTCCCAACAGAATGAGCTCCGGATCGAGCGCGAGGATGCGCGACGCATCGAAGTCCAATAGATCATTCATGCTCCGAACACTGGGCAGGGTCAGTACGACGGAGGCGCTGAGCATCACGGTCTCGCGATAAGTGTCATCGTTGATGCGCAGCTCGCCGCCTCCATAGGCGCGGATCAAATGAGTGCTGGAACTTGAGTCCCGGGTGAAGCGCATGTGCGTAAGATACTGAAATTGGCGGCGGAGCGTTCGTGTCTACTCATTTCTACCGTTTTGCCCTGGGTGCGCACCATCCCCAACGCTCGCGGCTGCTGGAAGGACTACTGGCGCGCGCCGATGGCTGCAGCGCGGTGATGGATTGGCGCAGGGATGCGTTTGGCGCGATTGCGCCGAAATCGACTTGCATGCCGGGTGTGGGCGCCGCGGCCTTGTACGCCGACAGGGGAGCGGTGGATGATGCGTCGGTGTTCATGGCGACGCCGGTTCACTATGTGGCCGAGATGAATAATGTGCGTTTGCCGCAGGACGGCATTCTGTCGCTGCTCCCGGCGGAAGCCGCGGCGCTGGCCGTCGATTTCAATCGAGTGTGGAATGACGCGGGCATCCGTATGCTCGCCGGCCGAGACGCCGGGCTATTTTGCGCAATCGATGCGGCGCTCGATGCAATGACCCGCGATCCCGAAGATGTGCTTGATCGGCATATTGAAAGCTATTTACCGAGTGGTGCCGCGGCGCCGCGGCTGCGGCAGCTGATGAGCGAAGTCGAAATGTGGTTGTTCGAGCATGCCGTGAATCGAACTCGGCTCAGCGCAGGGGCGGCTGCCGTCAACGGCCTGTGGCTGTGGGGAGGCGGTCCTGCCTTACGCTCGCTGCCGGCCGTCGACGGCTGGGCGGTGGGTGAGGATCCGTTCTTCCGAGCGTTCGCGGCGCAGCCCGAAAGGTTTCGCGCCCAGGGCTCGGGGTGGACCGCGCGTGCGCCCTCGAGCTCGGGGGTCGCGGTGATTGCCGCGGTACCGGGTACGGATGCCTGGCGTGACGTAGAGTCGCGTTGGCTAGAACGCTCGGTGGCCGATTTGACCTCGGGGCGGATCGCGCGGCTCGATCTGTCGGCGGGTAACCGAGTTTTCAGCGTCGGTCCGCGCTGGAAGTGGCGCCTGTGGCGCCGTCGTCGACCTTGGTGGGAGTCTTTCGCGTGACCGCCATGCAGATCCGCCGGCGCCCGGTGACGGGGTCGTGCGAGTTCGCCGCGGATGTTCATCCCGTGCTGCAGCGGGTGTATGCGGCCCGCGGGCTGTGGAGTTCCGCGGACTTGGACCTGTCCTTGGAGCGCCTCTTGCCGGTGGGCTCGCTCGAGGGTGTGGAAGCGGCGGCCCAACTGCTGACTGCCCATCGTTCCGCAGGACGGGTGCTGGTGATCGGTGATTTCGATGCGGATGGGGCCACCAGCACCGCGCTGGTGGTGCGCGCCTTACGCGCCATGCATTTTGCGCATGTGGACTTCCTGGTGCCGAATCGATTCCGCTTCGGCTATGGGCTGACACCGGAGATCGTGGCGCTGGCCGCAACGCGCCGGCCTTCGCTGATAGTGACCGTCGACAACGGCGTGTCGAGCGTGGCCGGGGTGGAGGCGGCGCGCGGCTTGAGGATACCGGTGTTGGTGACCGATCATCATTTGCCAGGCGCCGAACTGCCGCGGGCACAGGTCATCGTCAATCCCAACCTTACCCCTGGCCGATTCGCCAGTCCCGCCCTGGCAGGCGTGGGCGTGGCGTTTTACGTGGTCGCTGCCCTGGCAAGGACCTTGGTCCAAGATGATTTTCGAGTCGCGGAATTACTCGACTTGGTGGCTCTGGGCACGGTCGCCGATGTGGTGCCGCTCGATCGCAATAACCGGGTGCTGGTTGCGCAGGGGCTGCGCCGCATCCGCGCCGGCCGTTGTGTTCCCGGCATCCGGGCATTGCTCGAATCTGCGGGCCGGCGCATCGAGCAGATTACCGCGGCCGATTTGGGCTTCGCTGTTGCGCCGCGCTTGAATGCGGCGGGGCGGCTTGACGATATGAGCGTCGGGATCGCCTGCCTGCTCGCCGATGATCCGTCCGAAGCCGGTCGCCTGGCGGGGCTACTCGACAAGCTCAACGAGGAGAGACGCGAAATCGAACAACGCATGCAGCTCGAGGCCCTGGATATCGCCGCCGGCGTGCGCTTCAGCGACGACGGCGATGAGGCGCCCGGGCTGTGCCTGTTCGACGAGAGCTGGCATCAAGGCGTGGTCGGGCTGGTCGCCGGCAGGATCAAGGACCGATTGCATCGTCCGGTCATCGCCTTCGCCCGCGCCGAGAACGGTTCTCTGCGCGGCTCGGCGCGCTCGGTGTCCGGCGTCAACATTCGCGATGCGCTCGATAGTATCGCGACGCTTCACCCGGGTCTCATCGACAAATTCGGCGGCCACGCCATGGCAGCCGGCATGAGCCTGGCCGAGGCAAATTTAGGCAAGTTCAAGACCGCTTTCGCGGCCGAGATCGCCACGCGCACCGACCGCGAATCGCTCACCGGCGTGATTTACTCGGACGGCGAGCTCGCAGCGGGCGAACTTTGCCTCGATATGGCCCGGGTGCTGCGCGGCGCCGGCCCCTGGGGGCAGGGCTTTCCGGAGCCGGTATTCGACGGCGACTTTCAAATCGTCGATGCGCGGATCGTCGGTGGCAAGCATCTGAAAATGCAGCTTAAGGTTGCCGATGACACGAACGGCCGTGGCCCCGCCGGCTTCGCGCCCCGGTCTGCGGCTGGCGCCGATCCGATCGAGGCCATCGCCTTTGGATACATCGGCGGCGCCACGGAGGACCCGCGGCTGCGCAGCGGCGCGCGCATAGCGCTCGCCTATCGTCTCGAGGTCAACGATTACCGCGGCAGCGAGCGCATGCAATTGAATTGCCAGCACCTCAAGCTCAAGTAGCCGTGCTTGCCGCATCGCCGCCGCAGAGCAGCGGTGGTCGGCAAGTCCGGGGCCAGCCGTGCGCGATGTGTTAGGATTCCGGTTTATGGAACTCAATCAAATCAAACGATTCATCAAAGATCTCGAGGAGCGCACCGACTCTTTGAGGAGGTATCTTTGATTACGACAACAAGAACGAACGGCTGCAGGAAGTAGAGCGCGAGCTCGAACAACCCGGCATCTGGGGCAACCCGGATCGCGCTCAGGAATTGGGGAAGGAACGCGCCAAGCTCGAACAGGTCGTCGGCGGCCTGGATCGCCTCAAGCGCGCATTGAGCGACGCGGCCGAACTCCTGGAACTGGCCGCTGCAGAGGCGGACGCTCAAGCTATCCAGGAGATCGAGGCCGACGCCGGCCGTTTGAGCCTTGAAGTCGAACAACTCGAATTCCAGCGCATGTTTCCGGGCAAGATGGACTCGCACAGTGCGTTTCTCGACATTCAAGCCGGAGCGGGCGGCACCGAAGCTCAAGACTGGGCCGCGATGCTGCTGCGCATGTATTTGAAGTGGGCGGATGCGCATGGCATCAAGACCGAGATCATCGATCAGAGCGACGGCGAAGTGGCCGGAATCAAGGGTGCGACCGTCAATATGATCGGCGAATATGCCTATGGTTGGTTGCGCACCGAGACCGGTGTACATCGTCTGGTGCGCAAATCCCCGTTTGATTCCGGCAATCGCCGCCACACCTCCTTTGCGTCCGTTTTCGTCTCTCCGGAAGTGGACGACGACATCGATATCGAGATCAACCCGGCCGACTTGCGGGTCGATGTCTATCGCT
This sequence comes from Gammaproteobacteria bacterium, assembly GCA_025357835.1. Taxonomy (GTDB): domain Bacteria; phylum Pseudomonadota; class Gammaproteobacteria; order Steroidobacterales; family Steroidobacteraceae; genus Bog-1198. The sequence goes on from JANYLM010000018.1 coordinate 34,541, forward strand.
CCAGCGGAGCCGGTGGACAGCATGTGAACAAGACCGAGTCTGCGGTGCGCATCACGCATGCGCCGAGCGGCATCGTCGTGGCCTGCCAGGGTGAACGCAGTCAGCACAAGAACCGGTCCACCGCGATGAAAATGCTGAAAGCCAAGCTCTACGAACTTGAGTTCAACAAACGCAATGCTGCGGCCAAAGTGCTCGAGGATTCGAAATCCGACGTGAGCTGGGGCAACCAAATTCGCAGCTATGTGCTGGATCAGTCGCGAATCAAGGATCTGCGCACCGGGGTGGAAATCGGCAACACCACGGCCGTGCTCGACGGAGCGCTGGACGAATTCATGCAAGCCAGTTTGAAGCAGGGACTTTGAGAGACACGCGAATGAGCGACAACGACGAGAATCACTTGATTGGGGAGCGGCGCGCGAAGCTCGCGAAGTTGCGTGAGCGCGGCAACGCGTTTCCGAACGACTTTCGGCGCGATGCCCTAGCCGCCGACATAGTGACGGCGTATGGGGAGAAGAGCGCCGAGACTCTTGAGGCGGCGGCCGTACGCGTCAAAGTAGCCGGCCGGATGCGCGCCAAGCGCGTGATGGGCAAGGCGAGCTTTGCCCGGCTGGAGGATTCGAGCGGCGCCATTCAAGTGTTCCTGCAACAGCAGACACTCGGCGAAGTTTACGACGAGTTCAAGGGTTGGGATGTCGGCGACGTGATCGGCGCGGAGGGAACGCTGTTCCGCACCAAGACCAACGAGTTGTCGGTGCGGGTCGAAAAGTTGCACCTCCTCACCAAGTCGCTGCGCCCGTTGCCCGACAAGTGGCACGGAATCGCAGATACCGAACTGCGCTACCGGCGGCGTTACGTCGACTTGATCATGAACGAGGACAGCCGCCGGGTGTTTGAAACGCGTTCCGCGATTGTGCGCTACCTGCGCGCCTTCCTCGATACGCGCGGATTCCTGGAGGTGGAAACGCCGATGCTGCACCCCATACCCGGCGGTGCCGCGGCGCGCCCCTTCAAGACGCATCACAACGCGCTCGATTCGGACATGTACTTGCGCATTGCACCCGAGCTGTATTTGAAGCGGCTCACCGTCGGCGGTTTCGAGCGTGTGTACGAGATCAATAGAAATTTCCGTAATGAGGGAGTGTCGACGCAGCACAACCCCGAGTTCACCATGCTCGAGTTGTATCAGGCGTATGCCGATTACACGGATCTCATGGAGATGATAGAAACTCTGTTTCAAGGCCTCGCCGACAGCTTGCTGGGTTCGCGCAAATTGATCTACCAAGGTATCGAAATCGATTTATCACAGAGCTTCGCGCGCAAGAGTATCGAAGACATCATTCTCGAGAACAATCCCGATATCGATCCGATGTCGCTGCGCGACACGCTCTATTTGCGGCGCATTTGCGACCAGATGAAAATCCCCTACAAGGCCGGCGACGGCCCGGGGAAATTGCAAATCGAGATTTTCGAAAGAACCGGCGAACATACCTTGGTGCAGCCCACCTTCGCGTATGCCTATCCCGCCGAAGTGTCGCCTCTGTCACGGCGCAACGACGCGGATCCCTTCATCACGGATCGTTGGGAATTCTTCGTCGGCGGACGCGAGCTCGCCAATGGATTTTCGGAGCTGAATGATGCCGAGGACCAAGCGCAGCGCTTCAAGGATCAGGTAGAGCGCAAGGACGCCGGCGACGAGGAGGCGATGTACTACGATGCGGACTATGTGCGCGCTCTGGAATACGGCATGCCGCCCGCTGCGGGGCTTGGGTTGGGGGTCGATCGACTGGTCATGCTATATACGAATTCTCCCTCAATTCGCGATGTCTTGTTGTTTCCGCACATGCGCCCCGAGTATTGACTGCCGGAATGACCCAGGCATGGGCGAGCGGTGAGGCGGGTCTCCCCATCGGCGTGTTCGACTCGGGGGTGGGAGGCTTGACCGTATTGCGTGCCTTGCGCGCCGACATGCCCGGCGAGAACTTCATTTATCTGGGCGACACCGCACGGCTCCCGTACGGTACGAAGAGCGCGCAAACGGTGGTGCGCTATTCCTTGCAATGCGCGGCGGCGCTTATTCAACGCGGCATTTGCTGTCTCGTGGTTGCCTGCAACACGGCATCCGCGTCCGCACTCGACGCCTTGCGTGCGCACCACCCCTCACTGCCCATCATCGGCGTCATCGAGCCGGGTGCGCAAGCAGCGGTCACCGCTTCCGTATCGCAACACATCGCCGTTATTGCCACCGAAGGCACGGTCGGCGGAGGCGCCTACGAAGCGGCCATTCATCGTTTCAATCCCGACGCCCGTGTTACGTCCAGGGCGTGTTCCCTATTCGTTTCCATGGCCGAAGAGGGCTGGACCGAAGGCCCGATCGCGGAGGCAGTTGCGCGCCGTTATCTCGATCCGATTTTTCGCAGCGATGATGCTCCCGACACCTTGGTGCTGGGATGCACGCATTTCCCGACGCTGGCCGCGGCTATGCGCGCGATATTGCCGAAGCATGTGAGCATCGTCGACTCGGCGGCTACGACCGCCGCCGCTGTGCTGCACCGGCTTCACGGGGCGACCGCGATGCACGCCGCGTCTGGGACAAGCGAGTCACCGCTGCCCACCACGCTCGGTGGCGTCCGCTGGCTTGCCACCGACGGTGCGACGCGCTTTGCCCGAGTGGGAAGCGCCTTTCTCGGCGAGACCTTGCACGCCGATGCAATCGAGATCATCGATCTCTAGTACGTCGAGCTTTGCATACCTACCTCTTTCCTGGCCTCAAGCTGCCGGGCAACACGAATTCATGCGGCCTAAATTAACTGACATTCCGATTAGATCCGATACGGCAGCGGCAATTGCGCGGCAACGACTACCGCGCCGGCCATCGCTTCGCCGTCCCCTGATTCCAAAGTGGACGGAGACGGGGCGCCGGTGCCTACGCCCGTATGCGCGCCCGGCTGCACATTGAGCACCGCCAATGCTTCGAAGCCGCCGCCGCTGCGAATCGCCTCAACGAGACGCCCCGAACGTCCGTCGCTCAAGGTAAGTGGCTGGCCTATCTGCCATTCGCCGTGCGGTAATTGCAGCCGATACAGACGCCGCTTGATGCGCCCGAGGTGTTGAGTGCGTGCGATGATTTCCTGCCCGGTGTAGCACCCCTTGCTGAAGCTGATGCCGTCCAAAAGATCGAGATTGAGCATTTGCGCGACGAAGGTCTCGCGCGTGGATACATATATCTGCGGCAGGCCGGCGCGAATGTCCGCGAGGCGCCAGTCATGTTCAATTTGGTCTGCCGCAAGAGAGTCGCCGGCAAGGCCATGGGTCGCCAGTTTCTCCGCGGAACCGATGACCCAGTAGCGGCTTGAGTCGCGGTTGACGGCCGCAACACCGATGTCTTGCTTCTCCGAGTAGGCGGTGCTCGATTGAGGCAGTGCAATGCCAGCGGACCGCAGATTATGCTCGCCATGGTGGCCCGCGACACTCAGCAGCTCGCCGACATCGTCGATTTTTACTTTGGCGCGAAATACGAACCTGCGCAGCCCATCCAAGGTTGGCGCAACCAGCTCGCGGGGCAGGATTGCGAGGACTCCGCTGGAATGGGGCAGAAGATGCATGAGCGCGAGCACTCGGCCTTGCGGGCTCGAGCATGCGGCCAATAGGCTGTGGCCGTCGGCGAGGCGTTGCGTGTCGTTGGACACCTGGCCTTGCAGAAACCTCAACGCGTCGGCTCCGGCGAATCGCAGCAGGCCTAAATGAGACAATCGGCCCGAGAGAGGTGGTGGGATGCTGTTCATTAGACATGAAATAGGGGCTCGAGCCTCGATGTCAACTGTGTTTTCTGGCAAACTTTCGTCCGTGATGACGAATTCAGCAGATCAGGTCCGAATCAAGCCGGCAGCTCAGCCTGAGCAGGGTGAACAACCCGCCGCGATACCCACGCCCGCCAAGGTGGCGTGCGAGGTCGGTGGTCGCGAAGGGCCTGACCCCACGCGCTTTGGTGATTGGGAGCTTCGCGGCCGCTGCATCGATTTTTAAATGCCCCGCCCCTCATCCAACAGTCGCCAGGAGCGATAATGCCCGTACGCCCCCGTCCGACTTCACCGCATTTGCAGATCTATCGCTGGCAGATAGGCAATAGTCTGTCGATTCTGCATCGCCTGACCGGTGTCGCTCTGGCATTGGGTCTGCCGGCCCTCTGTTATTGGCTGGTGTCGCTGGCCGGCGGCGAGCAAGCCTATGCCGCGGCCGCAAAGCTGCTTGCCGGCCCAGTGGGACTGTTGGGCCTGGTCGGTTGGACCTTCGCTTTTTTCTACCACCTCTTGAATGGGGTGCGGCATCTGTTCTGGGATGTGGGCCGCGGCTTCGAGCGCACGCAGCGGCACGCCAGCGGCTGGTTCGCCGTACTCGGTGCCGTGGTTTCGACGCTGAGTGTTTGGGCGTTGATTCGGCACTTCGCGCCATGAGTTTGCGAAGTCCCTTGGGTCGTGTGCTGGGATTGGGATCGGCCAAGGCCGGCACCGATCATTGGTGGGCGCAAAGAGTGAGCGCGGTTGCGCTCATCCCGCTGAGTTTGTGGTTCGTGATTTCGCTGCTGGCGCTGCCGGCGCTTGACTACTCCACGGTCAGGGCCTGGCTGTCGTTTCCCTTGAGCGGTTTTTTGGCCGTTTTGTTGGTGGCCGTACTGACGTATCACTCCTATCTGGGAACCAACGAGGTGATAGAGGATTACGTGCATGCCGCCGGCGTTAAATTGTTTTGGCTGTTGCTGCTGCGATTCCTGTACGTGCTTGTCGGCGGCGCGAGCATATTTGCGATTTTGCGCGTCGCGTTCGGATCTTAAGAGACCATGAGCGAATACAAATTGATCGACCATACCTACGATGTGGTCGTGGTCGGTGCGGGAGGCGCGGGTTTGCGCGCCACGTTCGGTCTGGCGGAGGCGGGGTTGTCGACCGCCTGCCTGACCAAGGTGTTTCCAACACGCAGCCATACGGTCGCGGCGCAGGGCGGCATCTCGGCCGCGCTCGGCAATATGGGTGCCGATGATTGGCGATGGCATATGTACGACACGGTGAAGGGGTCGGACTGGCTCGGCGACCAAGACGCCATCGAGTTCATGTGCAAGGAAGCGCCGGCGGCGGTGATCGAGCTCGAGCACTACGGTGTTCCGTTTTCGCGCACCGAGGACGGCCGCATTTACCAGCGCCCTTTCGGCGGCATGACCACGCATTTCGGCAAGGGTATCGCCCAGCGCACCTGTGCCGCTGCCGATCGCACCGGCCACGCCATGCTGCACACTCTGTACCAGCAGTCGCTGAAGCACGAAGCAAGTTTCTTCATCGAGTATTTCGCACTCGACCTCATCATGGAAAATGGCGAGTGCCGCGGAGTGATTGCCCTCGATATGTCGGACGGCACGCTGCATCGTTTTCGCGCCCACATGGTCATCATGGCCACAGGCGGCTACGGCCGTGCGTGGTTCTCATGCACCTCCGCCCACACTTGCACGGGCGACGGCGGCGGGATGGCGCTGCGGGCGGGTTTGCCCCTGCAAGACATGGAGTTCGTGCAGTTCCATCCCACCGGAATCTACGGCGCCGGCTGTTTGATCACCGAAGGCTCGCGCGGCGAGGGTGGCTATCTGACCAACGCCGCCGGCGAGCGCTTCATGGAGCGCTACGCGCCGAACGCCAAGGACTTGGCGTCCCGCGACGTCGTCAGCCGCGCGATGACGCTCGAGATTCGCGAAGGCCGGGGTGTCGGAGCGCTCAAGGATCATATCGATCTGCATCTGGAGCACTTAGGTCCCGAGGTCATCAAGGAGCGATTGCCCGGTATAGCCGAGACCGCGAGAATATTCGCCGGGGTGGACGTCAACAAGGATCCCATACCCGTGTTGCCCACGGTCCACTACAACATGGGCGGCATTCCGTGCAATGTGCATGGTGAGGCGATTACACGAGTGGGCGGAACCGAGACGGCGGTTCGCGGACTCATGGCGGTGGGCGAGGCGGCTTGCGTTTCCGTGCACGGCGCGAACCGTCTGGGTTCGAACTCCCTGCTCGATTTGGTCGTCTTTGGTCGCGAAGCGGCTCGGCACTGCTCGCGCGCAGTGAAACCGGGCGCGGCCCACCGACCATTCAAAGCGGACGCCGGCGACGTCACGCTCGCTCGCTTGGATAAGCTTAGGTTTGCCAAGGGTTCGCGTCCCACCGCCGATATCCGCTTGAGTATGCAGCGCGTCATGCAAAGCGATGCCGCGGTGTTTCGCACCGGGGAATCTTTGAATGACGACAAGCGCAAGCTGGCGGAAGTTTTCGCCTCCTTCGCCGATGTCCGAGTCACGGACCGTTCACTCGTGTGGAACACCGATCTCATCGAGACCTTGGAGCTCGACAATCTGCTGGGGCAGGCCGTCGCCACCATGCATTCGGCGGAGAATCGCCAGGAGAGCCGCGGTGCGCAGGCGCGCGAGGATTTTCCGAATCGCGACGACCAAAACTGGATGAAGCACACCCTGTGCTGGGTGGACGTCAAGGGCGCCACCGAGTTCGACTACCGGCCGGTGCATCTGAACACCCTTACCGACGATGTCCAATCGATACCACCCAAGGCGCGCACCTACTGAGGCGCGCGATCAGGAGCAATTGATGGCTGAATTTTCGCTTCCCGCCAACTCCAAGGTGCGCAAGGACGGCCGGGTGTTCAAGGCGCCCGCGGGCGCTACCAATATCCGTGTCTTCAAAATTTACCGCTTCGACCCGGATTTGGCGGAGAACCCGCGCCTCGACAGTTACGAGGTCGATATGGACGCCTGCGGCCCCATGGTGTTGGATGCCCTGATAAAGATCAAGAACGAGATCGACCCCACGCTGAGCTTCCGGCGCTCCTGCCGCGAAGGGATTTGTGGTTCCTGCGCCATGAATATCGACGGCAAGAACGGCCTGGCCTGCGTCAGCGCCTGCGCCGACGTGAAGCAGGACGTCAAGATATATCCCCTGCCGCACATGCCGGTCATCAAGGATCTAGTCCCCGATCTCACGAACTTCTATGCTCAGTACGCCTCGATCAAGCCTTGGCTGCAGACGCGCACGCCGGCGCCGCCCGACAGCGAACGCATGCAGACGAAGGAGGATCAGGAAAAAGTCGATCGGCCTTCGGCATGCATACTCTGCGCCTGCTGTTCAACCAGCTGCCCCAGCTATTGGTGGAACAGCGATCGTTATCTCGGCCCAGCGGCGCTGCTCGCGGCCTATCGTTGGATCGTCGATAGCCGGGATGAGGCGGCCGGCGAGCGCCTGGACTATCTCGAGGACCCGTTTCGGCTGTACCGCTGTCATACCATCATGAATTGCACGGAAGCCTGCCCGAAGGATCTGAATCCGGCCAAGGCCATCGGCGAAATCAAGCAAATGATGGCCCACCGTCGCCATTGATGGGCGCCCCTACTCAGTTGCCGGCCTTAGACCCCAAAGTACTCGGGAAACTACGCTGGGCGTGCCGTCGCGGCATGAAAGAACTGGACATATTGCTGGCGCGTTACCTGGACGAGCATTTTTGCAGCGCATCGAGTGCCGAGCAAGGCGCGTTTAGGCGGCTGCTGGAGACTCAGGACACGATTCTCTATCGGTACTGTCTTGGGGAGCAGCCACCGCCGCCCGAGTTCGCAGCCCTCATTGAACGAATTACGGCAAGCCCGGCCAGCCGCCGCAACCTGCTTAGCCACCAAAGCTCCGGCGCCGGCCGCTGCTAGAATCTCGACCTGTGCACAAAGTCACGTTTAAAACCGGCTCGTGCCGGGAATTGTCGAACTTTTCCGTCGCCGGTCGGTCTATCGCGACAGGCTGGGTTGTGAGCTCGCCGGTTTGGGATCACGCATGAGCGTCGAAGATAGTGACCTCAATCTGGTCGAGAGAGTCCAGCGCGGCGAGCGCGCGGCGTTCGATTTGTTGGTTCTGCGGTACCAGCACAAGGTGCTGAAGCTGATCATGCGTTACGTGCACGATGCATCCGAGGCTGAAGACATCGCACAGGAGGCTTTCGTCAAGGCCTACCGTGCGCTGCAGTCGTTTCGCGGCGATAGCGCGTTCTATACTTGGTTGTATAGAATCGCGATAAACACCGCCAAAAACGCCCTGGTTGCCACGAAACGCAGGCCCATGGATTACGATCTAGACCTTCAGGACCCGGAGCAATACGAGCTACACGCGCGGCTGGCCGAGTCGGAGACCCCGGAGGCCTTGCTGCTCACGGACGAGATCCGGGACACCGTGAACCGCGCCATCGAGAATTTGCCGGAGGACCTGCGCACCGCCATCGTCCTTCGCGAATTGGAAGGATTGAGTTACGAGGACATTGCGCAAACCATGGATTGCCCGGTGGGCACGGTGCGTTCGCGGATCTTTCGCGCACGCGAGGCGATCGACAAGAAGTTACGACCCATATTCGACGGCGGCCTTGGTCGGCCTGAGGACACATGAGCGAACAAATTCGTGAACAGGTCTCGGCATTTCTCGATGGAGAATTGCCCAACTCGGAAACCGAACTACTGTTGAAGCGGCTCACTCGCGATGCGGAGTTGCGCGAGAGCTTCGGCCGCTACGCCCTGATCGGCGAGGCGCTGCGCGGCCCGGGCCCGCTCATGGCGAAGGGCTTCGCCGCACGCGTTAATTTTGCGATCGACGGCGAACCGCTTCCGGCCAATGGCCATAGCTCGCAGGTCCGGGCGCCCCGCTGGTGGCGGCCCTTTGCGGGAGCTGCGGTCGCGGCCGGTGTGGCGGTCGTCGCGGTCGTCGCCTTGCAGCAGCGCGCCGTCGCGCCCACGCTTCGGCCGGGTGCGCCGCTCACCGCGCAGAACGCGGCCGCCGTCGCCGCTCCGGGTTTCACGCCGGTGCAGGCGCCCCGAGAGGCTATTTCCTATACGGTTCCGGCGGCTGCGCCGGCCGCGGCTACGGCCATGCCGCCCACGCGCTTGACCAATTACGTCTTCGCCCACAGCCGCTATTCTTCCGGCCTGGACCAACGTGGAGTGCTGGCGGATATGCTCATCGAGGCGGACGAACAGGCCCCCAAGGTCGAAGCAGCGGCGGCGCACGTCGCCCCATGACGCGCCTGGTGCGCAAACGGGCCCATTGGCTGCTTCCTTGCGCCGTGGCGGGCGCCATGCTGGCGTCGCTGCCGCAACGTTCATCCGCGGCCGACGACCCGCGCGAGTGGCTGCAGAAGATGAATCAGGCCTTGGCGACGCGCAATTACGACGGCACCTTTTTTCACTTGAGCGAGGGCCGGGTCGAGACCATGCGCATCGTGCATCGGGTGCGGGCCGGACGGGTGATCGAGCGGCTGCAGTCCTTGGACGGCTCAGGGCGGGAGTTCGTACGCAATAACGGCGAATTGACCTGTTATCTGCCGGATCAGCACACGGTACTGGTAGAGCCGCGCCCCGCTCACGGTCCGTTCTTAGGATCGCTGCCGCAATTCGGCGCGGGCGCCGACGAATTCTATCGCATCGAGACGCTGCCTTCGACGCGCGTGCTCGGCCGGGCCGCGCGCGTGATTGCGGTCAATCCGAAGGATCAATTCCGCTTCGGCTATCGCTTGTGGCTCGATGAGAGCACCGCGATGCCGCTCAAGACACAGCTGTGCGATTCCCGCGGCCAGGTGATTGAACAGATATTCTTCGCGCGCCTGGACATGCCGGAGAGCATTCCGGACAGCGACCTCGCCCCGGCGGTGCGCACGGAGGGCATGCGCTGGGTGCGCCAGGGTCCTTCACAGGACACGGCCTCGCCGACACTCTCGGCATTTCGAGCCAGTGAACTGCCGCCGGGATTTCATTTGACCGTGGCAGGAGCCCAGACCATCGGCGGTGCCAGTGTTCCCGCGAGTCATTTGGTGTACTCGGATGGTCTGGCCACGGTATCGGTATTCGTCGAGGCGCAGCCGGGCGCCGCGACTGGCGCTGCGGCGGGTACCGACACCGCGCCGAGTTCGCCCCCTGAGCCGCCGATGCAGGGGCTGGCGCGGGTCGGTTCGGGATTTGCGTTCTCCACCGTCGTACAGGGCCACCAAGTCACCGCGGTCGGCGAAGTGCCCGCTCAGACGGTGGAATTCATCGCGCACTCCGTGAAATCCTCGGGCGCCGCAGAGCTGCCGCGCCGCTGACCGGCGTTTGCCGATGGCACCGCGTTTCCTGCTGTATTCACGCCCGCTGTGCGGCCTGTGCGAGGAGATGCTGGCAGAACTCCACGCGTTGCCGGCGGTGCAGCCTTTCGGCATCGATGTGCTCGATGTCGATGCGGACCCCGCTGCGCGGGTTCGCTATGGCCACAAAATTCCCGTGCTGCTGTTCGCCGGAGAGCTGGTGTGTCACGGGCGCTTGGATGCGGACGAAGTGCATAAGGCCCTCGCTTGCCATCGCCGACCGGTATAATGGGGAGTTTGTCCGAACCCAGGCTTAGATGAAGAATATCCGCAATTTTTCCATCATTGCTCATGTTGATCACGGCAAATCGACGTTGGCGGACCGATTCATCCAGGAATGCGGCGGTCTGGACGCCCGGGAAATGCAGGCCCAAGTGCTCGATTCGATGGATCTGGAGCGTGAACGGGGCATTACCATCAAGGCGCAAAGCGTCACGCTCGGCTACACATCCGCTAGCGGCGAGCTGTACCAGCTGAACTTCATCGACACGCCGGGCCACGTGGATTTCTCGTACGAAGTATCGCGATCGCTGGCGGCGTGCGAAGGCGCCCTGCTGGTGGTGGATGCCGCCCAAGGCGTCGAGGCTCAGAGCGTTGCCAACTGCTATACCGCGCTGGAACAGGGGCTGGAAG
>JANYLM010000038.1 GCA_025357835.1 Gammaproteobacteria bacterium
GCCTGACAACACAGCACGAACCCCGCGTCGGTCTCCCAGGGCTCCAAGGCGATATTGTGCGTCATCACCGCGGCGCCTTCCGTGATTCTCGCGCGGCAGGTCGCGCAGATGCCTGATCGGCAGGAAAACGGCAGGTCCAGCCCCGCGCGCTCCGCAGCATCGAGTACGGACGCGTCGCTGGGCGCCATCGGAAAGCTGCGGCGCCGGCCATCCATGACCACTGAAACGGTGGCCAGCACCTCTTGCGGCGCGGGCGCGGCGCCAATCGCTTGAGTAACGCTCTCGAGCGGTCGCGCTGTTGCGCTGGCAAAGCGCTCGAATCGAATCGCGGCCGCGCCGTTCAATGCCTTGAGGGCGCCGCGAAGCTCGTTCACCATATCGCCGGGGCCGCAAATCAGGTACTCGTCCGCGGTGGCCACCTCGGCCATGTGCTTTGCGAGCTCTTGGACTTTGGCACCGTCGATTCGGCCATTGAGCCATTCGGCTTGTTGCGGCTCGCGGCTCATGACGAAATGCAGGGCAAAGCGCTCGATGTAGCGATTCTTGAGCGCCAGCGTCTCTTCAAGAAACATGGTTCGAGAAATGCTGCGGTTGCCGTAGATCAATGTGAAGCGGCTGCGCGGCTCTCGCTTGAGAATATCCGTGGCCAGAGACAGCACGGGCGTGATGCCGCTGCCGGCCGCGAAGGCCACGTACGAATGCTCCCGAGCGGTGTCGATGGGAGTGCGGAATCGTCCCATGGGCGTAGCGACGTCGAGCAGATCGCCGGGACGCAATTTCGATGCGAGTTCGCCGGACATCCGGCCGCCCACCTGGTGACGGATGCCCAATTTGAGTACGCCGCCCCCAGGAGCCGTCACGATGGAGTAGGTTCGGCGTTCCTCGCGCCCCTCGATCATGCGGCGCACGGTGACGTACTGCCCGGCGTGGAAGCTAAAGGCATCCCGCAGCGCAGAGGGAATTTCCACCGTCACGCAAGCTGCGTCGTCGGCGACGCGCTCGACGGCGGTGACTTTCAAGGGATGGAATTTGAGCATGCGCTTATCAAATGCACTTGAAGTATTCGAAGGGCTCAAGACAGGCGCGGCAGCGATGCAGGGCCTTGCACGGGGTAGAACCGAATTCGCTGATGCATTCGGTGTTCGTCGACTGGCAGCGGGGACAGGCCACCGGTCGATTATCCCGCAGAATATCGCGCATGGACGAGGCGGCTTTCTCCGGCGGAACGATGCCGTAAATCGCGAGCTTGCGCCGGCCTTCGACGCTGATCCAATCGCTGGTCCAGGCGGGCGACAATACTTGCGTCACGATGAAATCGCCAACCCCCGCGGTGCGCAACGCCTGTGTAACGGAGTGTCGAATCACTTCAGTGGCCGGGCAACCGACATATGTGGGCGACAGCCCTACGTCGAGCCTGCCGTCCGGTTGCGGATTGATGTAGCGAATCAAGCCGAGATCGACGATGCTCAGCGCGGGGATCTCGGGATCTTCCACAAATTCGAGGGCATTCCACGCCAGCGACAGTCGCCGTTGCGCCGCCGCATCCGCAAGTACCGCGGCTCTCACCAGCGTGCTCCCGGATAGGTGCGCTGCAAGTGTTGCATCTCAGCCAGAATGTAGCCGAGATGTTCGCTGTGCTGACCGCGCTTGCCATGCCAGGAATGCGGACGACTTGCAGGACGCTTGAGCGTCGCCTCCTCGAGTAGCTTATCGATGCGCGCTATCCAAGCTGCTTGAACTTCCGCCAATCGAGGCGCCACGCCCGCATCCGCCATGGCGCGGTCCAACTCATCGTCGGCGAACAACTCTACCGTATAGGGCCAAAGCGAATCCATTGCCGTCTGGACTCGCACGTGACTTTCCTCGGTACCGTCGCCGAGGCGCACCAGCCAGCCGCTGCTGTAGCGCAGGTGGTAGAGAATCTCCTTCACGGATTTCGCCGCGATCGCGGCCAGGCGTTCGTCCGTGGACGCTGTCATGCGCTGGTACAGTTCCAGCTGGAAGGCGTCGATCAGTACTTGTCGCACGATGGTGTGACCGAAATCGCCGTTCGGCTGCTCCACCAATATGGCGTTCAAGTATTCGCCATGCTCGCGTAGAAAGGCGATTTCATCCTCGCCGCGGCCGCGGCCCTCGATCTCGCCCGCATAGGTCAGCAACAGCCGCGCCTGCCCGATCAAGTCGAGCGCGATATTGGCCAAGCCCAAATCCTCTTCCAGCGCAGGTGAATGGCCGACCCATTCGCCCAGCCTTTGTCCGAGCACCAGGCTCAAGTCGCCGAGACGCAGCACGTAGCGGAACAGATTCTGCGCTTCGACCTTGGATAGGGCCGCGCTCATAGAGTCTTGACCTCATCCGGAATCTCGTAAAAGGTCGGGTGGCGATAAATCTTGTCCCGTGCTGGCTCGAACAAGGAGTCGTTCTCTGCCGGATCGGAAGCGGTGATGTCCTTGGAGGCCACCACCCAAATACTGATGCCCTCCAAGCGCCGCGTGTACAGATCGCGTGCGTGATCGATGGCCATGCGCGCATCGGCGGCATGCAAGCTGCCGACGTGCTTGTGATCCAGGCCGCCGCGGGCGCGGACGAATACCTCGTACAGGGGCCAGTCACGGCTATCTTCTATCGGGGTGCTCATGGGCAATTACTCTCAGGCGGCAAGGGTTGCGGTACGTCGGCGCTGTTTCGCGGCATAGGCGCTGGCGGCCTCCCGCACCCAGGCGCCCGCGGCGTGAGCATTGCGGCGCGCCGCAAGCCGTTCCGCATTGCAGGGTCCATTGCCTTTCAG
>JANYLM010000043.1 GCA_025357835.1 Gammaproteobacteria bacterium
AATTGCCCAACTCGGAAACCGAACTACTGTTGAAGCGGCTCACTCGCGATGCGGAGTTGCGCGAGAGCTTCGGCCGCTATGCCCTGGTCGGCGAGGCCATTCGCGGCGGCAGCCATAGCCTCGTGACCCAGGGATTCACGGGCCGCGTCAATTGCGCCATAGACGGCGAACCGAGTCACGTCAATGGACAGGTTGCGCAGGCTCACGCAACCCGTTGGTGGCGGCCATTCGCTGGGGTTGCGGTGGCGGCCGGCGTGGCGGCCGTTGCGGTCGTCGCCTTGCAGCAACGGGCGGATGCACCGGGATTGCGGACCGCTGCGGTGGTCACGGCGCAGATCCAGGCTCCCGCGCAAGCGGCCTTTCTGGCCCAAAACTCGGTTCTGGCCCAAAGCGCGGCTCTTGCGCAGAGCGGTGCCGCCCTGCAAGCGCCCCGCGAGGCCCTCTCCTATACGGTGCCGGCGATGTCGGCGGCTGCGCCCACCGTCATGTCGCCGTCGCGGCTGACCAATTATGTGTTCGCGCACAGTAGGTATTCTTCCGGTCTCGATCAGCGCGGGGTGTTGGCGGACCTGCTTATCGAGGCCGAGCAGCAGCCTGAGGTCAGTGAAGCGGCGGCGCGCGTTGCTCCATGATGGGATCGATGCGCAAGCGAGCCAACTGGGTGATTTCCTGCGCCGTTGTCGGCGCCCTGCTGACCGCCCTGCCGCAGCGCTCCCGAGGCGCCGACGACCCGCGCGATTGGCTGCAGAAAATGAATCAGGCCCTGACCACGCGCAACTACGACGGCACGTTCTTTCACCTCAGTGAAGGCCGGGTCGAGACCATGCGCATAGTGCATCGAGTGCGCGCCGGGCGGGTGACCGAACGGCTGCAGTCCTTGGATGGTTCCGGCCGGGAGTTCGTGCGTAACAACGGCGAATTGACGTGCTATCTGCCCGACCAGCATACGGTGCTGGTCGAACCTCGACCGGATCGCGGCCCGTTTCTAGGATCGCTGCCGCAGTTCGGTGCCGACGTGAACGAGTTCTATCGCATCGAGTCGTTACCGGCTGCGCGCATTCTCGGCCGAGCGGCTCGAGTCATCGCGGTTACACCTAAGGATCAGTTCCGGTTCGGATATCGTCTCTGGCTCGATGAGAAGACCGCGATGCCGCTGAAGACCCAGCTCTGCGATTCGCACGGTCAGGTGATCGAGCAGATATTCTTCGCCCGCCTGGAAATGCCGGAAAGCATTCCGGACAGCGACCTCGTGCCGGTGGTGCGTACCGAAGGCATGCGATGGGTGCGCCAGGGACCCTCGCATGACAGTGCGGCGCCCGCGCTGTCGGCCTATCGTGCCAGCGAATTGCCGCCGGGATTTCGTTTGACAGTGACCGGTGCCCAGACGCTGGGCGGAGCGACGGTTCCCGCCAGTCACCTGGTGTACTCGGATGGTTTGGCCACCGTATCGGTATTCGTCGAAGCTCCGGCGGCCAATGCGCCGGGTGCGAATCCGAGCCCAAGCACGCCAGCGGAACCGCCGATGCAAGGCCTTGCGCGAGTGGGTTCGGGATTCGCATTCTCCACCGTCGTGCAAGGCCACCAGGTCACCGCGGTCGGTGAGGTGCCTGCCCAGACCGTGGAATTCATAGCTCATTCGATCACATCCTCCGGCGGCCCCGAACTCCCTCACCGCTGACCCCATGGACGGTGAGTCGCCGCGCTTCCTCATGTATTCCCGCCCCGGCTGTGGTCTGTGCGAGGAGATGCTTAACGAGCTTGCCGCCTTGCCCGAGGCCAGTTCCTATGCTGTCGATGTGCTCGACGTCGATGCCGGCGCCGAGGCAAGGGTGCGCTACGGCCATAAGATTCCCGTGCTGCTTTTCGGTGGAGAATTGGTGTGTCACGGGCATTTGGACCTCGAGGAGGTACATAAGGCCCTCGCTTACCATCGCCGACCGGTATAATCGCGGGTTTGACCAAACTCAGGCGTAGATGAAGAATATCCGCAACTTTTCCATCATTGCTCATGTTGATCACGGCAAATCGACTTTGGCAGATCGATTCATTCAGGAATGCGGCGGCCTCGATGCGCGTGAGATGCAGGCCCAAGTACTGGATTCGATGGATCTGGAGCGTGAACGAGGCATCACCATCAAGGCGCAGAGCGTCACGCTGGAGTTCAAATCCGCCACCGGCGAGCTGTACCAGCTGAACTTCATCGACACGCCGGGCCACGTGGATTTTTCCTACGAGGTTTCGCGTTCGCTCGCCGCCTGCGAGGGAGCGCTGCTGGTGGTGGACGCGGCCCAGGGGGTAGAGGCCCAGAGCGTTGCCAACTGCTATACGGCTCTGGAGCAGGGGCTGGAAGTGCTTCCGGTCATCAACAAGATCGATTTGCCCTCCGCCGATCCGGCCAAGGTCATCCATGAAATCGAAGAAATCATCGGCATTCCGGCCGAGGATGCCGCATTGGTCAGTGCCAAGACGGGACTCGGGGTTCCTGAGTTACTGGAACAATTGGTCAAGCGCATACCGGCACCCAAGGGCGATCCGGACGGTCCTTTGCAGGCTTTGATCATCGATTCTTGGTTCGATAACTATGTGGGCGTGGTCTCCCTGGTGCGAGTGATGAATGGTGCATTGCACACCGGCGCCAAGATCCGAGTCATGTCCACCGGCCGTAGTCACACGGCGGACAAGCTCGGCCGTTTCTCGCCCAAACCCGTGACCCGCGAGTCCTTGAACACGGGCGAGGTCGGATTCGTCATCGCCGGCATCAAGGAAATCGACGGCGCGCCGGTCGGCGACACCATTACCCTGGAAAGTAACCCCGCCAAAGCGCCTCTCGAAGGCTTCAAGCAGGTGCAGCCGCGAGTCTTCGCGGGATTGTTCCCCGTGAGCTCCGACGACTACGAACAATTCCGTGAAGCGCTCAAGAAGCTGAAACTCAATGATTCCGCGTTGCATTTCGAGCCCGAGGTGTCTACGGCACTGGGTTTTGGGTTTCGTTGCGGATTCTTGGGGCTGCTGCACATGGACATCGTGCAGGAGCGGCTGGAGCGCGAATACAACCTGGACTTGATCACCAGCGCGCCCACCGTCATCTACGAGGTGCTGCTGACCGACGGGTCGGTTGTCAACGTCGACAATCCGTCCAAGCTGCCGCCTCAGGACCGGGTCTCCGAACTGCGCGAGCCCATAATCACCGCCAATATTCTGGTGCCTCCCGATCATGTGGGCGCGGTGTTGACTCTGTGCAGCGAGAAGCGCGGCGTGCAGAAAAAAATGCTCTTCCTCGGCAGCCAGGTATCTCTGCAGTATGAATTGCCTCTGGCCGAAGTCGTGCTCGATTTCTTCGATCGGCTCAAATCCGCGAGCCGCGGTTATGCATCCTTCGACTACGAATTCAGTCACTTTCAGGCGGCGCCCCTGGTCAAACTCGATGTCTTAATCAACGGCGATCCGGTCGACGCGCTGTCGCTGATCGTCCACCGCGATAACTCTTACAACCGCGGCCGAGAATTGGTCGACAAGATGCAAGAGTTGATTCCGCGGCAGATGTTCGACATCGCCGTGCAAGCGGCCATCGGCAGCCATATCATTGCACGCGCCAGCGTCAAGGCACTGCGCAAGAACGTGCTGGCCAAGTGCTATGGCGGTGACATCTCGCGCAAACGCAAGCTGCTCGAGAAGCAGAAGGCCGGCAAAAAGCGCATGAAACAGGTAGGTCAGGTCGAGATTCCGCAAGAGGCATTTCTCGCGGTGTTGCAAGTCGGCAAGAAAAGCAATTGAGAGCGGCGCCGACTAAATGAGTTCGCAATTATTGGGGGTATTTCGTGAATGACGGCGATAGCCTTTTCATAGGTTTGTTGTGCGTAGGCGTCGCGTGCGTCCTAGTGATTTTAGTGGACGGTTGGTTCTTGAGGCCGCGCCGCGATCCCGGTGCAACCAGCGTCGAGGAGCCCTGGCTGCCGAAAACGGCAGGTTATGCGCTGGTGGTCGTGGCGCTGGTGATGCTGTGGCGCCTGTTTCGCTATGAGGCCGTCGACTTCAGTCTCATGCTGGTGGTGGTCGGTGCCGTTTCCGGCATCGTTTGGCTATTGGATCTGGCGTTCTTCGCGCGCCGGCGCAAGCTCGCCGCCGCTGCAGCAGGCACGTCCCTCGAGCGTGTGCGTGAACCCATCGGCGTCGAATATGCCCGCTCATTCTTTCCGGTCATCGTTCTGGTGTTGGTAATCCGGTCGTTTTTATTCGAGCCGTTTCGCATTCCTTCCGATTCCATGATGCCGACCTTGTTCGACGGCGATTTCATTTTCGTCAGCAAGTACTCCTATGGGCTGCGTCTGCCGGTCACCAATACCTTGGTGGTTCCGACCGGGACCCCGCAGCGGGGCGATGTGATCGTTTTCCGCCTGCCGCCCAATCCGAAAATCAATTACATCAAACGGCTGGTTGGGCTCCCCGGCGATCGCATCCGGGTCGATGAGAACAACCAGCTCTACGTCAACGACAAGCCCATGCCCCAGGAGCCAGGGTCCACTTATATGGGCCCCAAGCAGGACCTGTGGAACTATGCGGGGGCTCCCACCACCGTTGAGCAGCTGGGCGCCAAACGCCATCTCGTCATGTTCGCCAACGGCGGCGTCAAGACGGGCGAATGGGTGGTGCCCGCGGGGAAATATTTCTTCATGGGGGACAATCGCAACAACAGCAAGGACAGCCGCTTTCAGGATGATCTCGACGCCCCGGGGTTCGTGCCGGCGCAGAATCTGGTGGGTAAAGCGGTGCGAATTTGGCTTAATCTCGATACTCGTGACGGACCTCTCTGGCGGCGGATAGGGAATGCTATTAACTAAGGGACCGGGCCGCATCGGCCCCATCGAAGGTGGCGCGAAGCGCCTAAATAGGAAGGCCAGCAAATGAAACACCGGCAAGTGGAAGGACATACGCGTCAGCCCCAGCAAGGCATGACGTTCATCGGTTTGCTCTGCATTCTCGCGTTGGTTGGTAGCATCGGCTACGGGGGCGTTCGTCTGGTGCCCGTGTATCTCAATTACATGAAGCTGGTGCGAACCATGGAATCGGCAGCGACGGAATTCAAAGGCGAAAGCGCCGATCTGGGCGGCGTGCGCAAATCCTTGGACCGGCACTGGGCCATTGAAGACATCACCGCGGTCGATCAAAAGGACATTGAGATCACGCGCGACGACGGCGGATTGCAGTTGCATGTGGCGTACGACGACACCGTGCCGTATATCGCCAACATTTCGTTGACCGCACACTTCGACAAGACCGTGAAGGTGCAGTGATTCCGCTGCACAGATCGGATGAGCTGCTGACCTGGGTCGAGCGTTCGTTCGGTTACGTTTTCGTGCAGCCGGCTCTGTGCTACGCCGCGGTGACGCACCGCAGTGCCGGCGTGGATCACAATGAGCGGCTGGAATTCTTGGGCGATTCGATTCTCAATTGCGCCGTGGCGCGCATGCTTTACGATGCGCACCGCGAAGTGGATGAAGGAGCCTTATCCAGGCTGCGCGCGACGCTGGTCAGCGGCGAGGCATTGGCGCAGATCGCGGGCGAACTGGGTTTGGGCGATCACCTGCGCCTGGGGCCGGGGGAGTTGAAAACCGGCGGGTTCCGCCGGGCGTCGATACTGGCGGATTCATTGGAGGCCATATTGGGTGCTATTTTTCTGGACTCAGGGTTTGATGCGGCAGCCGCGGCCGTGGCGCGCGTCATGGGCTCGCGGATGTCGGGTTTGCCGGCGGCGGACACGCTAAAGGACCCGAAAACGCGCCTGCAGGAAGCTCTGCAGGCACACGGACTCGCCTTGCCGGTTTACACCTTGACCGCGGCAGTCGGCGACCCTCACGCGCAATCATTCACCGTCAGCTGCGAGGTTCCGGTATTGGGCTTAAGCGCCGTGGGCGAGGGCGCCAGCCGCCGGCGCGCCGAGCAATTGGCTGCCGCGAAATTGCTGGCGCAATTGCCGCCGGAAATACGGAAGCCAGTATGAGCGCCATTCAGTTTCGTGCCGGGCATGTAGCCATCGTGGGCCGGCCGAATGTCGGCAAATCCACCTTGGTGAACGCCTTGGTGGGGCGCAAGGTATCCATCGTCACCGCCAAGCCGCAAACCACGCGGCATCGAATTTTGGGTGTGGTCAACCGCCCCGAGGCTCAGTTGGTGTTGGTCGATACGCCGGGTCTGCATGAATCGACGCGCCGCGTGATGAATCAATATATGAACCGGGTGGCCATTTCATCCTCCCAGGACGCCGACGTCATTCTGTTCGTGATCGAAGCCATGCGCTTCACCGACGAAGACGAGTGGGTGTGGGATCGGGTGCGGGGCTTGAAGCAGCCGCTGTTCTTAGGAATCAACAAGGTCGATCGCGTGTTCCCCAAGGAGCAGCTGCTGCCCTTTCTCGAGGATATGACAGAGCGCATCCCGGCGTCGGGAATCATACCGATATCGGCCATGCAGGCGGATAACCTCGACCGGCTGGTCGATGTCATCGGGTCGCGCCTGCCGGTGTCGCCGCCCTTGTTTGCCCCCGACGTGGTCACCAATCGCGACGAGCCGTTCCACGCGGCCGAGATCGTGCGCGAGAAGCTGACGCTGAAGCTGCGCGAGGAACTGCCCTATGGCATCAATGTGCAAATCGAACGCTTTGCGGACGAAAACAACCGCATTATGATCAACGCCGTCATTTGGGTCGAGCGCGCAGGGCAGAAGGCCATCGTGATCGGACAGGGCGGCGAGCGGCTGAAGGAAATCGGCCGGCTGGCGCGCATCGAGCTCAACGATCTGTGGCAGCGCTCGGTGCATCTGGAGCTCTGGGTGAAGGTCAAGGAAAACTGGGCCGACAGCGAAATGGCATTGCGCCAGTTTGGGTACGATACATTGTGAAAAGCGCGCGCCGCGTGTGGTTGGCGCCAGCCTATGTGCTGCACCAATATCCCTATCGCGACACCAGCCGCATCGTGGAGGTGTTCACCTCCGACTATGGACGCCTCACTCTGTTCGCGCGCGGCGCCAATGGGCCCAAGTCCACCTTGAGAGGCGTGCTGCGGCCCTTCCAGCGCATGCTTGTGTCCTGGTCCGGTAAGGGGGAGGCCTGTCAATTGGTCACGGCCGAGATCGATGGTCTGGCGACCAGCTTCTCGCCGAATCGGCTCATGAGCGGATTCTATTTGAACGAATTGTTGTTGAAGCTGACGGAGCGCTGCGATCCGCACCCGGAGATTTTCCATTCTTACTCGGCGTGCGTGCAGGGGCTGTGCAATGGCGAGCTGGAGGAACCTACTTTGCGTCGCTTCGAGAAGCGCCTGTTGAACGATTTGGGCTACGGTCTGGAGCTTGCCAATACCTGCGAGGGGTTGCCGGTCGAGCCCGGTAGGTACTACCGCTTCGCTGCTGAAAGGGGCTTGCAGCCCTGCGCGGCCGAGACCCCCGGCGCCGTGTGCGGCCGATCTCTGGTCGATCTGCAGGCGGAGAGCTTCGTTGATGCCCGCTCATTGCGCGATGCCAAACGCATGTTGCGCTCAGCCATAGACGCTTGTCTGGACGGCCGCACCCTGAAATGCCGCGAGGTGGCGCTGGCCCTGCGCCAGCGGGAGCCGCCGGATTCACGTCAGCATTCGCGCCGCGACGAATTCGCGTATCCGGAGGGCGTGTGAGCGGCGGCTTTTTGCACTCAGGGATAGCGCTCGGCGTGAATATCGATCACGTGGCGACTTTGCGCCAGGCGCGTGGCGGCCGCTATCCCGACCCCCTGTATGCAGCGCTCATGGCCGAGGAGGCGGGGGCCGACAGCATCACTCTGCACCTGCGGGAAGATCGGCGGCATATTCAGGAACGCGATGTCATTGCCATGCGCGAGGCCCTGCAGACTCGAATGAACCTTGAAATGGCGGTGACCGAGGAGATGGTGCGAATCGCGCAAGCTGTGCTGCCGCAGGATTGCTGCCTGGTGCCGGAGTCCCGCCAGGAAGTCACCACCGAGGGCGGCTTGAACGTCCTGTGTCAGAGCTCGCGGGTCGGCGATACTTGCCGTGCGCTGGGGTCATCGGGCATCCGCGTCTCCCTGTTCATCGATCCGGACCCGGTGCAAATCGAGGCGGCACAGCGTGTCGGCGCACCGGTCATCGAACTGCACACGGGCGCCTATGCGGAGGCCAACGGCGCGGCGCGAGCCCGCGAATTCGAACGCCTGCGCGTTGCCGCGAAGTTGGCGGCCTCCCTCGGGCTGATAGTGAATGCAGGTCATGGCCTGAACTACCATAACGTCGAGCCGATTGCAGCCATTGCTGAAATCATCGAGCTCAATATCGGCCACGCCATTGTGGCGCGCTCGATCGTGGACGGCTTGGCCAAGGCCGTGCGCGACATGAAAGAATTGATGCGCGCGGCGCGAGCCTGAAACGATGACATTGATATCTAGCGGCCCCGCGCCCGTGTCGGCCCCGTGATTTACGGAATCGGGATCGACGTGCTCAAGGTTGATCGAATTGAGAGTGTCTATAAAAAGCACGGCGAACGCTTCCTATCGCATCTGCTGATGCCAGAGGAGCGCGCGCAGTTCGAGCGCACGGCGCGCCCCGTGCGATTCATCGCCATGCGCTTCGCGGCTAAGGAGGCCATCGTCAAAGGCATGGGCACCGGTTTCGCGCACGGCATCTGGATACGCGACGTGGGAGTCGTGCAGAACTCCTGGGGCAAGCCGGAGGTGGTGTATTCCGCCCGGGGTGCCAAAGTCCGAGACGGCCTCGGCATCGGCGAGGGCCATGTGACATTGACCGACGAGGCGGGCCTGGTGGTGGCGGTCGCAGTTCTGATGCGGCGTGTCGCCGCATGAACACCTTGGTGTTCGACATCGAGACCATTCCCGATACCGATCTGGGCCGGCGTCTGCATGGCTTGCATGACCTGTCCGAGAGCCAAGTGGCGCAGATCATGTTCACCAAGCGCCGCCAGGAAACCGGCAGCGAATTTCTATCGCACGAGCAGCACCGCGTCGTCGCGATTTCCGTGGTGATGCGGTCGCGGGACTCGCTGAAGGTATGGAGCCTCGGCGACGAGGCATCCTCGGAGAAGGTGCTCATCGAGCGATTCTTCGACGGCTTGGACAAGTTCACGCCGGACTTGGTCTCCTGGAACGGCGCCGGATTCGATCTGCCGGTGCTGCACTATCGCAGTCTGCTGCACGGTGTCACGGCCGCGCGTTACTGGGAAATGGGCGATTCCGATCACAGCTTCAGATTCAGCAATTACTTGAGCCGATTCCATTGGCGGCATATGGACCTGATGGATATTCTATCGGGCTTCCAGGGACGCGGCCGTGCCAGCCTCAACGACATTGCGACCCTGCTCGGATTTCCCGGCAAGGTGGGCCTGCACGGCGCCGACGTGTGGCCGGCCTATCTGCAGGGGGGCTTGAAGCGCATTCGCGATTACTGCGAGACCGATGTGCTGAATACCTACCTGATCTATTTGCGCTTCCAGCTGCTGCGCGGACAGCTGAACGCCGCCGAGCATGCCCACGAAATTGCGCGAGTTCGCAAATTGCTGGAGGAGTCGACCGCAGGACATCTCAACGAATTCGCGGCTGCATGGCCCGCGACTTGAAGACGGGTGAGGTGCAGGAGGCCGACGTCGTCGATTTGGCGCACGATGGGCGCGGAGTGGCGCGCGACGGGGGCAAGGCCGTTTTCATCGACGGTGCACTACCGGGGGAGCGGGTTCGCTACCGCGTGATCAAGCGGCGGCGGCAGCTGGACGAGGCCGGTTTGGTCGAAGTTCTGACCGCCTCGCCGGATCGCGTCGTGCCGCGCTGCGCGCACTTCGGGATTTGCGGGGGCTGCTCCCTGCAGCATCTGTCGGCGCCGGCTCAATTGGCGGCGAAGGAGCGGCAGCTGCTCGACAATTTGCAACGCATCGGCAGGGTGCGCCCGGAGCGCGTGCTGGCGCCTCTGCGCGGTCCCGAGTGGGGCTATCGGCGCCGGGCGCGGCTCGGGGTCAAGTACGTCCACAAGAAGGGCCGGGTACTCGCCGGCTTTCGTGAACGCGAAAAACCCTATATCGCGGACATACGGCGCTGCGAAGTTCTGCTCGAGCCCCTCGCCACTTTGCCGCAGGACCTTGCCGCGCTGGTGGAGACCCTGTCCATTCGAGAAAAAATACCCCAGGTTGAGGTATCGGCCGGCGATGCGGCGACGGCCCTGGTATTTCGCGTGCTGGAGGCACCCGAGCCTACGGATATCGAGAAAATCGCTGCATTCGGCGCTGCGCGGGGTGTGCAGATCTTTCTGCAGAGCGGCGGTCTGGATACCGTTCGTCCTTTGCTCGCGGACTATCCGCCGCTGACTTATGCGGTGGATGACGGCCAGGTGGTCATCGAATTCGGGCCGGTCGATTTCATCCAGGTCAACCGCGAAATCAATGCGTCAATGGTGGCCGCGGCGATGGATATATTGGGGGCGACCCGCAACGATGCGGTGCTCGACTTATTTTGCGGCTTGGGCAATTTCACTTTGCCACTGGCACGACGCGCGGGGCGCGTGGTGGGCGTGGAGGGTGATGCGCCGCTCATCGCCAAAGCTGAAGCAAACGCCGTCCGCAACGGCATTGGCAATGCGGCATTCTTCAAGGAGAATCTATTCGAGCCTATGCAGTTCGGACCCTGGTCGAACGATCGCTATGATTTGGTGCTGCTCGACCCGCCGCGGGCGGGGGCATCCGAGCTGCTGGCGCGGCTGCCGCATTGGCGTCCGCGCCGAGTCGTGTATATTTCCTGCCATCCGGGGAGTTTAGCGCGGGATGCTGAGATTTTGGTGCATGGCCAAAGGTTTAAGCTGACCTGCGCAGGGGTTATGGATATGTTTCCACATACGGCGCACGTTGAATCGATTGCGGTGTTCGAGGGTCCCGCATGAGCTTGGGTCCGCTGATGGTCGATATAGCCGGCACGGAGTTGAGCGCCGAGGACATTCGGGTACTCGCGCACCCCCTGGTCGGCGGCGTCGTATTGTTCACCCGAAATTACCGCAACCCACAGCAGGTCGCCGCGCTGACCGCGGCCATCCGCGCCCTGCGCACACCGCACTTATTGATTGCTGTGGACCACGAGGGGGGGCGGGTGCAACGCTTTCGCGAGGCCTTTACACGCCTCCCGGCCGCGCGTCTTCTGGGTAGGCGCTTTGACGAGGACAGGCGCGACGCACTGGAGTTTGCGCAGTCCGTCGGCTGGCTGATGGCGAGCGAATTGCGCGCGGTGGGGGTGGATTTCAGCTTCGCCCCCTGCGTCGACCTGCACTACGGCGTGAGCGAGATCATCGGCGATCGCGCTTTTCATACCGATCCTGACATCGTCGCGGCTCTGGCGGTGGCCACCCTGACGGGCATGCGGGACGCGGGAATGGCGGCGGTAGCCAAGCACTTTCCCGGCCATGGCGCGGTGGTTGCCGATTCACATATTGCATTGCCGGTAGATCGGCGCGAATTCGCGGATTTGGAGGCGGATATCCGGCCCTACCGCCCGCTCATCGACAACAATCTTCCGGGAATCATGGCCGCCCATGTAGTGTTCCCGGCGGTGGACGCCTTGCCGGCCAGCCTGTCGAAGCGCTGGATCATGGGGGTGTTGCGGGGTGAATTGGGTTTTCATGGCTGTGTGTTCGCGGACGACCTCAGCATGGCGGGAGCGGCCGCTTTCGGCGATGTGGTGGCGCGCGCCGAACTCGCAATTGCCGCGGGTTGCGACGTCCTGCCCATTTGCAACGATAGACATTCCGTAGAATTGGTGCTCGGGCGGTTGGAGGCTGATGTCGCCTCCGCGGCCTCGCAGGCGCGGCTGGTGCGGATGCGTGCCCGGGGTGAGCCGCCGGCCGGGTTGCACGGGACTAGACATTGGCAGCAGACGGCGTCGCGCATTGCCGCTCTGTCGATCATACCGCCCCTCGTGTTGACGGAAGGACAGTCATGACTGGCTTTGACGCAGAGATGTATCGGCGCTTGGTCGAGACCTCGCCTGAGGGGGTCGTTCTCGTGGATGCGCAAAATCCGGAGCGCCCCGTCGTCTACGCCAACCCCGGTTTTCAAGCGCTGACCGGTTACTCGGCGGCGGAGCTGATCGGTCGAAACTTGCGCTTCTTGCAGGCCGACGATCGCGAACAGGACGGCCGGCATCGATTAGGCGAGGCCTTGGGCAAGGGGGAGTCTTGCCGCGTGCTGCTGCGAAATTATCGCAAAGACGGTACGGTGTTTTGGAACGAGATGTGGATTTTGCCGTTGCTCGATGCGGGCGGGCGCGTCACTCACTTCGCAGGCCATCACCGCGACGCGGGCGAGCGACTGCGCATCGACCCCAGACTCACCCGGGATTCATTGAGCGGCGCGCATCAACCCACCGCGGTGGCGATCCGCGACGATCGTTTGACGGGCCTGTTTACCTTGCCTTATCTCGAGGAGCTCTTGAAGCGCGATTGGTCCGTCGCGCAGCGGGAGAAGCGCAGCATCGCCGTGTTCGCCATCGACATCGACTCCCTGGACCTTTACAACGCGACCTTCGGCCGCGCGGCCGGCGATTCCACCATTCGCCGCGTGGCGCACGTAGTGTCCGGCTGTTTGCGCCGCTCCAGCGATGTTACGGCGCGCCTCGACGGCGGCAGCTTGATCGCGTTTGCGCCGGGCCTCGACACTGAGCAGGCACTGCGTATCGGCCAAATCATGTCTGAAAGAGTCAGGGATCTTCGAATTCATCACCCGCGTTCGGCCGTTCTACGCTATGTCAGCGTGAGCGTAGGGGTGGGCGCTGTGGTACCGGAACCCGCCGACAGCCCCGCAAGCTTGCTGGAGAAGGCGCAGAAGCAGTTGCAGCTCGCCAAGAAATCGGGGCGCAATCAGGCTGCTTAAGTCGAAGCACTTAGTTTAGTTTGTTCGTCGCTGCGTACCTACCCCTTTCCTGGCCTCAAGTCGCCGAGCAATTTAATAAATTTCGACTAAAACTTACAGAGGGTTTCATGCAATTCACTCGTGCCATCGTGCGTCCGCCAGCTCGTAATTTTGCCGCCGGTTTGTCGAGCGCGGCCCTGGGGCCGCCGGATGTGGCTCGCGCACTCGAGCAACACGCGGAGTATGTGGGGGCGCTGCGTGACTGCGGCCTTACCGTCACCAGTCTAGAGCCGGATGCGGAGCATCCGGACTCGACCTTCGTCGAGGACACGGCCATCGTGACGGAACGCGGCGCCGTTCTGACGCGCCCGGGTGCGCCTAGCCGTGAGGGCGAGGCTTTGAGCATGGGCCGGTGCTTGCGGAATTTTTTTGCGGATCTGCCTGTCATTGCTGCTCCCGGCACCGTGGACGGAGGCGATATTTGCGAGGCGGACGGACACTTTCTTATCGGGGTGTCGGCACGCACTAATGAGTCAGGCGCACGTCAGTTGGCCGTGCACCTGGATCGATTGGGGTATAGCTCCAGCGTCGTCGACATCAGGGCCAATCCGGCGCTGCTGCATTTGAAGAGCGGCATCGCCTATCTCGGCGACGGCATATGGGTGGTAGACCACGGCATCCAAGCCGAGATTCGATCGCAAAGCCGCATCGTAGTCCGCGATCTGATACCGGTGGTGGCCGTGGAAGCCTACGCGGCGAATTGTGTGCGCGTGAACGATGCGGTACTCGTCGCAGCCGGGTTTCCGCTCACCAGCGCCGCGCTCGAGAAGAGCGGCTGCCGGCTGGTGACTCTGGAGACTTCTGAGTTCAGAAAAATGGACGGCGGTTTGAGTTGCTTGTCCCTGCGCTTTTGATGCGGTGCACGGGGAAGCGCGTCGCGCTTCCCCGTGCCCGCGAACGGCCGTTGCAATTATTTCGGCGGGATTTGACCGCTGAGTTTATTTTCCTGACCGTTCAGCGCCTTCTGTTCCGTTTTGGTGATATGACCGCCGTTCTGGCTGGCCATGGCGCGTTCCTCCTGACGCAACTGATGGTCTTCATGGTGCAATTTCGCGGCCTGCGCCTTATTCAGCGTGCCGTTCTTGACGTCCTGGTTGATGCGTTTGTTTTGATTGGCAAGACGATGATTCACCTGCTCACGTCGCGGGTGATTCTTCTGCCAAGTGGTATCCGCCGATGCAGTGCCGGCAAGGCTGGCCAGCGATACCAGCACAGCAGCGAAGCTGAGATGTTTGCGCGTTGAACTTAACATAATTGTTTCTCCACGATGTGTTTGCTATCGACCATACTAGGAGCGGAAAGCCGCCTCCAGATGTGAAGTAACGCGGCAACTTGCGATTCGGCCACACCGATTAAGCAGAGTTAATCAGCATCTAGCGCGCTTCCGATCGTGAGCCATGTCTCATTCCGGAGGCTCGTCCTGTGTCACGTCAGATGAAATGAGTTGAAATAAGACAGAGACACGGCTCCGCCGCTGGATTTCTGGTACGAAGGGACGGATGAATATCCGCACCAAAATGATTTCGCTGCTGGCGCTGCTGTTTGCGGTGCTGATCGCGCTCGAGATCGCGGTCCAACGACAGGTATTGATGCCGAGTTTTGCGCAGCTCGAGCGGGAAGACGCAGAGACGTCGATGAAGCGCATCGGCTATGCGCTCGATATGACTCTCGAGGGCTTGGAAGTGACCGCCGCCGACTGGGGTAACTGGGCGGACGTATATCAATTCGTGCAAGCGCCGGATGTGGCCTTTGTGAACGTCAACATCACCCCTGTGGCGATGAAGCAACTCAAAGTGAACGCCATGCTTATCGTCGATGAGAACGGCCGCTACGTGCTGTCCAGCGCGAAGACTTTGGATACCGGCGAGCCCTTGGACCTCGATATGGCGGCGCGCAAGACATTGCCGGAGGATTTTCCCTGGCGCAAGAATTTGATCGACGGCAAACCCGCCCGCGGGCTGCTGCGGACCAATAAGGGAGTCATGATGATAGCCGCCGCGCCCGTGCTTGACGGCAGCGGCGGCGGCCAGCACCTGGGAATGGTGATCATGGGCAGACTGCTGACCCCGCTGCAAGTGCAGCAGATCGGCGCGCAGGCACAGGCAAGTCTCGCCATGCTGCAGGATCATCCATCCGCCGGCGGCCAAGAGATCGTGGAGACCGACACCCTGACACAGGTTTTCAGGCCGTTCTCGGACATTTACGGCAGGCCGCTGATGAGCTTTCGGGTGGAGGTGCCGCGGCGGATTACCGCGCGCGGCCGTAGCGCGGTGACCTACGCCTCGTGGTACCTGATCGGTGCAGCCATCACCGTATTGCTCCTGCTGGTCGTTGTCCTTAACCGCGTCGTTCTGAAGCCTCTGGCTCGGGTGACGCGACATGCCGTGGCGGTCGGCGAGGGCACGGACTTGTCGGCTCGTCTCAATATCCAGGGACGGGATGAGATTGCCGTGCTTGCGGGCGAATTCGATCGGATGGTCGAGCGCGTGGCGGATTCGCGGCGGCAACTCGTCGATCAGTCCTTCCAGGCTGGATTCGCCGAACTGGCCAAGGGAGTCCTACACAACCTCGGGAACGCGATGACGCCTCTTGGAGTCAGAGTCTCGAAGCTTGGCGACCGGTTGCGCGATGCGCCCGCTGGCGATGTCGAACTCGCATTTGCGGAACTTGCCAAAGAGACCCAGGCGTCTGAACGGCGGGCGGACCTGGAAGAATTTCTGCGTCTGGCGTGCAAGGAATTGGCGGTAAGCGTCAAGGAGGCCAGGAGCGACATTGCCGTGGTGCAGCGCCAGGCAATCATCGTGCAAACGGCGTTGAGCGAACTCATGCATTCGACGCGAAACGCGCATGTGATGGAGTCGGTGCGCCTTCAGGACCTTGTCGCGCAGACTTTGGAAATCGTGCCCGATGCCTGCCGTCAGAGGCTTAACGTCGACACCGATGAGTCATTGCGAAAGGTGGGAGCTGTGCATGTGGCGCGCACTGTGTTGCGGTTGATCCTGCAGAACCTAATCATCAATGCCGCCGACGCCGTGCGCGATGCGGGCCGGGACAAGGGCATACTGCATTTTGCCGCGGAAATCGTCGGCGACGCCGACAGCGAGCAATTGCACTTGCATTGCAAAGACAACGGCGTAGGCATTGCGCCCGACAACCTGCAGCGTGTCTTCGAAAAGGGATTCTCCACCAAGTCCCACGAAACCAACTACGGCATCGGCCTGCATTGGTGTGCCAATGCCGTCGGCGCCTTGGGCGGGCGAATCTGGGCGGCAAGCGAGGGTCCAGGTTTGGGTGCGTCGATGCATTTGATGTTGCCGTTACCGGTACGAGAGAGTCGCTCGAATACCTAGCAGTACGTGAGGTTACCCGTGTCCGAGAAAAAGAAATTGCCGATTCGCGTGCTCATCGCCGACGATGAAGCCGAAGTGCGTGACGCCTATCGGCAAATCCTGGCCGACGCCGACATGAGCGGCGACACTGCCGTGTTTCAGAATTTACGTGAGCGGCTTTTCAGCAAAGCCGCGCAGGATAAGCTGGCGAAAGGTATTTCGCCCAGCGACACGACGTTCACGCCGGTTTTCTGCGACGGAGCCGAGGCGGCCGTGGCGGCCGTGCGCGATGCGCTTGCCGCTGATGATCCTTTTGCGGTGGCGTTCCTGGATATGCGGATGCCTCCGGGTCCCGACGGGGTCTGGGCCGCGGCGCGGATTCGCGAGCTCGATCCCGCCATTGAAATCGTCGTGTGTACGGCCTATTCGGACATCGATCCACGCGATATTGGGGGCATGGTGCCGCCCGAGGAGAAGCTCTCCTATTTGCAAAAGCCGTTTCACCCGCATGAAATTCGGCAAATGACGATTTCGCTGGCCAGCAAGTGGCGCTCCGAACATCGTATCGTGAAACTGGCTTATTTCGACGCCTTGACCGGACTGCCGAATAGAGAGCAGTCGCGAAACCGCTTGAACAGCGCGCTCAGCGCGGCCAAGCAGCATCGGCGAATGCTAGCGGTGCTGTACCTTGATCTCGACAATTTCAAACGGGTGAACGACACGCTGGGGCATGCCGTCGGCGACGAACTGCTCTGCCAGGTCGCGTCGCGCTTGCGCAGTTCGCTGCGCGTCGAGGACATCGTGGACGACTTACCCAACGCCCGATCCAGCCATATCGCGCGCCTCGGCGGCGATGAGTTCATCGTGATCTTGCCGAATATCCGTTCCGCGGATGACGCGGCAGCAGTCGCGGCCCGCCTCATCGCCGAGCTGCAAGAGCCGATGCGCCTGGCGCTGCACACACTGGTCGTCACGCCGAGCGTCGGCATCGCCATGTTCCCGGCGGATGGCGTGGAGGTGGACATATTGCTGCGCAATGCAGACCTTGCCATGTATTTCGCCAAGCGCAAGGGCCCCGGCATGTTCGCTTTCTTCGATGCCTCGATGAACGACGCAGCGCTACATCGCTTTACCTTGGAGGCTAAATTGCGCGGCGCCCTGGAGCGCGGCGAGTTCACCTTGAACTACCAGCCGCAGTTCGACGTGCGTACCGGAGGCGTTTCTGGTATGGAGGCGTTGCTGCGCTGGACCAACGAGGAATTGGGGGTCGTGCCGCCGGCGGAGTTCATCCCAGTGGCCGAGGAGACGGGATTGATCTTGAGCATAGGCGAGTGGGTGCTGCGCAACGCCTGTCAGCAGGCGAAAGCCTGGCTGGACGAGGGGCTGCCTGTGGCGCGCATGGCGGTCAATGTCTCGGGGCAGCAATTCGTGCTCAAGGATTTTCCGCAACTGGTGGCCACCATTATCAAGGAAACCGGGATCGAAGCGTCCATGCTCGAGCTGGAAATCACCGAATCGGTGGTTATGAAGGACGAGGCTTGGGCCGAGCAGGCGTTGGCGCAATTGAAGGAGCAGGGCGTGATGCTGGCCATCGACGACTTCGGCACAGGCTATTCGAGCTTCGGACGGCTGCGGCATTTCGCCGTAGATAGGCTGAAAATAGATCGCTCGTTCATGACCAGTCTCATCGACTGCAGCGACGATAGGGCGATTGCCGCCGCGATCATCGCGATGTCACGATCGTTGCGGATCAGTGTGACCGCGGAGGGCGTCGAGAGCTTTCCGCAGCTACTGTTCCTGCAAGAGCATGATTGTCACGAGGCGCAGGGCTTCCTGTTCAGCCGCGCATTGCCGGCTGAGGATGCGCACAAATTGCTCATCCGGGCAGCTGAGACTACTGCGGGCACGCGCACGCAGCGCCTGCGGTCCTTGATCGGATAGGCCGTCGCCTTCGCTCATGGTTCCTTGGTGAACACCAACAGACGGTTGTTCGCCGGCAGGTCCAAATCCGCATCCAGGTGTAAACCGTACTGCTCGGCCAGTAAGGTGATGGCGTCGATGTCGCGCAGGCCCGATTGAGGGTCGCGCTCCTGCAGCATCCGATCGAACTCTCGATTGCTGTCCGATGTATAGCACCCTGAGTAGCGAAACGGTCCATAGATGCACAGCACTCCGCCCGGCGCCAGCACGCCGCCGATACCGCGGAACAGGGCCATCACCTCGGGCCATGACATGATGTGCAGAGTATTGGCGGTGAACATGGCATCGA
This sequence comes from Gammaproteobacteria bacterium, assembly GCA_025357835.1. Taxonomy (GTDB): domain Bacteria; phylum Pseudomonadota; class Gammaproteobacteria; order Steroidobacterales; family Steroidobacteraceae; genus Bog-1198. Next base: position 18,535 of record JANYLM010000043.1, read on the forward strand.
CGCTGCGCACCGGCCACAGAGCCTGACGGACATCGAGCAGGGCGGGCAGGCGTAGATTGCGGAGCCCTTCGAGCTTCACGCGCTCGGTTAAATCCGCCAAATAGGCCAATTGCTCCGTGGGGTGCCAGGTCAAGCGCTGCAGTGCTCGAGCAAAATGCACGGCATGTTGACCGGTGCCGCTGCCGATTTCCAGCACCTGGGTACTATCGGCAAACCGAACCCGCAGTACCTCGAGGATGGGGTCTTTGTTGCGTTCGCAGGCGGCGGAGAAGGGCAGCATACCGAGGCGGATTTTACGCTAAAGTGTGGCCCCTGTTGGGACTCACGAAGGAGATGTCGATGTCGCTTTCCATGTACGATTTTTCGATTCCGGTATTGACGCGCGGTTTAACGAATCTGTCGGCCATCCTCGACAAGGCGGCGGCGCACGCCACGGCGAAGAAATTCGATTCCGCCGTTCTCGCCCAGTTGCGTCTGTTTCCCGACATGTTCCCCCTGCTGCGTCAGGTGCAAATCGCCTGCGACACCGCCAAAGGAGCGGCGGGGCGTCTGGCTGGAATCGAGGTGCCGAAGCACGAGGACACCGAGACCACTTTCGCCGACCTGAAGGCGCGAATCGCCAAGACCTTGGACTTCGTGAATTCGGTCGGCGCGGCCCAGCTTAAGGACGCAGAAAGCCGCGCCATCGAAATCAAGTTTCCGAACGGCAGCTGGAAATTCACCGGTATCACTTACTTGAATGACTTCGTGCTGCCGAACTTCTACTTCCACTACAGCATGGTCTATGCGCTGCTGCGCAAAGCCGGCGTCGATGTGGGAAAAATGGATTTTCTTGGAGCGATTCAGTAGAACTGCCCCAGAGGGGTAGCGCTGACTCAGCCCCCAAGTGTCGTATTGTTTGTCCCGGGCGTACCTACCCCTTTTTCTGGCCTGAGCCTGCCGAGCACTTTCGGATCGGTGGCGGCCAGAGCGAGTGCTGTTCGCGTCAGGTGAGTTGTTCTACTAATTGCTCGATGCGGGTGAACAGCTTCTCTTCGGTGCGCGCGTCGTGGGTGAAGCGGAGTTTTAGCGGGCCGTCTAGGCGGTATTCTTTCGGTCGTCCTTGAATCAACTTGATTACGCGTTTCGGGTCGACTTTGTTCGCTTCCGCGAATATGAAATAACCGCTGTTCGCGCCGGCGTCGATCTTGCGGATTCCGAGTTCGGCGGCGCGCAGCTTGAGCCGGGTTGCGCGAAAAAGCGACTGCGCGTAGTCCGGCATCGGGCCGAAGCGGTCGATCATTTCGACTTTCAATTCGTCGAGCTCTTCGCGAGACGGGGTGCTGGCGATGCGTTTGTACAGCACCAGACGCAAATGTACGTCGGGGACGTAGTCTTCGGGAATGAGCACGGGCACATGCAGTTCGACTTCGGGTCCGGCGTCGATAGGGCGTTCTAGGTCGGGTTGTTCGCCGGATTTCAAGGCCGCCACGGCACGCTCCAGCAATTCCATGTACAGGTTGTAGCCGATCTCATGAATCTGGCCGCTTTGTTCGTCGCCCAAGAGCTCGCCTGCGCCGCGAATTTCCAGATCATGGGTGGCCAGAGTGAATCCCGCGCCGAGTTCCTCCAGCGATTCCAGGGCTTCGAGACGCTTGACCGCATCGGCGGTCATCGCCTTTCGCGGCGGCGTTATCAAGTAGGCATAGGCCCGATGATGCGAGCGCCCAACGCGGCCACGCAATTGATGGATTTGCGCCAAACCGAATCGATCCGCGCGATCGATGATGATGGTGTTCGCGGTCGGCACGTCGATGCCGCTTTCGATGATGGTGGTACAGACCAGAACGTTGAAGCGCCGATGATAAAAATCGAGCATGAGCTGTTCCAGATCCCGTTCGCGCATCTGGCCGTGCCCTACCGCGACATTGGCTTCCGGCACCAGCTCGCGAATGGCCTGCGCAGTTTTCTCAATGGTCTCGATGGTGTTGTGAACGAAGTAAATCTGGCCGCCGCGCCGAATTTCGCGCAAAGAGGCTTCGCGCACCACGGTTTCATTCCATTCGAGGACGAAGGTCTTCACGGCCAGGCGTTCCGCGGGCGGAGTCGTGATCAATGACAAATCACGCAAACCGCCCATGGCCATGTTCAGGGTCCGCGGAATCGGCGTCGCAGTCAGTGTGAGTACGTCCACCTCAGTGCGCAGTGCCTTCAGTTTTTCCTTGTCGCGCACGCCGAAACGGTGCTCCTCGTCGATCACGATCAGGCCCAAGTCCTTGAAACGCACCTTACCCTGCAGCAATCGCTGAGTGGCGATGACGATGTCTACCTTGCCTGCCGCAATACCGGCGAGGGTTCCCTGCGCTTCCTTGGTGGTGCGAAAGCGCGACAAGCTTTCTATCCGGACCGGCCAATCGGCGAACCGGTCGACGAAGGTGGTGTAGTGCTGCTGGGCGAGTAGAGTGGTGGGTACCAGAACGGCGACTTGTTTGCCGGCCTGCACGGCGACGAAGGCGGCGCGCAGCGCCACTTCGGTCTTGCCGAAACCGACATCGCCGCAGATGACCCGATCCATGGGCTTGTCGGATTTCAGGTCGCTCAGCACCTGATCGATGGCGGCGGCTTGATCGGCGGTCTCCTCGAACGGGAAGCCGGATTGAAAGGCGCGATATTCGGCTTCGCCCGCCACGATTTGCGTGCCTTGCCGAGCGGCACGGCGCGAGTACAGATCCAAGAGCTCTGCGGCCACGTCGCGTATGCGCTGTGCGGCCTTGCGGCGCGCCTTCTGCCATTGCTCACCGCCGAGCTTGTGCAGCGGGGCCGTCTCGGCCGGAGCACCGGTGTAGCGCGATACCAGGTGCAGCGCCTGCACCGGAACGTACAATTTGTCGCCGTCGGCATATTCGAGCACCAGAAACTCGCCGGTGTAGCCGGTGACGTCCATGGTCTGTAGCCCCACGTAGCGTCCGACCCCGTAGGATTCGTGTACCACTGGAGCGCCGATCGTTAAGTCGGTTAGCTGCTTGAGTATTTTCGCCGGGTCGCGCTCGGCACGGCGGCGCCTGCGCTCCTGCCGCGCTCGATCCCCGAACAATTGCGCTTCGGTGAGGATTTCCAGCGCCGGCGTGTCGAGCTTCATGCCCGATACGGCCGACGAGACGGTAATTCCTAGATCCAGAGAGCCGGCGACGAAGCTCGTGAAATTGTCGAACACTCGCGCCTGAATATCGCGGCCGCGAAGCAGATCGAGCAGCAATTCGCGGCGTCCAGCGGACTCAGCCGCCAGGAGGATTCGCGCGGGGCTGGCGTGGATATGCGCGATCAATTCATCCGCCGGCTGTTCGGCGCGCGGATCGATCCGCACCGTGGCGGGCGCGGCGCTGGGGAAATTCTGAGTGGGACCCGCGGTCTCCGGCGGCCATTCGAAGGTGTGTAGCTGGATTTGCTGCCAAGCCATGTACGATGTCTGGAATTCCGCGGGTGCCAAGTAGATTTCGGCGGGATCCAAGATCGGCCGGTGACGGTCGTGGCGCAGTTGTTCGTGGCGTTCGACGATACCGTTCCACAGGCCGTCCACCCGGGAAGCGGCATCGTTCATGTCCACAAGAACGCTGCTCGGCGGCAGATACTCGAACAGGTGGGAGGTGCGGTCGAAGAACAGCGGCAGGAAGAATTCAATGCCGCCGGGCGCAATTCCCGAACTCACGTCGCGATAAATCGCCTGCTCCGACAAATCGCCGCTGAAACGCAGGCGGTAGCGGCGGCGAAACTCCCGCACCGCCTCGGGGTTCAGCGGTGTTTCGCGCGCGGGCAGCAGCTGGATGCGTTCCAGCTTATCCAAGGAGCGCTGCGTGTCCGGGTCGAAGCGCCGAATACTGTCGACGTCGCGATCCAACATATCGATTCGATAGGGAGTCTCGGATCCCATGGGAAACACGTCGATCAGCGAACCCCGGACGGCGAATTCGCCGTGCGCGACCACCTGGGTGACGGCGGCATAGCCGGCCATTGCCAGTTGCGCGCGCAGGGCCTCCAGATCCAGAGTTTCGCCCACATGGACTTTGAGAGAGTAGGCCTCGACATAGCTGCGGGGAGCCAATCGCTGCATGAGTGTGTCGATGGCAACCAGCCACACGCCCTGTCGGGCACGAGGGAGTTCCGCCAGAGTGGCGAGCCGGGCGGAGGTGATATCGGGATGCGCGGAGAAGCCGTCGTAGGGCAGGGTCTCTAAATCCGGAAAGACTCTCAATTTCAATCCGCCGCCCGCAAAGAATCGAATTTCATCGCTCAACGCTTCCGCTTCCCGCGAGTTCTGTGCGATGACTATCAGCGGTCCCTGCGCCTCTGCCGCGGCTTCGGCGATGGCGAGCGCCGCCGCTGCGCCGTAGAGCTTGCCCCATTTGACGATGGGCGCTTCGTGGTGGGGTCGGATAGGTTGGAGCAGCGTCATCAACAGCTTAGCGAATTACAAAAAATAGACGCCCGCCGCGAACGGGTCGCGGTGGGCATGATTTAAGGCCTCGGGGATGTTACGCGATTTTCGTTTTAAGAGTTTGCAACCACGCTGTGAATCACATGCTCGGCTTCGAAATAAACCACGAAGCCGGGGTACTCCCAGCGTGAAATCGGCGGCTTACCGACGGCAGGCACTTTGCTGACCGGAGTTCCGAACTTAGTGGACACTTCGCCCATGGTCATGCCGCGAGTCGGAGTGGCGACGCCGGACTCCTTGACGGCGATGCCATTGTCGACGGCGATGGTTTCAGCCCCTGCGAGGCCGCTGGCTAGCACTGCCGCAAGCAGTAGGTTTCGATACCTCATGGCGCACCTCATTTGTTTACCCCACCCTAATTGGATATTGGTCCCCCTACACTATAACACCGGCCTGAACGTCCAATAGTTGACGCAATTAACAGTCTGATTATGCTGTGATTTGTGGTTTAATCGCCGCGCATGTTCCAGCCCCTTCCAGTTTTCGTGGGCCTACGCTATTCGCTGGCCCGGGAGCACGGTTTTTTCGTGTCTTTCATCACCTGGGTCTCGCTGGTCGGGGTCGCGCTGGGAGTGGCCGCCCTGATCACGGTGCTGTCGGTCATGAACGGGCTGGAGTCGGAATTGCGGACCCGCCTGTTGAGTTTGACGGCGCACGCGACTCTGAATGCGGCGGGCGCGTCCATCGGCGATTGGCGCAGCCGTATTCAGCAGCTACAGGGATCGCCGGGTCTGCTGGGCGCAGCCCCCTTCCTTGATACCGATGCCATGTTGAGCCTTCCGCCGTCCATGAGCGGCGCCATTGTCCGCGGCATCGATCCCGAGCTCGAGGGCCGGGTGTCATCTATTGCCGAGGCCATGCGCGAGGGCAAGCTCAGTGACCTGGAGCCGGGCTCGAATCGAATCATTCTGGGACGCATGCTGGCTTATCAGCTGCAAGTGGGCTTAGGCGACGCGGTGACGGTCATGATTCCCGGCAACGCCGTATCCGCAGGCGGCGCGACCGATGGCATTGTGCCAAGACTTCGGGATTTTCAGGTGGCGGGAGTTTTCGAGGTCGGGCTGCAGGAGCACGACAGTGTGCTGGCGCTGATTAATCTGCAGGATGCCGAAGCTTTTCGCGGGGTTGACGGACCAAGCGGGATACGGCTCAGATTCTCGGATGTGCTGCAGGCTCCGCAGTTGGCGCGAAGCGCCGCGGCACGGTTGGCGCCGGGATTGCAGGTGCGCGACTGGACCCAGGACAACGAGGCGTATTTTCGTGCCATACGCATCGAGAAGACCATGATGGGGCTCATGCTCATGCTCATCGTTGCCGTCGCCGCGTTCAATATCGCGGCGACTCTGGTCATGGTAGTGAACGACAAACGCACGGATATCGCGATCTTACGCACCATCGGTTTGAGTCCGCGCGGCGTCGTCGCGGTGTTCATGACCCAGGGCATGCTTATCGGTTGGGTCGGCGCCGCTGTCGGTGTGGCTTTGGGCCTCGCCGTCGCTCTCAACGTCGATGTCATCTTGCCCGTTATCGAACAGACTTTCGGCTTTCATATTATGCCCCCGGACGTGTACTACATATCGGGCCTTCCAAGTGAAGTGCACTCGGGCGATGTGCTCAGGATCGGGATGGCCGCGTTGATTCTGACTCTGGTCGCGACCGTGTACCCCGCTCTGCAGGCAGCCCGAACCCTACCTGCCGAAGCGCTGCGTTACGAATGATGCGCTACTGGTACGAGGGATTCATAGGATTGCGGTATCTGCGTGCATCGCCCAAGCGCGGTTCCGTGTCCTTGATCGCCGGGATCGCGATTGCCGGTCTCGCACTCGGCGTCGCCGTGTTGATCGTGGTGTTATCGGTCATGAACGGCTTCGAAGACGTATTGCGAACACGAATCTTGAGCTTGACGGCGCATGCGACGATTTCCGGGCTCCAAGGGCGAATCCAGGACTGGCGGCCGGACCTCGCTCAGCTCGAGCATTTTCCGGGCGTTGCGGGCGCGGCGCCGTATATCCAAGAACAGGGCATGCTGATCCACGGCGAGAAGTCGTCCGGCGTGCTGTTGCGCGGCATAGTGCCGGAGTCGGAGGACGCCGTCGTCGATTTGCAGCCGCATTTGTTGAGCGGCCGCATGAGCGATCTGGTTGCAGGCCGGTATGGTGTGATTCTCGGTCAGGCGTTGGCTGAAGAACTCGGCGCCAAGGTTGGCGATCGCGTGGTGCTGCTGGTTGCCATGGGAGACGTGACGCCGGTGGGTGTGATCCCGCGCATGCGCGCCTTCCAGGTGACCGGCATCCTGTCCATCGGCATGTACGAATATGATAGGCGGATAGCCATCGTCGCGATGCAGGACGCCGCAAAGCTATTGCGCATGGGCGATGAAGTATCAGGCATTCGCCTCAAGCTCGCCGATATGTACGCCGCGCCGCGGTTGTCACGCGCTGCGGCTGTGGCGCTGGGCGGGAATTTGCAGGTCCAGGATTGGACTGTCGAGCACGAGAATTTCTTTCGTTCGATTTCCATCACCAAACGCATACTATTCGTGGTGCTGTCGCTAATGGTGGCTGTAGCCGCATTCAATATCGTTTCCACCATGGTGATGGTGGTGAAGAGCAAACGCCGCGACATCGCCATCCTGCGTACTTTCGGGTCTTCGCCCCGTAGTATTTTGACGGTGTTTGTCGTCCAAGGCAGTCTGATCGGGCTGCTCGGCATCGCCGTCGGCGTGTTGCTGGGGGTTCTTGTCGCAGTGAACCTCCAAGAGTTGGTGCATGCCCTGGAAGGCATCGTCGGATTCAAGTTCCTGGATGCGCGCGTGTACTTCATGAGCGACTTGCCGGCCCGGGTGCGGACGACGGATGTGGTGCGTATTTGCGGCTTCGCGTTCGTTCTGGCGTGCCTCTCCACTCTTTATCCGGCGGCGCGCGCCGCGCGGCTACTACCCGCCGAGTCACTGCGAAACGATTGAGGATAGGAAAGATAATGTCGAATTCAAACGCAGCAGTGCTCGTCGCAACGGACCTCGCCAAGGATTTCGTCCAGGGGGACGTGAAAATCCAGGTGCTGCGCGCAGTGTCCATCAGCGTCCGGCCCGGCGAGCGCATCGCCATCGTCGGCGCTTCGGGTTCCGGCAAAACGACGCTTTTACAGTTGTTGGGAGGTCTGGATTTGCCCACCGGCGGAACTGTCGAGATCGCCGGATCTGCGATGCACCGTTTGAACGATACAGAGCGCGGACATTTGCGTAACAGCGCCGTGGGTTTCGTTTATCAATTTCATCACCTGCTGCCGGAATTCACCGCCCTCGAAAATGTTGCGATGCCGCTCTTGGTGCGGCGAATGAATCCGCGCGCCGCGAAGGAACGAGCGAGCGCGCTATTGGCGCGCGTCGGATTGACCGAACGCCTTGCACATCGGCCCTCGCAACTCTCCGGCGGCGAACGGCAGCGCGCCGCGGTGGCTCGTGCGCTGGTCACTCAGCCGAGACTGGTGCTGGCCGATGAGCCCACGGGTAACCTCGACGGCTCGAATGCGGCGCAGGTGTTCGAATTGATGCTGGAACTGAATCGCGAACTCGGCACCAGTCTGGTCATCGTGACTCACGATGAACGATTGGCTGCGCGGCTGGATAGGGTGCTGGTTCTGGCCGATGGATTTCTAGTGGAGCGCGGCGTCACGGGCGGCTGATTTGGCGCGGGAACTGCATTTTGCGCGCCTGCGCCGTAGATAGTAGAGGGCGCGCACGCGCCAAGCGCATTCCGCCAACACATAGCCGGTTCCGGCCGCGACCAATCCGAGCACCAGCGCTCCGAGCAGCAGCGGCGCCCACAATTGGCTCATTTGCGCCCAAAGGTGCCGATGATGCAATTCATGCAGCATGGGCCGCAGGTCCATTCCCATGAGCTTGGCGCCCACCCAGATCGAGCCGGCGACCTGCGGCAGCCAGGTGAAGGGGTTGCTGATGAATACCGTGGCGATTAGCACGGGCAGGTTCAACCGAAATAGCATCCCCAAGATGACGCAGGTTACAAGATGCACCGGCAGGGGAGTGGGTGGAATAAATGCGATAAACAGGCCCAGGGCAAACGCCCGCGTAACGCTGTGCCGGTGGAAAGTCCAGCAGCCACGATTGAGCACCAGTGCCTTAAAAGGCTTCAAACACCAGAGTTTCTCCAGCGTATGGCGGTCGGGTGTAATGCGTTTAAGCCAGCGTTGCATGGATTGCGATTGACTCCCAGGAGGCGGCATTATGCCGTTTTCGCAGATCAGCGACAGTGAACCAGGGCCCCCGGCCAAATCAACGAGTTAGCCTCCGGCCGATGGCCGTATCTGAACCGTCGGCGGTCAAGTATCATGCCCGCAGATTTATACTTGATCAAAGAGGACGCAATGTGGGAGATCATCCGCGCAGGCGGCGGCTTCATGTGGCCGATTATTTTATGTTCCATCGCAGCGGTGGCCATCATTTTGGAGCGCCTTTGGACTTTACAAAGCAGCCGCGTCATACCGCGCGACCTGTCGCAGAAGGTCTGGAACTGGATCGAAGCGGATCAGCTCAGCGATAAACTGGTGGCGGCACTTGAGCAGAATTCGCCTCTCGGCAAGCTCTTGGCCATCGGACTCGCCAATCGCAATAAGCCGCGCGCGCTGATGGTGGAGCGGCTGGAGGATGGCGGGCGGCACGTGGTGCACGAACTGGAGCGATTTCTGAACACTCTGGGCACCATCGCGGCGGTCGCGCCGCTGCTGGGTTTGCTCGGGACGGTGGCGGGCATCATTCACGCGTTCAATGCGATCACGGCCAATGGAATCGGCGACCCAAGAATATTGTCGGGCGGCATCGGCGAGGCGCTCATTACGACGGCGGCCGGATTGACGGTGGCGATTCCGTCGTTGATCGCCTATCGTTTTTTGCGTGGCAAGGTGGAGCGGCTGGTCGTGCGCATGGAAAAAGAAGCCATGAAGCTCGTCGACGCCTTGGACGAGCGCGGCAGGCTGGTCGCGGCCGAATGACATGAACCTGCGACCGCGTCACCGTGAGGATCCCGAGATCAACTTGATTTCGATGATCGACGTGCTGTTGGTGCTGTTGATCTTCTTTATGGTTTCGACCACCTTCAACCAAGAGGGCCGCGTCAAAGTTCAACTGCCGCAGGCCAGCGAGACACCGGTGCCGCGAGGGGCGCATGAGCCGTTGGTGATCACGGTGACTGCGGAAGGCGGCTACCGGGTCAACGAGCGCAGCTTGATAAACGCCAGCGCTGACACCTTGCGGGCCGCGCTGCTCAAGGAAGCCGGCGCCGACCGGGGCCCCATTACCATTCGCGCCGATGCGCGCAGCACCCATCAAGCCGTGGTGACCGCCATGGACGTGGCGGGCCGGCTGGGTTTCGCCCAGCTCAACATTGCGACCGTACATGAGGAAGGTTCGCCTTGAGCGTGACCGCCGCCGCTCGCTCTCGGCCTGCCGGCGATTCTTGGTCGATCTATCGGCGGCTGTTGAAATACGCGAAACCCTATCTCGGCGTATTTCTGGTCGGCGTGCTGGGCGCTGTGCTGTTTGCGGTGTCCAATGCCGCCCTGGCGTACTTGGTCAAGAAATTCCTCAACGGCGCGTTCGTGGTGAAAAACCCGGCCATTCTGTGGGAAGTACCCATTGGGGTCGTGGTGCTGTTCACTCTGCGAGGCATCGGGGACTATGTGCAGAGCTACTACCCCAGCTGGGTCGGAAGGCAGGTCATTAAGGGCCTGAGGCACGATGTATTCTCGCACTATCTGCGCCTGCCCACTGCGTATCTCGATTTGCAGCAGTCCGGACATCTACTGTCAAAGTTGACCAATAACATCGAGCTGGTGGCGACGGCGGCGACCAGCGCGGCGATCTCGCTCATTAGCGACACCCTGACCATCCTCGCGCTGTTGATCTGGATGTTCTACATGAATTGGCGCCTCGCGGTGTTCTGCATCATCGCCGCGCCCATCATCGGCTGGTTGATGAAAATCGCCAACCGCAGCTTCCGCCGCTATAGCGAACGAATTCAAAAATCCATGGGCGACATTACGCGGGTCGCCAAGGAAGCGATCGATGCACATCGCTTGATTAAGATTTTCAATGCCGAGGATCATCAAACCGAGCGATTCGAACAAGTCAACGAACACAATCGCGCGTCGAATATGAAGCTGATCCGCGCGAAGGCCATCAGCAACCCGGTGGTGCAGTGCATAGCATCGATAGCGCTCGGCAGCGTCCTTTACGTCGCGATACGCCAAGTGTTTACCCACCATATGCAGGTCGACGAGTTCTTTGGTTTTCTGACCGCCTTGATGCTCATTCCGGCACCCCTGCGCAGCTTGGTCAACATGAGTGGTCCGCTGCAGCAAGGCATCGCCGCAGGCCACAGCGTGTTCGAAATCCTGGATCACCCCACAGAAGGCAGTGGCGGTTCGCTGCACTTGACGCGCGCCCGCGGCGACATCGAGTTTCGCGATGTCTCTTTTGCTTATGGCAGCGAAAAGGGCGACGTGCTGCGCAATGTGAGTTTTCATGTGCGTCCCGGCGAAACCGTGGCCATCGTCGGACGATCCGGCAGCGGCAAGACGACGTTGGTCGGTCTGGTACCGCGCTTCTACGATGTGCAGCAGGGTTCGGTGCTGTTGGACGGAGTCGATGTGCGCGAGTACCGACTGACGGACTTGCGTTCCCAGGTGAGCCTGGTGAGCCAGGATGTGGTTTTGTTCAATGACACCATACGCAACAACATCGCCTTCAACGCCGTCGATAGAACGGATGCGGAGTTGGAAGCGGCCGCGCGCGCCGCCAATGTCATGGAGTTCGTTGCTCAGCAGCCTCGGGGGTTCGATACCTCCTTGACGGACCGCGGCCAGAATCTTTCCGGGGGACAGCGGCAGCGGATATCCATCGCGCGAGCCCTGCTCAAGGATTCCCCTGTGCTGATCTTGGACGAGGCCACGGCATCGCTCGACAACGAGTCTGAGAGGCGAGTGCAGCAGGAGCTGGGAATACTAATGCAGGGTCGTACGACATTGGTGATTGCCCACCGCTTGTCCACGGTCGAAGGCGCAGATCGAATCATCGTTCTAGACCAGGGCCGCATCGTGGAGAGCGGCAATCACCGGGATCTGTTGGCGCGGGGCGGATTGTACGCGGCCCTGCACGGAATGTTGGCCAACGCCTCGGCCTAAGCGCCGCCCATGTCGCTGCAATCCTGGCTCAATCGAATTTGGTACGACGGTGCCTCGCCGCCAGGGTGGTTATTGCCGCTGTCGCTGACCTACGGCGCCATGGCGGCAGCGCGCCGCTATATGTACGCCAAGCACCTTCGCAAGTCGACACAGGTGTCCTTGCCGGTGGTGGTGGTCGGAAACTTAAGCGTGGGGGGGACGGGAAAGACGCCCTTGGTGTGCTGGTTAGTTGCGCGATTGACCGATCTTGGGTTCAAGCCGGGGGTTGTCACCCGCGGCTATGGAGGCTCCTCCGGCAAAGTGCGGCTCCTGCAATTGTCCGATGATCCCAACGTGGTGGGCGATGAGTCCATTCTGCTGGCGCGCCGCACGGGCGCGCCGGTGGCAATAGGCCGCGATCGTCCGGCGGCGTCGCAATTATTGGTGAATGCGGGATGCGACGTCGTTGTGAGCGACGACGGTCTGCAGCACTATGCCTTGGCGCGCGACTGCGAAATCGTCGTCATCGACGGCGATCGTCGCTTCGGCAATGGTTGGCTGCTGCCGGCCGGCCCCTTGCGCGAGCCGCCGGCACGATTGGCGGCCGCGGACGCCGTCGTGGTGAACGGCGGGCGGGCGCTGCTCGACGGAGCTCTGAGCATGCGGCTCGAGGCGAAAAGCGCCATGGGTCTGATCGGCGGCGGCGCCAAGGCATTGGGCGAGTTTGCGGGTCATTCGGTGCATGCCGTCGCGGGCATCGGCAACCCGGAACGATTTTTCAACATGCTGCGCGCTCACGGCATCGAGGTGACGGGTCACCCGCTGCCGGATCATGCGCGCCTGAAGGCGGCGGATATTTCTTTCGCCGATCGGCGTCCGGTGCTCATGACCGAGAAAGATGCCGTAAAATGCGGGCGGATAGCCGGGCCGCAGCATTGGTATGTGCCGGTGACCGCGAGTTTCGACGGCGGCGAATCCAAAACGCTGCTGGACATCGTGACTCAGGCTATTTATAGGCGCGTAGCACGCGCGTGAGGTTGTCATGGATAAGCGTTTGCTCGACTTGTTGGTATGTCCGATTTGCAAGGGACCCTTGCGTAGCTGCGGTGCGGGCAACACGCTGGAACTCGTGTGCCGGCCGGATCGGCTGGCCTACCCTGTACGCGATGGGATTCCCTTGATGTTGCCGGAGGAGGCTCGAGTGTTAGGCGCCGATGATCCCTTGCTGGACCACTAGCTTAAGACCGCGACCCATGTTTCACGTCATCATCCCGGCGCGATTTTCCGCATCGCGCCTTCCGGGCAAGCCTCTTCTGACCATCGGCGATCGACCACTGATCCAATGGGTGTGGCAGTGCGCGCGGCTGAGCGGTGCGTTGTCCGTGACCGTCGCGACCGACGATGCGCGCATCTTTGATGCGGCCATGGGCTTCGGCGCCGACTGCGTGATGACCTCGCCGCAGCACGCTTCAGGCACCGATAGAATCGCCGAAGTGGTGCGGGGCAAGGACTTTGCGGCAGATGATGTGGTGGTGAATCTGCAGGGCGACGAGCCCATGATGCCGGCGGCGGTGGTGAAGGAAGTCGCGCAAGCCTTGAGTTCACGGCCGCGGATCGATATCGCCACGGCGGTCGCGCCCATCCAATCGTTGGCGGAATTTCTCGATGCCGCCTGTGTGAAGGCGGTGCGCGCCGGGGATGGCCGAGCCCTGTACTTCAGCCGCGCGCCGGTGCCCTGGCCGCGCGACAGCGTCGCGGGCGGTCAGCCGAGCCGATTTGATGGAGCGTGGCGACACATCGGCATCTATGCCTATCGTGTGCGCAGCTTGCTGCAATTCGCCTCATGGCCGCCGACGCCGCTGGAGGAAGCCGAGAGCCTGGAGCAGCTCCGTGCATTGGAGCATGGCATGCAGATCCACCTGGTGACATTGTCGGAGGCGCCGCCCGCGGGCGTCGATACGCCCCAAGACTTGCAGCGCGTGCGCAGCACCTTGCAAAAGGTTTCGTAGGGGCCAGTACAAGCCGCACAACCAAGGTTCATTGATGCCATTTACGATTTCTCATGCCGCTGCCGTGTTGCCTTTTTCGCGTTTGCTGGCGCGCTGGCGCCTGCTATCCGCGGTGGTCATCGGCGCCATGGTTCCTGACTTCGGACTGTTTTTTCCCTGGCGCATCCACCGCTTCGAGACGCACAGCGCCTTGGCACTGGTCACCTTTTGCCTGCCGCTGGGCTTGGCCACCTATTGGATTTTTCAGTATGCGATCAAAACGCCGGTATTGGAGGTGTTGCCGGAGGGCGCCTACGCGCGCTGGCGTCCGTTTTCCTCGCCCGCGGATTTTCGCAGTGTGCGCCAGTGGATTTCGGCCGGCTTTGGAGTGTTGGCCGGAGCGCTTACGCACCTAGTGTGGGATGCGTTCACTCACGAGAATGCGCGCGGTATTCGTTTGCTCCCATGGCTTGAAGACCCCGTCGTGGATATCGGCAGCCACCGCCTGGCGGGGGTGCGGCTGATGCAGGACGGCAGTTCTTTGATCGGCCTCGCGGTGGTCCTGGCACTGGTTTGGTATGGCCTGCGCCGCGGTCGCGAGACACCCGTGCCGGCGCGCGCTTTGCGGCTTGCGGAGCGTCGAGTATGGGTGCTGATCTATATTGTCATGGCGTCCGCCCTGAGCGTCGGCTGGTTGCTATGGGCGCGTTTGGGGGAACCTACAGGGCATTCTGTGAAGGCGCTTGCCACCGGCGTTGCAGTGGCCACCTTACGTGGCCTGGCCATGGCGCTGCTGTGCACGAGTCTCGCCCTGGACTGGCGTCTGCGCGCGCTCCGTTTATCGAGCGCGCGCAGATCGGCGTAATCGGGCTTTAGAACGCCCTAGCGATCGTCCGTACCGCCGCGAGACGGGTCGCTCGGCGCCGATGACCACACTACGTACTTGCCATCGGTGCCGGTGCTCGAGGCCGCCGCATCGGGGGCCTGTGCCGGCGGCGCGGTGTCGCGGGCCGGTGCCACTGTGTCCGAAGCGGGTCGTTCACCCGCAGGCTCGAAGGGCGCCGGCGAACCGCCGCCCGCATTGCCATCGGCGCCCGCGGAAGCGGCAGCCGGTCCGGGATTTGTGCCCGGCCCTTGGCTCGATCCCTGGCTTGCACCCTGGTTGGCGACGCCACCGTTGGGGGTGTTCTCGCCACCCTCGCGTCGACCCCGGCCACGCCGCCGCCGACTTCGCCCGCCACGCTCACCGCCGGAGCGCTCGCCGCCGGCTCCTGCCTCGACGGAACGCGGCTCGCCGCCACGTGACTGTTGGTCGTTACGCGGTGGCTGGTCAGCCCGCGGTTGATCAGAGCGCGGCGCCTGCTCGCCGCGCACTGCCTGCTCTGGACGGGATGGCTGGTCCGCACGCGGCGCCTCCTGGCGCTGCCCGCCAGAATTGCGCTCCTGTTGAGCGCCGCCTTCGGGACGGCGCGAAGCTGAATCGCTGCGATTCTCGCCGCGCGGACGTCCATCACGGCGCGGGTCTCGCGGTCCATCTCGCCGTACATCGCGATTCCGGTCGCGGTCGCCGCGATCTCGGTTTCGATCCCGGTCGCCGCCGCTGCGATAACGGTCGTGACGCGCATCGCGAGGCGCCGGGCGGTCGCGTTGGGTGTTCGCTGTGGAGGACGCAGCCGCCTTGGGGGCGGGACTAGCGCCGCCACCGAACAGCCAACGCCACAGGCGCACCAAGACACCCGCTTGCGGCACGGCCTCCGGCGCCGGCGCAGGAGTGGGTTCGGGCATCGGAATGATGGGAGCTACCGAGGCCGGCAATATGCTGGGAACCACGGGCACATCACCCTGTGGCTTCTTGTCGCGATTTCCGATGTTCGAATCATCGACGCTGGGCTGATCGGCCAACTGGTAGCTGACGGTGGAATTTTCCGGCAGCTCCTTTTCGTCGTCGCGGATTCGCCGCAGCGTGTACGCCGGCGTCTGCATGTGCGGATTGGGCACGATCACTAGGGACACCTTGTCGCGCGACTCGATTTGATTCAGCCAATCGCGCTTCTCGTTCATGAGATAGGTGGCGACGTCGACCGGCACTTGCGCGATGACTCTGCCGGTGCGCTCCTTGCGCGCCTCTTCGCCGATCAAGCGCAATAGGGCGAGCGACATCGATTCGACGCCGCGTATCGTGCCCATGCCGCTGCATCGCGGGCAGTTGATATGAGTGGTCTCGCTCAGCGCGGGCCGCAGCCGCTGGCGCGACAGCTCGAGCAGGCCGAAACGCGACAGCCGTCCCAGTTGGATGCGTGCGCGATCCATCTTGACCGCGTCCCGCAGCATGTCTTCCACGGCACGCTGGTTTGTCTGCGACTCCATGTCGATGAAGTCGATGACGATGAGCCCGCCGATGTCGCGCAGGCGCAGCTGCCGCGCGATTTCCTCGGCGGCTTCCAGATTGGTGTTGCGCGCCGTTGCTTCGATATCGCCGCCCCGGGTGCTGCGGGCCGAGTTGATGTCGATGGACACCAGCGCTTCGGTGTGGTCGATCACCAAGCTTCCGCCCGAAGGCAGGGTGACCTTGTGGGAATACGCGGACTCGATTTGGCTTTCGATCTGGTAGCGCGTGAACAGCGGCACGGGGTCCTGGTACAGCTTGAGTTTGCGCTGCGCGTCGGCAGGCATGAAACGCTGCATGTATTCCTGGGCCTTTTGAAAAGCCTCAGGCTGATCGATGAGACATTCGCCCACATCGTCGGAGAAGTAATCGCGAAGTCCGCGAGTCACCGCATCGCTTTCCTGAAAAATCAGGAACGGCGCCGGCCGGCCGTCGTTGGCGGCCACGATGGCCTCCCATGCGGTCTTGAGATTATTCAAATCCCACTGCAGTTCTTCGGTGGATCGGCCGACCCCCGCGGTGCGCACGATGGCGCCCATGGAGTCGGGGATCTGCAGGCCGTTCATAGCCTCGCGCATTTGATCGCGATCTTCGCCTTCGATGCGGCGCGAGACGCCGCCCGCGCGCGGGTTGTTCGGCATCAATACCAAGAAGCGTCCGGCAAGGCTAATGAAGGTGGTGAGGGCCGCACCCTTGTTGCCGCGCTCTTCTTTCTCCACCTGAACGATTAGTTCCTGGCCTTCCTGCAGCTGGTCCTTGATGTTCAGCCTGCCGCCCGCGGCCGGCTGCGAGCGGAAGTATTCCTTGGAGACTTCTTTCAGCGGTAAAAAGCCGTGGCGTTGCGCGCCGTACTCGACGAATGCCGCTTCGAGACTGGGCTCTACGCGGGTAATCCGGCCTTTATAGATATTGGATTTTTTCTGTTCCCGTGACGGGATCTCAATCGATAAGTCGTAGAGTTTCTGACCATCGACGAGTGCGACTCGCAGTTCTTCTTCTTGAACTGCGTTGACGAGCATTCTTTTCATGTGCCCCAACTAAAGTGGTAGGGGCCGAGGAGGTGAGCTTGAGAATAGAAGCGGGGATTGCGACGTATGGGGATAACACGAATAGGGATACGCCGAACGCGAGCCATGCGACCGGCATCAAATCAACCCAATTCTGCCAAAACCCAATTCCGAAAAAAAACATACGGCAAGCCCGGGGCCTTGTTCTCGGTTAACCGCTTGTCAGACGCCGAAGCTCAAATTGGCCTCTCTTGCGTCCGTCTCATCGGCCGAGCGATGGTCTGGAAATCCAGAACCAACTAATATGCGGCGCTCCCGTAGGATGGGGACGCCACCGAAACCTGTGTCTATGCATTCCCTAGAAACGGGCCTTGCCCTTCAAATGGTTCAGCGCCTGACACGGTTTTAAGACATTATCACGACAGCCTCCCAGGGTCAATGTAATCAACACCTTAGAACGTAGCTCAGCGAAGACCAGTAACAATGAACAGTAATGCAGCAGTGCCTGAGCGCCTGCACGGACCAAAAAGCCCCGTGACTATGCGCAAGGTGACGGCCGATGAGGCCGGGCAGCGAATCGACAATTTCCTCATGCGGCACTTCAAGAGCGTGCCCCGCAGCCGGGTCTACCGGCTGCTGCGCAAGGGCGAAGTTCGCGTCAATCGCAAGCGGGTAGATGCGGAATACCGCATACAGGAAGGTGACGACGTCCGCCTGCCGCCCGTGCGCATAGACGCCGGCGACGAGCTTAGGGTGCCGTCGAGCAGTCTGCTGGAATTGATAGAGAAGGCGGTCATCTTTCAAGACCGGCACCTGCTGGTCATCGATAAGCCGGCCGGCGTCGCCGTGCACGGCGGCAGCGGCATGAGTTTCGGCGTCATCGAGGCGCTGCGTGCGTCGCGGCCGCGCGAAACATTGGAACTGGTGCATCGACTCGATCGCGATACCAGCGGCTGCTTGCTGGTGGCGCGCGATCGCGCCACGTTGACCGGGCTGCATGCCTTGATTCGCAATGGCGGTGTGCACAAGACTTATCTGGCCCTGGTTGCCGGCAGCTGGCAACTGGGCACCAAACGCGTCGACGCGCCTTTGGCCACCGACAATCGCCAGCACGGCGAACGGCATGTGCGGGTCGCCGCCGCCGGCAAGGACTCGGTGAGCGTATTCAAGCCGGTGCAATTCTTCGGCCCGCTCGCGACCCTGATGGAAGTGGACATTCCGACGGGGCGCACGCATCAAATCCGCGTACATGCCTCCTTCGCCGGCCATCCGCTGCTGGGAGACGACAAGTACGGCGATCGTGACCGTAATGCCGAACTCAAACATTACGGCCTGAAGCGCACCTTCTTACACGCACAATCCGTTGCCTTCGAGTGGCCTGGCTCCGGCGTCCCGTTTCACACCAGCGCACCGTTGCCCGCCGAACTGGCCGCGGTAATCGACGCCATTACTCCGATGAAGCGTAAGGCACCAAAACAGCCCTCTGCACCGAAACGGCCGCCCTCGAAGCGCACCGTACGGCGTTAGCGGCTACCTACCCCGTTGTGGGTCCCACCACCGACGAACCAACGGAATCAGCCGATAAGCCACCGGCATCCGGCATTCGGCCTAGGGCAATTCGAAGCCGAGGCTACGCAGAACTTTGCTCAACTGAATCAGCGGCAATCCGATCAAGGCACTGGGGTCTGCGCTGTTGATGGATTCGCAGAGCGTGATCCCGAGTCCTTCGCATTTGAAGCCTCCGGCGCAATCCAGCGGCGACTCAGCGGCGACGTAGCGCGCGATGGCGGCCTCGTCCAGGGTGCGAAATACTACCTGGGTGATGTCGACGAATTCCTGCATCGAGTGGCTGTTGTGCCGCACCACGGCGACCGCGGTCACGAACGACAGGGTATGGCCGGAGGAGCCGCGCAATTGGTCCACACAGAGTGCCGCCGTGCCCGGCTTGCCGAGAATTGTGTCTCCCGAGGAGCCCTCGGTTCGAACGGCAACTTGATCGGAGCCGATAACCCAGGCGTCTGGGTATTGCAGCGCGACGGCAGAGGCTTTGGCCCTTGCCAGCCGCACTGCCAGCTCCGGCGGCGGCTCGCCGGCACGGGGGGTCTCGTCAACTCCCGGTGCGGTGCAGGAAAAGGGCAGGCGCAGCCTCGCCAGGAGTTCTCGCCGGTAGGTAGAGGTCGAGGCTAAAATAAGTGAAGGCGGAGACTTCAAAAACAACGACTTGCACCCGATTGATTTTGACAGAGGTGGGAACGGGCCCTATTATACGCGGCCCATGGCACCGGGCTTGCCTGACCGAGTCGATTGCGCACACCTGGCTGACGATGCAGTGGTGCTGGAACGTGTCTATCCGCTTGGCGAAATGCCTCGCCTGCAAGACTTGTTGGCGGACCCGCGGGGGTCGGTGCGCGCGAGTTTCGCATTTGCGACGTTGGGCGGGGGGCGCGCCGGCGCTACCGTTGCGGTGGAGGCGACCCCGCAGCTGGTATGCCAGCGTTGTATGCAGGGCTTCGCGTTTGCCGCGGCCGGCAGCAGCGAGATCGAATTTTCGAGCGGCTTGGCCGGCTCGAGCGCCGAGGCGACGGGCGCACAGCGCGAGATTTTTGCGACGGAAGAGGGCCGGGTTAGCTTGCGCGAACTGGCCGAAGAGGAATTGTTGTTGGCATTGCCGATCGTTGCGGCTTGTAGTACGCCGCAAACCTGCGGTCGGGCGCCGACATACCAGGTGGGCGGCGAGATTCAGGACATGCCGAGCGATCGAACGCGGCCGTTTAGCGCTTTGCAGGATTTGTTAAAGAAAACTTGATAGGACATAGCACTCATGGCAGTTCAGAAAAGCAGAAAAACCCCCTCTAAGCGCGGCATGCACCGCTCACACTCCGCGCTGCCCTTGCCCGCGGTGTCGATCGACGCCAAGAGCGGAGAGACTCACTCGCGTCACCGGATTTCCCGCGAAGGGTTCTATCGTGGCCGCAAGGTGCTTCAGACCAAGGCGGACGCGGCAGCGGCCGAAGAATAAGCCGTACTGATTGAATCCCAGGCGGTTTCGCCCGCCGCTCGGGCTTTTTTAACGCACAGTGTCTGCGCTGCTCCATATTGCCATCGACGCCATGAGCGGCGACCACGGTCTCTCGGTTTCCGTGCCGGCGGCGGTGGCGGCAGCCCGTGAATTCAGCGACGTACGCTTCACGCTCATCGGGCGACAAGCCGAATTGGAACGCGAACTGGGCAGTACATTCCCTTCCAACGTGTCCTGCCTGCACGCGGCCGACGTGGTCGAAATGACCGATCATCCGCGCGAGGCGCTGCGGCGCAAGAAAGACTCTTCCATGCGCCGCGCCATCGATCTGGTGAAGGCGAACGATGCGCATGCTTGCGTCAGCGCCGGCAACACCGGTGCATTGATGGCGACGGCTCACTTTGTTTTGAAAATGTTGCCCGGAGTCGAGCGTCCCGCCATTGTTTCGCTCATCCCGTCGCGCGGCGGGCACACCTATATGTTGGATCTCGGGGCCAATGCCTCGTGCACTCCGGTGCAGTTGGCCCAATTCGCGGTGATGGGTTCGGTGCTCGCGGCTGATTTGGAAGGAGCGCACGAGAGGCCGCGCGTCGGCTTGCTTAACATCGGCACGGAGGACATCAAGGGTAACGATATCGTGCAGGCGGCGCACAATTTGCTCGCTGCCGCCGACATTAACTACGTCGGGTTCGTCGAGGGCGGAGATATTTTTTCCGACAAGGTGGATGTCGTGGTCACGGACGGATTTACCGGCAATATTGCTCTGAAAACGATGGAGGGCGCGGCGCGGTTGATCGTCGATGCCCTGCGGGAGGAATTTAGCCGCACGGCGCTGCGCAAGCTCGGCTACCTGGCCTCGCGGCCGGCGCTCAAGGCGTTCCGCACCCGGATAGACCCGCGCCGCTACGACGGCGCGAGCATGATCGGTTTGAACGGGATCGTCATCAAGAGTCATGGCGGCACCGACCTGTTCGGATTTCAGCGGGCCATTGAAGTCGCGGTACTGGAGGCGCGCAGTGGTGTGACGGCGCAAATCGCGCATAGGTTCGAAGCATCACGCGAAACTTGAAGGAATTCAATGTACGCACGAATCGCCGGCACCGGTAGCTACTTACCCGAGAAAATACTGACCAACGCGGATCTCGAAGCTCTCGTCGACACCAGCGACGAATGGATTCGCACGCGAACCGGTATCGAGCGGCGTCACGTGGCGGCTGAGGGCGAGACTACGACCGATCTTGCGGAACATGCGTCGCGGCGCGCGATGCTGGACGCCGGCGTGAGCGCCGGTGAGATCGATCTGATCTGCGTCGGCACGACGACGCCGGATCTCGTATTTCCGAACGTGGGCACCTTGCTGCAGGACCGTCTGGGGATTCATGGGTGTCCGGCATTCAGTCTGGAAGCGGCTTGCACCGGCTTCGTCTATGCGCTGAGCGTGGCGGACAAATTCGTTCGACTGGGCGAATCGAAATGCGCCCTGGTGGTGGGTGCGGAAACCCTGACGCGAATCGTCGATTGGAACGATCGGGGCACCTGCGTGCTATTTGCGGACGGAGCCGGCGCCGTGATCCTGACGCCCTCGAGCGAGCCCGGGATCATCAGTACGCGCCTACATTCCGACGGTAAGTACAAGGATTTGTTGCTGTATCCGGATGGGGTATCCAAGGGATTCAAATTGGTGCGCGAAGGCAAGGCCGGCGTGCAGATGAGGGGTAACGAGGTCTACAAGGTCGCCGTCAACACGCTGGGACACCTAGTGACGGAGACGCTAAACGCCAATGGAATCAGCAAGGAGCAGCTCGATTGGCTGATTCCGCATCAGGCGAATATTCGAATCATCGAGGCGATAGCCAAGCGGCTCGACCTACCGATGGAGAAGGTCATAGTGACCATCAAGGATCAAGGCAACACGTCCGCCGCCTCGGTGCCTTTGGCTCTCGATACGGGCATACGCGACGGCCGCATCAAGCGCGGCCAACTCCTGCTGCTGGAGGCCTTCGGCGGCGGTTTTACCTGGGGGTCGGCCCTCATTCGCTATTGACCGACCGTGGGTTTTTCGGCGCGACTGCGCCAAAAAAAACGCCGCGGTGTGACCCGCGGCGTTCAGTCTCAAGCAAATGCTCGACTTACTTCGACACTGACTTCTTGAACATGCGATCGATCTTCTCGTTGATCGCTTCAATGGCCGTCGAATTCGACTGGCCGGTCGACAACGCCTGATTCGCCGTGCTTTGCGCGCCGGAAGCGGCAGACTGGGCACCGGCAGCGGCGCTCTGCGCCGCAGCCGCTTCGGCCGCAATCTTCTGATCGTTGGCGGTGTTCTGAGTGATTTGTGATTTCAGGTCGTCAATCTGGGCTTGGATGGGCTTCAGATCCGTGCAGCCTGCGAAGGCAACAAGGCAAGCCACGGCGAGAGAGGCCTTGAGAGTGGTGGTCAATGTCATAAAAAATTCCCCTAGGGTTAATTCATTCGTATCGGAAAGTCCGAAGTGCCGTCCGCATCGGCCCAGTCGCGTCGTCGGGCCCGTCTGCGTCGCAGCACAGTCGTACATAAAGCCAAATTCGCGCGTCGAATGCAACTGAAATGCGCTATTTGTCGGTTCTCGGCGACTATTTTCCTCCAGATCCAATCTGAGAAATTAAATCATCATTACAAATGCGCTCCCGAATGTAAATTTTACAGCTCAAATCGACCCTAGCCCACTATCCCTGCAGCAGTTCCACCACGGCGCGATGGCCCTGGTCGATGGCCGTATCCGTATACGCCGCGCCGCCGGAATCGGAGTTGGCAATGGCTATGCGACCGAATCGCGCACGCCCGACGACATGCGGCCGCTCGGCCTCGGGTACGTCCGGATCGAACAGTGGGTTGTATTCCGGCGCGTAGCCGTGAGGCCAACGATTCACGGTGATGGCAGTGATATCGCGAGCGGGATCGAAACCTCCCGCTGCCAGTGTGCGACCGAGCTGCTCACGGATATTGCGCTCGAAGGTCTCGAAGGAAGTGGCCAATAATTCGGCCCGCCCGGCGCGATTCTGCTCATGTTCGGGCAGCCCGCGCTTGCAGGGCGTACGCACCATGTGCACGAGAATGGGGTCGTTCACGGATTTCGGGCTCTCATAGCGGCCGACGTGGACATGGGGGTTCAAATGGAAATACGTATGAAAACTACCCGGTGCATAGACCCGGTGAACTTTCAGCGTGTCGAATGCCTGCCGGTTGCGCAATGCAACGCTGGTATAGACCAGCGGGGTCTTGACCAGCTTGTGCAGCGCGTCTTTCTGGGCGGCCGGCAGTTCGGGGCATAAATACGGGATCATCATGTTGTAACCGGCCAGCACCACGCCGCGAGCCCGCGTCGTGAATGCCTGACCGCCGCGCAGGTAAGTGACTTCCACTTGATCGGCCGATTTGGGATCGCCGATATGGCGTGCGCGGATGGCGATGCTGTTCAATCGCACACGAACCGGCGCGGCGTCGCGATCGAGCTGGGCATAATTGACGCGCGCGGTGACCACATCTTCTGCGCTGCTGCCGGGCACCGCGCTCGGTATAAGATTTCTCACCAGGAGGCGGGCGATGGTCGCGTTGCCGTCGGGAAAATGTAGGCGGAACGAGCCTCCGGTGTCTTCGTATCCCGCCGGTGTAAAACCCATGCGCCGAATCGAGCCCTTAGCCAGATTCATGCCTTGAAATCCGGGAAGACCGATACCCCAACAGTCGAGGGCGGACACGGCATCGGTGCCGACTCCCCATTCACCCATGGTGCGCGCGTAATAGAAATTGAGTACGGCGGGCTCGACATGGACCACGTCGCGCAGAAACGCTTCGTAGCTCATGCGCGACAGGCGCTGCTTCTTTTCGTCGGATGATAGACCGGGTAGGTAATCGATGTTGCCTTCTTGAATCTGGACGATTGCTGCGCGCGCGGCCGCGGACAATGGGGCCTGCGCCAGCAGCTCCTTGAGCGGACCGCGTTCGAGGCCCACGCTGAGCTTGTCGGCGCCGAAGGTCTCGCGATCGAAGAACACGCCGCTTTGCAGACCAAGGCTTTGGTAGAACTCAAGGTTCTGAGTCGTCTTGATGAGTTTCGGCACGTCGACGCCGAGAGTCGTCAACAAGTTCGCAGCGATGGGACCATAGGGTCGCGGACTATCGATTTCCAGGGTGCCGCCGTTCAATATATTCAGGTGGCCGTCCAAGTTGAATTCGTTGCGTTTGGCGTGGCCGCCGAAATCATCGTGATTGTCGAGAATGAGGATGCGGCTCTCGGTCTTGGCCTGCGCGCGATAAAAGTGCGCGGCAGCGAGGCCGCTGATGCCGCCACCCACGATGATCAGATCGTATTCCTGGCCGGTATCCGTGGCGGTCGGCCAGGTATGGCTATCGCGCAATGCATGCGCGTCCTCGAAGGAGCCGGGGTGGCTGCCGCGCAGACCTGTGAGCAGCGGTGGATAGTAGCCAAAAGCGTCTTGGGCGGCGGGGGGTAGCGGGGACGCACCCGGCAGAGCACGTGCGGCGGGGTCCGGCATCGATGCCGCGAGCAGGGGTCCTGAGGCGGCCGCGGCGGTGGCTCCGATGGCGATCCCGTTCAAGAAATCGCGCCGCGTGATGGGTTGATCCATACCGAGTAAGCGGTCTCGGGAACGGTGTTGTTTTTCTTGTGTCATGAGATCCCCGTTCAATAAATGGTTCGGCAAATTACCGTGCCGTCGCTGGACTTGCCAGTGCCCGAAGACTGTATATAATAACAGTCACTGGCTACATATACAGGTGATGCATGTCGGACCTTACCCCGCGCCAAACCCAGATCCTCAGGCTCATTCAAGACGCTATTATGGAGAGCGGGATGCCGCCCACGCGCTCGGAAATCGCCCGCACTCTGGGCTTCAAGTCACCGAATGCCGCCGAGGACCACTTACGCGCTCTGCAGCGCAAGGGCGTCATCGATCTCATCCCCGGCGCTTCACGCGGCATCCAACTCAAGGACATTCTGCGTGAACAATTGGGTTTGCCGCTCATCGGGCGTGTGGCGGCGGGTCGCCCGATCTTGGCCGAAGAGCATATCGAGACGCGCTACCAGATCGACCCGCAGTTATTCCAACCCCAGCCGCATTACTTGCTGAAAGTGCAGGGCATGAGTATGAAAAATGCCGGCATCCTGGATGGTGACCTGGTGGCCGTGCATCGCACCCCCGAGGTGCGTAATCGCCAAATCGTGGTCGCGCGCTTGGAAAACGAAGTCACCGTCAAGCGCTACCGGCAAGAAGGCACCATCGTGTGGCTGCTGCCCGAAAATGCCGATTTCGAACCCATTCGTGTCGATCTCAAAGAACAGCCCATGATTATCGAAGGGGTGGTGGTCGGGGTTCTGCGTCGCGGTAAAGACGTGGATGCCGCGTGAACCAGCATCTCTCGCGGATGTTTTGGCCGATGCGCGGGTTTGGAAGTTAAAAGACGCCTCGGCTGCCCCCACTCGTCCGGTTTGGTCCACCGGTAAACGCGCGCTGGATGCGCGTCTGCCCGGGGGCGGGTGGCCGACGGCGTCGCTCATCGAGGTACTGCTGGATGATACCGGCATGGGCGAGGTGCAGCTTTTTTTGCCGGCTTTGGTGGAATGCCAACGCAGGATCGGCCAAGGCAGGACCGAGGAGGGTCCCTGGCTGGTGTGGATTGCACCACCCTATGAGCCTTATGCCCCGGCCTTAGCGCAGCAGGGAATCGAACTGGGGCGTTTGCTGATCGTGCGGCCCGCCAGTGCAACGGAAGCTTTGTGGGCCGCTGAGCAGGCTCTGAGCTCGGGTGTCTGCGCCGCGGTGCTGCTTTGGTTGAAAGGTACCGATGATCGCTGGTTGCGGCGTCTGAAGCTTGCGGCCGAGGCGAGCGGTGCACTGGGTGTGCTGTTTCGCCCCGAGCGGCATCGTTTCGAGTCTTCGCCCGCTAGCCTGCGTTTGGCTGTGAGCCGCGGTGTGCATGAGACGCGTATCGATCTACTCAAGGTGCAAGGCGGCCGACCCGGCCCGGTCGATCTGAGCAGTGCATGAAATCCCGCACAGCGAAATCGAGGACAGCAGACCTATTTGCCGAAGCCGACGCATCGTCAGCGTCGACGCCCGCCTCGTCACAGCCCATGCCCTCATCCCCCATGCCACCCCTGGCGCGGCGATCTGCGCTGCAGTCACTGAAGGCAGGCGGTGTACCGCCGACGCCGCAAACAGTCGGCCACTCGCGTGCAAAGCAGCTTTGGTATGCCGCTGTATTTCCGGAGCTGACCGACGTGGAACATTCCGCCGTCGTACTGCAGCGCCTCTGCATGCATGCGCAACAATTTACCTCCTTCGTCAGCATCGAACCGCCCAATGCTTTGCTGCTGGAAATCAAGGGCAGCCTGAAGCTACTGGGTCCCCTTGAGCGTTTGCATGCCGACATCGATGCCTGTTGGCGGCGGCTAGCGCTGCCGGCGCATAGCGCCACGGCTCCATCGGCTTTGGCGGCGCTCTGGTTCGCGCGCGCCGATCAACCGGTACAGATTGAAGATATCGCGGCGCTGCCAGGCCATCTAGCGGGATTGCCCATTGTTTGTACGGGTTGGGATATCGAGCGCTTGCAAACTTTGCGCGCCATGGGTGTGGCGCGCATGGGTGAATTGCTGCGCCTGCCGCGTGCCGGTCTCGCACGCCGTGTGGGGACTGCGACGGTACAGGATCTCGACATTGCGCTGGGAAGGCAATTCGCGCCGCGCAGAGCGTTTGTGCCGCGTGAACGCTTTCGGGCGCGCTGTGATTTCGAGACCGAGATCGAGAATGTCGCTTACCTGGAAAAGGCACTGGAGCCGCTGATCGCGGCCTGTGCGCAATTTTTGCGGGAGCGTCAGGCGGGCGTGCAGGCGATGCGGCTGAAGCTGCGGCATCGTGCGAAGCCCGCGACTTGCGTGCATTTTGGACTGGCGAGCATCACGAGCGAGCGTCGCCGCTTGACGGATGTGCTTGCCCAGAAGCTAGGAAGGCTCGAGCTTGCCGCACCGGTCCGAGGCATGGAATTGATCTCCGGTTCCTTGCAGCCGCTTGCGGCCGGCTCGCGCGATGCCTTTGCCGGATCGGCAGGCACCGGTGGGGGCGCAGGCTGCGGGTGCGATGGAGTGCCGCAATTGGTGGAGCGTTTGCGCGCGCGCTTGGGCGAGGATGCGGTTTATGGAGTTATTGCCATTCCTGAACATCGGCCCGAAGCGGCCTGGCGGCGCGTCCATGAACTGCCGCTGACCTCCGTCTGGCGTGGGGGCGAGAAGAGAGTCGATCAGAGTGCCGGCCATGGCCTGCCGCGCCCCGTGTGGTTGCTGGATGCACCGCTGCCATTGCCGGAGCTGGAGCTGGAGCTGCAGCGTCATCAAATCGGGTTGATTCTGGAGGAGGGTCCTGAACGCATCGAGAGCGGTTGGTGGGACGGTAAGGGCGTGGCGCGCGATTACTATATTGCACGCCAAACTCCTGGTGTGCATCGGGCCCCCGACCCCCATCCATCTCGGGGCGCAGATGCGCTGCAACGCACAAGCGCAAAGCTTTGGGTTTTTCAGGAGCGCCGCTCCAAGCGTTGGTATTTGCACGGGATGTTCGCTTGAACGGTGGCCACGCTTAAGGCCGAGTCGTGTACGCCGAACTCCATGCCTTGAGTAATTTCTCTTTTTTGCGCGGCGCTTCGCAGCCCGAAGAATTAGTCGCTCAGGCCAAGCGTTTGAATTACCGCGGCTTGGCGCTCACCGACGAATGCTCGCTAGCGGGCGTGGTGCGCGCCCACGTCGCCGCCAAGCAGCTTAGGCTGCCGCTGATCATCGGCACGGAGCTCACCTGCATCGATGAGCTCAAGCTCGTGGTGCTGGCCACCGATCGCGCGAGCTATGGCGCCATGAGCCGCTTGATCAGCCGGGCGCGCCGCGCCGGCGTCAAAGGCCGTTACGCGCTTGCGCGCCACGACCTCGAGAATGCACTCGATGGGTGTTTGATCATCTGGCTGCCGCGCGCCGACGATGCGTCGCCGCGGCGGCAGGAGGGGGATGGGCTGTGGTTGCGCGAACGATTCCCGGGGCGCTTATGGCTGGGCGTGGAATTACTGACCGGCGGCTTCGATGCGCGCCGTTTGGATTTGCTCGAAACGCTGGGTAAAGAGCTGGAATTGCCCCGAGTAGCCGCCGGCGATGTGCACATGCATCGCCGCGGCCGCCGCGCCCTGCAAGATGTGTTGACCGCGATTCGGCTGAACACGCCGCTGCAAGCCTTGGGGTTCGCCGTATTTCCGAACGGCGAGCGCTGTTTGCGGCCCGTGCAACGCCTGCGCGAGCTATACCCCGCCGCGTTGTTGGCGCAAACGCTCGAGATCGCCGAGCGCTGCACTTTTAAACTCGATGAATTGCGGTACGAATATCCGGAAGAAATAGTGCCCGCCGGCGCCACGCCCACGAGTCACTTGCGTGACCTGACGATGCGAGGCTGCGCGCACAGATGGCCGGCGGGCGTGCCTCACGCCGTGCGCGAGGGTATAGAACACGAACTGCGTTTGATCGCCGAGCTCAAATTCGAGCCCTTCTTTCTGACCGTGCACGATATCGTTGAGCACGCGCGTTCGCGGGGAATACTCTGTCAAGGCCGCGGCTCAGCGGCCAACTCCACGGTCTGTTATTGCTTGGGCGTAACCGAGGTGGATCCCTCGCGCATGTCCATGCTGTTCGAGCGCTTCATTTCCAAGGAACGCAACGAGCCACCCGATATCGACGTGGATTTCGAGCACGAGCGGCGCGAAGAGGTGATCCAGTATATCTATGGGAAGTACGGCCGCGAGCGCGCGGCCCTGGCGGCCACCGTCATCTGCTACCGTCCACGCAGCGCTCTGCGCGATGTCGGCAAGGCCCTGGGGTTGGATCTTGCGCAAGTCGACAAGCTCGCGCGCGGCATGCAATGGTGGGACGGACAGAGCATCGATCCGGGTCGCATCCGAGCCTGCGGTTTCGATCCCGAAGACCCCGTGATTGCGCGCCTCATCGCGCTCGCGGCGGAAATCTTGGGCTTTCCCCGCCATCTCTCACAGCATGTGGGGGGTTTCGTCATTGCGCGCGGGCGTTTGGATGAACTCGTGCCCATCGAGAATGCGGCCATGCCCGATCGTACGGTGATCGAATGGGACAAGGACGATCTCGATGCGCTGGGATTGCTGAAAGTGGACGTGCTTGGGCTTGGCATGTTGAGCGCGATACGCAAGACGTTTCAACTCATCAACGGATTCGGCGGTTCATGCGCGGTCACGGGCGAACTCAATCTGGCGACGGTGCCGGTCGAGGATCCGGCCGTGTACGAGATGATTTGCCGTGCCGATACCGTAGGCGTGTTTCAAATCGAATCACGGGCGCAAATGTCCATGCTGCCGCGATTGCGGCCGCAGAATTACTACGATCTGGTGATCGAAGTGGCCATCGTCCGTCCCGGCCCGATCCAAGGAGAAATGGTGCATCCGTACCTGCGCCGCCGCAGCGGCGAAGAGGCGGTGACCTATCCCAGCAAAGCGGTCGAGGCGGTGCTCAAGCGCACCTTGGGCGTGCCGATTTTTCAGGAGCAAGTCATGCAGCTGGCGATAGTCGCGGCCGGATTCACGCCGGGCGAGGCGGATCGGCTGCGCCGTGCGATGGCGGCTTGGAAGCGCAAAGGCGGCTTGGAGCCTTTCCAGCGGCAATTGATCGACGGCATGCGTGAGCGAGGCTACCCTGAAAGTTTTGCTCAGCGGATATTCAGTCAGATACTGGGTTTCGGTGAATACGGATTTCCCGAAGCGCATGCGGCCAGCTTTGCACTGTTGGTATACACCTCCGCCTGGTTGAAGTACTACGAGCCGGCGGCATTTTGCGCGGCGCTCATCAACAGTCAGCCCATGGGCTTTTATGCACCGGCGCAATTGGTGCGCGATGCGCGCACCCACGGCGTGGAAGTGCGTGCCGTCGATGCGGCGAGCAGCGACTGGGATTGCACTCTCGAACGGCGAGCCGACGGCCGCCCGGCGCTGCGCCTAGGGCTGCGTTTGGTGAAGAACTTATCGAAGGAGGGAGCGGCTCGGCTGCTGGCGGCACGGACCCTGCGAGCTTTTGACGGCATCGCCGATCTTGCGGAACGGGGAGAGCTTGAGAGGCGGGATCTGGAGGCGCTTGCCGCCGCCGCCGCGCTCGCCGGTCTTGCGGGACATCGGCATCGCGCGGTGTGGCAGGTCACGGCAGTGGAACGTGCCCTGCCTTTGCTGCCCGCCGCGACGGTACAGGAGGAAGGCATCCCGTTGCTGCGGGCGCCGCGCGAAGGTCAGGACATCGTCGCCGACTACGACAGCACCGGGCTGACGCTGCGTCGCCATCCCTTGAGCCTGTTGCGCGAGAAGCTGCGGCGGCGCGGTGTGCTGCCGACTCAGGACCTATGGGCGCAGCCGGATGGAAAATGGGTAAGGACGGCGGGTCTGGTCATCTCGCGTCAGCGGCCGGGTAGTGCGAGTGGAGTGATCTTCATCACCATGGAGGATGAAACCGGCTACGTGAATCTGATCGTGTGGAACAGTGTCGCCGTCGCGCAGCGAGCGGCATTGCTCGAGTCATGTCTGCTCGAGGTGCAGGGCAAGTTACAGCGCGAGGGCGCTGTGCAGCATGTGATCGCGCAGCGGCTGACGAATCTCTCGGCGATGCTGGGAGACCTGGCCGTGGCGTCGCGGAATTTTCACTAAATGGACCCGCAAAGACAGTGTAGGGATTCACGGCGCAACAACGCTGCGCAAATCGGCGGCGCGCGCACCACGGCCGTACCTGAGCAATGCATTCGACCTTGACTCGCGGTTTGGACGAAGCGCAGGATCGAGGCAACTTCAAGAGGGTACTCTTGTTTCCACACGCCAAACTGCATTCGTGACGGTTCGCAAGTTCAAGCACAGCGAGACCGTAGATTTCGCCGTCGTCGGCTCGGGGCCGGCGGGCGGCGTGATGGCGCGGGAATTGGCGCAGGCGGGTTTCAGCGTCGTGGTGCTGGAGCAGGGGCCGCGCCTGACGTCGGCCGATTTCGAGCACGACGAACTCAAATACAACTATCTGAGCGGCATCACCAACGACCCCGCGCTCAGCCCGCAGACCTTCAGGGATGATCCGGCGCACACCGCGCAGCGTCCGCGGATGGGTAATCCGCTGATCTACGCGCGCATGGTCGGCGGCAGCAGCAATCACTTCACCGCCAATTTCTGGCGTTTTCATCAGCACGATTTTCAGGAGCGAAGCCTGCTCGGGGGCATTGCCGGCACCGGCTTCGCCGACTGGCCGATCAGCTACCAGGAACTCGAACCCTACTACACCAAGGTAGAGTGGGAGGTCGGTGTTTCGGGTCTTGCCTACGCGAGTCCCTTCGATCCGCCGCGCAGCAAGCCTTATCCGATGCCGCCGTTGCCGGTGAAGTCATCCGGCGTACTGTTCGAGCGCGGGGCGCGCAAACTGGGGCTGCATCCGTTTCCTGCGCCCATGGCCATTCTCTCCCAACCCTACCGCGGGCGGCCTGCTTGCGCGCACTGCGGCTTCTGTATCGGCTTCGGTTGTGAAGTGATGGCCAAGTCATCGACCTTGTACACGATGATTCCGGAGGCCGAAGCCACCGGCCGCTGCGAAATTCGGCCGCACAGCTACGTGTTTCAAGTCGCGGTGAACTCGCGCGGACGTACCACAGGGGTGATGTATTTCGATGAGCACAAACGCGAGCGCTTCCAAAAGGCGCGGGCGGTGGTGCTGTCGGCCAACGGCGGTGAAACCGCGCGCCTGCTGCTCAATTCGGCTAGCAGCCGATTCCCGGCCGGTCTCGCGAATTCGAGCGGCCTGGTCGGCAAATACCTGATGTTCAATCAAGGCGCCGGCGTGCATGCGCAATTCGAGCATGAGCTCAACGAATACAAGAGTGTGCAAGTGACGCGCATACTCCATGATTTCTACGACACCGATCCAAAGAGGGGGTTTTACGGCGGCGGCGGCATCGACGCCCGCATGGGTCCGCAGCCCATCGGCTGGGCGCTCGCGGCGGGAGGAGACTTACCGCGCTGGGGGCCGGATCTCAAAGCGCGGCTCGAGGGCTTTGCGCGATCAATGTTGTCAACGGCACATTGCACGTCGTTGGCGGTTGAGACCAATAGCGTCAGCATCGATCCTATGCTGAAGGATGCCTGGGGAATTCCGGCGATTCGCGTGACCTACAAGGATCATCCCGACGATCTGGCTACGGCGCGTTTTCTACAGGATCGATCGGTCGAGATCATGCAGGCCGCGGGCGCACAGAATGTCTGGAGAGCGGAGCAACGTATATCAAGGGGTGCAGTGCACTTGCTCGGCACCTGCAGAATGGGTAACGACCCCGCCACGTCGGTGGTGGACAAATATCACCGCACTCACGACGTCCCGAACCTGTTTGTTTGCGACGGTTCGAGCTTCGTCACTTCCGGACGAGGTCAGCCGACGATGACCGTTCAGGCGCTTAGCTTTCGCGCGGCAGACCACATCGGGCGGTTTGCCAAGCGCAATGAAATCTAATATAGAGGAAGGGCAACTCATGAATCCAGCCGACGGCGATCAAGACGACAATTCACGACGTTCGTTTCTGCTTTCGAGCGGCGGATTCCTGACCGGTGTTTGGATCGCAGCGCAGTGGCCATCGATCGCGGCCGCCGCTCATCATGCCGAGCACAGGCCGGCGATTGCGGATCCCGTGGGGTTCGATTTTCTAAATGCAGCCGACGCGGCCGACGTCGAGGCGATTTGTTCGCAAATCGTCCCCAGCGGCGCGACCCCCGGTGCGCGGGAGGCGCATGCGGTGTATTTCATCGATCGTGCGCTGGCGACGTTTTTCTCCGCCTGGGCCCCCGATTTTCGCCCGGGTCTCGTGGACTTTCAGGCGAGGTTTCGCGCATGGGATCCGGCAGCTGCCTCTTTTGCCAAGGCTGAACCGGAGCGGCAATTTGCCTATCTGAAAACCGTGGATGCAACGCCGTTCTTCGACACCGTTCGCACCCTGACCTTGCTGGGGATGTTCTCTTCGCCGAAGTACGGCGGCAACTACCACGGCTCTGGCTGGACCATGATGGGGTTTGCCGACCAGCATGCCTTCACGCCCCCCTTCGGTTACTACGATCGCGAATATATCGGCTTCGTGCCGTACTCGACGGAGCCATCGGCATGACCGCTCGGCGTTTCAAGCCTGGCGAGACGGTGGATTTCGCGGTGGTGGGATCGGGGGCAGCCGGCGGGGTGGTGGCGCGCGAGTTGTCGCAGGCGGGTTTCACCGTACTGGTATTCGAGCAGGGTCCGCGGTTCTCGCCCGCCGATTTCGAACACGATGAGCTGAAGTACTTCTTTCTCAGTGGGATTACGGTCGACCCAAGCTCAAGTCCGCAAACCTTCCGCAGGAATCCCGGTGCCATCGCGGAGGTATCGCGAGGCACACAGCCCGCGCTTTATGCGCGTCTCGTCGGAGGCAGCAGCAACCATTTCACGGCGAATTTCTGGCGATTTCACGAGATCGACTTCAACGAGCGCAGCGCCCTGGGATCCATTCCCGGCACGGGGTTTGCCGACTGGCCCATTTCCTATCAGGAGCTGGAGCCGTACTACACCAAGGTGGAGTGGGAGGTTGGCGTCTCGGGGCTTGCCTATGCGAGCCCCTTCGATCCGCCGCGCACCAAGCCCTATCCCATGCCGCCACTGCCGGTTAAATCCTCGGGCGTGCTGCTCGAGCGCGGCGCCCGCAAGCTGGGACTGCATCCGTTTCCGGCGCCGATGGCCATTGCGTCGCAGCCGTTTCGCGGCCGCCCGGCTTGCATTCACTGCGGATTCTGCATGGGATTCGGCTGCGAGGCGCGCGCCAAGTCCTCATCGCTGTACACCATGATTCCGGAGGCCGAGGCGACGGGCCGCTGCGAAGTGCGGGCTCGCAGCTATGTATACCAAGTGGCGACCAATGCCGCCGGCCGGGCTACCGGCGTGCACTA
This sequence comes from Gammaproteobacteria bacterium, assembly GCA_025357835.1. Classification (GTDB taxonomy): domain Bacteria; phylum Pseudomonadota; class Gammaproteobacteria; order Steroidobacterales; family Steroidobacteraceae; genus Bog-1198. The sequence continues at coordinate 52,614 of JANYLM010000043.1, forward strand.
CTTCGACGGCGACAAGCGCGAACACTTCCAAAGAGCCCGGGCCGTTGTCTTGTCCGCGAACGGAGCGGAGACGGCGCGCTTGCTGCTCAACTCCACCAGCAGCCGCTTTGCCGACGGGCTGGCGAACTCCAGCGGTTTGGTGGGCAAGTATCTCATGTTCAATCAGGGCGTCGGGGTACATGCGGCCTTCGAACATGAACTCAACGAGTACAAGAGCGTGCAAGTGACGCGCGTCGTGCATGATTTTTACGACTCTGACCCGAAGCGCGGCTTCTACGGCGGTGGCGGCATCGATGCGCGCATCGGTCCGCAGCCGGCGATTTGGGCCATGTCCAGCGGCAGCGACTTGCCGCGCTGGGGTGCCGACTTAAAGGCGCGAATCGAGGCATTTCCGCGATCCATGTATTCGGCTGGTCACACGACCTCGCTGGCCGTGGAGACCAACAGCGTCAGCATCGATCCGAAGCTCAAAGACGCCTGGGGTATTCCCGCCATGCGGGTAACCTACAAGGACCATCCCGACGATCTTGCCTTCACGCGTTTTCTCCAGGACCGCCAGGTCGAGATCATGCAGGCGGCCGGAGCGCAAAAGGTCTGGCGCGACGACGTGCAGGACAGCGCTTGGGGGGTCCACTTATTAGGTACCTGTCGCATGGGCAACGATCCGGCGGCTTCGGTGATCGACAAGTACCACCGTACCCATGATGTTCCCAATCTATTTCTCTGCGATGGCTCGAGTTTCGTCACCTCGGGGCGTGGCCAGCCGACCATGACCATTCAGGCGCTGGCATTCCGCGCGGCCGATCATATCGGCCGGTTCGCCAAGCGCAACGAAATCTGATTGCCCGTTCAGCGGGATTTCTTGTTCTTTTGCGGTGTTTTTTCCGCGCGCGCCGGCGGCTCGTCGGATTCGTCCCGGCCGCTGGAATCGTCTGCGTCGCTGATTTTATAGTCGTCGAAGTCGCTGAGCAGTTCTGCGGTGCGGCGTTCTTCCATCACCCGTTCCAGGCGGCGCCAGGTGGGTTCCGTGCCTTTGGGGGCACGGCGGCGCTGCGACTCGACATCGCGCATGATGTGATCGACGTCGACCTCGTCGCCGCCGGGAGCCGCGTCTTCGGCGTCCTCTTCCTCGAATTCGTCCGCTTCGGGTTTTTCGCTCATGCTGCTGTAGCTTGGCTCTTCACCATTGAACCGACATGCGCGCGTTATAAACGGAAAGGCGGCCTAGGCGCAATACCCTGGCGCACAGTCTTTCATTTGACGAGCTCGTTGAGCTGGAAAATCGGCAGTAGCAGCGCAATGACGATGAACATGACGATGGCGCCCATGAATACCACCATGAACGGCCCCAGCAGATTGGTCATGGTCGAGAGCAGCCCGTCCATCTCGCGTTCCTGATTTGTAGCGGCGCGCTCGAGCATTTTTTCCAGCTCACCGCTGCTTTCGCCGCTGCTGATCAGGTGAATCATCATAGGCGGGAAGAGCTTACGCGCGGCGAGCGACTTGCCTATGGGCGCCCCTTCGCGAACACGCAGCGCCGCGTCCTCGACGGCTTTTTTCATGGGCAGGCTGTTGACCACTTCGGCGGAAATTCGCAGCGCTTCGAGCACGGGTACGGCGCTCGCGGTAAGAATGCTGAAGGTGCGGGCAAATCGGGCGGTGTTGAGGCCGCGAATGAGCTTTCCCACCAGCGGCACCCGCAGCAGAAAGCGATCGAACCGCAAGCGCGCCTCCGGCGCCTTGAGCCATCGCAAGAATACCCAGGTCGCGGCCGCGATCACGATCAGGGCGTAAAACCAGTAGTGGCGGATGAGGTCGCTCATACCGATGAGGATGCGCGTGGCGATCGGCAGCTCTTGGTGGCCGGATTCGAAGACCGCGACGACTTGCGGCACCACGTATGCCAGCAAAAAGGACACGATGGCGAAGGAAAGGACAATCAACACGATGGGATACACCAGCGCGTTGCTGACTTGCTGGCCCATGACCTGGCGCGATTCGGTGTAATCCGACAATCGCTCCAGCACCGAGTCGAGCTTGCCGGACTGCTCGCCGGCGGACACGGTGGCGCGATAGATTTCCGGGAAGGCCTGCGGAAAATCCCGCAGACCGTCCGCCAACGGGTGACCTTCGACTACCTTGCTGCGCACGCCCAGCAAGATTCTCTGGACCCGCGGTTTCTCGGTTTGCTCCGCGACCGCCTGCAGCGACTCTTCCAGCGGCAGTCCCGACCGCAGCAAAGTGGCCAGCTGGCGCGTCAGCAAGGCTAGATCGAGCGTGGACAGACCGCGGCGCATCAAGCCGCGGGCGCGGCTTTTCTTCAGCTCGCGCTGCGCGGTCTCCTGGATCTCCATGGGCAGCAGCTGCTTCTCGCGCAGCAGCTGGCGGACATGCTTGGGGGTGTCGCCCTCGATCAGTCCCTTGCGTTCCCGACCCTGAGCATCGAGAGCGGTGTATTCGAACGCCCCCATCAGTCCTCGCGGGTGACGCGCAGCACTTCTTCGAGCGTGGTTTCTCCGGCCATCACCTTTCTGCGGCCGTCGTCGCGAATGCCGGGGCTCGCCGAACGCGCGTAACGTTCCAACTCCTGTTCGGCAGACCCGTCATGGATCATGGTGCGCATGTGATCGTCCACCGCGATCAGCTCGTAGATGCCGGTTCGTCCACGGTAGCCGTTCCCGGGCTCGCTGCTCGGACGGTAGAGCTGCACCGGGCTTCCCTTCGAGTCCAGATTCAAGAGGCGGCGTTCATATTCGCCCGCCATAAAGGCTTCGCGCGTCCCCGGATTGAGCACGCGCACCAGGCGCTGCGCGAGCACCCCGATCAGGCTCGAGGACAGCAGGAACGGTTCGATGCCCATGTCGCGCAGCCGTGACCGCGCCCACGGCGGTGTTGGTGTGCAGGGTGGAAAGCACCAGATGTCCCGTCAAACTCGCCTGCACGGCGATCTGCGCCGTCTCCAGGTCACGAATTTCACCGACCATGACCACATCGGGATCCTGTCTAAGGATGGCCCGCAGGCCGCGTGCGAAGGTCATCTCGACTTTGGTGTTCACCTGAGTCTGGCCGATGCCGTCGATGTAGTACTCGATGGGGTCCTCGACGGTCATGACATTGCGGGTATTGTCGTTGATGCGTTCGAGGGCGGCGTACAGCGTCGTGGTTTTGCCCGAACCGGTGGGTCCGGTCACCAAAATGATGCCGTGCGGCTTATGGATGATTTCATCCATGATTTCCTGGGTGCGCGGGTCCATTCCGAGCGAGGTAAGCTCTATGCGCCCGGCTTGCTTGTCGAGTAGCCGCAGCACCACGCGCTCGCCGTGCCCCGATGGGAGGGTGGAGACCCGCACGTCGACGGCGCGCCCGGCGATGCGCAGCGAAATTCTGCCGTCTTGCGGCAGGCGTCTCTCTGCAATGTCGAGTTTGGACATGACCTTGATGCGCGAGACCACCAGCGGCGCCACGGCGCGCTTGGTCTGCAGGACCTCGCGCAGCACACCGTCCACGCGAAACCGGATCACCAGGCGATTTTCGTAGGGTTCGATGTGAATATCCGACGCGTTTTCCTTCACCGCCTGGGTCAGCAGCGCATTGATCAAGCGGATGATCGGCGCTTCGTCATCGCTTTCCAACAGGTCGGAGGATTCAGGAATGTCCTCGGCCAAATGGGCCAAGTCGGTGTTGTCGTCCAGGCCTTCCAGCATCTGCATGGCGGCGCCGGAACCCGCCTCGTAGGCGATGCGCAGCATGGAATCGAAGGACTCGACCGATACGCGCTCGAGTTTCAAGGGAACGCCGACGAAGCGGCGCACCTCGGCGAGTGTTTGCGGGGTGACGCCCGGACGGCAGACCGTGTCCGCGACTCCATCGGCGATGCCGCGAACCAAGACGCCGTGCCGTTTCGCGAACGGAAACGACAGCTTGCGCTGCACGTCGGAATCTTGGAGCTCCGCGTTCATGGGTTCGGCGAGGTTGCAGGCGCCGCTGGCGGCTGCGGCAGAGGCGGCGGCTGTGGGACAACGTCCGGCGTGGCGCCCTGGGCATTCGCGCCGGCCGGCGGCGCCGCAGGCAAACCCGATCCTGGCGGCATGGGCGGCACCACGGGCTGCTTTTGCCCCGGCAGCAGGGTGATGTGCCCATGGTTCAGGGATTTCTGACCCTCGCGCACTTCATTGTATTTCGATTCGCTGGTGCTTTCGGTGGCGTCCGCATCGCGCAATATCTTGGGACGTATGAACACCAGCAGGTTCTTCTTCTGGTGAGAGCCGCTGCGCGACTTGAAAAGATTGCCGAGCAGTGGAATAGCGCCGAGCACCGGCACGCGATCTTCGCTCTCCGAGACCGTATCCGACATGAGGCCCCCGAGCACGATGATGCCGCCGTCTTCGATCAGCACGGTGGTCTTGATGGAACGCTTGTTGGTCGAGATATCAGCCGAATTGGTGAGCTTGGCGCCGGGGGAAGAGTCCTCTTGCTCGATTTTGAGCTGCACGGAATTGCCCTCGTTGATATGCGGCGTGACTTTCAAAATCGTGCCCACTTCCTGGCGCTGAATCGTCGTGAACGGGCTGGCGCCTGCCGAGCCGGTGGCGCTGTTCGAATAGGAGCCCGTAATCAGCGGGATCTCCTGCGTGACCTTCACCTCGGCTTCCTCGTTGTTCATCGTAATCAGCGAAGGCGTGGAAATGATGTTGCTGGAGCCGTCACTGCGCAATGCCTGCACGATGGCGGCGAAGTTCGTTCCGGAGGTGGGGTTGTAACGCCCGACCGCTAGGGTGGCGCCGGTACCGATGGCGCTGGCAATAGCCGAGCCGCCCGTTGCCGCGGCAGAGGTGGCCCCGCCGGACAGCGCGGCAGCCGCAAGATTGACGATGCCGGTGTTGCCGCCGCTGGGAAAGTTCGTGATGCCCGCAGGCACCGTGCTGTTGCCCTGGCCATAGAGAATCCACTGCACGCCGAGGTTGGAACTCTTGTTGACGTCGATTTCGACGATGAGGGCTTCGACCTGGACTTGCGCGCGGCGGATATCGAGCTTGTCGATCACCGCCATTAGCGATCTCATGATTTTTGGCGGCGCGGTGATGATCAGTGCGTTGGTGGCGACGTCCGCCCAAATAGTGACGCTGGCATCGACGTTGGACGTGCCCCCGCCGCCGGCGACCGGCGACGGGGGCCCTCCTTGCGCCTTAGCGGAGGCGGTGGCTTGGCCCTTGAGCTTATCGGAGATCTTTTCGGCGTCGGCGTAGCGAAGATACCTGACCTGGGTGTCTCCGCCGGTCGCCAGGGGGGTGTCCATGTTGATGATCAATGCCTTGAGCCGCAAGCGCTGCGATTTCTCGCCGGTCAACAGGATGTTGTTGGTCCGGTCATCGGCGACGATTTTGGCAGCAGCGCCGGCACCCTCGGCGCCCTGGCCCTGATTCAGGGAATTGACTATACGCACCACATCGGCGGCGCTGGCGTTGTGCAGCGCAATCACCTCGATGGGCTCATCGCCGCTTTCATCCATGCGCTGGACAATGCGCACGATGCGACTCACATTGCTGGCTCGGTCCGAGATAATGAGCATATTCCCGCCGGGATACGCGGCTAAGTGCCCGTATTGGGGGATGAGCGGCCGCAGCAGCGGCACCAGCAGCGCCGCGCTGACATTTTTCATGGTGATGATTTGCGTCACCACTTCATCCGAAGTCGAGCTTACGTCGTTTGGCAAGTCGTTCGCCGGCACCTGCCTTTGATCCGTATTTGGAATGATTTTGATGACCTTGCCGGCGGGCACGGCCACGTATCCATACACCTGCAGTACCGACAGAAACGCCTCATAGAACGCAGCCGGAGACATGGGTGTCGCCGACAGCATGGTGACCTTGGCGTTGACGCGAGGATCGATGATGAAATTCTTGCCCGTGACTTCGCTCACGGCTTGGATTATCTGACTGAGGTCCGCATCCTTGTAGTTGGGGGTGATGGTCGGGCCATCCTGAACTCTCGCCCGTGGCGCCGCCGGCAACATCGTCGGCATGGTGGGCGCGGTAAGCGCCAGCGCCAGGACGGCTGCGATACGGGCTTTCGGCTGCGGTTTGGCTGAATTCGGCATCATGTTTACTCGTATATTGAACGCGTTCGACCGGGGCGAGCGCTATTCGTTTGGATTCTCATTGGAGCCGGCGGGAACGGAGCTGGAGGGCGGCGGGGCGCCATTGGGGAGCGGGCCCACGCCGGGACTGGGTTCGCTCTCCAAGTCCTTGGTTGCCTGTGCCGCGACCTGCGCGATGTTCAACGTGATTTCTTGCTTTTGCCCGGCGCGTTCGACGGTCACGGTCACATGGTCGGATGTCTGGATCGTATTGAACACCTCTTGGCTGCGCTGAGGGTCGTCGAGCGCCGTGCCATTGATGGCGGTGACCAAATCCCCCGGCTTAAGACCCAGTTTATTGAAGATCAGCCGATTTCGGCCCGGATAGGCACGAAAGCCGCGAAGTTTGCCGGCGTTGTTGTCGTACGAGGGTACGGTGCGCATGACCTGATCGAGGATCCCGGGATCTTGTTGTACCAAGCGACGAATGTTGTCGACCGCGGCCACGGTGCGCGGGTCCCCGCTCAGGCGGCGCACCACCGGTGACGCGTGCATGCCGGGCCCTAGCAGCCTGGGCAACAACAGGGTTTCCAGCGCGCCGCCGCGATCGAGAGTGACATGGTCCAGGTACACCGAATGCAAGGTGGCTCCGCCGACATTGTCGCCAACTGAATACACCTTCGCCGGGCCGCCGTCGCTGATGATGGCCACGCCGCGCTTCGGGTCTCGGGTTGCAATCGTGCCTGCAAGCACCAAATTGGCGGTTGATTGCGGCGCATTGGCCGGATCTTCAGTGCTGGGATCGGCGGTGGCGACCCCGAACAGGTGGGCGGAAACCACGCTTTGAATGTCGAGCGCGGCGTGCTGGGCGCGCGGTGCGATGTTAGTCAGTACCGGTTGCGGAGATTTCACGGGATTGCCGCTCAGCAGCGATATGGCCATCCTAGCCAGCTCCACGGCGATGAGCGCGGCCAAGGCCAGAGATACCAACCGTGGGCCGTTGCCCTGCAGACGGGACAGCCATTCATGTGTTCGGGTATCAAGCATATGAAAGTTGTGAATGGTTACCGTGATCGACAATCATACGGGCTACCCGCTTGATCGCTCAAGCATTTGTTTTTACTTGTTAAAGTAAAGTGACACCGATCGGCGACAGGTGGTTTCGGCAGGGTTTAGTTTACACGTCTTGTAAACGGTCATAACGCACCCTATAAACTGATGATTCATGAGCGATATCGAACGTGGTCGGGACGGAACAGGCTTGGTCGTCGAGGAAGCGGCGCCCAAGCTCAAGCGTCCGCCTCTGTATCAGGTTGTGCTGATCAATGACGATTACACTCCTATGGAGTTCGTGGTTGATATCCTGGAGCGTTTCTTTGCGATGGACCGCACGAAAGCAACTCGCGTTATGCTGGAGGTGCATACCAAGGGTAAGGGGGTGTGCGGGGTATTTACTTATGAGATTGCAGAGACCAAGGTGGCCCAGGTGATCGCGTATGCGCGCCAACATCAGCATCCGCTGATGGCAACGCTAGAAGAGGCATAAAGTGCTAAGTCAAGAACTTGAGTTTTGCTTGAACGATGCGTTTGCCGGGGCCCGAGAGGCGCGGCATGAATTCATGACCGTCGAACACCTGCTGCTCGCCATCGTCGATACCCCTAAAGTGCGCGAGGTGCTGAAGTCCTGCGGCGCCGATACCGCCAAACTTAAGACCGAATTGAAGCAATTCATCGACCAAACCACGCCACGGCTGCCGGCGGGCGAGGATCGGGACGTGCAACCCACTCTGGGGTTCCAGCGCGTGCTGCAGCGCGCTGTGTTTCATGTCCAATCGAGCGGCAAGAAAGAGGTCACCGTAGCCAATGTGCTGGTGGCGATTTTCAGTGAGAAGCAGTCGCATGCAGCCTACCTGCTCAGCATGCAGGACGTGTCGCGCCTGGATGTGGTCAATTTCATCGCTCATGGCCTCTCGAAGGCCGGCGGCGAGGAGCGTAGCGAGCGTGACGACAGCGGCAGCGCCCCGGATGCCGAGCGCGAGGGCGACGGCGGCGGTAGTGCCTTGGAAAAATACGCCACGAATCTCAACGACTCGGCGCGTCGCGGCAAGATTGATCCTTTGATCGGCCGCAAGCTCGAGGTCGAACGCACCATCGAGATCTTGTGCCGCCGGCGCAAGAACAATCCCTTGTATGTGGGTGAAGCGGGCGTCGGTAAAACGGCGATTGCGGAAGGATTGGCCCGCATGATCGTCGAGAACCAGGTACCCGACGTGCTGTTGGATGCCACCATTTATTCTTTAGACATGGGTTCGCTGGTCGCCGGCACCAAGTATCGAGGCGATTTCGAGAAGCGCCTTAAAGCAGTGCTCGCCGAGGTCAAGAAGCAGCCCGGAGCCATCCTGTTCATCGATGAAATTCACACGGTCATCGGCGCCGGTGCGGCTTCGGGCGGCGTGATGGACGCCTCGAACTTGATCAAGCCGGCGCTCGCCAACGGCGATCTGCGCTGCATCGGGTCGACCACCTACAACGAATATCGCGGGATATTCGAGAAGGACCACGCACTCGCGCGCCGCTTCCAGAAGATCGACATCACCGAGCCTTCGGTGCAGGACACGGTCGATATTCTGCGCGGACTGAAGACGCGTTACGAAGAGCACCACGGCATCAAGTACGAAGACGATGCGTTGCAAGCCGCGGCGGAATTGGCGGCGCGCCATATCAACGACAGGCATATGCCCGACAAGGCCATCGACGTGGTCGATGAAGCGGGCGCGAACCTGCGCCTGCAACCGGTGGAGAAGCGCGCCAGCTCGGTGACCGTCACGCAGATCGAGAATGTAGTGGCGCGGATTGCGAGAATTCCGCCGAAGAATGTGTCCTTGTCGGATCGGGACGTGCTCAAGAATTTGGAGCGCAATCTAAAGCTGACGATATTCGGCCAGGACAAGGCAATCGAAGCTCTGTCGGCCGCGATAAAAATGTCGCGTTCGGGCTTGGGCGACCAGCGCAAGCCGGTAGGCTCTTTCCTGTTCTCCGGTCCCACGGGCGTCGGCAAGACCGAGGTGACGCGCCAGTTGGCAATCGCCATGGGCGTGGAATTCGTGCGCTTCGACATGTCTGAATATATGGAAAGGCACACGGTGTCGCGCCTCATCGGCGCGCCGCCCGGTTATGTCGGGTTCGATCAGGGCGGGTTGTTGACCGAGGCCATCGCCAAGCATCCACACTGCGTGCTGCTGCTCGATGAAATCGAAAAGGCGCATCCTGACGTCTACAATCTGCTGCTGCAGGTCATGGATCACGGCACGCTCACCGACAATCACGGCCGCAAGGCGGATTTCCGCCACGTCATCATCGTGATGACCACCAATGCGGGCGCCGTGGAAATGAGTCGGCCGAGCATAGGGTTTACTCAGTCGGACACGGATCCGGACGCGATGGAGGCAATCAAGCGCTTGTTTTCACCTGAATTTCGCAATCGCCTGGATTCCGTCATTCAGTTCAGCGGGCTTAATCAGGATACGATCGAGCGCGTGGTGGACAAGCTTTTGATCGAGGCCGAGGCGCAACTTGAGCAGAAGCACGTGTCTATCTCCGTGGACGAACCAGCGCGCCGCTGGATCGCCAAGAAGGGCTACGACCCCAAGATGGGAGCGCGGCCCATGGCTCGAGTCATCCAGGAGTTCATCAAACGGCCGCTCGCCGAAGAGCTGTTATTCGGCAAGCTGGTCAACGGCGGGCATGTGGAAGTGACCCTGAGCGATGATGGCGAGAAGCTCAAGCTGGAGACGCGTGCGGCGGACCAGCCGGCCCTGTTGTCGCACGAGAGTTAAGGCGGCGCGCAGCGCCTAGAAGGCGATGCGACGCCTTCGAAATCTAACGGCCACGATAAACGATGCGGCCCTTGGTCAAATCGTAGGGGGTCATCTCTACCGTCACCTGGTCTCCGGTCAAGATTCGGATGTAGTTTTTACGCATCTTTCCTGAAATATGCGCGGTAACGACGTGACCGGTTTTGAGTTTGACGCGGAACGTCGTATTGGGCAGGGTCTCGACGACCTCGCCCTCGAATTGAATTGCCTCTTCTTTTGACATGCGTCCTTGTGGTATGCGGGAAACCGGGCGCATTGTGCATAAAGCCCTCTGGTAATGCAATTTACGACGATCTCGCCCAGGTTTCGGTGGGGGTGCGCCGGGCATAACGATGCAATAAAGCCACAAACTGGCTGCGCGACACCTCACGAGCGCCCAACGACGCCAAATGGGAGCTGGCCACCTGGCAGTCGATTAGCTGGATGTCTCGTGCGAGGCACTCATCGACCAAGCGCGCCAGGGCCACTTTGGAGGCATCGCGGCCCACACTGAACATGGATTCACCGAAAAATACCTGCCCGAGCTTAATGCCGTACAACCCCCCCACCAGCTGGCCGGCTTCGTAGGTCTCGACGGAGTGACCGTACCCCATGGCGTGCAATTGCTCGTAGGAGGCGATCATGTCGCGGTTCAGCCAAGTATCGGGCCCGCCGCGCCGGGGTCCGGCGCAAGCACGAATGGTCGCGCCGAACGCGTGATCGAGGCGAGTTTCATAGCTGCCGTTGCGCAGCGTCTTGCTCAGGCTGCGCGAGCACTTGAACTCTCCGGGATACAAGACCATGCGCGGATCCGGCGACCACCAGAGGATCGGCTGCTGCGCCGAGTACCAGGGGAAAACGCCGCGCTCATAGGCGGCCAGCAGTCGCGCCGGGCTTAAGTCGCCGCCGGCCGCGAGCAGGCCGGGAGGCTCGGAAAGAGCATTGTCCAACGGCGGAAACCAGTTCGGATCCGCGTGTTCTCCCAGCCAGATGAGCCTGCTCAGAGCTGCAATTCCTCATCGGGCGCGCGGTGATAGGGCACATGTTCATTGACCGCGGCGGCGTAATTCGCGACGCCTCGCGCCTCGCGTCTCGCAAAGTCACCGATGGCGGCTGCAAATCGTGGATCGACGATGAAATGCGCCGAATTCATCATTGTGGGCACAAACCCCCGCGGTACCTTGTGCTCGCCCTGGGTCCCTGGCTCGAAGCGGCGAAGGCCGTGCTCGATGCAGTACTCGATGCCTTGGTAGTAGCAGGTCTCGAAATGCAGGCTGTGGTAATTGCCGCCCGCGCCCCAGTAGCGGCCGAACAGGGCGTCGTCACTGACGAAGAATATGGCCGCGGCAATAGGCTGGGAACCGATGCGCGCGACTTTGAGCATGATCCGATCCGGCATGGAGCCAGCCAACCGTTTAAAAAAATCCAGATTCAAGTAGGGGTCATGACCGTGGCGATAAAAGGTATCGGCGTAGAAGCCATACACCGTGTCCCACAGTGCATCGTTCATGTCGCCGCCGTGCAAGGTATCGAATTCGATGCCGGCCTCGGCGACCCGCCGGCGCTCGCGCTTGGCTTTCTTGCGCTTCTCTGCTGTGAAGGTCGCCAGGAAGGCGTCGAAGGAATCATAGTCGTGGTTGAACCAATGGAATTGGCAGTCGCTGCGCAGGATCAAACCCGCCGATTGAAGCTCCTGGACCACTTCGTCCGCGGGGAACAAGACGTGCCAGGACGATAGCTGTTCGCTTTGCGCATAGCCCATGGCGGTCTTGATCAAGAGACCGGACATGGACGGTGCGTCGATGTCGGGACGCACCAGAAGGCGTGATCCGCGCACCGGAGTAAATGGCACGGCGGTGACCAATTTCGGGTAGTAGCGAAGTCCGTGCTCGGCATAGGCATTGGCCCAAGAAAAATCGAATACGAACTCGCCGCGCGAATGCCCCTTGAGGTAGAGGGGCATGGCTGCGGCAGGCCTTCCGAAGGCATCCTCGATGATCAGGTGCCGTGCGCTCCAACCGGTACGCGGCACGGCGCAACCGGATTGCTCGAGCGCCAGCAGAAACTCGTGACGCAGAAAGGGCTGAGCGGTGCCGGCGAGAGAATTCCACGCCGCTGCGTCGATGTCCGCAATGTTGTCTAGAAATCTAGCCTTGCCGTGGGTCACGCGTTCGCGACGCGTGCTTCGACGTGCGGCTCGGCCTCCGCTCGCTCCAAATATTTGTCGGCGTCGAGCGCCGCCATGCATCCGGTTCCCGCCGACGTGACCGCCTGGCGATAGACGTGGTCGGCCACATCGCCGGCGGCGAATACCCCGGCAATACTGGTGGAAGTCGCATCGCCCTCGCTGCCGCCCTTGACCACGATGTAACCGCCACGCATGTCGAGTTGATTCTCGAACAGCTGAGTATTGGGCTGATGACCGACCGCAATGAAGACCCCGTCGACCCGGATGTTGCGGGTTCCGGAAGCCGGCGCAATACCGCGCAGCCGCGCGCCGGTGACTCCGGCGTCATCGCCGAGAATCTCATCGATGGAGTGATTCCAAACCACGCTGGCCTTGCCTGCCGCTTCCAGCGCAAACAGGCGATCCTGCAATATCTTCTCGGCGCGCAGCTTGTCGCGGCGATGCACCAGGGTGACGTGCGAGGCGATATTGGTGAGATACAGGGCTTCTTCCACGGCCGTGTTGCCGCCGCCGACGACTGCCACGGCTTTGCCGCGATAGAAGAAGCCGTCGCAGGTAGCGCAGGCCGAAACGCCCTTGCCGCGGAAGGTCTCTTCGGACGGAAGCCCCAGGTACTTGGCCGAAGCGCCCGTGGCGATGATCAGCGCATCGCAGGTGTACTCGCCGTTGTCGCCGAACAGGCGGAAGGGGCGTTGGCGTAAATCCACCCGATTGATGTGATCGAACACAATGTCGGTATTGAAGCGCTCGGCGTGGCGGCGCATGCGGTCCATGAGTGCGGGCCCCTGGAGGTGCTCGACGTCCCCGGGCCAATTGTCGACATCCGTGGTCGTCATCAGCTGGCCACCCTGCTCCAAACCGGTGATGAGTAGGGGATGGCGGTTGGCTCGCGCCGCATAGACGGCGGCGGAGTAACCTGCGGGACCCGACCCCAGGATGAGGAGTGGACTGTGCCTCTGGGCGCTCATGTATAATTTGCCTCTCGTCTGAATATCTTTGTCAGCTCATGGTATGTAAATCTGTGGGCGCCAGCCAGTTCAATCAAGGCCAAATTTCCACATTGGTGCCC
>JANYLM010000079.1 GCA_025357835.1 Gammaproteobacteria bacterium
CATTGCACAGTTCATGGCGGCGTTCCCGGCGAATTTATTGTTTCCCATCGCCGTGTACGGCATCGTCGAATGGAAGCTCAATCCTGACATCTATCTGAGTCCGCTGATGATCCTAGGGACCCAGTGGTACATTCTGTTCAATGTCATCGCCGGTGCGTCGGCCATACCGGCCGAGATGCGCTATGTCTCGGCAAACTTCCGCGTCACGGGTTGGCTGTGGTGGCGCAAAGTGGCCTTGCCGGCGGTGCTCCCGTTCTATGTCACTGGCGCGATCACGGCCTCCGGCGGGTCGTGGAATGCCGCCATCGTTGCCGAATTGGCTAGCTGGGGGAATACCCAGGTGCAGGCGCGAGGACTGGGGTCGTATATCGCGGAGGCGACCACGGCCGGCGACTTCCATCGCATCATCTTGGGCATAGGCGCCATGAGCCTGTTCGTCGTCATCATCAATAGGCTGTTTTGGCGGCCCTTGTACTACTACGCCGAGCGTAAATATCGACTTACCTGATAAGGTTTGGAAATGAACGACTCTCCGTTACTGCAATGCACCGAAGTGCGCAAGGCCTTCCCCAAGCCGGACGGGGCCGAATTGCTTGTGCTCGAGGGTATGAATCTGGAGTTGCAAGAGGGCCAGATCGTGGGACTGCTGGGGCGATCAGGATCGGGAAAGTCGACACTGCTGCGCCTGATCGCCGGGTTGTCCGAGCCGAGCGCCGGCCAGTTGCGTTATATGGGACAGCCGATTTCCGGCCCTGCGCCCGGCATCGCCATGGTCTTTCAGAGCTTCGCCTTGTTTCCCTGGCTGTCGGTATTCGAAAACGTCGCGCTTGGCCTTGAGGCCCAGCGAATGCCCAAAGCGGATATCCGCAAACGCTCCCTGGCGGCTATCGACCTCATCGGTTTGGACGGCTTCGAGTCCGCCTATCCGCGCGAGCTGTCGGGCGGCATGCGGCAACGCGTAGGCTTTGCCCGCGCGCTGGTGGTTCACCCTAATATTCTGCTCATGGACGAGCCGTTTTCCGCGCTAGATGTGTTGACCGCCGAGACTCTGCGCACCGATTTCTTGGATTTATGGGCCGAAGGGCGGATGCCCATCAAGGGCGTCATTCTGGTCACGCACAACATCGAAGAAGCGGTCCTGATGTGCGATCGCATCCTGGTATTCGGCAGCAATCCGGGCAGGATCTTGAGCGAAATCAAGGTTTCTCTGCCGCAGCCGCGCAATCGCCTCGATCCGAGTTTTCGCGACCTGGTGGAAAGCATCTACGTCGAGATGACGGCGCGTCCGCAGGGCGGACCGAGCGCCCGGCAGGAGCGCTTTCCGGGATTGGGGATCGGCAGCCAATTGCCGCAGGTTTCCTCGAACTTGCTGGCGGGTCTGATGGAGGCGGTCGCCGCCGCGCCCTTCAACGGCAAGGCCGATCTACCGGAAATCGCTTCCGATCTGCAGATGGAGATCGACGAATTATTCCCGGTCGCGGAAACCTTGCAGATGCTGCGCTTCGCGGAGCTGGAGGGCGGCGACTTGAAACTCACCGAGGATGGGCTGGCCTTTGCGCAGGCCGCTCTGGACGAGCGCAAGCGGATTTTCCTACGGCATTTATTGACCTATGTGCCGCTGGCCGCTCATATTCGCAGGGTTTTGGATGAACGCGCCTCGCATTCCGCGCGTAAGAGCCGATTCATCGATGAACTGGAGGATTTCATGAGCGAGGAGGCGGCGGATCAGACCCTGCGCGCGGTGCTGCGCTGGGCTCGATATGCCGAGGCCTTTGCCTACGATGACGAGAATGCCATGTTCAGTCTGGAGAATCCGACTTAATATGAACAGCATGACTGAGACGGCGCCGTATTTGAACCTGCATGTTCCCCCCGATGAGATGGTGAAATACATTCAGGATTTGATGACGCTGCCGCATGGTGAAATAGCGGCGAGCTCCGCGATGACGCTGGCGCAACGCCACTGGGGCGGGGATACCCCATTGGCCCGCGCCGCGCTGCTGCGCTGGGGAGCGCTCAATTTGGCGTTCCAAGACAAGCGCTTGGAGACCTGGACGGTTACCCGGGAGCGCGACCGTATACAGGTGCCGGCGGCGTTGGTGGCGGCCGCCGGAGTCGCTCCCTTGGTGATCGACAACGAGAGAGCGGTTTTCGACATTCCGGCTCTACTCGATGCCACCTTGGAGTTTCAGCCGCCAGCGGGTCAGGCTTAGGCTTTCATGACCACCGATGCCCGGCCGGCGCCGCAGCCGCGCCTCAACGTTCTGCGCACCATCGCAATTTACAAGCTGCTGAAGGTGCTGCTGCTGCTGGCCGTGGCCTACGGTGAACAGCGCCTGCAAGATGCCTCGCTCACGGCCAAGTTGTTGAATTGGGCCACGGAGCGCCCCTCGGGTCTGGAACATCGCGCCGTCACCGCATTGCTTGAATGGTTCAGCGGCTTGAGCGCATCTGGAGTTCAAGAGCTGCGGATCGTGACCTTCGCCTATGCGGCGGTATTCGCGACCGAAGGCATCGGTTTGTGGATGCAAAAGCGGTGGGCCGAGTGGCTGACGACCATCATCACTGCCTCCCTTATCCCGCTGGAAGTCTGGGAACTGTTTTTAAGACCGAACATCGGCAAGGTGGCCGTGTTGGTCGCCAATACGGCCATCGTCATCTACTTGGTGTGGCACGTCCGGTCAAAGGGTAGGCGCTGACGCCCGCCGCTTGCCAAGGTTTGTGAAATGATCTTCATCTCGGATGAATTGCGTTGATACGGCGTATTCTTTGAAATGCTTGTTAATACCACCGTTTGGAGATCTCATGAATAAGTCCGGAACCTTGATTAGCTCTGCGCTGTTGACCTTTGGCCTCGCCGCCGCCGCGATGGCTGCCGACATGCCGAAGGCCGCCGCCCCCGCTGCCGATGCGCCTGCCGCCGCCGCCCCTGCTGCGGATGCTGCGAAGCCCGCCAAGAAGCACCACAGCAGGAAGCACAAGAAGTCTGCTGCTGAAACAACCAAGTAAGATTATTGGTATAACGCCCCGACCGCTTCACTGCGGCCGGGGCGTTTTTTTTTAAACTTTGCGGCCGGCCCGTGGCCGGATCCAACCGGGAGTTGTCGTGCCTTTAATCATAAAAGTACTCATCTTGGCGCTCGTGCAGGGCGTCTGCGAGCTGCTGCCGGTCTCAAGCTCAGCTCACGTTATCGTCGCTGAAAAGCTGATGGGCCTGGATCCCACCAGCCCCCCCATGACCTTTTTGTTGGTCATGCTGCATACCGGCACCATGCTGGCGGTCATCGTCTATTTTTGGAACACCTGGCGCAGCCGGTACTTTTCGTCCGCTGCGGCATTCTGGTCCTTCTTGCGGAGCGCCGGCATAGCCACTGCGTGTACGGCTATTGTGGGCTTCGGCCTGATAGTGCTGATCGAGCACGTCATATTTCGCGGTGAGGCCAAAGCAGAGGTGGAAAATCTGTTCGGCAACCTGACGATGATCGCAGTGGCGCTCGCGACGGTCGGCGTCATGATCATTCTATCCGGACTGCGTGCCGCAACCGCGAATCAAAGGCAGTCGATTGAGCCGAGCGATGCCGTCTGGATTGGGGCGGTGCAGGGCCTATGCCTGCCGTTCCGAGGATTCTCGCGCTCGGGGGCAACCATTTCCACCGGGTTGTTGCGCGGTCTGCAGAAAGAAGTACTGGAGAACTACAGTTTCGCCCTGGCCGTGATATTGACACCTCCGGTCATCGTCCGAGAGGGGTATCGGCTGCTGGCACAGCATAAACCCGGAGGCATCGAGAGCGACGCTCTGGGGCTCCTAGGCCCGAGCCTTGTCGGGATGGTATTGAGCTTCGCCGCAGGTTGGCTGGCACTCAAATGGCTGTCTCGTTGGCTGGAGCGCGGCCGCTGGCACTTGTTCGGTTACTACTGCCTGTTCGCCGCTACAGCCGTATTTTTCGCCGGCAAGTTCTTGGTCTGAAATGAATGGCCTCGCCAGTCTGTCCACGTATCCGGTACAGTCGGTCGACATCGCCCATCTGATCCAAATTGCTCTGACCCCGATTTTCCTCATCTCGGCCATCGGGGTGACGCTCAGTGTCTTGACCAGCCGCCTGGCGCGCATCGTGGATCGAGCCCGCGTCATGGAAGATGTGCTGCGCCAACCTGACCGCAGGCCTGATGGACGGGACTTACATGCCGCGCTTCGCGTGCTGGCACGGCGCGCCCGTTATATCAACGCGGCCATCACTCTCATCACTGTGTCCGCTCTGTTCATCGCGCTCGTGGTCGTAATGCTGTTTGTGAACGCCTTTCTGCGCTGGGATTTATCGGCGTTCATCGCCTGCATGTTCATCGTGTCGATGCTGTCCCTGGCCGCGGCGCTGTCGGCCTTCCTGATCGAAGTGCGAATCGCGACCAATACGCTGCGCATCGGGATCGAGGAGGCGGCGGGTCACGACGAATGAGCGGCGCCGGTTGGCCGCTCGCGCACCGGAATGGGCACATTGCATAAATCGATGTGTCCGGCGGGAACCTTGAAAAAATCCTCAGGCCGATTGCGGCGCGATTCGGTCAGGGCAGTGAACGCCGCCGAATCGGTGCGTATCACTTCGAGGTTGGAACGCTCCGATTGCGGTACGTCCGCCGCGACCCGTATGGACTTGATGGGCAGCGGTACTTCAGTCTTGGTATAAAAGCCCATTTCCGCGCCGCCGCGCGGCAGCCCGGAGAGCAGCTCCATGCCCTTCACCACCCGCCCCACCAGCGCTACGTTCCTGTCCAGATGCCGCGGCGCATGCCCGATCACCACGTACAGTTCCGCGCCGCTGCCGCTTTGCACATCAAGGTCGCGACCCACGCCCACCATGGCGTAGCAGTGGGCAAGCCAGGTGCGGTGCAGGGCCGCAGATCGCGCCACCGGCAAGCCATCCGAAAACCCCACCTCCGGCGCGTACACATCGCCGTCCGGCAGGCGTGTGAACGGCATGGTTGCCGGAATAGGGGAATCGAATTCCGGCGCGATCTTGGCAATGCCTGCCGGCAGTGGATGACGATTGTCGGGATCCCCCCATTGCACCACGTAGTTGTCGTGCACCCGAATAATGGACAGTGCATCGAAGTAGCGCGCTCGGGTCAGAGTCTTGATGTTGGCCACATGCAGCGGCGCAAAGCGGGGCGCCAATTCGATAACGACGCGACCGCCGGGCAATTCGACGTACAGGGTGTTGTGCGGATCGAGCGGCCGCCAATCCACCGGGGAGGAAGCGGTCAACACCTCCGCCATGGTAGGGTGCTGCGCGGCCAGGCCCGCCCCTGACAAAAAAGCCAGCGCAGCGGGGATTAAAAACTTAAAATTGCGCATCATGGGTCGAGTATTGCACAAATCGGAATCGCCTCGTGGAGGGCAAATGCGTCGGATCTTGATGTCTTGCATGGTGTTGCTTGCGTGGCTAGGCGGTGATGCGCAGAGTGCCCTAGGCCAGGGGTATCCGGGCGGTGCAGGTCAGTTGCCCGGCGGCCGGCCGGGCAGGGGCCAGCCCGGCGTGAGTCAACCGGGTGAGGACTTGCCCAGTGCGCCAGCGGACCCCAAGCCTGAGGCCGCCGCAAAAAAGGCCTTCGACGCCGGAGTTAAGTCGCTGAACCGTGCCCACGAATACGAAGAGGTTGCGGCCAAGGCGACCAATCCGGACAAGAGGGACGGCGCCTTGGTCAAGGTCAACGATGCCTACGGCAGAGCGCTGGATCAATTCACCGAGGCGTTGAGCAACAAGGGCGACATGGTCGAAGCATGGAACCATGCGGGCTATATCCATTTGCGCCTGGGCGCATACAACGAATCGATCGACGACTACAATCACACGCTCAAGCTCAAGCCGGGTCTTCTCGACGCCATCGAGCATCGTGGCGAGGCTTACATGGCGGTGGATCGCCTGGAACAGGCGCAAGCCGCCTACATGGACCTGTTCAACCACGCGCGCCCGCTGGCGGATCAGTTGCTGCTGGTTATGCAGAAGTGGCTGGAGAATCACCGTTCGGCGGCGAATGGGATGCGTGCCGCGGACATCGACTCCTTCGGCGCATGGGTGCAGGAGCGCGAGGGCATCGCCAAGCAAACGGCTGCTATTCCCCAGTAAGCGAGTCGGGCGCGGTCTGTGCGCCACCCTTGAGGAAGTCGAGTTCGGTCCGCAGCTGCCGCACCCATTCCTCGAGCTGCGTCACGCGCTGGCTCAAGCTCGCGGCGCCCGCCGCCGCTTCCTCGACGAGGGGGGATTCCTCCACCGACTCGATGGCACCGGAGAACAAATGCTCGTAGCGAGATTCGCGCGCGCCTGCGGCTCTCGCCAATCGAGCGATGAAGGGCCCGTCCTCGCGCGCCATCAGGTTCTTGAGCGTGGTTTCCACTTCGGCCGCATCGGCGAACTCGCACAATCGGTTGCTGCGGGTGCGCAATTCCCCCGGCGTCTGCGCACCGCGCAGTAACAGCACGCACAGGATGCCGAGTTCTTGTTTGGAAAACTTCAGCGATCCGAATTCGGTATTGCAAAAACGGTGCTTGTACTTGGTGACGCGGCCGCCGTAGCCGGCGGATTTATCGCTGACCATGTATTTTTTCATCAGCGAGTCCACCGCCTGCTGCACGACGGCTTCACTCAGGTCCAGCACCGGATCGCGGTTGGTTTTCTGATTGCAGGCATTGGTGAGCGCATTCAGCGACAAAGGATACTGGTCGGGAGTGGTGACCTCCTTCTCGATCAGGCAGCCGATCAGCCGCGCTTCGTGCTGGGAAAATTCAATATTCATGTCTAGCTTCCAAGTCGGCGCCGGTTGTTTTAGGGTAGCGCTTCAATTGCCCAATCGACCCCGAGGATATCCCTTAATGAAGACCAAAGCCGCCGTTGCCGTCGCCGCCCGTAAACCCTTGGAAATTGTCACCGTGGATTTGGACGGACCAAAAGCGGGCGAGGTTTTGGTCGAAATCAAGGCCAGCGGGGTTTGCCACACGGACGAGTTTACGCGTTCGGGTGCGGATCCGGAGGGCTTATTTCCGGCCATTTTGGGACACGAAGGCGCTGGAATCGTCGTCGACGTGGGTCCCGGCGTCACTACTCTGCGCAAAGGCGATCATGTCATTCCGCTGTACACGCCCGAATGCCGGCAGTGCAAATCATGCACGTCGCAGAAAACCAATCTGTGCACGGCGATCCGCGCCACGCAGGGCAAGGGCCTGATGCCGGACGGCACCAGCCGCTTTTCCATCGGCAAGGATGTGGTGCACCATTACATGGGGTGTTCCACGTTCTCGAATTTTACGGTGTTGCCGGAGATCGCTCTGGCGAAAATCCGTGAGGACGCGCCCTTCGACAAGGTGTGCTACATCGGTTGCGGCGTGACTACAGGTATAGGCGCGGTGATCAACACGGCCAAGGTCGAGGCGGGAGCGAACGTGGTTGTGTTCGGCTTGGGCGGCATCGGCCTGAACGTCGTTCAAGGTGCGCGCATGGTGGGTGCGAACAAGATCATCGGCGTGGATTTAAACCCGGGCCGCAAGGCGCTGGCGGAAAAATTCGGCTTGACCCACTTCGTCAACCCCAAGGAAGTCGATGGCGATTTGGTCGCTCATTTGGTGGCCCTTACCGACGGCGGCGCGGACTATAGCTTCGAGTGCGTCGGCAACGTCGATCTGATGCGCCAGGCGCTGGAATGCTGCCATCGCGGCTGGGGCGTGTCGGTGGTGGTCGGTGTCGCCGGCGCGGGCAAGGAAATCAGTACGCGGCCGTTCCAGCTGGTCACCGGGCGCGTCTGGAAGGGAACGGCCTTCGGCGGCGCGCGCGGACGTACCGACGTGCCGAAGATCGTCGATTGGTACATGGACGGCAAGATCAACATCGACGATCTCATCACTCACAAGATGCCGCTCGCCGACATCAACAAAGCCTTCGACTTAATGCATTCCGGCGAATCGATTCGCAGCGTGGTTGTGTACTCATGAGCGCGCCGACTCTGATCTCGGAACACGGGTGCTTCGGCGGTGTGCAAAGGTTCTACAAGCACGACTCCAGCGAAATCCGCGGGCCCATGAAATTCTCCGTCTACCTGCCGCCGCAGGCGCGTACCGGAAAAGTGCCGGTGCTGTACTTCCTGTCCGGCCTTACCTGCACCGAGGAGAATTTTCCCGTCAAATCGCATGCGCAGCAAGTCGCGGCGGAATTGGGGCTGATGCTGATCTCGCCGGACACCAGTCCGCGCGAGCCGCGTGTGCCGGGCGATGCCGAGAATTGGGACTTCGGCTACTCGGCCGGCTTCTACGTGGACGCTACCGCGGCGCCTTGGTCGCAATACTATCGGATGTACAGCTATGTCACGCGGGAGCTGCCGCAGATCGTGGCCGCCCATCTTCCGAGCCAAGCCGACGCGACCGGAATTTTCGGTCATTCCATGGGAGGGCACGGTGCGCTGGTGTGTGCCTTGCGCAATCCAGACCGTTACAAATCGGTTTCCGCATTCGCACCGATTGCGGCGCCCATGCAGTGCCCCTGGGGCAAGAAGGCATTTACCAACTATCTTGGGACGGATACTCAGAGCTGGCGCGAGTACGATGCCAGTGAATTGGTCGCGCGCCGGGCATTTCCCGGGCCCATCCTCATCGATCAAGGTGCGGCCGATCCATTTCTCGTCGAGCAGCTAATGCCGGAGAAATTTTCCGCTGCCGCCGGGAAGTCTGGTCAAGTCTTAAACGTACGCATGCAGGCGGGCTACGATCACGGCTACTACTTCATCCAGACCTTCGTGGCGGACCATCTGCGCCACCATGCGCAGCAACTGAAGATGTCCTAGTTCAGAAAGTCGCGCGCACGCCGGCAAAACCGCCGCGTCCAAAGGTCCCGTACTGGTAGGCGGTCTCATAGTGCTTGTCCGTGGCGTTCTCCACGCGTCCATACAATTCGAGACGGTCGCTGAGCGTATAGGAGATCTTCGCATCGACGAGTACATAGCCGCCGAGCGCAATCTGGTTGGCTGCGTCGTCGAAACTGCGGCCGGCGTAGCGCGCGCTGACGACGGCGCTAAACCGCGAAGGCCAGCGATAACTCGCCGACGCGTTGGCCGCGGTCTTTGGCCGACGCGGCAGCTGATTCCCGAATGTCGCTGAACCGGCGGAACGGTCCTGCGCATCGGTCAGCGTAAAATTGGCCGAGAGAGTGAGCCGATCTGCGGCCTTGAGGCCGGCCTGAAATTCCACGCCGCGGGAGGACGCGCGCGCAATATTCGTGTAGTAGCCGAACGGATCCTTGACGCAGAGTGGACTCGGTGTCGTGGTGCAGTCGAAGAATTCGATCAGATCGCGGCTGCTGGCGCTGAAATACGTCGCCGACAGCTGTAAGCGGCCGTCCCACGCGTGGTGCTCGACACCGACGTCCCAGCTATTGGCCAATTCGGGCTGAAGCGCGATGTTGCCGTAGTTGCTGTACAGCTGGTAAAGCGACGGCGTTTTGAAGCCCTGGCCGAAGCTCGCTCGCAGAATCGTATGGCTGTTGTTAAAAGTCCATGCGGCCGAGACTTGCCCGGTCGGATGACCGCCGTACACATTGTGCCGATCGTAGCGGCCGCCGGTCGTGAGCGTGAGCCCCGCAATGACCTCGCTCTGCAGTTGTGCATAACCGCTGTCGATGGTCGCGTAGTTGTCCAGGGGCATGGGACCTGCGTAATCGAATGCCGGCGAGTCGGTTTGGATGGTGGAGCGCTCATGCAGCGCACCGAATACAGCCTCAAAGTGCGGCGCGAGTTCCCACGTCCCCTGATACTCCTCTCGTTGATTGCGGCCGATGCCATAAAACGTCTCGGTGCTCGGGCTGCCATAGTTTGCCGGCGCGTCGGGGTCGAAATTCCGCGTCTCGGTGTTGGTGTATTGGAACGCCACGCGGTTCGTAAGCGCGCGATCCGGCGACCTCAACGTGAAACCCGCATACCCCAAGGCCTGATTGGTCTTGCCGTATTCCTTGCCGTCGCCGAACATGAAAAATGGGGAAGGAGGGTTGTCATAGCCGGCGAAGTCCGTCCGAGCCTGAGTGTAATAGCCGCGAACATCGACGCTTAAGTCGGGGGTGAGGTTGTAGCGCAGTTGCCCCGAGCCGCCGCCGATCTGGCTTGCATCCGCCCGCTTTCCGCCGAGCCTTGCATCAAAGCCCGGGATACCGCTCGTGCCGTACCAATTGCCGGACAACCGCCAGAGCAATCCCTGCGTCTTACCGCCCACATTGGCGGCGGCATAGCCGGTATCGTGCGCACCGCCCTCGGCAGTCACGCCGCCCCCCAGTGGGCCCACGGGTTCGCCCGTTACGATGTTGATCACCCCGCCCATAGCCTGGCTGCCGTACAGGGTCGATTGCGCGCCGCGTAGTATCTCGATCCGCGAAATATCGCCGGTCAACAGATTGGCGAAATTAAATCCGCCGCCGGTCGTCGACGGATCGTTCAATTGCACGCCGTCGATCACGACCACGGTCTGGTCGCTTTCAGCGCCGCGAATGAATATTGATGTCGGCTGGCCCACGCCGCCGGTGCGCGCGAAAGTCACACCCGGGGCCTGCACCAGCAAATCCGAGACGATGGTTGCCTGGCTCTCGCGGATGGCGACGTCGCTCAGCACGGTCACGGAGTTGCCGATCTTGGACAGAGGCTCCGGCGCGCGATTAGCCACGACCACGATTTCATCGAAGGAATCAGCGTTTTCGTCGGCCGACGCCGAGGGTGCGATGGCGACATTAAAACCGGCGAACGCGCACAGCGCGTAGATGTACGCATAACGAAAGTCATGAATTTTCACGGCAGCTCCCTAAATGACGACGACTTCTCCGTCGCCGCTCGGGAAACTCCGCTCGCTCAGCACACCCCGGCTGATCGATGGGCGACAACGGCAAGCAGGTCTCCTGGCTCGCGGCTTATGGTCCCCACATCACCTTCCCGGATCTAGAGCGTCCAGTGGTCTCGGATGCAAGGCACACCGCTTACAGTTGCGGGGGCAGCCCGGGCTTCACACCCGAGTTCCCATTCAATCCCCGTGAGGGGAACTTGTCGTACCTTCTTACGGTGCCGCAAAACGAAGTCCGGGTCAACCAGGTGTGCGGTGCCTCAGGGGCCGCGAGCAGCGAGCTAGAAATTCCGCATGCTTTCGAAATGCACTCAAAGCGTGAGCCATTACCATCGCCCGCATGGGACTGCGACGCGGCGTTGACCGTGACAGTGATCGCGGGCAGACTGACCCGTCGTTCAGGAGTCCGTCGGCCGCGGGGCCGATGGGTGAAACGGGAAGCCGGTGAAAACCCCTTAGGGGTCAGTCCGGCGCTGCCCCCGCAACGGTAATTGAGCTACGTCAAGTCTTTGTGCCACTGCGCTTCGGCGTGGGAAGGCGACTTGGCTGGGATGTCCCGCTCACGAGCCCGTATACCGACCTGCGATGTTCTTAGGTCCGATATGTGCACGGCGGGTGCGCGGAGGGTTGGGTAATGAGATTCGATGCCGTTGCGCCGGCTGACGAGGCGTTTCGTTCCGCTGCCCATCGACGGCTCGACTCGTTGACGAAACCGCTGGGCGCGCTCGGCCGTCTCGAAACGCTCGCGGCTCAGGTGTGCGCCCTGCATCGAACCCTCGAGCCCGTGATCGTTCATCCGGTGGCAGTGGTATTCGCCGCCGACCACGGCGTGGCGGACCGCGGTGTTAGCGCCTATCCACGCGCGGTAACCGAACAAATGGTCAAGAACTTCCTCGGCGGCGGCGCGGCCATCAGCGTACTGGCGCGGCTGCAGGGAATGGAGCTGTGGATTGTGGATGCGGGCGTCGACGGCGACTGCGGCAGCCACCCGCGGCTGATCGGCGCCAAGATTCGGCGCGGCACACGCGACTTCGTCGAGCAGCCGGCAATGACTCGGCTCGAGTGCGAGGAAGCATTGCGCTGGGGTGTGTCCATCATCGATCAGGTCATTCCCGCCGGCGGCAACACCGTGCTCCTGGGTGAAATGGGTATCGGGAATACCGCGGCGGCCGCGCTCTTGATGCATGGTCTGACCGGTTTCCCGCTGGACGAATGCGTGGGTCGCGGCACCGGACTGGACGACGAGGGCCTGGCGAGAAAGCAGGCGATTCTCGCCGCCGCCGCGCGACGAGCGACTCCACGGGATCCGATCGAACTGCTCGTCGAGTTCGGTGGCTACGAAATCGCGATGTTGGTTGGGGCCATACTGAGTGCCGCGGCGCGCCGAATGCTGATTCTAGTCGATGGCTTTACAGTGACGGTTGCGGCTGCGCTTGCCGCGCGCATCGATGAGAACATCCTCGCCTACTGCGTCTTCGGACATTGCTCGGCGGAACGCGCGCATGGCGCGTTGCTCACGGACCTCAAGGTGCAACCGCTGCTCGACCTTGGCATGCGCGTCGGCGAGGGAAGCGGCGCGGCCGTTGCACTGTCAGTTGTGCGCGCCGCACTCAGCCTGTTCACGCAGATGGCGACGTTCGACGGCGCGGGTGTCAGCGAGAAGAGCGCATGACCTCATACCTTCCGGGCTGCTAGCGATGCGGCGGCAGATCATGCTGTTTCTGGTGGCCACACAGTTCTTGACGCGGTTGCCCATGCCGGCTTGGAAGAGCTTTCAGCCGGCTTGGCTGGCGCAATCGGTGCGCTACTTCCCGCTGGTCGGTGTGCTGGTCGGCATTATCAACGTCGCCGTGTGGTGGTTGCTGGGTCATTGGCTGCCGGCCTCGGTCACCGTTGGATTGATGTTGGCAAGCTCATTGCTGGTCACCGGGGCCTTCCACGAGGATGGCTTCGCGGACACCTGCGACGGTTTCGGAGGCGGCACGAGTCAGGATCGAGTGCTCGCCATCATGAAGGATTCACGCGTCGGCGCGTATGGTGCGATCGGCATCTGTGTCGTGCTGGGATTGAGATGGACCACCTATGTGGCAATTCCAGCTGCCGCGTTTCCCTTGATGGTTATTGGCGCTCACATGTTCAGTCGCTGGTGCGCCTGCGGCCTGATATGGCGCCTGCGCTACGTGCGAAACGACGACGACGCAAAAGTCAGGCCGCTGGCGGACAGTCTCGGCGGCCGCGACTGGGCGTTAAGCGGCGCAATTGGGGCGATGGCGGCCGCGCCGTTCGCCATGGCCTCGGACCCAATGCTGCAGTCCCTCTTGTTTCCGGCGCTTGGCGCTGCGGTTGGCTCATCGGCGATCACGACGGTGGTCGTGGCCCTGTATTTTCGGAGGCGGATCGGTGGCTATACGGGCGACTGTCTCGGGGCGGTCCAACAGCTCACGGAACTCGCTTTTCTGCTGGCAGCGCTTGCGGTCATCGGTTCCGCCCGACGAGCCGGTTGAGGCCGGCGCGAATCGCATGCAGCTCTATCTCATCCGTCATCCGAAGCCGGTCAGTGTCGCGGGCCTGTGCTATGGACGACTAGACGTTGCGGTCGACGCAGAATCCGTGGCGGGCGCGGCGCTGGCGGTGCGCGAGCGAATCCCAGAGCGGGTGCTCAAGGAAGCCCGATTTTTCACCAGCCCTGCGTCGCGGTGCGTACTGCTCGCGCGCGAATTGGCGCCGACGCGCGAGCCACGAATAACCGAGGATCTCGAGGAGTTGAGCTTCGGAGCCTGGGAAGGACAACCATGGGATGCGATACCCCGTGACCAGTTGGATGCCTGGGCTCGCGATCTCTGGCGCTACAAACCCGGAGGAGCCGAGTCCGCGGCAATGGTGGCGGCGCGTTGGCAACGATGGGCCACGCTGATGCGGTCTTCCGACGAGACTTTCGCGGTTGCGGTTACCCATGCGGGTGTGATTCGCGTAGCGCTGGCGGGCATGTGCCTGTCCGACGCCGCCGCCTGTTTACAGATTCCTATAGCATTTGGCTCGGTGCACTGCGTCGATCTCACGCAGGCGCAGGTGCCCGCATGAAGGCGCTGATTCTCGGCGGCGTCCGTTCCGGCAAAAGCCGTTATGCCGCCGAGCTTGTTCAAGAACAGGCTTGCCCCGTCACGCTCATCGTCACGGGCGCCGCGCTCGACGACGAAATGGCGGCGCGCATAGAGGCCCACCGCGCAAATCGGCCAGCGTCCTGGACGGTCGTCGAGGAGCCGACACGTCTGGCGGCGACGCTGGTCGCAAGGTCAGGTCCGAATCGGCTGATTCTCGTCGACTGCCTCACGTTGTGGCTGAGCAATCTGCTGTGCGGCGATGATCCGGACGCACTGCGGCGCGAATCACGCAAGCTGATCGCCGTCCTCCCCGAGCTGCCGGGACATTGTGTGATGGTCGCGAACGAGGTCGGTCTCGGAATCATCCCCGTCAACGCGCTTGCTCGGCGCTTCGCGGATGAGGCGGGAACGATGCATCAGGAACTCGCTGCCCTGTGCGACCGGGTAGTGTTCATGGCGGCAGGTCTGCCGTTGACGATGAAGGCCGGCGTGTCGCCGGCGAACCTCAATCCGGGTGCGCCGTGATACGCCATTGCGTGTGGACCGTGGTTGAAGCACTCGCCAAAACAGCCGCCCTCACACTCGGTCTTGCCCTCAGCGCCGGCGCGCAGACGGCGCCGGCCGGCTCGGCCATACTGCGGGACGACCTGCAGCACGAGGCAACGTTGCCGCGCTATCCACAGCGGATAGTCACCTTGCTGCCGTCTTTCACGGAAATCGTGTGTGCGCTTGGCGGTTGCGATCGGCTGGTCGCCACCGATCGGTATTCCAACTGGCCCAGCGAAGTGAAGGCGCTGCCGAAGGTAGGAGGGTTCGAAGATGCCTACGTCGAACCCATTGTCCGTCTGAGGCCTGATTTGGTCTTGCTCAGCCGTTCGCAGTGGGTCACCGACCGTCTTCGTGAACTCGGAATCGTCTCCTTCGTCCTGAACACGGAGAGCTACGCCGACATTGGCCATACCGTGCGGGTCA
The DNA here is from genome assembly GCA_025357835.1 of Gammaproteobacteria bacterium. GTDB lineage: Bacteria > Pseudomonadota > Gammaproteobacteria > Steroidobacterales > Steroidobacteraceae > Bog-1198. The sequence continues at coordinate 14,929 of JANYLM010000079.1, forward strand.
TTGGCGAGATTCTGGGTGTTCCGGATCGTGCGGCACAACTCAACGAGACCATCGAGCAAGCCGTACGCGAAGTCGCCGAGCAGGCACGGGCGCAGCGTCGGGGCGAAGGGCCGAGAGTGTACTTCGAAGTGGATCGGGGGCCATACGCCGCTGGACCCTCGTCGTTCATCGGCGAACTCCTGACGCGACTGGGCGCGCGAAATATCGTGACCGCGGAACTCGGCGCGTTTCCGAAGCTCAATCCCGAGTACGTGGTGCGTCACAATCCGGACGTCATCTTCGTATCGCCCACGGAAGCGAAGGGGCTGGCGGATCGTCCCGGTTGGGAGCAGATTCGCGCCGTGAAGGAGCATCGGTTCTGCTCCTTGTCTCCCCAAGTGCGCGACATCATCGTGCGGCCGGGCCCACGAGTCGCGGAGGGAATGCGCTCCATGGCAGATTGCCTCGCCCGAGTGGCGCCGTGAACGCGCTGCGGCCTGTGCTTGTGGATATCGGCACCGTATGCACCGAAGCCGGTTCCTCGCATCGGCTGGCTATGTGGGTTGCGTGTTGTCTTGGGATCACCTTGCTGCTGACTTTCGGCAGCCTGATTGCCGGCACCTCCAGTGTCGAGACCTCACTGGGTTGGCTGTTGTCGCCCGACGCCCAATCGTCGGTCATCCTCTGGCAGATTCGACTGCCTCGAACGGTGGGGGCCTGGTTTACCGGTGCCTTGCTGGGTCTTTCGGGAGCGATTGCGCAGGGTGTGTTTCGCAACCCCTTGGCCGAGCCGTACCTGCTCGGCACCGCGTCGGGGGCAGCACTCGGCGTGACTATCAGCCTGATTGCGGCGGATGCGTCCCTCGGCGGGCTGGCGTGGATCGGCAAGCTCGGCGTGACGGGCGCGGCCTGCGTCGGCGCGGCCGCCGCCATCGCTCTGACCATTACCTTGTCTCGCGGCGTCATAGAGACCGCCAGCCTGCTGCTCGCGGGCATCGTGGTCGGATTCTTGTTGAGCGCCCTCATGTCGCTCCTATTGCTCGCGAAGCCGGAGATCTGGCGCGCGATGCAGATTTTCATGTTCGGCAGCACCGACTTCCTCAGCTGGTCGTCGACGACGTTGCTCGCCATCGTGTTCTGCGTCTGCCTCATCCCGGCCTTGCTACTCGCTCGCGGGCTCGACGCATTGACTCTGGGCGAAGACACCGCGCAATCGCTCGGCCTGTCGCTGCCGATGCTGCGGCTGACCCTGCTCGGCGTGGTCTCGCTCGGCACGGCCACCGCGGTCGGGCAGGTTGGTATCGTCGGATTTGTCGGCCTCGTGGCGCCGCATATGGTGCGTGAGACCCTGTCGGTGAATCATCGCCAGTTGCTGATCGGAGCAGCGCTCTGTGGCGGCGCGCTGCTGCAGGCGGCTGATCTGCTCTCCCGCTGGATAATCCGGCCTGAAGAGCTGCCGGTCGGTGCCGTAACGGCCTGCGTCGGTGGCTCGTACTTGGTGTTGCTGCTGTGGCGAAGGAGCCGAGATGCATGAGCTGCCTCAAGCCTTGCCGCCGGCGCTGTCGTGCCGGGACTTATCGGTCGCCTATGGTTCGCGAATCGTGTTCGAAGGCGTATCGCTCGATATCCGTGCGGGACACTGGACCGCCGTCGTCGGTCCGAATGGCTCCGGCAAGTCGACCCTGCTACGCACGCTCGCGGGCCTGCGCGAACCACACACGGGATCCGTATCGCTGCAGGGGCGACCCCTGTCGACATGGACTCGGCGCGCCCGAGCGCGTTGTCTTGCCTGGCTTGCGCAGTCCGCCGGCGCCACGGAACTGACGGCATCCGAGGTGGTTGCCCTGGGCCGTTTCGCGCACGGTGGATGGCTGGCGCATCGGCAGGCGGCGGACGATGCGGCGATTCGCCGCGCCATGGTTGCCACGGGTTCGTTGTCCTGGGCGCGGCGCCGACTGTCGACTCTGTCAGGGGGCGAGCGGCAGCGGGTGCATCTGGCGCGCGTCCTGGCCGCCGAGGTGCCGGTGCTGCTCCTCGACGAACCGACCACCCACCTCGACCCGCCGCACCAGGAGGAAGTGGCGCGCCTGCTGCGCGAACAAGCGCTGGCGGGAGTCTGTGTGGTGAGCGCCATACACGATTTGTCGTTGGCGCTGGCCGCTGACCGCCTCATCGTGCTGGGCCGACATGGTTTGGTGGGCCATGGCACGATTCACCAGGCATTGACGGGGGACTGGTTGTCCGTCGCGTTCCGTACTCGAGTGGATATCGTCGACCAGCAAGGCGTGCGCCTGTGGCGGCCGGCTCTCGAGACCGTTAGCGGCCTTGGACCAGGGGCTCCGAGGTGATGCGTCCATCGAAGTCGGTCCAAACATGCTGCGCAAAATCGTACAGCTTGCAGCGCCGTACCGTGTTCCAGTAATAACGCCAGGTGAAGACTTCGGAATTCAGCCGTTCGTCCAGAGTGGCGGTCAGCCGCGCCTGCGCTTCTTTGAGGCGATACAGCGGGATTCCCATATTCACGTGGTGGGCGCCGTGCTCGAGAATGTAGTGGATCAGCCCGTCGAGCGGGCGCATGAGCTTGACATGCACCGTGGTCGTGGCATAACCGGCGTTCGCCGACCACTCATCGCGCCGTTCGTACCAGGCCACGCGGGGGTGAGTGTGCTGTACGTAGATGACAAAGCCCATCAAGCAATTCCATAAAAAGAACGGCACCACGAAGCCGAATGCCAGCAGCGACCAGATCGACTTACCGCTGTAGACACCCCAGACAATCAAGCCGCCGACCCAAAGGATGCCGAAGGCCGCCACCAGCAAGCTGTCCCAGGTGTAGCTGATGCGTCGGGTGGTTACATGCTTGCGTCCCGGGAAGAAGAGTTTCTTCCACCACATCTCGATCATGTAGTACACGCCCTGACCGACGCCGCTGCGGTAAATGCGCTCCAGGCGGCGCCGAATCCAAGGCAGACGTGCAAACTCGGCGGGTGAATAGGGTGTCCAAACGTAATCGCGGCCCTTCAGATTGGTGAAGCCGTGATGCGCGAGATTATGGCCGATTTCCCATAGGCTGTACGGCGTCAAGGACGGCAAGAATGCAATTCTGCCGATCCATTTGTTGAGTGTCTTGTTGGGCGTGTAGGAGCCGTGGCAGGCATCGTGACCGATCACGAATAAGCGAGCGATCCACAGGGCGGCCACCAGCGATGCGAATACTTTCACCCACCAGGCTTCCACCACCAGCAAACTGGCGATGGACACACCCAGCACCAGCCAGTCGAGGAAAAACCAAATGATGGGTGTGGCAATGCCGCGCTCGATCGTGAACGGCTGCAGTAATTTTTGAAATTTGAAGCGCGACTTGTCGAGAGATTGGGCCAATCCGTTTTCTGCTTCAGGTTTGGGGGGTGTTTGCATTCAAAAACTCCGGCCTTCACACGAATAAGGGCCCCGGATCAACGGGTTAACTTCGCATTATACGCCAGTTGAGGCTGATGATTAAGGATTTGCGGCGGCGAGGCTCAGGCCGTCTCGGCATCGGGCCAGAGCAGAACCCCTAGGTGCTCACACGCCTCGATAAGCGCCGTGGCGGCCTCCCGAGTGCTGGCATCCAGGCGCCGATCGTGCGTGAGTAGCCAAGTGAGCCGGGCCCGCCGTGAACGGGCGGATGGTTCGCTGTCGAAAAGCGCCGGGAAAAGCCCCAAAGCATCGACGAATTCACGCATGGCCGCGGTGGATGGGGCGTTCGGCGCGGGTGTTAGGAGCAATTTGAGCCATGTCACGCAGCGCTTGGCGAGGCCGGCACGAGTGATTCCCATACTGGTGCGGCGTCGCGATTCCCCGTCCGCCAGAGAGTCCGCGAGATTGCGATAGCGTTCCACCGCCGCTTCGTCCGCCGGTAGGGCAGGGCTGGCATCGGCCAACACCGATCGCAGCAAGTCGCCAAGCAGCAAGGAGAGCGACTCGGCCAAGAATCGCTGGCACTGTTCCGTGTCCGGTCGTGCCAATTGTTCCCAAGACAGTGGACCACCAAGTCGTCTGGCGTTCGGTGACTTTGACATGGCTCCCAGTGTAGCGGCTCCGCCGCCCATCGCAACTATGTCAAAATGCGACGAAGGTCACCGACATTAAGAATATTCGCAAAAACACCGGCGCCGGCCTTTGGGGTGCGTCACTCGTTGCCGGGAAGTGCGTGCCGTTGGCGCCCGGCGTGCGCCGTATTGTTGCCGGCAACGCAGGCCTGATGACCGGCCCCGGCACCAACACCTACTTGCTCGGACACCGTGAAGTCGCGGTCCTGGATCCAGGGCCCGACGATGCGCGGCACCTGGACGCCATTTTGGCGGCTGCCGGCCCTGCCATTCGTTGGATTATCGTAACCCACACGCATCCGGACCATTCACCGCTGACGCGCCGGCTCGCCGCACACAGCGGCGCGCGAGTCATCGGCTTGCCGCCTCCCGACGACGGCCGACAAGACGCGACCTTCGCACCCCAGCACCTGCCTTTCGACGGCGAGAGCCTGTCGCTCGATGACTGCCTTTTGACCGCCATCCATACTCCCGGACATGCTTCGAATTGCGTGTGCTACTTATTGGCGGGCGAGCGGCTGCTGTTCACCGGCGATCATGTGCTCGAAGGCGTGTCACCGGTGATTCTACCGCCCGACGGCGATATGTCGGCGTATCTGTTGTCGCTCGAAAAACTACAATCGCATGATTTCGAGCGCATAGCTCCCGGGCATGGAGGCCTCATGGAAAGCGGCAAGGCAGTCCTTGCTGAACTGCGCACGCATCGGCTGAATCGCGAGGAGAAGGTGTTGCGTGCCCTGCGCCAACTGATTGCCGCCACGCTCGATGAGCTCACCGCGGTGGTTTACGACGACGTGGCGGTCGAGCGGCACCGCTGGGCGCGGCTGACCTTGACGGCCCACCTGATCAAGCTGGCACGCGAGCACCGCGCCGGCGAACACGACGGCCTCTGGCGGCTCATCCAATCATGACGGATCGGCTCGCTATCTCGCTGCACGCGGTGAGCGTGCGGCGCGGCGGCAAATGGGTTTTGCGCGATGTGGCGTGGCGCCTGCGGGCCGGAGAGCGCTGGGCCTTGCTGGGCGACAACGGCGCCGGCAAGACGCAATTGCTCAAGCTGCTCTGCGGCGACGTCTGGCCGACTCCCGGCGGCGCCGAAAAGCCGCCTTACGCGGGCGGGCGACTCGGCGACGGGCGAAGTTACCGAGTAGGGCGCCAGTCGGTCGACCTGATCGACGCCAAGCACCGGATTGCCTATGTCGGCGCCGAACAGCAGGACAAATATGCGCGCTACGCTTGGAACCTGCGGGTGCGCGACCTGGTGGCCACCGGGCTGCATCGCACGGATTTGCTGCTAATGCCCGTTACAGCGCCGCAGGCTAATCGGGTCGCCGCCACTTTGCGAATGTGCGGCATGGCCCCGCATGCGCCCCGTGAGTTCCTGTCCCTATCTTACGGCCAAAAGCGTCTTGCCCTGCTGGCGCGCGCGCTGGTACAGGATCCGGACTGGCTGTTGCTGGACGAGTTATACAACGGACTCGACAGCGACTATCGGCGGCGCATCGACACCGTACTCGCCGCCGCCGCAGGCCGCGGCCAGTCTTGGGTGGCGACCGCGCATCGAGCGGCCGACGTGCCGCTGGGAACCCGTCGCCTGCTGGAACTGGCGGCGGGAAGGGTGCATGCCCTTAAGCGTATTCGACCGGCAGATCTGGCGAGTCTCGCGAAACGCGCCGGTGAAAACCCGAAAGTTCCCGCGCGCGTGCAGAAGGGCGAGGTGAGGCCGAGAAACGCCGGGGTGTGGGCAGGTGATGGCGTGCTGGTGCGCTTGTCGCAAGTCGATTTGTACGTCGATTATCGGCCGGTGCTGCGCGATCTCGATTGGCAATTGCGACGCGGCGAGCACTGGGCGGTATACGGCGCGAATGGAGCTGGAAAATCCAGTTTTCTGAAGCTGCTATACGGCGATCTAGCGCCGGCCGCGGGCGGACGCATGGAGCGCACCGGATTTCCAAAAGGGACACCCATCGCGCAATGGAAGCGGCAGGTAGGCTATGTCTCGCCGGACTTGCAAAGCGACTATGCAGTCGATGTCACGGTGTCCGACCTGGTGGCCAGCGGACGCTACGCCAGCATCGGTCTCGTGGATGCAGCGACGGCCGAGGATCGTCGAGCGGCGGCGTATTGGCTCAGGTTTTTCGGCCTACTGTCCGTCGCCAATCGCCGGCCGCGGGAGCTGTCGTATGGACAGCTGCGACGTGCGCTCATTGCGCGCGCCATGACGGCCGATGCGCGCATTCTGTTGCTCGATGAGCCCCTGACCGGTCTCGACCCCGCGCAGCGCGCAATCATGAAAAGATTGCTGGAACGCCTCATGAAGCAGCTCACGCTGATCGTCGCCGTGCACCACTCGGAAGATTTGCCGCGCGGCATGACGCACGGTTTGCGTTTACATAATCGGCGCGCGTACGCGGTGGGTTCCTATTCTGCGACTTGAGTCTGCGGCAAGACTCGGCATGGCCGGCAAAACTGTCATCCTTGGAAGTCGGACTAAGGGTGGAGATTATGTTGCGTGTCACGGCGGTAGCGGTAGTCCTTGGAAGCTTGGGCCTGGGCGGTTGCAGCCACTCCGGGTATGCCATGCGCTCGGTGCCGCGCATCGCGGCGGACAATGTCGGAAAACCGGTGAACCGATTGCAGGAGGCATTCGGCGACCCGCGTAAAATCGACCAAACGTCGACGAAGTGGCTGTACGTGTGGTTTCTTCCGCAGAAACCTCCGGGCGCTCCAACCGGTTTCCATGGCTGCGAGATGGAAGTCACCGTCGACGCGCGCTCCCAGCGTGTGCTGGGCTATTCTTTGTCGGACATCGGATGGTCCAATTGCCGCGAAGTGGAGCGTCGGATTCGCGTAGCGGAGCTGTAGCGCCGCGGACTGCGAGAACGGCTGCGTTTCTCGATACAATATCCGGCCTTGAGGCCCCAGGGGCCGCGAGCACCTGGAGATAATTGCCGTTGTACGTCATTCCGATTCTGTCAATCGCCGTCCAGGCCGGCTTGATCGTTCATGTGATCAAGACGGGGCGAAATATGCTTTGGATCTGGGCCATCGCCCTGCTGCCCTTGGTCGGGTCCATCGCCTATGCCGCGGTGGAGATCCTGCCGGCGATTTTGGGCGGTAGAACCGCGCATCGCGCCAAATCGGGAGTACGGCGCATGATGGACCCCGACCGCGACTTGCGCCGCGCCAGTGCCGAGGTGGAGATTTCCGGCAACGTGGATGCGCGGCGCAGGCTCGCCGAGGAACTGCTCGAGCGCAAGCAGTACGATGCCGCCATCGACGTCTTTGTAGGTGGATTGAAGGGTGTTTTCGAACACGATCCAACCTTGTTGCTGGGCTTGGCGCGGGCGCATTTCAGTAAACAGCAATTCGCCGCCGCCCAAGCCACCCTCGAACGATTGACGCAACACAATCCCGATTTTAGATCCGCGGATATGCAATTGCTGTATGCCCGCGCCCTCGAGGCGCAGAACGCACTCGAGGAGGCGGAACATGTCTATGCGAAGCTGGCACCGGGGTATCCGGGCGCGGAAGCGCGCCTGCGCTACGGGGTGTTGCTCAAGCGCCGCGGCAAATTGCCGGAGGCGCACAGCGTTCTCAAGGATTTGCTTGACGGTGCCAAGTTGGGTCCGCCGCACTATCGCAAGGCCCAGGCCGAGTGGTTGGAGCGCGCCAGACGCGAATTGAGCTAGAATCCGCGCCTGTGTTCCGCAAAGGAGAGGATTTCCCCATGCAAATGATTCAACGAGTCAGTCGCTACGCCCTGATTTCCATGGTGGCCATCGTCCTGGCGGCATGCGCCGGCCAAAAAGAGCCGGCACAGAAACTAATCGGCGACATCGAGTCGACGGTGACCGCTGCGTCGGCTGAAGCCGCGAAATACGTGCCCGATCAGCTGGCTGACGTTCAAGCCAAGCTCGGCGCCCTGAAAGCATCCTTCGACAAGCAGGACTACGCGGGCGTCGTAACCGCAGCACCCGCGGTGTTGAGCGAGGCGCAGGGGCTGGCGACGGCCGCTGCCGCCAAGAAGGACGCAGTCCTCAAGGCGCTCAATGATGAATGGTCCGGACTGGCCGGGTCGTTGCCTGGCGATGTCGCGGCGATTCAGAGCCGCATCGATATGCTCAGCAAGAAATCGAACAAGAAGCTCGCCGCGGGCATCGACGTCGATGCGGCGAAAGTCGACGTCAGCGAAGCGACCTCGCTGTGGTCCAAGGCGCAAGCGGCGTTTGCCGGAGGCAATCTGGACGAGGCCGTGAGCACCGCGAAAGAAGTGAAGGCCAAGATCAAAGCCGTCGCGGCTTCCTTGAAGGTGGATTTGCCGCCGGCGGCTGCTGCGCAGTAAGCCAGTCGGTATCGGGATTGAGACGGGGACTGGGCCCGCAACTGGTCCGGTCCCCGCTTCTCTGCAATGGATGGCATTTGCTCTCCTAGGCTTCCAGCGACGAGCAATACCGCAAGTTAGGGGCTAAATAAGCGCCACTCTTAAAGGGCCATGGTGCCTTCGCTGACTATGACCGCGGTGCCGCCGATATGTGCGGCGATCAATATGCCTTGATCTACCTCCAGCCTCACGTTCACTTGTCCCGGCCTTTTCATTTGCTGGCCCTGGCGGCCGACGAAGGTCGTCGAATTCTTGCCGAATTGGCCGAGATCCCAGAGGTAGGCCGCCAGCATGGCATGCGCGTTGCCGCTGACCGGATCCTCGGGGATGCCGAGCGCCGGGCAGAACATGCGTGACTCCGTCGACCACTGATCCGAGTTTCGATTCAAGGCAAATACGAAAAACCCGTCCGCCCCCAATTCGCTGCCGAGCGATTGCAGAGTGTCGAAATTCGGCGTGAGCGCGTCCAGTTGGCGAGCGTCGGCGACGGGTACGAGAAGCCGGGTGCTGCCCTTGCGAGCGACTCGCGCCGGCATAATCTCATGAAGCTGGGTTGCCGGCAGACGCAGCGCTTCGGCGACCCGCAGCGTGGTCTTGAACGGCAGCGGAGCATCCAGTTCCGGTGCGGTCTGGCGAAACTCTATGCGGGTCGCTGTGCCGGCGCCGGCTGGGTCGGCATGGGCGGTAACCTCGATGATGCCAGTGCCTGAGTGTTGGCGGCAGGCGCCGGAGTTGCGCCTGCCCAGGGCCAGCAGCACTGTGTGGGCAGCCACCGTCGCATGACCCACGAAGGGAGCTTCTTTGCGGGCATTGAAGAAGCGCAGGCGCAGGTCGTGATCCGGGCCATTCGCCGCCAGCACGAACGCCACTTCGGCGTGTGAAAATTCGCGTGCCACGGCCAGCAGAGTGGCGTCGCTTTGGCCGTCCGCGTCGAGCACGACAGTTGCCGGATTGCCCGTGAAACGTGTTGCCGTAAATGCGTCTACTTGGAAAATGCGCAAAAGTCTCTCCGCAGCCTGGGTCAGGAGTTTTGCACGCATCCGCCCGGCAGGCTACACTTCTGTGAACCGAAGGGGTGGTCCGAAGAGGCCTGAGACGCGGGAAATCGAATACTCGATCGGCCTGCGAACCCGTTGAACCTGACCCGGTTAATGCCGGCGTAGGGAGCAGGTAAATCATAAATGCGCGTGGCCGTAGAAATCAGCATGTACCCGTTGACCGGTGAGTACCGGTTGCCCATCCAGGGCTTCATTGACCGTTTGAACACCCATCCGGGCCTTAAGGTGCGGACCAATGCACTGGCGACTCAGATTTGGGGTCCATTCGAGCGAGTCATGGCGATTCTGACGCAGGAGATGACGCGTTCAGCGGAAACCGCCGGCGCCCCGCAGCTGGTATTCGTCATGAAGGTCCTCCCGGGCTTAAGCGAACCGGACTCGGCGCCCCCGTGATGCAGGTTCTTTCGGTCCAGCTCCTGAGCGCATGGCGCGACACGAGCGGGATCGAAATCATCGCGGCGGCGCTCGCCGTGGTGTATCTGGTTCTGGCAATTCGGCAGCGGCTGGCATGTTGGCTCGCCGCCTTCGTCAGTTCCGCACTGTATGTCTGGGTGCTCTTCGGGGCTCATCTATACATGGAGTCCGCACTGAATGCCTTTTATGCCGTCATGGCGATCTACGGATATTGGCAATGGCGGCGGGGCAGGGGCGGCGGCGCTCTGGCCGTGAGCCGCTGGCCGCTCGCGCGCCACTGGGCGGGCACCGTAGGCGTCGTCGCCTTGTCGGGCATCAGTTGGTATTTCCTACGGCGATTTACCCCGGCCGCATGGCCGTTCATGGATTCGATGGTGACGTGGTCCAGTGTGTTCGCCACCTTTCTGGTCGCGCGTAAGGTGTACGAAAACTGGCATTGGTGGCTGGTGATCGATTCCGTCAGCCTGTGCCTGTACTTTACGCGCGGCCTGTATCTCACCATGCTGCTGTTCAGCTTGTACTTGGTCTTGATCGCGATCGGGATGAGGCAGTGGCGACGCACCTTGCCGGCGGCCGTCTATGCTGCCGGATGAACTCGAACGGCTGGCTGCTCGCCACGTGCCGGGCGAGGGCAAGCTCGATATTCTCCGCCTAAGTTCCGGGCTGGTGAATGAGACCTATCGAGTGCTGCGCGACGGTGACTCCTACGCCATGCGGCTGGCGGCATCGAATCCCTACGGTCTCGGCCTCGATCGTGTCTGGGAGGCCCAGGTACTGGAGGGCGCCGTGCCTGCCGGTCTGGCGCCCGTTCTGGAGTATTGCAATCCGCAGCGTGGAATTCTGATCGCGCGTTGGGTGACGGGCCGGCCGTGGAATGCGGCCGACGTGCGGCGCCAGTCGAATATCTCGAGGATGGCCGAGCTTCTACATCGCATCCACGCCTTGCCGGCACCGACACCCGTACGCGCGATGAGTCCCATGAACTGGATCGACTACTACTCGGCAGCGGCGCGGCACAGCATCGGCGGCGACCTGCAGGTCGCGGTGGCGCCCAGCGCCGCGGCCGCCCAAAGCGCCGTGGCGGCACGGAGTACCCGCGCGGCTCTGCGAACCGTGGCGGCCGGCCGCCTGGCCGCCCTGGCAGCACTGCCCGGCGTTGAACCCGTGGTGTGCCATAGCGATTTGCACACCCTCAACATGATCGACGTCGGTGACTCGTTGATGTTGCTGGATTGGGAGTACGCGCATGTCTCCGATCCCCTGTGGGATTTGGCAGGCTGGAGCGCCAACAACGATCTCGAGGAGGAGCTTGGGAATGATCTATTGGCGAGCTACACCGGCAGGCCGCCGACATCCAATGAATATTCGCGCCTGCGGCTATTGAGCTGGCTGTACGACTATGTCTGTCTGTTGTGGAGCGAACTTTACTTAAATTGGCACCGCGATTCCCGGCCGGACGTCGCGGTGCAGCGCGACGCTCCGGCGGGAGGAGTTGCGGCCCGCGCCGAGCTGTTGGCGGCGCGCCTGCGTGCATCCAAGTAGTCGGGCCGATCAAGTTCCGGCACACTACCCGGCTTGGCGGCGAACCCCACGGGGGGCTACTTAACGGAGAGCTCAATGGCGCGGATGATCGTAGTGGACCGGGATGGAAAAGAGCATGACATCGAGGCAAAACCCGGTTTGAAGGTGATGGAAATTCTGCGCGAGCTCGACTACGGGGTCGCTGCGATTTGCGGCGGTCTTTGCTCCTGCGCCACTTGTCACGTATACGTCGATGCAGCCTGGGCGGGCCGCCTGCCCAAGCCGCAAAGCGATGAGTCCGAGTTGCTCAGGGAGTTGCCCGATTTCAAGGAAGCCACCTCGCGCTTGTCATGCCAGGTGGATTTCACGGATGCCCTGTCGGGGCTGAAGGTGGTTATCGCTCCGGATTCGTGATCGCGCAGCTCGGTCGGCACCCTAGGCAACGCTCATGCGGTCATTTTTTTTCGGTTTGCCGGCGTACCGCTTCTTGGGCCGCTGAGATGGCTGCAGGGTCGCCGAGGAAGCGGCGGCCCAAAGGCTGCAGCTGCTCGTCCAATTCATAGAGTATGGGGATGCCGGTTGGGATATTGAATTCCACGATGTCGCTCTCGGACATCATGTCGAGCATCTTAACCAGGGCGCGCAGCGAGTTGCCATGCGCGACGACCAGTACGTTCTTGTTGGCTCGCAGTTCGGGGACTATGCGCGATTCCCAGTAGGGCAAGACGCGCGACAGAGTGTCCTTTAGCGATTCTGAGGCCGGCAGCAGCTTTAGGTCGACGTCGGCATATCGCGGATCGAAACGCGGGTGCCGCGGGTCGTCCGAACTCAAAGCCGGCGGTGGAATGTCATAGCTGCGGCGCCAGATCTTGACCTGCGCCTCGCCGTGTTTCTCGACGGTCTGCGCCTTGTTGAGTCCCTCCAGGTCGCCATAGTGTCGTTCATTAAGGCGCCAGCTGCGCTCCACCGGAATCCACATGCGCTCGGTGGTGTCCAGAATCGACCACAATGTGCGGATTGCCCGTTTCAACACCGATGTAAAGGCGATCTGCGGCTCGAGTTTCTCCCGCAGCAATTCACGTCCGGCCTGAGTCGCTTCCAGGCGACCCTGATCGCTCAAGTCGACATCATGCCACCCGGTGAAGAGATTCTCGACGTTCCAAACGCTTTGTCCGTGACGCACCAATATCAGTTTTCCGGGCACGATTCCTCCTATTGACGAATGGCGGCGGCGAAGACGCCGTCAAAAAGCGCGGCTAGAGTCTGCTCGTAGTTGATTTCCACGCGCAGGCGAATTCGCCCGCGACCGGCACGCCGCAGCATTTTGCGGAACTTATCGATCTGGGCGTCGCTTGGCGCCGCGGCGCTGGCTCGCAACTCGCCTTTCACGGGCGACAGAAAGTGCATTGTCGATTCTTGAATCACCGCGTCGGCCGGCAAGTCTCGTGCAGCGAGATAGCGAGTAACCCAGGCCCATCCGGCCAGCACCGCCACCGAATACAAGCTGCCGCCGAACGCGGTACCCTTGTAATTGGCGTTCGGCGCAAGCGGTGCGCGCAACAGCACGGCGGCATCGTCGGCCGACTCGACCACGATGCCGATATGCCGCCCGAGCATGAACTCGCCAACGATGCGATCTTGCAAGTATTCGCGGCCGAAATTTGTAGTCTGCAATGTCACTTGATCAATCCTGTACGAGACGCCTGACGGCTTGTAGAGCGACCGACAGGGTCGCGAAGTCCGGCGCCGAGCCGGTACGTAGATCGACGACAACCCGCTTCAGCGCGTCCACCGGAGCGGCGTGCCGCGCGAGCCACTGGCCGACGCGTGCGCCGGCATCTCGACCCTTGCATGCAAGCACCGCGCCGGTGATCTTGCGCTGCAGCTGGTACAAATTGTCGCGCAGGGTGCCGCGCGCCACCGCCTGCCAATGACCGTCGGCGGCGAGACTTTCGATCTGCTCCTTGATCCAAGTCAACCCGATGCGATCGCCGAGATCGAAGTACGCCTTGCCTGCATAGCCAACATCTACGCGCAAGGCCATGGCCACCTCGGCCAGGTCCAAGGCGCAATGCAGCGTCTCCAGCGAGGCGATTCGAGCGGCAAGGTCCTTGGGGACATGCTGCTCGGTGAGCCGCGAATGGCGCTCGCTAAGCCGCGCCTGCTCGATGGGGCCGAGAACATCCCCCAGTTCGTGGAACAGCTCCCCCACCTTGGATGAGTAACGCAGTACGCCGCGCTCGATGTCCAGGTCCTCGCGCCGGTTCTCGAGCAACCAGTAGGTCATATGGCGCAGCAGACGTGTGGTTTGGGACATGGCCGTGTACTGCACGGCGGCGGGGATGCGGTTGTCCAGGGACTCGATTTGCGTCCAGATATAGCGCGCGGCGAACACCTCGCGCGCGATGCTGTAGGCGCGGGCGATGGCGGCCGGATCCGCTCCCGTATCGTCCTGCGCGCGCACCGGGAAAACCGGTCCCATGCGATTGATCAAACTATTGGTGATGGCTGTTGCGATAATCTCGCGGCGCAGGCGATGGCGCTTCAGGCGCACGGCGAAGCGTTTCTGCACCGGCAGCGGAAAGTAGCGATTGAGTTCGCCCGACAAGTAGGGGTCCTCGGGAACATTGGAATGGATAAGCGCCCGGTACAGCCAGATCTTGCCGTAGCTCAAGGTAATGGCCAATTCCGGACGCGTCAGACCCTCGCCGGCTTTGCGGCGTTCGGCGATTTCTTCCTCGGTGGGCAAAAATTCCAAGGAACGGTTCAAATCTCCCGATCGCTCCAGCGCGCGGATCACGTAGGCGCTTTCGCTCAAGCGCTGCTTCGCTTGGAACTCGCTGGTGCTGATGGCTTGGCCTTGAAGGTAGTTGTTGCGCAACACCAGAGCTGCGACCTCATCCGTCATCTGCACCAGCAGCCGATCGCGCGCGGAGCGCGTGATTTCCTTGGCGCGCACGGCGCCATTCAAGAGAATTTTCAAATTGACTTCGACGTCCGAGCAATTCACGCCGGCGGAGTTGTCGATGAAATCGGTATTGAGCCTGCCGCCGCGCCGCGCGAACTCGATGCGGCCGAGCTGCGATACGCCGAGATTGCCGCCCTCGCCGATGACCTTGCAATTCAATTCCCGGGCGTCGACCCGCACGGCGTCATTACTGCGGTCCCCGACATCGCTATGGCTTTCGAAGGTGGCCTTGACATAGGTCCCGATCCCGCCGTTCCAAAATAGATCGACGTGTGCTTTTAGAATAGCTTTGATGACTTCGTTCGGCGTGACTTGCGCCGGGAGTTCGAGAAGCACCTGCGCTTCGCGCGACAGGGTGAGGTTCTTGGCCGCCCGAGAAAATACCCCGCCGCCCTTCGAAATCGCGTCGCGCGAATAGTCCTCCCAGGTCGAACGGGGCATTTTGAACAGCCGCTCGCGCTCGCGGAACGAACGCGCCAGGTCCGGTTGCGGATCGATGAAGATGTGCAGATGATTGAAAGCCGCGACCAATCGAATGTGAGGCGACTGCAGCATCCCGTTGCCGAATACGTCCCCCGCCATGTCGCCGATGCCGGCGACGTTGAAGTTCTGGTTCTGGATGTCGACGCCCATTTCGCGGAAATGCCGCTCCACGCATTCCCACGCGCCCCGCGCGGTGATGGCCATCTTCTTGTGATCGTAGCCGGCCGAGCCGCCGGAGGCGAACGCATCAGCCAGCCAGAAGCCGTACTGCTCCGAGATGGCGTTGGCGATGTCGGAAAAAGTCGCGGTACCCTTGTCGGCGGCCACCACCAAGTAGGCATCGTCCTTATCGTGGCGAACCACCATGGTGGGCGCGATGATCTTGTCTTCGACGATGTTGTCGGTAATGTCCAAAAGCCCCCTGATGAGGGTTTGGTAGCAGGCGATCACCTCGGCCTGCTGGGCTTCGCGCTCGGGCGGCATGCGTTTGACCACGAACCCGCCCTTGGCTCCCACGGGAACGATAACGGTGTTCTTCACCTGCTGAGCCTTCATGAGACCGAGCACTTCTGTACGGAAGTCCTCGCGGCGATCGGACCAGCGAATGCCGCCGCGTGCAACATAGCCCATGCGCAAGTGCACACCTTCCATGCGCGGCGAGAACACGAAGATCTCGAACAGTGGCTTAGGCAACGGCAGTTCGCGCAACTGCTGGCTTTCGATCTTGAAGGAGAGGTATTCCTTGAGCTGACCGTCGCCGCCGGGTTGATAGGCATTGGTGCGCACGGTGGCCGACAGTGCATTCCACAAGGCGCGCAGAATTCTATCCTCGTCGGAGCGCGTCACCTCTTCGAGCGTCTCACGGATGCGCCGCTCGAGGCGTGCCAGCGAAGCCTGCCGCGCCGCCGCGGAACCTTCCGGATTGAAACGGACTACGAACAGGTCCGCCAATGCCCGCGCGATGATTGGATTATTCGCCAAGACTTGGGCGATATAGCCCTGGCTGAACGGCAATCCGGTCTGCAGCAGGTACCGGCAGTAGGCGCGCATAACGATCACGAGGCGCCATGGTATTCCGGCGGCCAGAGTCAACTGGTTGAAGCTGTCGCTGTCCATGCTGCCGATCCATACGGCCGTGAACGCACTCTTGATTTCGCGCTGCAACGCTTCGAACTGGGTCACCGTGGTCGTTTGCATCACCAGTTCCAGGTCCTGGACCCAGGCGCGCCGGCCGTCCGGGAATTCCAGCTGGTAGGGACGCTCGGCAATCACCTTGAGTCCCATGTTCTCCAGCATGGGTAGAAGGTCCGAAATCGGGATGGCGTCCTGATTACGGAAGATCTTCAGGAAAAATTTATCCTTGCGCCGCGGCTCGGGTCTGTAAATGTCCAGATGTAGGCGCGCCGGCTCCTTCTCGGCGGCTTCGAGGAAGGACACGTCGAGGGCTGCGGCATCGCCCAGAAAGTCTTCGGTGTAGGCCGCCGGAAAGGCCTGTGCATACTTCTCGAAAAGCTGCAGGGCGTAGGCTTCCTCCAGGCGCGACAGCAACGCCGTCTTAAAGCCGTCCGCCCACGATCGCACGGCCGCGGCGACGCGCTGTTCCAAGACGTCGGTGCCGATATGAGTCTCCTCGCTCGGGCTGGTCCGCGCCACGATGTGAATGCGCGCAAGATTCGACTCAGCAATCTGCACCTGCGATTCCATACTGAACGCGGAAAATGCCTCACGAATGACTTTTTCGATGCGCTGGCGGACCTGTGTATTGTATTTCTCGCGCGGCACGTACACCAGACACGAATAGAAACGGCGAAACGCATCGCGGCGCAGCAGCACCCGGACCCGCGGCCGCTCCTGCAGCCCGAATATGCCGGTGACGATGCGATTCAGCTCCGCAACGCTGGCCTGAAATAATTCATCGCGCGGAAAGGACTCGAGAATATGCTGCAGCGCCTTGCCGTCGTGACTATCGGCAGCCAGCGCGAAGTGCGCCACCACCTGCGCCACTTTGTGGCGCAGCACCGGAATTTCGCGCGGATTGCAGCTGTACGCGGCGGAGGTCCACAACCCCAGGAAGCGCTTCTCTCCGATCACTCGGCCCTTGGCGTCGAAATGCTTGACTCCGACATAGTCCAGGTAGCCGGATCGGTGGACAGTCGATTCAAAGTTCGCCTTGGTGACCAGGACGATGTCGCGGGATCGGCTCTGCCGGCGGATATCGCTCGACAAGGTGCGGTTCGTGGTGGTCGGCTGCTTGTGGCCGCGGCGCAATATGCCGAGGCCCGTGGCCGCGATCGGTTGCAAGGTCTCATGCCCCTTGCGTCCTTGCAGCCGGTATTCGCGATATCCCAAAAAGGTGAAGTGGCGATTTTCCATCCAGGTGAGGAGCGAGATGGCTTCGCTCAAATCGCTGGCATCGAATCGATCGCTCAAGGAACTCAAGTCCTCGGCCGTCTGGTGCGCGGCGTTCTGCATCTTGAGCCAATCCGCGCAAGCGACCCGTACATCGCGCATGCTGCGCTCGATCTGCACAGCGAGAGATTTCAACGCGGCGGGATCGACGATTCTGTCGACTTCGATATGCTGAAATGATTCCAAACGCAATTTCTCGTGTGCCCGCTGCTTCTTGCCCTTGGCCGCTTCACCGCGCTCGCGCAGCGACAGCAAGTTCCCGGAGCCGTCGCGTGCCACCGCAAAGATGGGATGCGTCAGAAGGTGCAAGGTGAGAGAGCGTTGGCTCAGTGCGAGACTGATCGAGTCGACGAGGAAGGGCATGTCATCGTTCACCATCTCGATGACGGTGTGCGGCGAGGTGAATCCGTGCTCGCGCAAGCTCGGGTTGAACACCCGCACCAGGGCGGACCTGCGCCGCCGGCGTGCGAACATTAGGTGCGATAGTGCGGTGCCGGCAAGCTCCGCCGGTTGTCGCCCGGCCAGGTCTTCCACATCGACATTGGCGTAGTAGCTTTGCAAAAAGCGCGGCCAGTCTAAGTTGCGCATGGACTTGGGCGGTCGAATCGAGGACCGCACGATGGCGGCCACGATCTTGCGGTGTTGTTCCGAGGCAGCCTGGTACATGGTTGGTCCTTGCGTTATTCCGGCTTTTCAAGATCGGCGATGACTGCACCCAAGAAGCGGCACGCCTCGCCGCCCGTGATGCAGCGGTGGTCGAAGCTCAGAGAAAGCGGCATGCGCCGATGCGCCTGCACCGCGCCTGCGACGACAACGGCATCTTCGCGCGCTTTGCCCGCGCCGAGTATGGCCACCGCGGGAGGCACCACCAAGGGAATCCCGTAGCGGCCGGCGAGAGTGCCGAAATTCGACAGCATCAGGGTGAAGTCGCGCAGGTCTTCGGGCGCGGTGCTGCGCCGGTGCGCCGCTTCTTTTTGCAGCGCAATGGCCGCACGTAGTGCGGCCGGCGATTTGTTCTCGATGTTGCGTACCACAGGAACGATGAGCCCACCCGGGGTGTCGACGGCGATCGCGAGATCAATGTGCGCGACCAGAAATCGCGACTGCGTGACCGCATCGTACCAGGCGTTCAAGGCGGGCTCGGCGCGCCAGGCAAAAACCATTGCGCGCATCAGCCGCAGCATATAATCGCCCCGCTGCGTCCAGTGGTGAATATCGGCATCGTCGCACACTGTGCTGCCGGCCACCTCGTCCCGCGACATGGACATGCTTTGCGCCATCGCGCGCCGCACGCCACGCAGCGGTTCGACCGCACCGTCCGCGGGGCCAGCCGCGGCGATCGCGCGCGCGGCGGGCGAGGCGGATGCGCCGTTGACGCCGGACGCGCCGTTTTTACCGACCGATAGATTGGCATGCCGCAGCACATCGTCGAGCCTGATCAAACCGGCGCGGCCGCCGCCTTGGATCGTCGCCAGATCCACGCCCAAGCTTTTTGCAAGCGCCCGCGCCGCCGGCACGGCGTGCCCACGCCCGTTGTTGCCTTGCCGTTGCGCGCCTCCGACCGTGACCGACTCCACGAATTCCTCCGTGGCGGTAGTGGGCATGCTGCCGACCACGGTCCCGGAATCGAACTCAATGAGCGGCGCCCCCGTTGGAACGATGTCGCCGGGCGCGCCCCGCAGGACGGTCACTACGCCGCTGAAGGGTGCGGGCACTTCGACCACCGCCTTGGCGGTTTCCACCGAGACCATGGGTTGATCGACGCGCACGTGATCTCCCACCTTGACGTGCCACTCGACGATCTCGGCTTCGGCCAGGCCTTCCCCCAAATCCGGTAGCTTGAATGTACTCATGAAAAGCCTCTAGTCGGCGAGAGTGAGGTCTACCGCATCGATGATTCGCTGCACGCTCGGAATGTAATCGTGCTCGAGCTTGAACAGCGGCATAATGGTGTCGAAACCGGTGACGCGTTGAATTGGCGCCTGCAAATCGTAAAGACCGTGCTCCGCGACCAGCGCCGCAATCTCCGCTCCGACCCCGACGTTGCGGGCAGCCTCATGCACGATCACCAGCCGGCCTGTTTTGGCCACCGAGGCTAGAATGGTCTCGATGTCGATCGGGCTCAAAGTCGCCAGATCGATGACCTCGGCGCTGATCCCGCGCTTGTCGAGCTCGGCGACGGCCCGCAGAGTTTCCATGGTCATTGCTCCCCAGGTCACGAGGGTCACGTCGCAGCCCTCACGCAGAATGAAGCACACGTCCAGAGGCAGAGCCCGGCCGTCGTCACTGACTTCCTGGCGCATGGCGCGATACAATCGTACCGGCTCCAGAAACATCACGGGGTCGGGATCGCGGATGGCCGCCAGCAATAGGCCGTAGGCACGCACCGGCGAGGACGGGCACACGACCCGTATACCCGGAATGTGGCACAGCATGCTTTCAGTGCTTTCCGAATGATGCTCGGGCGCATGAATGCCGCCGCCATGCGGCGTGCGGATGACCACGGGACAACTTAGTCGGCCGCGAGTGCGGTTACGCATCCGCGACATGTGATTGACGATTTGATCCAGCGCCGGATACAGGAATCCCATGAACTGAATTTCCGCGACGGGCTTGAGCCCATGAGTGGCCATCCCAACCGACATGCCGGCGATGGTCGCTTCCGCCAGCGGCGTATCTTGGACCCGGTCCTTGCCGAAGCGTTCCTGCAGTCCGGCGGTGGCGCGGAACACGCCGCCATTGGCGCCCACATCCTGTCCGATCACGATGACGTTGGCGTCATGCTGCATTTCCCACGCCATAGCCATCGCGATGGCCTCTACCATGGTTATTTTCGCCAATTCAATGACCGCTGGGTTTTGAGCCGTACTTGCGGGCGACGCGGCGCTGCTCGTGCAAGTGCGCCGGCAAGGCAGCGAACAGATGTTCGAACATCGCATCGGTCGTCGGTCTTGCCTTCGCCAAATACTCGGTCACGGCGGCGTCGACTTGAAGCGCGCACTCTTCTAGCAAGGTTTGCTCCAGCGCCGCATCCCAAATTCCGGCATTGAGCAGAAATTTCCGAATCCGAATCAAGGGTTCGAGGGCCCATGCGTCTTTCACTTCTTGAGCAGGTCGATAACGGCTGGCGTCATCCGCGGTGGTGTGATCGCTCAATCTATAGGTCAGTGCCTCGATCAAAGTGGGGCCCGCGCCTCGGCGCGCGGCCTCGAGCGCCTCGCCGACCACCTCTCGGACGGCGAACACATCGTTGCCGTCGACCTGCACTCCAGGAATGCCGGCCGCCACCGCCTTCTGCGCCAAGGTTTGCGTGGCCGTCTGCGCCGCTACGGGTACGGAGATAGCCCAGCCGTTGTTGACGATGACGAATATCACGGGCAGCGCGCGCGAGCCGGCCAAGTTCAGCGCCTCGTAAAAAGCGCCCTCGGACGTGCCGCCGTCGCCGATGTAGGCGAGGGCGCAGCGGGGTTCCCTTAGTACCTTGAAGGCCATGGCCGCGCCGGCCGCATGCAAGGTCTGGGTGGCGATGGGCACGCACCAGGCGAAGTCCTGTCGGGGCACCGCAAAATCGCTGCCGCTCTCGTCGCCGCCCCAGTAAGTCAGTATCTCCGCCATAGTCACGCCGCGCCAGAGCTGCGTGCCGAATTCGCGATACACGGGCGCCAGCACGTCTTCGGGCCGCATCGCCGCGCCTATGCCCACGTGCGCCGCTTCGTGCCCGAGGCAGGAGGGATAGGTGCCGAGCTGCCCAGTGCGCTGCAGATTCACGGCCTTGGCATCGAAAACGCGAACCAGCGTCATGGCCCGATACATGCGCAGGACTTCGGCCGCGTCCTGTGCAAACCGCGGCAGCGGCGCAACCGCCTCGCCTCCCGGAGCCAAGATCTGCTTGTATTGAATTTTGAACTCGGCAACCGTCTTCATATTCGAATTATGCCAGGGCTTAGCGAGACGCGTGCAGTGCTCGGTGGTCGCTCCCTGCGTACCCACCCCCCTTACGGGTGCCCACGGCGACGTGCAAAATTATATTCGGGGCTGCATGAGTGCCGTTCGATTCCGTTGCCATTTCTGTTTTAGGGGCGATGTTGACGGGCGAGGTACTGTTGTGTCTGCATTTCCATGAGTCGGCTCGCCGCGCGCTGAAACTCCAGTTGCAATCTGTCGCCGTGATACAGAGCGGCCGGCGCCGCTGCGGCCGATACCACGATCTTTACGCCGCGATCGTAGAACTCGTCGATGGCCGCGATAAATCGCCGCGCGGCGTCCTCGTCGGCCGTTGTGAATTGAGGGATGTTGGAAATGAAAATCGCGTGATACATGCGCGCGAGCTCGATGTAGTCGTTCTGGCTGCGTGGCCCTTCGCACAGATCGCAGAATTCGAACCAGACCATGCCGGCGCCCGTGGCCACCGCCGCCAGGTCGCGGTCCTCGATACACAACATGCTGGGGCCTGCGGCGGAATCGCCGGCCAGTGCAGCAAAACGCTCCTTCAATCGCAGCGGCGTTTGCTCGTCCGCCGACTCCAGATAGGTCGGCGCCTGCTCCAGCTGCCGCAGACGATAGTCGATGCCGCCGTCCAAGCGCACTACGTCCACATGCCGGCGTATCAGCTCGATGGCCGGCAGGAAACGTTCGCGTTGCAGACCGTCCTTGTACAGATCCTCGAGCGGCGAATTGGAAGTGGCGATCAGAGTCACGCCGCGGCGGAACAAGCCCTCGAATAGGCCCGCGAGCAGCATCGCATCGGCGATGTCCGCGACGAAGAATTCGTCCAGGCAAATCACGCGTGTCTGCCGCGCCAGCCGCTGCGCGACGATATCGAGAGGTTGCGCGCGGCGCTGACCTAAACGCAGCTCCTCATGCACGTGACGCATGAAACGATAGAAGTGGCTGCGCTGGCGCCGGGGAAAACGCAGCGACTCGTAAAACCAGTCCATCAGCATGGTTTTGCCGCGGCCCACGCCGCCCCAGAAATAGAGGCCGCGTTGCGGCGCCCGCGAGTCGTGCGGCAGCCAGCTCAGTTGTGCGCGCAATCGTGCGCCGAGAGACTGGGAGGATTCCAATAAACCCGCGCTCAAGCGATCGAGCCGAATCGCCGCATCCGTCTGGGCCGAGTCGCTTTCGAGCCGATGCCCTGCGACCTGTTCGGCGAGGCGCGCTTGCACAGACTTCGGGGAAGTAGCCAACCGCGCGGCGATCCTTAAAGACTCTGGTAGTTGGGGCCGGAACCGCCCTCCGGCGTCACCCAGGTGATCTGCCCCGCGTAGGGTTCCTTGATGTCACAGGCCTTGCAGTGCACGCAGTTGGAGGCATTGATCTGCAATTTTGTACCGCCGCCGCCGTCCGCGATCATTTCGTAGACATTCGCCGGGCAAAAGTTGGTGCATGGGTTGCCGAATTCCTTTGCGCAACGCGTCGCGCACAGCGTGGTATCCGCCACGTGCAGATGCACCGGTTGATTCTCTTCGTGGGTCGTTGCGGCGAAGAATACGAACGCCAACCGATCGCGCGGCGGCAGTTCGCGGTCACCCCAGTCGCGGTCCGGGGAGACGTAATCATCCAGGCGCTTGAGCGCGGTATCGTCGGCGTGATTGGCGAGAGTCCACGGCAATTTGCCGAAGGTCACCGTCTCGAGCGCGGCGTTGGCGAGACCGAGCCACAAACCGCGGCGGAATCCCGGCCGAATATTGCGAACTTTATGCAGTTCTCTTCCGCCCTTCGATTCGCGCCAGCGCTTGTCGAACCCTAGACTGGTCCCTTGCGCGACGAAATGCTCGGCGGCGGTCATACCGGAACGAATCGCCTGATGGATGCCCTTGATCTTCGGCGTATTGAGCGTGCCACCGGCGTCGCCGACCAGCATCGCCCCCGGCATTTCGAGGGTCGGCATGGATTGGTAGCCGCCTTCGATCACGGTGCGGGCACCGCCCGCGATGATTTCACCACCCTGCAACAAACTCTTGATGTCCGGGTGATTCTTGTACTGTTGGAAAGCTTCAAAAGGCTTGAAGCGCGGGTCCTGATAGTCCAACCCAACAACGAAGCCGACATACACCCGATCGTTGTCCAGATGATAGAGAAAGCTGCCCCCATAGGTACTGCTGTCGAGCGGCCAGCCCAGGGTGTGTTGAACGAGGCCGGGCTGGACGCGGCCGGGCGGCAATTGCCATAGCTCTTTGAATCCCAGTCCATACGTCTGCGGGGACTTGCCGACATCGAGCTTGAACCGCTTGATCAATTGCTTCGAGACACTGCCGCGGCAGCCTTCGCAGAACAGCGTCACCTTGGCGTGAATCTCGGGTCCGAGCGCGAAATTCGGTCCGGGCTGCCCGTCCTTTTCCACACCCATGTCGCCGATTCGCACGCCCTTGACGGCTCCGGCTGCATCGAACAAGGCCTCCGCCGCCGCAAATCCGGCAAACACATCGACGCCCAGCTTCTCGGCTTCTTGCCCGAGAATCGGCACCAATTGACCCAACGAGACGATGAAGTTGCCGTGATTCGCCATCTGCGGCGGAGTCACAAGCCGGTAGCGTTTGCGGCGCGTCATGAATAGAAACTCGTCGCGTGCGACCGGAATACAGGTGGCCGGGCGATGGGCCCGCCATGCCGGCAACAACTCATCGAGTGGCCCGGGCTCCAGGACCGCTCCGGACAGCGAATGGGCGCCGAGGCTGGCGGCCTTTTCCAGTACACAGACGCTCGAAGCAGGATTGAGTTGTTTTAGTCGGATAGCGCAGGCAAGCCCTGCTGGGCCGGCGCCCACGATGGCAACCTCGTATTCCATGACATCGCGGGGAGTTTCGCTCATCAAGTCCACCTAAAATCGGGCGCATAGTAGATCACAAAGCGGGATACGAGGGAGACGTCCACCTGGCGGACAGGGAGTGAGGGGATATTCGCAGTCCCGTCGCTGTAGTGTTTGGGGACACCCATGTTGACAGGCCACGGACGCCGGCTTCCAGGATGGCCAAGGGATTTGGGCATGGCTTGGGCAAGGACGCCCACCCCACCGATTCGGCGGCGGTCAGGCATCAATCCTGGCGCCAACTGGCCTTGCGTTTGGCAAAGAAGGCGCTGAAGCCCTCTTGGGCCTCGTCCTGAACTCGCAATCGCGCCAGTCGTGCTGCCGCCTCAATGGATGCAGCCCCTCGATCGCGGGCCGATTGCTGCGCCACATCCCGTATGAGCAACTTGGCTTGCGCCTGGGCCAGGGGTGCACCTTTAACGAGAGCCTCGATTATCCGCCCACAGCTAGCGTCCAGCTGATCGGCTGTGACCACTTCGTGCACCAGCCCCAGCTCCTTGAGAGTTGCCGAAGAGAGCGTCTCCGCGCTCAAAAAATAACGCCGCGCCGCGCTCTCGCCGATCTTGGCCAGCACGAAGGGTGAAATTACCGCCGGGATGATTCCGAGGCGCACTTCGGTGAAAGCGAACTGCGCCGTATCCACGGCCACCACAATGTCGCAGGCGCTCATCAGCCCGAGCGCCCCGCCATAGCCGTCCCCATTGACCCGCGCCAGCGTCGGCTTGGGGCTCGAGTTCAGCACCGCCAGCATGCTTGCCAGCTGCTCGGCGTCCGCCAGGTTGGCCGCCTCGCCGGCATGGGCTTGGGCCTGCATTTCGGTGAGGTCGGCACCAGCGCAAAAGACCCTGCCGGCCCCCGTGATTTGCACGACTCGCACCGCGGCGTTGGCCGCGCACAGCTGCAATTCCGAACTCAGCGCGGCGATGGTTGCGCGATCCAAGGCGTTACGCTTGTCGGGGCGGTTGAGCGTGATTTGCGCGACGCCGCCGATGATGCTGGTCAGAACCGGAGCGCTCACCGTGATTCGCTCAGCGAAATTGCGCAGGCCCCGCAATGTAACGCCCGTTTCACATGAGCTCGACGGCGATCGCCGTCGCTTCACCGCCGCCGATGCACAAGCTGGCAATGCCGCGCTTCTTCCCGCGCGCACGCAACGCGTACAGCAGGGTGGTCATGATGCGAGCCCCGGTGGCGCCGATGGGATGCCCGAGCGCACAGGCTCCGCCGTTGACATTCACCCTTTGATGATCCAGGCCCAGATCCTTGATCGCGGCCATGGACACGGCCGCAAAGGCCTCGTTGATCTCGTACAAGTCGACGTCCTTTGCCTGCCAATTCAATTGCCCGAGCAATTTCTGCAGAGCCCCCACCGGAGCCAGCGTGAACCATTCCGGTTCGCGGGCGAAGCTGGTATAGCCCATCACACGCGCCATAGGCTTCAGGCCCTGCGCTGCGGCCCAGGATTCGCGCGTTAACACCAGGGCCGCCGCACCGTCGGAAATACCGGACGAACTCGCGGCGGTCACGGTGCCGTCCTTCTTGAATGCCGGCTTGAGAGTCGGGATTTTGGCAATATCGAGGGTGAACGGCGTTTCATCTTTGTCGACCAGCGCTTCGCCCTTGCGCGTCTTGGTGGTAACGACGGCGATCTCGGCGGCGAAATCACCGTTGGTGGTGGCGGCCAGCGCCCGGCGTACCGACTCGGCGGCGAAGTCGTCCTGGGCCTTGCGGGTGAAGTCGTACTTTTCCGACGTGGCTTCGGCGAAACAGCCCATGAGCTTGCCATCGAAGGGGCTTTGCAGGCCGTCGTAGAACATATGGTCCAGCACCTCTTGGTTGCCCATGCGGTAGCCGGCACGGGCCTTGGGCAGCAGGTAGGGTGCATTGGTCATGGACTCGATGCCGCCGGCCATGACCACTTTGGCGGTGCCGGCGAGGATTTGGTCGCAGGCCAGCATCACCGCGCGCATGCCCGATCCGCACATTTTGTTGACCGTCGTGGCGGGAACACTCGCGGGAATACCGCCGGCGAGCGCCGCCTGTCGCGCCGGTGCTTGACCTATGCCGGCCGACAGCACGCAGCCCATGATGACTTCATCGATCTGCGATGCGCTCACTCCAGAGTCCGCAAGTGCCGCTTTGATCGCAACCGATCCGAGCTGCGGGGCAGTGACGGTGGCGAAAACGCCTTGGAAGGCGCCGATCGGTGTGCGGCGGGCGGCCAAAATAACGACGGGATCAGAATTCATAAGCTTTTCCGTGAGTTTACTCGGGAGTACCTAGTATAGCCGCGACGGCCCTAGCTTAAGACCCGCGTCGCGATTAGGGCGCCAGAGGCTCCCCCACGGCGCGCGCAATCAGCTCGCGGCTGCGCTGCCTGGCATCGCCCGCAGTCAGAACTTCGAGTATTTCGACGCGAATCGGCATCCGGTGGACTCCTAGGCCGCCCGGCGGCAGAACGGCGCGCGTGCCGTGAATGGCCATGGCCACCACCGGCATGTCGGAGCGTGCCGCCGTGGTAAACGCGCCGCCGAGAAACTTGCCGACTTGGCGAATCTCGGTGAATGTGCCCTCGGGAAAGAACACCATCGACTGGCCGCCAGCGGCCGTTTTCAGTACGCGCCGCGCATCCACCGCGCCCCTGTGCCGATTGAAGCGTTCCACGAACTGCGAGCCGAGCCGCCGCAGCAGCAGGCCGGCGAGGGGCACGCGCACCATTTCCTTCTTGATAACAAAGGCAAAGTCGGGCGGCAGCGCCGCGGCGGCGACCAGGCCGTCGATGTAGCTGGCGTGATTGGCCACGACCACGCAGGGTACCTGCGGCAGAAGATTCAGGCCGTCGACGCTGAACGGCAGGCCGGCGGCGCGTAAGAACACGCGCGAGAACACGCCGGCCACCAGCCTGCGCCGGCGCAGGCTCGGCACAAAGAGATTGATTAGGAGCACGCCCAAAGCCAGCAGCGTAAATAGGGCGATGCAATAGGCGGTATACAGCGATTGCGCGGCCGTGCGGGGGCTCCGCTGCTTGTTTACTGTGATCTGGTTCTCCTTATGTTAATACTTAACTGTACTGTGATTCTGGTCACGCCGACCTGCTGGTACCCCTCGCATACTGAATCCCGTTGGCGCGTACGGCACCATTTCGTGCGAACACAGACGCGGAAAATTATGGCGACGGCTCTTAAGCGGACGGTTTATACACGCACCACGGGCGCGGCGGTACCGGCTGTCCGCGAATCGGCGGATCCGGCCTTGCAACGCTTCCTCGACGCCGTGTGGTTGGAACGCGGGCTGTCGGCAAATACCCTCGCGGCTTATCGCGCCGACTTGACCGCACTGGCGCGTTGGCTGGAAGAGCGTGATAGCGCTTTGCTCAAAGCCACGCGCATCGAATTACTGGGCTTCATCGCAGCACGGGTCGAGGGTGGATCCCGGCCTCGGTCGACGGCACGGCAGCTGTCGAGTTTCCGCCGCTTCTTTCGTTACATGGTGCGCGAGAGCTTGATAGAGCTCGATCCGACGGCGCAAATCGCCATGCCGAAAATCGGCCGATCGCTGCCCAAATCTCTGAGCGAAGCCGAGGTCGATTCGCTGCTCGAGGCGCCGACCGTGGCGGACCCGCTGGGGCATCGCGACCGCACCATGCTTGAAGTACTGTACGCCACCGGCCTGCGAGTCTCGGAACTGGTGAGCCTGAAGCACAATCAGGTCAATCTCAATCAGGGTGTGATGCGAGTGGTCGGCAAGGGCAATCGCGAGCGGCTGATTCCATTGGGTGAAGAAGCGGTGAAATGGCTGCAGCAATTCATGCAGGGCCCGCGAACGGAAATATTATTGGAACGCCAGACCGACTACCTGTTTCCAACGCGGCGCGGCGATCGCATGACCCGCCAGGCGTTCTGGCACATCATCAAGCGCTATTCCAAGAAAGCCGGCGTCGAGAAGGAACTCTCACCGCATACTTTGCGCCATGCCTTTGCGACCCACTTGCTGAACCATGGGGCGGACTTGCGCGTGGTGCAAATGCTGCTGGGGCACAGCGATCTGTCGACGACTCAGATTTACACTCACGTCGCACGTGAGCGCTTGAAAGAACTTCATTCTCAACACCACCCTCGCGGCTAGTGAGCTTTGCGTCGGCGCCCGCCGACGGCCACGGCGGCGCCGCAAGCTGCGAGCGGGTCCTCTGGTAGAATTGCGTGAACCTCCGGCCTGGCGCGGGGTCGAACAGATTCGTACCTTTGGAGCCCACAGTATGCTGAGAATTCTTGCCACCGTCACTTTGGTTCTCGGCACCTTGGGCATGGGACTCGGCGCGCGTGCGGCTGCGTCGGATCCGGTGCATGCGGTTCCGACCGAGCAGTCCGCTGACCCGCGCACGGCATTGTTGAAACTCTTGCCGGCCGGCTCGAAGGCGGAGGATTTGCAGCCCTCGCCGATTCCCGGCATCTACCAGTTCACCCAGGGATCCGATGTCAGCTATCTGACCGCCGACGGCAAGTATTTCCTCGACGGCAATCTCTATGACATGAATACACGCGAGAATCTGACCGAAGCGCTGCGCACGCGCGGGCGCCTGAGCCTGATCAGTGCGATTCCCGAATCGGAAATGCTCATCTTCGGGCCCAAGAATCCGCTGTATACCATTACGGTATTCACCGATGTCGATTGCGCCTACTGCCGCAAACTGCACAGCGAAATGGCTGAATTGAATCGCCTAGGCGTGCGCGTGCGCTACATGTTCTATCCGCGCACCGGGCCGAACACGGAAAGCTGGAAAAAAGCCGAAGCCGTCTGGTGCGCGCCGAATCGCAACGACGCACTGACCCGCGCCAAAGCCGGCGCTCCGCTGGATATGAGCAAGACCTGCGATGCGACGCCGGTCGCGCGTGAATATGCCTTGGGTCAAAGCCTGGGAGTGCGCGGTACGCCGGCGATTGTCACGGAAAAGGGCGACTATATTGCGGGCTACATGCCGCCGCGCGAACTAGTGCAGCAGATAAAGGACATGCAATTGGCGAAGCGCTGAAGCGCCGCTACCGCTCCAGCAGCTTGAGCTTTTCCGGCACGCCTTCCCATTGCTTGGCATCCGCCGGCGCGGCTTTTTTCTCGCTGATCACGGGCCATTGCTTGGCCAGTTCCGCGTTCAACTTGAGAAAACTTTGCTGGCCGTCCGGTATTTCTTCTTCCGAAAAAATGGCCTCTACCGGGCACTCCGGTTCGCACAGCGTGCAATCGATGCATTCATCGGGATCGATCACCAGAAAGTTCGGGCCTTCGTGGAAACAATCGACCGGACAGACCTCCACGCAATCCATATATTTGCACTTGATGCAGCTTTCGGTGACCACGAATGCCATGACTTACCCTTATTGATCGGTTAAACGTAAACACTATTCTGCCACAGCCGCAATCGGCGGCGTGGGTCAGGATTTCAGCCGGCGGCTCAACTCGACGAAGTGATGGTCTTCGCGTCCCGCGGTGCGATCCTCGAAGTACTTATGCAGAGTGAATTCGCCGCTTGGAAACGCCAGATGGTCCCAGGGAATTTCCGCCTCTTCGTACAGCCCGACCTCCAAGCTCTCCGCTCCCGGCGCGAATTCAGGCTGCAGCAATTTGGCCCGAAACATCACGTGCACCTGGCTGGCGCCGGTCACGCTGACCACCGCCAGCAAAGAGCCGATCTCGACCCTCGCCATCGCCTCTTCGTAGCATTCGCGCGCAGCCGCGGCTTGCAAGGTCTCGCCGTTTTCCATGAAACCGGCCGGCACCGTCCAAAACCCCAAACGTGGTTCGATGGCGCGGCGGCAGAGCAAGATCTTGCCCTGCCATTCGGGCACGCAGCCTAGTACCAGCAGCGGATTCTTGTAGTGGACCATGCCGCAGCCGGAGCACACGAAACGCGGTAAATGGTCCCCTGCGGGGACCTTTAATTCAACGGGCGAACCGCAGTTGCTGCAGAAATTCACAGGACATCCATAAATAAAATTCTGGTGCCCGGAGAGGGAATCGAACCCACACGATGTCACCATCACCGGATTTTGAGTCCGGCGCGTCTACCAGTTCCGCCATCCGGGCATGCCAGACCCCACAGTATATGCGATTGCCGCTCTTGGTAGAATGCTTAACTTCAATGCAGCGCACCGACTTTCATTTCGAACTTCCCGAGGAGCTCATTGCCCAGCGGCCGGCCGCAGCCCGCTCTGCCAGCCGGATGCTGGTGCTGGACGGTGCCGCGGGAACGCGGCACGACCTGCAATTTCGCGACCTCCCATCCTTGCTGAGCCCAAAGGATTTGCTGGTTTTCAACGACACTCGCGTGATTCCCGCGCGGGTTTTCGGACTCAAGGAGAGCGGCGGACGCGTCGAGATCCTGCTCGAACGCGCACTCACAACGAACACCGCGCTGGTGCACCTGCGGGCCAGCAAGGGCTTAAAGCTGGGTGCGGTGGTGAGGCTTCCCGGAGGCCATACCGCGACCATGCTTGGGCGACAGAGCGATTTGTTCCACCTCGATTTCTCGTGCGGCGTCGCGCCTTTTTTCGAGACCCATGGCGAAATTCCACTGCCTCCCTACATCGGCCGCCGCGCGGAGAGCGAGGACCGAGAACGTTACCAGACCGTGTATGCGCGGACCCAAGGCGCCATTGCCGCGCCCACGGCGGGCCTGCATTTCGACGCCGATACTTTTGCCGAACTTCAGGCACGGCGAATACGCCATGCCTTCGTCACCCTGCACGTCGGCGCCGGCACCTTCCAGCCGGTGCGGGTGGACCAGGTAGAAAACCACGAAATGCATGAGGAGTACCTGGAGGTGCCCGAGGCCACCTGCGATGCCATCAACGCCACGCGCGCCGCCGGCGGCCGCGTGGTTGCCGTCGGAACGACGGTGGTCAGGAGTTTGGAAACCGCGGCCGGCCTGGTGCAAGCGGCGACGCATGCGATCGGCCGGGCTGTAGCGGGTGACGACATGGTGGGTGCCTGCGCGCCTAGGGCGGTTGATGCGAGCCGGTGTGCGATTGCGCCGTACCGCGGCGCGACCCGCATTTTCATCAGGCCCGGCCACAAGTTTCGCGCCGTGGATGCCATGGTCACGAATTTTCACCTGCCGGAGTCGACGCTGTTGATGCTGTGCTCGGCGTTTGTCGGACGCGAAGCGCTGTTAGCGGCTTACGCTCACGCGGTACAGGCGCGATATCGATTTTTCAGCTACGGTGACGCGATGTTCTTGACACCCTCCGCAGCGGCGCTCGAGCGCGCATGAGCACTGCGGACGGCTCGTTGGAGCGTGGCGCTCACTTGGGGCCTATGCGGTTCGAATTACTCGGGCGAGACGGCGAGGCACGGCGCGGGCGGCTCGAATTTCCGCGCGGAGCCGTACAGACGCCGGCCTTCATGCCGGTGGGTACCTATGGCACGGTCAAGGCCATGACGCCGGAGAACCTCGAGGCCGTCGGCGCCGAAATCATCCTCGGCAACACCTTTCATCTGTACCTGCGGCCGGGTCTCGAGGTCATCGCCGCGCATCAGGGGCTGCATGGCTTCATGCATTGGCAGCGGCCCATCCTGACGGATTCCGGCGGCTTTCAGGTGTGGAGCTTGGCGCAGATGCGGAAAATCACTGAAGAAGGCGCACACTTTCGTTCACCCGTGGACGGTGCGCCAGTGTTCCTCTCGCCCGAAGAATCCATGCGCATTCAGCGCACCCTGGCCTCGGATGTGGCAATGAGCTTCGACGAATGCACGCCCTATCCGGCCACCGAGGCCGAGGCGCGCAGCTCCATGGAATTGTCCATGCGATGGGCTTTGCGGGGCTTTCAAGAGTACTACCGCACTGAGCCTCCCGGCACCCTGTTCGGCATCGTGCAGGGCGGAATCCATCCGCACTTGCGTTTGGCATCCTTGGCCGCCCTCGAGGAAGTCGGCTTCGCGGGCCTCGCGGTCGGCGGACTGGCGGTGGGGGAGAGCCAAGCGGAGCGCGATCTCGTGCTCAATGAGCTCATGCCCCATATGCCCTTGCGCAAGCCGCGCTATCTGATGGGCGTGGGAAGGCCCGAGGACATCATCGAGGCGGTGCGGCGCGGCATCGACATGTTCGACTGTGTCATGCCGACCCGCCATGCGCGCAACGCGCATCTATTCACGCGCACCGGCGTCGTCAATATCCGTAACGCCGCCCATAAAAAGGACACGGGACCGGTCGAGGAGGGCTGTGCCTGCTACACCTGCCGGAACTACAGCCGCAGCTATTTGCGGCATTTAGACAAGTGCGGCGAAATACTAGGCTCGCACTTGAACACCATTCATAATCTGCACTTCTATCAGCGCTTGATGAGGGAGATTCGGGGAGCGATCGAGGCGGGCCGTTTCGAGACTTACGCCGCCGAGTTCCATGCCTTGAAGGCAGTCGCAAGCGCGCGTTAAGTTTGCGTACGGCTCCTGTATACTACGCGGCTTTGTGTCGTGGCGTCTGTCACAAGAATTGGGTGTAACAATGGATTTCTTCATTAATACGGCAAATGCACAGGCCGCGGGCGGCGGGCAGAGCATGTTGAGTGCCTTGTTGCTACCCGTCCTGCTTCTGGTGGTGTTTTACTTCCTGCTCATCAGGCCGCAGAACAAACGCGCCAAAGAACAGCGTGAAATGCTGTCCAAAGTCGCCGTGGGCGATGAAGTGGCGACCACCGGCGGCATTCTCGGCAAGGTGACCGAGGTGGGCGAGCAGTTCCTGACCTTGGAAATCGCCAGCGGCGTCAACGTCAAGCTGCAGAAGTTTCAGATCGCGCAGCTCCTGCCCAAGGGCACGGTCAAGAGCGCATGATTTCGTATCCGCGCTGGAAGATCGCCTTGGTGGCGATCGTTTTGACACTGGGAATCTTCCTGGCGCTGCCGAATCTGTTCGGCGAGGAAAATGCGCTGCAGCTGGCGCGCGACAGAGCGGCCGTCATCGACAGCGACCGCACGGCGGTGGAGCAAATCCTCAAGGACAAGGGCGTCACTCCCAGCGGCATGTTTCTCGATCAGGGACGCCTCACGCTGCGCTTCAGCAGCAAGCAGGACCAATTGAAGGCACGCGATCTGATCGCCGAAGCGCGTCCTAATCAATACACCATCGCTCTCTCGCAGGCATCGCGCGTTCCGGAGTGGATGCGCAATCTGGGCTTGAGCCCGCTGAAATTGGGCCTGGACCTTCGCGGCGGTGTGTACCTGGTGTATCAAGTGGACGTCCAGGGCGCAGTGAAGCAGCTGCTCGATCACCATGAACAGGAGTTTCGCGCATCGTTGCGCAATGCCCGAGTGACCTATCAAGACGTGCTGGTGGACTACCCCACCTATCGCGTGCGAGTGCTGTTTCGCGACGCTGACACCTTCGCCAAGGGTAAGGCGGCAATACTCGCCGATAGCCGCAACCTTACACTGACGGACACGACAGTCGATGGTCTGCCCGCCTTGGAACTGGTGCTGACGCCGCAGGCGATCAAGGAGCGCCAGGATTACGCGGTCCAGCAAAACATCGTGATTCTGCGCAATCGCCTCAATAGTCCGGAACTCGCAGTGTCGGAGCCGCAAGTCGCCCGCCAGGGTGTGGACCGCATTGCCATTCAGTTGCCGGGCCTGCAGAACTCGGCCGAGGTGAAGAAAATCCTCGGCAAGACGGCGACCTTGGAATTCCGCATGGTCGATGAGGCCAATAACCCGCTCGAAGCGGCGAGCACCGGGCGCGTCCCGTTGGGGTCCAAGCTGTACTACAACCGCGAGAAGCAGCCGGTGCTGTTGAAGCGCGAAGTCGTGGTCACCGGCGATCAACTCACGGATGCGTCGTTCCAGCCGAATACCCAGGAAGGCGCCGCCGTGTCGGTGGGACTCGATAGCCGGGGCGCCGCGAAGATGCTGAAGAACACCCAGGAGAATCTCGGCCATATGATGGCGGTGGTATTCATCGACCGTTCGCGGGAAAAGAACGCCGCGGGCGTGGACGTCGACCGTACCACCGAGGAAGTTATCAATCGCGCCACCATTCGCGGCGTGTTCAGCAATAACTTTGTGATTACCGGCGTCAATCCGATCGAAGGCCGCGAACTGGCGTTGCTGTTGCGCGCCGGCGGCTTGGCCGCACCGCTGTCTGCGGTGGAGGAGCGCGCCATCGGCCCCAGCTTAGGTCAGGACAATATCGACAAGGGCAGGAACGCCATGGTGTTCGGCATGCTGGCCGCGTTCATATTCATGGCCATCTACTACAAAGTATTCGGGCTGATAGCGGACATAACCCTCGCGGCCAACGTGGTGCTGCTGACCGCTCTGTTGTCTCTACTGGGTGCGGCCTTGACCCTGCCGGGAATCGCGGCGGTGGTATTGACCGTCGGCATGGCGGTGGACGCCAATATCTTGATCTACGAGCGCATCCGCGAGGAATTGCGCAACGGCGTCTCGCCGCGTGCGGCCATCACCGCGGGTTTCGAGCGCGCGTTCTCGGCCATCGCCGACTCCAATGTGACCGCCTTCATCGCGGGCTTGGTTTTGTGGTTGTTCGGCGCCGGCGCGGTACGCGGCTTCGCCGTGGTACTGATGCTCGGGATCATCACGTCGATGTTCACGGCCCTGATGGGCAGCCGCGCATTGGTGCAAGTCATTTACGGCGGAAAACGCAAGATCGACCACCTGTCGATTTAAAGACAGGGGTCCGATCCGAGGGACAGGTACATGGAATTCTTTCACAAGGTAACCCGCTTCCCGTTTATGAACACCCGCAAGGTGTGGTACGGGTTGTCGGCGCTGTTGATCATCGCCTCGATCGGGCTGGTGGTGTTCCGCGGATTGAATCTGGGCGTGGATTTCACTGGCGGTGTTACCGTGGAAACCAATTTCCCTCAGGCCCCGAACATCGAGGCGCTGCGAACGGCGCTGGCGCAGGCCGGAGTAGCGAATGCCCAGGTTCAAGCCTTCGGCAGCTCGCGCGATATCTTGGTCCGGCTGCCGCCCGACCCGAATGTCAAAGGCGAACAGATCGGCGCACACATTTTGGAAATCTTCGAGACGTTAGGACCCGGCGTCAAGCTGCAGAGCACGGCGGTGGTCGGCCCACAGGTGGGACAGGAACTCTTCGTCAAGGGCGGATGGGCCCTGTTCGCCACTCTGGTGCTGATCTTGATTTACGTATTGTTCCGCTTCACGCTGAAACTGGCATGCGGCGCGATATTGGCCGTATTGCACGACCCGATCTGCGTGGTGGGATTCTTCGCTCTGACGCAGATGACTTTCGATTTAACGGCCATCGCAGCCATCCTTGCGGTGATCGGCTATTCGCTGAACGATACCGTGATCGTTTTCGACCGCATACGCGAGCGCGCCCGCACCTCTCGCAAGCTCAGCATCGCGCAAGTCATCGACGAATCCATCAATCAGACGCTGTCGCGAACCTTGATGACCAAGCTGGTGACCTTGTTGGTGGTGGTGGCCCTTCTGATCTTCGGCGGCGAGACTCTGCACGCGTTCTCCGCGGCATTGGTGATCGGTATTCTCGCCGGCACCTACTCGTCGATTTACATCTCCGCCGCGCTGGCCCTGGACTTCGGATTACGCACGGATGACTTGCTGGAGCGCAAGGCGACCAAACCCGAAGAAATCGACGGTTTACCCTAGTCTGAACGGCACTTACTCGAGCGCTCAATTACGGTCGATTACGCGGCGATTCAGGCCCCAGAAAAGGGGTGGGTACGGTGTACCTTACCCTGGGCTTACTCGATCACTAGAGTGGTTTGATGGAATTGCTTTCCGATCCAAAGGTTTGGTTGTCGTTCCTGACGTTGGCGGTACTCGAAATCGTTCTCGGTATCGACAACATCATCTTCCTGTCGATATTGGTCGATCGGCTGCCGAGCGGGCGGCGCCGCAGCGCGCGGTTTCTGGGCCTGGCGTTCGCCATGGTTACCCGGATCGCTCTGCTGTATTCGATCACCTGGATGGCGACTCTGCGGACAACCTTATTCACCGTGCTCGGCAATGAAATTTCCGGCCGCGATCTGATTTTGTTCAGCGGCGGCCTTTTCTTGATGGTGAAGAGCCCGCTGGAAATTCGCGGCATGCTCAGCGGCAAAGAGGCGAATCGCAAGCCCGGTGGTCTGAACAGTTTTTGGTTGATCATCTTGCAGATCGGCATCATCGACATCGTGTTTTCACTGGATTCGGTGTTCACGGCAGTGGGGCTTTCGAAACACATCGAGGTGATGGTCGCCGCCATTATCGCGTCGGTGTTGGTGATGATGGTGGTCTCCTCGGCGGTAAGCGGTTTCATCGAGCGCTACCCGACGATCAAAGTATTGGCGCTGGCCTCCCTCGTGCTGGTCGGAGCGGCCTTGATCGCGCAGGCCTTGGACATGGAAATCCCGAACGGCTATTTGTACTTTGCGATGGCTTTCTCGGCGGCCGTGGAATGGATCAACATACGCCTGCGACGCCGCATCAAAGCTTGATCGCGGTGTCGCGTCGTCGGAGCCACGCCGCAGCCGCTCAGGTTTGTTCGGCGAGTTCGCTGTGGCCGCGAGAATATAAGAAGTAGACCGCCAGTCCGAATGCCGACCAGATGAAGAAGGCCTCCCAGGTTATCGCCGGCAGCCCCGCCATGAGGAAGCCGCAGAAGCCCATGCCCAGCAGCGGCACCAACGGCACCCACGGCGTGCGGAAGGGGCGCTTCAGATCGGGACGGGTCTTGCGCAGTACGATGACGCTGGCGCACACCATGAAGAACGCGGCGAGCGTACCTAGATTGACCAGCTGCGCGACCTTGCCGATCGGCGACAGGCCGGCGATCAGCGCGATGACCACGCCGGAACCGAGGATCAACTTGACCGGCGTCTGCGTTTTCGGATTGACCTTGGCCATGGGCTTGGGCAGCAGGCCGTCGCGCGACATGGCCAGCACCACGCGGGTTAGGCCGAAGTAAAGCACTAGCATCACCGTGGTAATTCCGGCCAGGGCACCGATCGAGATCAGCGCCTCGGCCCAGCCGATACCGAGCTGCTTGAGCGCATCGGCGATGGGCGCCTTGATGTCGATCTGGTCGTAATGCACCACGCCGGTGAGGATGCCGGAGACGATGATATAAAGGATGGTGCATATCACCAGCGAGGCAATGATGCCGATGGGCAGGTTGCGCTGCGGTTTAATCGTTTCCTCCGCTGCGGTGGAAACCGCGTCGAAGCCAATGTAGGCGAAGAAAATCAGCGAGGCTCCGGTGAGAACGCCGCCGTAGCCGAAGTGCGACTGGCCATCGGCATCGATGATCCGCGGGGGGATGAAGGGATGCCAGTTGGCCGGGTGGACGTGCGGCGCGGCGACAACAATGAAGATGACGACGGCGGCGAGTTTGACCATCACCATGACCGTGTTGAAACGGGCTGATTCGCGGACGCCGATCGAGAGCAGCACCGACAGCAGCAGTACGATGACCATGGCCGGCACATTGGCAATGCCGCCGTCGAGCGGGGCGTTGCTCAGCGCATGCGGCAGATGCAGGCCCATCAGTTCCAGGATCTTGCCGAAGTAGCCGGACCAGCCGATGGCCACGGTGGAGGTCGCGATGGCATATTCCAGGATCAGGTCCCAGCCGATGATCCAGGCGATCAACTCGCCGATGCCGGAATAGGCGTAGCCATAGGCGCTGCCGGCGCCGCCGATGGCGCCTGCCAGCTCGGCATAGGACAGCGCGGCGAAGGCGCAGGCGGTACCGGATAGAATGAACGACAGCACGATGGCCGGCCCGGAATGCTGAACTGCGACCACGCCGGTGAGCACGAAGATGCCGGTGCCGATGATGCAGCCGATGCCCAGCATGGTCAGGTCAAAAGCGCCAAGGCAGCGTTTCAGGCCCGTATCGGCATTGACGTCGATCGGTTTGGTGCGGAACAGACTCATGCGTTATCCCTCGGAGTTCTTGTGATTGTGAAGGTTCGAGGCCTGCTGGATGCCGGAAGTATGCCTGGTACGGTACCCGCGCGCCTAGCCGGACGAGTTTGCGCGGGCGTTCGAGGGGGCGATTCTCCCGTGTCCTAAGTGCGCAGTGCCGCCGGCGTGAGAGGCCCCAGGGCGGCAAGCAGCTCCTGATAAACCTTGGGGTTGCCCGCGACGATATTGGCTCCCAGCGCATATTCGGCGCCGGTGGGCGTGCCGACGCGGCCGCCGGCTTCTTGAATGAGCAGTGTGCCGGCAGCCGTGTCCCAGGGGGACAGACCGAACTCCCAGAATCCGTCGATACGTCCGGCCGCCACATAGGCGAGGTCCAGCGATGCCGCGCCCGGGCGGCGCACACCGGCGGCGCTGGACATGATTACTTTGAGCATGGCGAGATATTCGTCGACATAGGCCGCGTCGGCACGAAACGGGAAACCGGTGCCGATCAAGGAGCCTTCCAAGGTGCGCTGCGTGCTCACCCGGATCTTCTTGCCTTCGAGCTGCGCGCCGTCGCCGCGCGAGGCGGTGAAGAATTCCTGGCGCATGGGGTCGTAGACGACGGCGTGCTGCAGGCGGCCCTTATGCTCGAGCGCGATCGACACCGCGAAAGTCGGGAAGCCATGCAGGAAATTGGTCGTTCCATCGAGCGGATCGATGATCCAGACGAACTCGTTGTCGCCGCTGCGTCCGCTCTCCTCGGCGAGGAACGCGTGCTGCGGGTGGCTGCGGCGAATGGTGGCAATGATGTCGGCTTCGGCCTTGCGGTCGATGTCGGTGACGAAATCATTGCGCCCCTTGCTGTCGACTTTCAAGGAATCTAGGCGCGAAAGGCTGCGCACGATCAGATCACCGGCGCGCCGGGCGGCACGCATGCCGATATTGAGTAGTGGTTGCATAGGGTGGCGCTAGAATAACAGGATGATAGCCCCTCGCATTGTCCTCATCGATCCCAGCCATCCCGGCAACATCGGGTCG
Organism: Gammaproteobacteria bacterium; assembly: GCA_025357835.1. Classification (GTDB taxonomy): domain Bacteria; phylum Pseudomonadota; class Gammaproteobacteria; order Steroidobacterales; family Steroidobacteraceae; genus Bog-1198. The sequence continues at coordinate 53,966 of JANYLM010000079.1, forward strand.
GTCGCGCGCGCCATGAAAAATATGGCCCTGAGCGACTTGGTCCTGGTGCGCCCGCGCTCCTTTCCACATGCGGAAGCCATTGCGCTGGCGGCGGGCGCGGACGACATTCTCAGCAAGGCGCGCGTCGTCGCGACGGTCGCCGAGGCGATCAGCGATGTGCAGTTCATCGCCGGGACCACTTCGCGTCCGCGCTCGTACTATTGGGAGTTCACGACGCCGCGAGACGTTGCCGGGCGTATCGTCGGATTGCCTGAAGAAAATCGGGCGGCGCTGCTGTTCGGGTCCGAGCGCTACGGGCTCGCCACCGAGGATTTGAACCATTGCAATGTGCTGGTGCGCATCCCCGCCAACCCCGAGTATTGCTCACTGAATCTGGCCATGTCGGTGCAGCTCCTGGCCTACGAAATTTTCATGTCACGCGAGCAGCCGCAATCGCGCACCCAGTTGGAATTGCCGCTGGCGCCATCGGGCGACGTGGAGCATTTTTACGCGCATCTGCACCAGGTTCTGAACGAAATTGATTTCGAGGACCGTACCGGACACCTCATGGAGCGCTTGCGGCGATTGTTCAATCGCGCACAGCTAGACCGCAATGAGCTCAATATCCTGCGTGGGATATTGAGCGCGGTGCAGGGCCGGCGGGGCCAGTCGGCGCAGCGGCTGCGCGATGAGCCCGGCCGGGGCGAATGAAGGCGGTGCGTGGCTGCGGGGCAGGGTGCGAATGAACAGTTCCGTGTACCTGGACTATGCGGCAACTACCCCCGTCGATGCGCGGGTCGCGGCGGCCATGGCGCAATGCCTGACCATGGAGGGTGCATTCGGTAATCCGGCGTCGACTAGCCATCACTATGGACAGGCGGCAGCGACTCTGGTGGATAAGGCGCGCGCGCAGGTTGCCGCCGGCGTCGGGGCGGGGCCCGATGAGGTGGTTTGGACCTCGGGCGCCACTGAGGCCAATAATTTGGCAATTTTCGGCGTGGCTGGATATTACCGCGAGAATGGCCGGCATATCCTCACGGCCCGTACCGAACACAAGGCCGTGCTTGATCCTTGCCGCGAACTCGAACGACGCGGCTGGCGGGTCACTTATCTGGTGCCGGATCGCGGCGGTGTGATCCATCCCGATCAGGTCGCCGCGGCGCTGCAGGCGGACACGGTTTTGGTGTCCATCATGCATGTCAACAATGAGATCGGCGTCGTGCAGGACATTGCGGCCATTGGCGCCATTTGCCGCAAGCACGGCGGCGTTAAGCTGCACGTCGACGCGGCGCAGAGCGTCGGCAAGTGCGTCATCGACTTTGCGGGGTTCGGCGTCGATTTGATGTCGCTGTCGGCGCACAAAGCCTACGGCCCCAAGGGAGTCGGAGCGCTGTTGGTGGCGCGGTGCGGCGTGCACTTGCAGCCATTGCAGTTTGGTGGTGGGCAGGAACGCGGATTGCGCGCGGGGACCGTGCCCACCCATCAAGTGGTTGGCATGGGGTTGGCGTTCGAACTGGCACGCGCGGCGCCGCCGTCGGAGGCCGAACGCGTCGCGGCCCTGCGGGAACGTCTGTGGCAGGGGTTGGAGTCGCTCGGCGGCACAATGCGCAACGGGGACGCGAAGCAATCGGTGCCGCATCTGCTCAATGTCTCATTCGCAGGGGTTGAGGGCGAAAGTCTGCTCGCCGCCGTGAAGGGGCGGCTCGCGGTGTCGACCGGCTCCGCTTGTACATCGGCCGTGCAGGAGCCCTCCTATGTGCTGCGCGCCCTGGGCCGAGATGCCGTTTTGAGCGAAAGCAGCCTGCGATTCGGGTTGGGCCGGTTCACCACCGAGGCCGATATCGACACGGCGGTGGAACTCGTGATTCAAGCCGTGTCGCGCTTGCGGCGAATAAGCGGCTTATGAACTACAGCGAACTGACCCGGCGCTACTTCGACACTGCTGCGGACGCGGGGGTACTCGATGGTCCCGACGTGCATCGAGGTGCCGCCGGTAGCCATGCGCAGGGGACTTGGGTGCAATTCGATGTGCAGATAAGCCAGGGAATCATCCGGGCGGCGCGGTTTCTGGCTTTTGCCTGTCCGCACACCATTGCGGTGGCGGCCTGGGTTACCGAACACGCCGTGGGAACGGTCGCAACGGCCGCGTTGCCGGAAAGCGTGCCGGACTTGAGTGCGAGATTTGCCGTGCCGGCCGAGAAGCGGGGGCGGCTCTTGGTCATCGAAGATGCGTGGATTGCGGCGGTTGCGAGCGGGCTACCCCGCTGAACGACGGATTGCAGGGCGAAGAATGGTTTGCCGGGCTCACGATGCATCGCAGCATAACTCTGTCGTTGGGTACCTGCGTCGGGGCCCCATGTTACAGCGATGCGCCGGAATCTAGGCGTGACGTCGTTGAAAAATACGCGCCTTGGTTCCGTGCGCAAGACTCATCGGCGTGTTATGTATACACGACGGCTTTGGTTTGGGCAGTAGCTTAGAGGGCGGCGCAGTATGGCGATTTTGTTGACGGAATCGGCGGCAGATCGGGTTCGATCGCACTTGGCGCAACGCGGAGCCGGTTTGGGCTTGCGCGTGGGAATCAAGAAGACCGGATGCTCGGGATTCGCGTATGTCGTGAATTATGCTGACGAAATTCGTCCGGACGATGCGGTTTTCGAAGCGCGCGGAGTGACGGTGGTGGTCGATCCCTTGAGCCTGCCGCTGATTGACGGGACCTTGGTGGATTTCGTCAAGCAAGGGTTGAACGAGGCCTTTAAGTTCCAAAACCCCAAAGCCAAGGGCGAATGCGGGTGCGGCGAAAGTTTCAACGTCTAGTTAGGCGCTTGCGCCACTTTTAACGGGGCCGAGGCGACCCCGTCTGAAAACACTCGCGGCCGGAGCACTAATTCGCCGGCTGGCGGCCCTGGCCAAGGCGGGGTTTTTCCAAGTAATACAGGGACTTCGGTTGTCATCCCGATTGCTTGGGCGGGGCAGCTCCAGTACACTTAGCGGTCTTTGTCGGCCCCTTGCGGGGCAAATTCCCCATTTCCTAACCCGAGGTCATCATGCCAATCGAGCGTACTCTTTCCATCGTCAAGCCGGACGGCGTGGGCCGTAATCTGATCGGCGATGTCTGTCGTCGTTTCGAGCAGGCGGGTTTGCGGGTGGTGGCAGCGCGCATGATGCAATTGTCGCAGGCGGAGGCCGAAGGCTTTTACGCAGTGCACCGCGAGCGCCCGTTTTTCAAGGACCTGGTGCGCTTCATGACATCGGGTCCGGTGATGGTGCAAGTTCTCGAGGGGGAAGGCGCGATCGCAAAGAATCGCGAGGTCATGGGTGCGACTGATCCGAAGAAGGCCGCCAAGGGCACCATTCGCGCCGATCTGGCGACCAGCATCGATGAGAACATAGTCCATGGTTCAGATGCGCCGGACACCGCGGCCCGGGAAATCGGCTACTTCTTCCGCGAAATTGAGCTCTGCCCGCGTACGCGCTAGCGTAGGGGCGCGGAACTTAAGGAGAAACCAGTTGGCCGGCGATCGCGTGAACTTACTCGGCTTGCCGCGCGCGGACCTCGAGGCCTTCGTCGCGCTGCGACTCGGCGCCAAGCCGTTTCGCGCCCGGCAGCTGATGAAGTGGATTTACCGGCGGGGAGCCGCGGATTTTTCGGCGATGACCGATCTAGCGCAGGACTTTCGTGAGCGGTTGAGCGATGTCGCCCGGATCGCGGTGCCGGAAATCGTGGCGGAACAGGTGTCGAACGACGGCACGCGCAAATGGATGTTGCGCATGGACGAAGTGCAGGGTATCGAGACGGTGTACATACCCGAACCGGATCGCGGCACCTTGTGCATCTCCAGCCAAGTGGGATGCGCCATGGATTGTTCTTTTTGCTCGACGGCGCAGCAGGGGTTCAATCGCAACTTGAGCGTCGCGGAAATCGTCGGACAGGTGTGGTTGGCGCATCGTGAATTGTCGAACTCGCGTCCCGGGCACGGCGACGGCCGCTGCGGCGACGCCCGCGCGAACATCACCAACATCGTATTCATGGGCATGGGCGAACCGCTGGCCAATTACCGCAATGTGGTACCGGCAATGCGGATATTTCTCGACGATTTGGGTTATGACTTGTCGCGGCGCCGCGTGACCTTGAGCACGTCGGGGCTGGTTCCGCAAATTTACAAATTGGCCGAGGAATGCAATGTGGCTCTGGCGGTGTCGCTGCACGCCCCGAACGATGAATTGCGCAACCAGCTCGTGCCCATCAATCGGAAACACCCCATCGAGGAATTACTGGCGGCTTGCTGGCACTACATCGACGTACAGAACGGCCGCAGCGTCACGTTCGAATACGTCATGCTCGACGCCGTGAATGACAAACCCGAGCACGCACGCCAACTGGCTCGGCTGCTCAAGGGCCGGCCGGCCAAGCTGAATCTGATTCCCTTCAATGTGTTTCCCGGCACACGCTACCGCCGCTCTGCCGCGGCAGCCATCTTGAAGTTTCGCGACATTCTCAATGAACACGGCGTCATAGCCACGATTCGCAGGACGCGCGGCGACGACATCGATGCGGCCTGCGGCCAATTGGCGGGACGGGTGACGGACCGCACGCTGGTGCGGCTCGGCGCCAAAATGACTCATGCCATGCGCACTTCGGCGGAGATTCGATGAAATTCAGTTCGGTGAAGATGCTCGGGCTTATTCTTGCCGGCTGCCTGGCCGCCTGTTCGCACAACTCGGATTTTAAGAAAGCGTCGCCCGAAGTGACGGCGGCAACCAATATGCAGCTGGCGATCGAATACATGAAGCTCGGCAAATTGGCGGCATCGCGCGACTTCATAGAACGCGCGCTCAGCGAGAATCCGGGAAGCCCGGACGTGCAAATGACGGCGGGCCTCGTCTATGAGCGCCTAAATGATATGCCGAAGGCCGAACGCGCCTATTCGGCAGGTTATCGCCTGGGCAAGGGCGACCCGGACATACAAAACAACTACGCGGGATACCTGTGCCGTACCGGCAAGGCGATCGCGGGCGAGAAGCTATTCGCTGAAGTCGCGCGCAATCCCCTGTATCAAACACCCGAAGTGGCCTTGGTCAACGCGGGTGTTTGCGTGCGCGGCACCGGTGATGTGGTCGACGCCGAGCGGTATTTCAATCGGGCGTTGGCGATTCGCCCGAATATGCCCGAGGCCCTGCTGCAGCTCGGCAACATCGCCTTCGATCGCGGCGACGCGGCGCAGGCGCGCGAGGTGGTGCAGCGCTATTTGGCCGTAAATGCGCCGACTTCGGAAGTCCTTTGGCTGGGGTTTCGCGCGGAACGCAAACTGGGCGATGCCACGGCGGCGGCGGGCTTTGCGCGGCGCGTGCAGGTTGAATTTCCCAATTCGGAGCAGGCTCAAATGATGCGCTCCGGCGTCGATCGATGACCGAAGCGAGCGCAAGCGTAGGACTGCGCCTCAAGGCCGAGCGCGAGCGTCGAGGATTGAGTTCGCAAAAGGCGGCCGATGAGTTGCATCTCGATGGCTGGATCATCGATGCGCTCGAGGCCGAGGATTACCAACGCATCGGCCCGTCGGTCTACGCCAAGGGCCACTTGAAAAGGTACGCGGCACTGCTGGGATTGCCCTCCCCGGAAATCATGGCCGGTTACGAATCGCGTGCGGAGCAACCGAAGGCTGCTGCCTCGCAACCGGCCAATGTGAGGCTGCGCACCGATGCGCCGGCCGTGAGCAATTTGCCCTGGCCACAAATTGTGGGTTCGATCGCCGCCGCGTTGTTGGTGCTCGGTGTGCTGTGGTGGAAGCCTTGGCACCAGCGCGCCGCGAGTCCGGTGGCTAGCGGCGAACCGCCGGCCGCGAACCCGAGCGCAGCGTCCGCCGACAACGCATCGGATTCCGCCGTGGCCGCAGAGTCGCACACCGCACCATCTGCGACGTTAGCCGCGATGTCGCCCGCCACGTCATCGACGCTCGCAGCCTCTTCAGCGCCGGCACCGCCCTTGTCATCCGCCGGCGCCGCCTTGCCCACCGCGCAAGCGGCAGCTTCACAGGCCGATGCGACGGCGGGGATGGGCCGTGCCCGCCTGCGCCTGAGTTTTTCCGCCGACTCCTGGGTGGACGTGCATGACGCAGCGGGCCGGCGGGCGTTCGCTGGCAAAGGCCGCGCTAATAGTGTGAAGACCATTGCCGGGATCGGGCCCATGCGCGTGTACCTGGGCTTCGCGAGCGGCGTGCAGCTTGAAATCAACAACCGAGCGGTGGCCATAGGGCCGCAATTCATGGCCGGCGATGTGGCTCGATTCGAGGCCGGTGCCGACGGTGTCTTGCGGCGCGATTCTCGCATTGCGACGCCGCCCGGCGCAGCGACGCGCAATGCGCATCCAACCGGCTGATCGGAGAGGGTTCTTGAGCAAGATTATTGAGCCCCTGCGCGGCGTACACGATGTGTTGCCCGCGCAAATCGCGGCCTGGCAGCACTTGGAGCGAATCACGCGGGAAGTCTTTGCCGGTTACGGCTATGAGGAATTCCGCGTGCCCGTGATCGAGCAGACGCAGCTGTTCAAGCGTTCGATCGGCGATTTCACCGATATCGTCGAGAAAGAGATGTTCAGCTTCGTCGATCAGGGTGAGGACCACATCACTCTGCGCCCCGAAGCGACCGCCGGCATCGTCCGCGCGGTCATCTCAAACGGAATGCTGCGCGACGGGCGTCTGCGCGTCTGGTGCATGGGGCCGATGTTCCGGCGCGAACGGCCGCAGGCGGGGCGCTATCGTCAGTTCCATCAAATCGATGCGGAGGCATTCGGATTCGAGGGGCCGGATGTGGACGCGGAAATGATTCTATTGTCCGCGCGCTTGTTGCGGCGTCTCGGATTGACCCGCACAAAGCTGCTGGTCAATTCGCTGGGAACGCCTGAGTCGCGCGTGGCGTATCGCGAACAGCTCACCGCCTACTTCAGTGCGCACGAGACCGCCCTCGATGAGGACAGCAAGCGGCGCCTCAAGGGCAATCCGCTGCGAATACTCGACAGCAAGAATCCGGACATGCAGCGCATCGTTGCCGGAGCGCCGCTGCTGCTCGATTCGCTGGACGCCCAGTCGCGGGAGCATTTCGAGTCCTTGTGCGCTCACCTACGCAGTGCCGGCATCGAGTATCATGTCGAGCCGCACTTAGTCCGCGGACTGGACTACTACACCCGTACGGTCTTCGAGTGGACAACGGATGCGCTTGGGAGCCAGAGCACGTTGTGTGCCGGGGGACGCTACGATGGTCTGGTGGCCCAATTGGGCGGCGCCGGTACCCCTGGGATCGGCTGGGCCATGGGCCAGGAGCGGATCGTCATGCTGCTCGAGAAGCAGGGATTGGGCCGACAACGCGACCGGCCCCAAGTTTATTTGGTATTGGCCGGGGAACGCACGGAGATCGCAGGTTTCAAACTGGCGGAGCAATTGCGCGATGCCTGGCCGGACCTCGCACTGCAAATCAACCTCGGTGGCGGAAGTTTCAAGACTCAGTTCAAGCGTGCGGATAAGAGCGGCGCACGGTTTGCGATCGTATTGGGGGATGATGAAGAGGCCCGGGGCGTGGTCGCCCTGAAGGCTCTGCGCGAGGAGTCGGAGCAGGAGGAATGCCCCCTCTCAGAAATCAGTGAACGCTTAGGGGTTTTGTTGGGTCTTAAGGGCGGGTAGCGGAGAAGCCATGGCAGAAGAATATTTGACCGATGACGAACAACTGGAAGCCGTCAAGCGTTTGACAGTGGAATACGCCCCGTGGTTGATCGGCGGTGTGCTGGTCGGCGCCGCGGTGTTTTTCGGCATCAAGTACTATCAGAACTACACGAATGAGCGTGCCTATAAGGCAGCTGCACAATTCAGCGCCATGACGGGCGCGCTGCAGACGAGCGACCGCGCGAAGTCTCGGCAAATTGCCGAAGGTCTGACTAAGGAATATCCCAGTTCGCCCTATGCCGACCAAGCGCGGCTGACACTGGCGCGGCTCGACGTCGACGACGGCCGGCTCGACCAAGCTGTCGCGCCGCTGACGCGGGTCATTAACGAGTCGCAGGATACGGAACTGCGGCAGATCGCTCGGTTGCGTTTGGCGCGAATAATGATCGATCAAGGCAGGTCGGACGAAGCGATCAAGACATTGGCGGAGCCGATACCGGCCGGTTTCGCGGCGCGGTTTCACGAGGTGCGCGGCGATGCCTATGTCGCGAAGAAGGATGTCCCTAATGCGGTCACCGCGTACCAGTCCGCCCTGGGGACGGCGGATGCCGGCGGTATCGACGCTTCCTTGCTGGAACTGAAGATTCAGGACCTCGGCGCCACGCGGGCGCCGGCGGCGAAGACTATTTCCGTAGACACTTTGAACAAGGCTAAACCCTGATGCGTTTATTGCTTCCTCTGGGCCTGGCGGCGCTGCTCATCGCGGCCGGTTGCAGCAAAGATAAAGACGTTGAACCACCGGCGACTTTGGTCGATTTCCCGGCGAAGCTGCCGGTGAAAAAACTCTGGGGCGAGGGCGTCGGCGGCGGTAAGAAGCAATTGGTGCTGCGCCTGGGGTTGGGGCCCGCGGTCGACAATGGCGTGGTATTCGCGGCCTCGCACAAGGGTGAGGTGCTCGCGGCGTCGCTGGACTCCGGACGTCGTGTTTGGGTCAAGAATCTAAAAATTCCGATATCCGCCGGGCCGGGCGCGGGTGCGGGACTGGTCGTGGTAGGCACCAGCAAAGGGGCCGTCGTGGCATTGGACGGAGCCACCGGGCGCGAGCTGTGGCGCACGCGTTTGAATTCCGAACTGCTGTCGGCGCCGGCGATCAGCGAGAAAGTAGTCGCCCTTCGTTCGGTCGACGGCCGGCTCCATGGCCTCGACGCACGCAGCGGCAAGGAACTGTGGTCAGTGGAACAGCAGGTACCGCGCCTGAGTCTGCGCGGCACGGCCGCACCCATCATCGCCAAGGACGTGGCGATCAGCGGCTTCGACAACGGCAAGGTTATGGCGGTGTCGCTCAGCAGCGGCGATACCCTTTGGGATACGGCGCTGGCTTCGCCCCACGGACGCACCGAGCTCGATCGGCTGGTCGACGTCGACTCGGCGGTTCGCACGGCGGGGGACAATGTGTTCGCCACCGGCTTCCAAGGGCGCACCGCCATGCTGGCGCTCGATTCGGGTCAAATCTGGTGGGCGCACGATATGTCGAGCTACCGAGGCTTGGCGGTTGACGACGACAATTTATATGTGACCCAGGCCGATGGCATCGTGGTGGCGCTGCGCCAGCGCGACGGGTCCGAACTGTGGCGCAATCAGAAACTGAAGCTGCGGCGCCTGAGCACGCCGGTGTTGACGAGTACGGCAGTCGTGGTCGCCGACTTCCAGGGCTATGTGCATTGGCTGGACAAGACATCGGGTGAGCTCGTCGCCCGCGAGCGCGTCGCCAAGGAACGGGTTACCAATTCACCTGTGGCGGCAGGCGACACCGTCGTCGTGCTCACCGACGGCGGCAAGCTGGCGGCATTTCGCGCAACGCCCAGAGTAGCCGCTCCCGCAACCGTTCCTGCGGCCTCCGTAGCCCCCGTCCCGGAGCCCGCGACGCCTGCCGCTGAACCCGCTACGCCCGCGGCTCTTCCGCCGATCCCGTAGGCAACGTGCTGCCGGTAGTCGCTTTGATAGGTCGGCCGAATGTAGGCAAATCGACCTTGTTCAATGCCATGACCGGCACCCGTGATGCCCTGGTTGCCGATCTGCCGGGCCTCACCCGCGATCGTCAATACGGGTTCGCGCGCCGTACCGAGGTCCCTTGCATCGTAGTGGATACCGGCGGTCTGGTCGAAAACGCCGATGACATCGAAAGCTTGATGGTCGCGCAAACCGAACGCGCCATAGCGGAGGCGGATCGTCTCATCGTGATTGTGGATGGCCGCGCCGGCGTTACGCCGCAGGACCAATTCGTGGCACGGCTGGCGCGGCGCAGCGGCAAGCCGCTGTTCCTCGCGGTCAACAAGACCGAAGGCTTCGACCACGACATAGCGGTGGCCGATTTTCATCAACTGGGAATGGGCGAACCGCATCCGCTCTCAGCCGCGCACGATCAAGGCGTGATCTCCTTGCTCGAGGCGGCGCTCGCGGGGTTGACGCCGGACCCGCAGGACGGCCCGGAAACGACTGGCATCAAGGTGGCCGTCATCGGCCGACCGAATGTCGGCAAGAGCACCCTGATCAATCGTCTGCTGGGCGAGAATCGCATGGTGGCCTTCGACCAACCCGGCACCACTCGCGACGCCGTGCTGGTGCCTTTCGAGCGGGACGGCGAGCGCTACACACTGATCGACACTGCGGGCTTGAGGCGCCGCTCCCGCGTCGAAGAGGTGGTCGAAAAATTCAGCGTCATCAAGACTCTGCAGGCGATAGAGACGGCTCATGTCGTCGTCGTGGTGATGGACGCGCATGACAATGTCGCCGAACAGGACGCCAGTCTGCTGGGCACGGTCATTGAGCAAGGCCGAGCCGTGGTGCTCGCCGTCAACAAATGGGACAACATTCCCATGGAGCAGCGCGACTTGATTCGCCAGCAAGTCATGCAGCGACTGCAATTCGCCGATTTCGCGCCGCTGCATTTTATCTCGGCGCGGCACGGCAGCGGTGTCGGCGAGTTATTCGCAGAGGTGCGCAAGGTGTATGCCGCGGCCACTCGCGATATGAGCACCCCGGAATTGACCCGTGTGCTCGAAGCGGCCGTCGAGAGCCATCAGCCACCGCTGGTCAGCGGCCGGCGCATCAAGCTGCGTTACGCCCACCAGGGCGGCCGAAACCCGCCGGTGGTCGTCGTCCATGGCAAACAAACCGATCATGTGCCGGATGCCTACCGACGTTATCTGGTCAATGTCTATCGCAAGGCGTTCGATCTGATGGGCACGCCGGTGCGAGTCGCGTTCCGCGGCGACGAGAACCCTTACGCCGGCAAGCGAAATCCCCTGACGCCTCGTCAAGTGCGCAAGCGCAAGCGGCTGATTCAGCGTAACAAGCGCTAGGGGAATTTTTGCTAGACTAGGCTCCAAGGTCGGCAAACGGCGTAGTGGCGGGTACCGGTGCTGCAATTCACAAAAATCAAGACCTTGCGCATTGCCGCGGTCGCGGCGCTGCTGTTGGCGTTGTACGCCCTGGCAGGGTTCGTACTGGCTCCCAGGATTCTGCGCTCCACGCTCATGGAGGAGATTCCCAAGACCTTGGGCGTAACGCCGATGGTCGGTGAAATCCGCCTGAATCCCTTTCTGCTCCAGCTCGAGGTCAAAGATTTCTCCTTGGCGGAACCGAGCGGAGAAAAATTGCTCGGTTTCAGGCGGCTGTTTGTCGATTTCGAGTTGTCCTCCATTTGGCACCGTGCCTATACATTCGCCGACATCGACATCGACGGGCCCGCGGTCAATGCCGTCGTGGGGCACGATGGAAACCTCAATCTCCTGAAGATGAGCCCGAAGAGTGCGGCGGCGAAACCGCCGATGCAGAAGCAGCCTTTGCCGAATATCCGAATAGGCTCGTTCAAGGTCAGCAAGGGGCTGGTGACCTACGAGGATCACAGCCGCCCGTCCGCATTTGCCACGCGGCTGGAGCCGATTAATTTTGCATTGATGAACTTCACCACCGGGGTCGACGGCGGCCGATTTACCTTCACAGGCTCCTCGAAGCTCGGCGAACGGGTGGAGTGGCATGGGCATTTATCGGTACAGCCCATCGAGTCAGACGGCGAATTTCAAATCGATGCGCTGCGCGCCCGCACGATTTGGGAGTACCTCGAAGACGCCTTAAATTTTTCGATCAATTCCGGCACCATTGATCTGAACGCGACTTACAAGTTTTCCTTGCGGGACAGCGTCGATTTGCAGGCGACGGTAGCAAAGATCGCAATTAAAGATCTCGCGGTCAGGCCGAAGGGGTCGGACATCGATTGGGTGACCGTGCCGTCTCTGCTGGTAAGCGGCGCCAGTGTCGATCTTTTGAAACGGCAGGCACATGTCGATTCGGTGGCGCTCACGGGAGTGAAGCTGGTGACCTGGCTGGAGCCCAATGGTTCGGTCAATTTGCTCAAGCTGGCGCAACCCGCGCCCGCGTCGTCCGCGGCAGCGGCGCCGGCGTCGAGCGGCACGCCGACGCCGGCGGCCGGCGCCGCGCCCGCCTCGGTGGCGTCGAATTGGCATGTCGATTTACGCGAGTTCGCTCTACGGGAGGCCAGTATTTCGGCGGAGGACCGCGGCATGTCACCGGCGGCAAAAGTACTGTTGGCGCCGCTTGCCCTCAATGTGGAGGGCGTCAGCCTGGATCTGGCAAAGCCGGTGAAGGTAAGCCTCGATACGCGGGTCAACGATGCGGGTTCTTTGAGAATAAGCGGCGATGTCACGCCGCAGCCTCTGTTCGCGGACGTTGCACTCAAGCTGGATGGGGTGGAACTGGCGGCTTTTCAGCCGTACATCGCGAAGTATACTTCGATGACCCTGCAGAGCGGCCGCCTGAGCGGCGATGCCAAGGTGCATTACGGCGCGAACAAGCCGGCACTGCAGCTCACGGGCAGTATCAGCGTCGCCGATCTACACACCGTCGACAATGCGCTGCACGACGACTTCATCAATTGGACACGCTTGGATATGTTGGGTGTGGTCTTCCAACACGATCCGGACCGCCTCGACATCGAACAAGTGACGGCGCGCCAGCTGTATGCGCGCGTCATTATCGAGCCGGACTCCAGCTTGAACGTGAAGCGCGTGTTGGCGGGTCCTGGCGCGACGCTGGTCGCGCCAGCCGCTCCCGGCGGCGCGCCGGTGGTGGCAACGGCGGCGGTCAGGCCAGAGCCTGTGCAAACCGAGCATGGCGCGAAAAAGCCCGCGCGAAGTCCGCTCTCGCCGTCGGCGGCGGCGCCGACGATGCCCGTGAGCGTCAAGAAAATTGTCTTGCACGCGAGTCAGGCCAACTTTGCGGACTTATCGGTGCAGCCGAATTTTTCCACCGGTATTCAGAATATCGAGGGGACGGTGCTCGGCTTGTCTTCGAAGGACAATTCGCGCGCGAAGGTGGATATCCACGGCGCAGTGGAAGAATTTGCGCCGGTAGCTATTACCGGTGAGGTCAATGTGTTGGGCCCGACTCTGTACACCGATCTGGCGCTGAGTTTTCGCAATATGGAACTCAGCACTTTCAATCCCTACTCGGGCAAATTCGCCGGCTACAATATTACCAAAGGAAAACTCACCACCGAGTTGCATTACAAAGTGAACGGCCGCAAGCTCGATGCTCAGCACCATGTCACTGTGCATGAGCTTGAATTCGGCGCCAAGACTGCGAGCAAGGACGCGGTTTCTTTACCGATCAAGCTGGCGGTCGCTCTGCTCAAAGACCGCAACGGCGTCATCGATCTTGATATTCCGGTGGCCGGCACTCTCGATGATCCTACCTTTCGACTCGGACCCGTCATCTGGAAGGTTTTCGTCAACATTCTCGAGAAAGCAGTCACCGCACCCTTTGCCTTGCTGGGCTCCCTGTTCGGCGGCGGCCCAGATTTACAGTTCATCGATTTCAAGCCCGGCGCCGCGCAGCTCGATGCAGCCGCCGCGGACAAGGAAAAGGCGATGGTCAAGGCATTGGCTGAAAGGCCGCAGCTCAAGATCGAAGTGCCGATTGCCTGGGTGAGCGAACTGGATCGCCCTGCACTGATCGAGGCACGGTTCCTGACCCAGGTTCGAGATGCGCAGTCGGGTAAACCGGGCGGCAAGAATGCGGCTGCTGCACCTGAATTTGAACAGTTGGATCCCGCAGCCAAGGTTACGCTATTGACGGCTCTCTATGCAAAAGGCCTGGGCAGGGAGCCGAAATTCCCTGAGGCCGTGACCGGCATCAAGACGAAGCCGGAACTGTCGGCGGCCAAGGCGGACTTTCTCAGCCAGGCCTTGCACGGACACATTGCGATCACCGATGCCGATCTCGCGGCCCTGGGGCAACAGCGAGCCATGGCCATACAGAAGGCATTGCTGACGGACACCGAGCTTGATCCCGCCCGAGTGTTCCTGGTTGCCAACGATAAGGCGAAAAATGAAGACGGCAAGGTGCGCCTCGAACTCTCGTTGAAGTGAGCGCGACGCCGACCGGGCAGGGCGCGCCGGCGGCGGTGCCTCAATTCAATGCATAGATGCGTGGCCTATGCCCCCCTTCGGTGCAATTCGCTCGCGAGTATCTCTGCGCAACGCGCTAACCCGCTGATCGCACTCAAATCTTCCTGAATGGCACAGCCGGTGCTTCTCTTCGAACCCGATCCAGGCACAACGCAAGGGTCCGCACTCGTCGATTGGGGGAGGGATGTCATTCGATGAAGCTCATTACCGCGATTATCAAACCATTCAAGCTGGATGATGTTCGACAGGCCGTCAGTGAAGCAGGTGTGCAGGGCGTCACGGTCACCGAGGTCCGCGGTTTCGGCAGGCAACGCGGCCACATGGAAATTTATCGCGGCGCCGAGTATGTCGTTGAGTTCGTACCGAAGACAAAGATAGAAATCGCCGTTGACGATGCGCTTGTGGACGAAGTGATTGAGGCGATTGCCAAATCGGCGCAGACCGGCAAGGTGGGTGACGGGAAGATCTTCGTTTTCGATCTCGTCCAAGTCGTTCGCATCCGAACCGGTGAGCGGGATGCAAGCGCCATTTGACTTCAAGGGGAAAGCTTTGATCAGTAAACTGTCTCGACCGGTCCTTCTTGGCTTATTGACGCTGGCGCTGCAGAGCGCGTGGGCGGACGCGCCAACAGAGCCCAGCTTGATCGGTGTGGACAAGATCAGTTCCGGCGACACCGCGTGGATGCTGACATCCACGGCCTTGGTACTGATGATGTCCATACCGGGCCTGGCGTTGTTCTATGGCGGCATGGTGCGCAAGAAAAACGTGCTGGCAACGTTGATGCAAACTTTCGCGATCACGTGCATGGTGACCCTGCTGTGGTGGGCGATCGGCTACTCGTGGGCGTTCACGCCCGGCAGCCCGTTTCTGGGCGGCGCGAGCCGCGCTTTTTTCAACGGCATGACCTTCATCCATGACCCGAACAATAAGCTGTCGGTATCGCACTTGGCATTGACGATACCCGAGACCGTCTATGCGATGTTCCAACTGACCTTTGCGGCCATCACGCCGGCGCTGATCGCCGGCGCCTTCGCCGACCGCATGAAGTTTTCGGCTTTGCTGGTGTTCATGGCCGCCTGGTCGCTGCTGGTGTATTCGCCCATAGCGCACATGGTGTGGGAACCCACCGGCTGGCTCAGCAAGGCGGGCGTGCTGGACTACGCCGGCGGCACAGTGGTGCACATCAATGCCGGCGTTGCGGGTCTTGCCAGCTGCCTGGTGCTCGGCAAGCGCTTAGGCTATGGCCGAGAAAAGATGGCGCCCCACAACCTCACACTGACGTTGATCGGCGCCTCATTGCTGTGGGTGGGCTGGTTCGGATTCAACGCAGGCTCCGCAGGTGCCGCCGACGGCCGCGCTGGCATGGCCATGCTAGTGACGCAAATGGCCACCGCGGCGGCTGCGCTGGCTTGGATGACCGCCGAGTGGGTCAGCAGGGGCAAGCCTAGCGTCCTTGGCATCGCTTCTGGCGCGGTAGCGGGACTGGTCGCCATCACGCCCGCATCCGGCTTTGTGGGTCCGACACCGGCAGTGATCATCGGCCTCATTGCCGGAGTCATATGCTTCATCGCGGCAACCTCCCTCAAGCATGCGCTGGGGTACGACGACTCGCTTGACGCTTTCGGCGTGCATGGTATCGGCGGCATTGTCGGCGCGTTGCTGACCGGCGTATTCGTCAGCAAGGAGATCAGCGGAGTAGAGGGCTCCTGGCTGATTCAGTTGAAGGGCGTGGCGGTGACCGTGATCTATGGATTCGTTGCCAGTTACGTCATTTTGAAGATCATCGACAAGACCATCGGCTTGCGGGTCACCGAAGAGCAGGAACGCGAGGGCCTGGATATATCTCTGCACGGAGAAAGTGTCGAGTAACCCGCGCTGGTGTCCGCTTTTGGCGACAGCGCGGCGCCGCCGATGAACCGCGCGAGGGAATCGTGATCTAAGTCGCACTTTGCAAACGATTATGCCAGGTAGTCTCCCGGTGCCCGCAATTCGCTCACCCACGGAGATACTCGCATGAGCAACCCCTACAACAGCGCCACTGAGCGCGCTTCGATCTTGGGCCCGACACTGTATTTCAAGGGCGATCTGAGCGCCGAAGAGGACTTGTTGATTCAGGGCCGTGTCGAGGGATCGATCACGCATACCCAGCGCTTGACCGTCGGCGCGCAAGGCACTGTCAAGGCGAATATCCGCGCGCAGCTCATCATTGTCGAGGGCACGGTAGATGGCGACTTGCAGGCCGAGAAATCCGTGTTCGTGAAAGAGACGGCGAAGGTTTGCGGCAATATTTTTGCGCCCACCGTCAGCATCATGGAGGGCGCCAACTTCAGCGGCAGCATCGACATGGACGGCAAGAAAGCCGGCCAGCTGCCCGGCAAGCACGATGCCGCAGTTGTACGGACGGCCAAAGTTGCCGGCGGTGCCGCCTAACAATGTCCTGGTTTAAGAAGCCCCTGGATGGAGATGCTCTCATGATGAATGCCAATTCTAGCGGCCGTGTGCCTGCGCCCGAACCGGCTGTGACGCGCGCCGAGCCGTCTGTGACGCGCCCCGAACCGCGTGAACCTCGAGCCGAGCCGCGTTCACCGCTGCCACGGGCCGCCGAACCGCGTGCGCCTGAGACGCGAGTGCCGGATGCGGCTCCGCGAGCCTCGGTGCTGGGGCCGACGCTGCGCTTTCGCGGTGAACTATCTGCCCAGGAAGACTTGATCATTCAGGGCAGCGTGGAAGGCTCCATCACCCATACCCAGAGCCTGACGGTGGGGACCGATGGTTCCATGAAAGGAGATATCCGCGCGCGGGTCATCGTCATCGACGGCAAGGTCGAGGGCGATCTGTATGCCACCGAGTCGGTGAATATTCGCGCCACGGCGAAGGTGAAGGGCAATGTCTTCGCGCCGCGCGTCGGAATCACGGAAGGTGCTTTCTTTCAGGGACAAATCGAAATGCAGCCGTCCGGCGCAGCCGTTCAGGAACACAGCGCGCGCCTACGTCAGGCCGCTCTGGTGCCGCCGCTGGAAGGGGCCGCCGTCGATCAAATGCTGAGTGCAAGTTAGGGCAGGAACAGCTCGGGATCGACCCAGGCGCGATTGAGAACCAAGCCCCAGTGTAGATGCGGGCCGGTCGCGCGCCCGGTCATGCCGACGGCACCGATGCGTGACCCGGCTGCTATGCGTTGCCCGGGTTTCACGTCGATCGCGCTCAAGTGGCAGTACATGCTGATCAGGCCGCGGCCGTGGTCGACGAATACGGTGTTGCCGTCAAAAAAATACTCACCGGTATCGACCACGGTACCGGCGATGGGGGTCAGCACCGGGGTGCCGCTCGGCGCCGCGATGTCCATGCCGCTGTGCGGGTTGCGGGATTGGCCGTTGAAAATTCTGCGCGAGCCAAATGAGCTGCTGCGCGGGCCAGGCACGGGCTGGGACATGCGCAGGGATTCCGGCGCCAACTCCGTCCAGTGACTCAACGCCTGGTCGATGCGGATTCTTTCCGCCTTGAACCGCGCAAGGTCAGCAGCCGATAGGTCGACTTGGCGCGGGGCGACTTTGAGGGATTGGCTGGCGTATTGCTTATTGCCCACGCTGTATTCGATTTCCTGTCTGCCGTTGGCTGCATGCACGACCACTTGGTGCAGTCCCAATGGCGCGGCCAGCGGGATGCCGAACACCGCCACCCAGGTGGGGCTGTCCTGGAGCACCAATGCGCGGTGGCCCTCCGCATCGACATAGGGCAAAGCCGAGCCGGTGACATCCAGGCGCAGGATCTTGACGCCACCCGGCACAGCATTTTCACGCGGCAGATCCGGCGCTAGGGCCGCCGCCGGATTAGAGGCGGTAAGCGTCGAGCCAATGGCCACCCAAGCGAGTGCGATTCGAGCCGCTAGTCGAGCAGCGCGGGCGAGCATCCGCAGGATCACGACACTGCCTCGATTCTGGCGCGAACTCTGCCTCGTGCGAGCCGCGCTTCTATGAGAGTCCCTGGCTTTGCATCTGCGGCATCGCGCAGAATTTCACCGTCTGCGGCGCTGACGATGGCATAGCCGCGCTGCAGGGTCGCGAGCGGGCTGACGGCATTCAAGGTGCGCACCAGGGGCAGCAATTTCTCGTGTCTGGAGCCGATCACCAGACGCCATGCGCGGTGCAGCTGTTGTTGCAAATTCTCCAAGCGCAACAGCTGTTGTGCGAGGCGTGTCGCCGGACTCACCAGCGCAGCTCGTCCACTCAACCAGCGCAGGCGCTCGCCATGGACTTGGAGCCTGCGCCGCAACGCGCGCACCAGGGATTGTTCGAGTTCATCCAATCGCTGTGCCTGCGCGCCCAAGCGGGCGGCGGGGCTCACCAGCGCAGCACGCCCCGCCAGCCAGCGCAGGCGTTCGCGGCGCTCCTCGAGTCGGCGCTGCATGCCGCGCTGCAGCCGCGCGGCGAAGCGCACGAAGGCATTGAGCCATTCCTCGGCATCGGGAACCACCAATTCGGCGGCCGCCGAGGGAGTGGGGGCGCGTACGTCCGCCGCGAAATCGGCAATCGTGAAATCGATTTCATGACCGATGCCGGTGATCACCGGGATGGGCGATGCCACGATGGTACGTGCCAGGCGTTCGTCATTGAAGGCCCACAGATCTTCCAAAGAGCCGCCGCCGCGGGCCAGGATCAGTACATCGCATTCGGCGCGGCGGCCGGCCAGTTCCAGCGCCGCGACTATTTCCGCCGCCGCTTGCACCCCTTGGACCGGCACGGGGTAGATCAGCACGCTGCACGCAGGAAAGCGTCTTGCCAGTACGTGCAGAATGTCGCGGACCGCGGCGCCCGTGGGTGAGGTGATGATGCCGATGCGCCTGGGAAGGCTGGGCAAGGGACGTTTGCGCGCGGCCGCGAATAAGCCCTCCGCGGCGAGCTTGGCGCTCAGCTCCTCAAATTGCCGTTTCAGGGCTCCGAGGCCGGCATCCTCCAGATGATCGACGATGAGCTGGTACTCGCCGCGCGGCTCGTACAGTCCGATACGGGCCCGTACCAGCACCTTTTGGCCGTCCCGTGCGGTAAAGGCACACAGCATGTTTCGCTGCCGGAACATGGCGCAGCGAACCTGGGCGGTGGCATCTTTGAGCGAGAAATACCAGTGCCCGGAGCTGGGCCTCGCGAAATTGGAGATTTCCGCCTCCAGCCACAGGCTGCCGAAGCCACGCTCCAACAGCACTCTAACCTCGCGATTAAGCCGCGAAACACTGTAAATATCGCGATCGGGGCGCTGCAGCGCGGGTGCGTTTTCGGCTATTTCCATGGGCAAATGATAGCCGTTTACCGCGCGGCGGGCGCAAGGTACAATGCGCCGCCTCTTAGATGAACCGGTGAACGCTACCCTATGCGTATTCTTGAAGAGGCACTCACATTCGACGACGTGCTGCTCGTGCCGGCTTATTCCGAGGTTTTGCCCCGGGAAGTGTCGTTGGCAAGCAGGCTCACCCGCGAAATCCAAGTCAATCTGCCGGTGATTTCCGCCGCCATGGACACGGTCACCGAGGCCCGTCTGGCCATTACCATTGCCCAAGAGGGCGGTATCGGAATCATCCACAAAAACATGTCCATCGAAAATCAGGCGCGGCAAGTCGACCGCGTCAAGAAGTTCGAGAGCGGCGTGATCAGCGACCCGATTACCGTCAACCCGGACATGACGATTCGCCAAGTCATCGAACTCACGCGTGCGAAAAACATTTCCGGGGTGCCGGTGGTGCTGGGCACGAAAGTGGTCGGCATCGTCACGCATCGCGACCTGCGCTTTGAAACCAAGCTGGATGCTCCGGTTTCCTCCGTGATGACGCCGAAGGACCGATTGATTACGGTTCGCGAGAACGCGCCCAAGGAACAGGTGCTCGCGCTGTTGCACAAGCACCGCATCGAGAAGGTGTTGGTGGTTGCCGGCGATCACGAACTCAAGGGCATGATCACGGTCAAGGATTTCCAAAAGGCCACCGAATTTCCAAATGCTTGCAAAGACAGCGTCGGGAGCCTGCGCGTAGGGGCCGCGGTGGGTACCGCGCCGGATACGCTGGATCGAGTCGCGGCGTTGCGCGAAGCGGGAGTCGATGTCGTCGTGGTCGATACCTCCCACGGCCACTCGCGCGGCGTGTTGGAGACAGTGGCGAGAATCAAGGCCAAGTATCCCGACATGCAGGTAATCGGCGGCAATATCGTGACCGCCGAGGCGGCGCTCGATCTCGTCAAGCACGGCGCCGATGGGGTCAAGGTGGGTATAGGACCCGGCTCGATTTGCACCACCCGCGTCATAGCGGGGGTCGGTGTGCCGCAAATCAGCGCCATTTCCCGGGTCGCCAAGGCGTTGGAGGGCACGGGGGTGCCCATCATCGGCGACGGCGGAATAAGGTACTCCGGCGACATCGCCAAGGCGCTCGCGGCGGGCGCGCACTGCGTGATGATAGGCGGCATGTTTGCCGGCACCGAGGAATCGCCCGGCGACGTGGAACTCTACCAGGGCGGCTCCTACAAGGCGTATCGCGGCATGGGATCCTTGGGCGCGATGTCACAGGCCCATGGTTCCAGCGATCGCTACTTCCAAGACACGACGACGGAACTCGAAAAGCTCGTTCCCGAAGGAATCGAGGGGCGCGTCCCATACAAGGGCAGCCTGGTCGCCATTCTGCACCAACTGTCGGGCGGCCTGCGCGCCGCCATGGGCTACACCGGCAGCAGCAGCATCGAGGAAATGCGCACGCGTCCGCAATTCGTACGAATCACCAGCGCCGGCGTCCGCGAGAGTCACGTTCACGATGTGACCATCACCAAAGAAGCGCCCAACTATCGGATCGGTTGATGCCGGATATTCACGCTGACCGAGTTCTCATTCTCGATTTCGGGGCCCAGTACACACAGTTGATTGCACGCCGCGTGCGCGAGTTGGGCGTGTATTCGGAAATCTACGCCTGCGATGTCGACGCGGAACAAATCAAGCGCTTCGCACCGAAGGCCATCATTCTTTCCGGCGGTCCTGAATCGGTGTACGACGCCAAAGGCCCCGAAGCGTCCCCGCAAGTATTCTCGTCTGGCGTGCCTGTGCTCGGGATTTGCTACGGCATGCAGACCATGGCGGCGCAGCTAGGCGGGCAAGTCGAGCTATCCAGTCATCGCGAGTTCGGCGCGGCCCAAGTTCGGCCCACGGCCGGCTCGCGGCTGCTCGATGGCCTTGAAGATAATCGCGACGCCGAAGGGCGCCGCGTGCTCGATGTGTGGATGAGCCACGGCGATCGCGTGGTTACAGTGCCGCCGGGATTCAAAGTGATCGGCTCCAGCGACAACGCCCCGCTCGCGGCCATGGCCGATGAGTCCCGGAGATTCTATGCAGTGCAGTTTCACCCCGAAGTGACTCACACATTGCAGGGAGGCGAGATTTTGCGGCGCTTCGTCCGCGAGATCGCCGACTGTTCCGCGAATTGGGCGGCGGGAAATATCATCGAGGACAGCGTCGCGCGAATTCGCGAGCAAGTCGGTACGGACAAGGTGCTGCTCGGGCTGTCGGGCGGCGTAGATTCTTCGGTGCTGGCCGCGCTGCTTCACCGCGCCATCGGTGCGCAACTCATCTGTGTATTCGTGGATCACGGGCTGCTTCGCCTGGGCGAGGGGGACCAGGTGATGGCCACGTTCGCCGAGCACATGGGGGTGCGCGTGATCCGGGTCGACGCCGAGCAGCGGTTTTTGGCGGCTCTCGCCGGCGAGGCGGACCCGGAGAAGAAGCGCAAGATCATCGGGCGCATGTTCGTGGAAGTCTTCGATGAGGAAGCGGCGAAGCTCAGGGATGTGAAATGGCTGGCGCAGGGCACCATTTATCCGGACGTGATCGAATCGGCCGGCAGTAAGACCGGCAAGGCGCATGTGATCAAGTCGCACCACAATGTGGGTGGATTGCCGCAGCACATGAAGCTGCAGCTGTTGGAACCATTGCGCGAACTGTTCAAGGATGAAGTTCGCAAGCTGGGCGTAGAGCTCGGCCTGCCCAAGGACATGGTGCATCGGCATCCGTTCCCCGGTCCCGGATTAGGTGTGCGCATTTTAGGCGAAATTCACAAGCAGCATGCCGATCTACTGCGCCGCGCAGACGCCATTTTTATCGAGGAACTGCGCCGCAATGATCTCTATGACAAGGTCAGCCAAGCCTTCGCGGTGTTCTTGCCGGTGCGTTCAGTCGGCGTCATGGGCGACGGCCGGCGCTACGACTACGTGATTGCACTGCGCGCGGTGGAGACCATCGATTTCATGACGGCGCGCTGGGCGCGATTGCCCTATGAGTTTCTCGATCGCGTCGTGCACCGCATGATCAACGAAGTGCAGGGAATTTCGCGGGTGGTGTACGACATTTCGGGGAAGCCGCCGGCGACGATTGAGTGGGAGTGAGGGGGCTGCCTACAGAGTTTGCCACGGTTCGCAGTTAATCCGTAACCCTGGAAACCTGGGCAAAACCGGCAAAAACCCCGTTCCACACTCACGCCAACAGCCCTGAGTCGTTGGTAAGGATCTTGAGCTGACTGCCGTCAGGGCGAACAGCCGGTATCGGGCAGAGCGCTACCGTCGCTTTCGACTATCGAGACATTCGGGCCGTCGAATTCATCGCCGTGAAGCAGCCATTCACTTCATGGGGTAGGCTATAGGCGGCGGAACTCAATCAGATTACGCTGGACAATGAGGCTATTGTCGACGGAAAAGCATCAGACGACATGCCGACCGAACCGGCGCGATAATCGCCTACCGGTGTTCAAAAACCAGCGTTCCGAGGCTAAATGGCATAAGTGTCGCAAGGAAGCATGGAATGAAAATAGCTTTGCCGAATGTTCTTCTGATCGTTGGTTGCCTGGGTGCAGCACATGCATCCACCGGGGACACACCGACCGCAATCGTGAGAGCGCAGCGAGCGGAGTACAACGCAGCGATTTCGGCCCACGATGCCGTACGCCTGCGGACGTTCTTCGTTGATGACTATCATCTCATTTTGGGGTCGTCGGGTGACATCGACAGCGGCGCCGATAACGCAACTCGCGGCTACGCTGACGAGGAATTCAAAGATCCGACATTCGTTACCTACCGGCGTACGCCAACAACCATTGTCATCGCCGCATCCGGGAAGCGAATTGCGGAGACAGGGCGTTTTGAGGGAATCTGGCGAAAGCCTAGTGGAACCATGCGAAAGACGGGTATTTACCTCGCTATGTGGATTCCTTTGGCAGGCACATGGCGTCTGAAATCGGAGGCGTTTGTGACATTGGCGTGCACCGGCAGCGCCGCCTGCGACCAGGTGGGCTAGGCGCGAGATGTACGCCCCGGCGGCGGACATTCGCGGTCGGCGGGGTCACGACCATGTCCAAGCATTGTCTGGGGAGAGAGATAAAAAGTGGCCGATCGCGTTGAACTGATCGATCCGATCGAGGGCAGCCGCGTTGAAACGACGCGCGCTGAAGATGCCTTTTTCGGTCACCCACGCGGACTTGGTTGGCTGAGCGCAACCGAGTTCTGGGAGCGCTTTTCGTATTACGGCATGCAGGCTCTGTTGGTCCTGTACATGGCTCATCGCTTGTTGCTGCCGGGTCACGTCGAGCACATCGCCGGTTTCGTCGTCCTTCGCGCTGCGCTGGAGGGAGTCTACGGACCGCTGTCTCCGCAGGCACTGGCATCGGTGATTTTCGGCTTGTATGCGGGTCTCGTTTATGTAACCCCGATCGCGGGCGGTCTTCTCGCCGATCGAGTGTTCGGTCGTACACGTACCGTCGCGCTGGGGGCATGCCTGATGGCCGCCGGCCACTTCCTGATGGCGTCCGAGGCTGCTTTCCTTCTTGCTCTTCTGTTTCTGTTGATTGGTGCAGGTTGTTTCAAAGGCAACCTCGCGGTGCAGGTGGGCACGCTGTATCCGCCGGGAGACCCTCGCGTTAACGACGCCTTCCAGCTCTACTACGTTGCGATCAATCTCGCCGTCATCGCATCGCCGCTGATCTGCGGGACGCTCGGCGAATACTACGGCTATCATTGGGGCTTCGGTGCAGCGGGTGCCCATGGTGATCGGATTGGCGATTTACCTGTACGGCCGAAAATGGCTGCGGCCAGAACAGCCCACACGGCGCAGCAATAACATCGCCAGCCGTGAACCACTCCGGCATGGCGAACTAACGCGGGTGACTGCCCTGCTTTTGCTGATGCCGGTACTCGGCGTGTCGCTGGTGGGTAATTTCCAAATCTTCAATGCCTATTTGTTGTGGGCGCAATTGAACTACCAGCTTCAGGTGTTCGGCATGATCATGCCGGTCACATGGATACTGTCTCTGGGTTGCATAGTCGGTGTGGCGACGCTCGCTGGGTCCATGCTGTTTTGGCGATGGTGGTCGAAGCGCCACCCTGAGCCCAGCGAGATCGCAAAAATAGTCTTAGGTGCCTTTCTGATGGCATGCGCACCTTTGATCCTTGCAGCCGCGTCCTATGTAGTGGCGTCGACGGGCCATCGAGTCTCGCTCGGGTGGGCGATCGTCTTCGAGCTGGTCAATGATTTTGGCTACGCAAATGTCGTGCCAGTGGGGCTCGCGCTGTACTCGCGGTCGGCGCCCAAAGCCGTTGGCGGCATGATGACCGGCGCGTTCTACGTCCTCTTCTTCGTCGCCAATATGTTGGTGGGTTGGATTGGCGGCTTCCTTGACCGTATGCCCGGAACCGAGTTTTGGCTACTACACAGCGCCGTGGTGTTCAGTGCGGCACTGGTGCTGTTGCTGGCGCGGGGAGCTCTGCAGAGAGTCTTGACTCCTGCTGCAGAGTCGATCGATCCGCCGGCGCTGATGGGCAAATCGACGGCATGAAACGAGCGCGAGTTCCGCGGGCAATCAGGCCGCCTCTAGCACCGATCGACTTGACTACCTAACGCGCTTCCACACCACCCGCCACGTTTCACGTGGGTCTGTGGATCTGAGTGTCAGGCGGTCTCCGTCAATCTGGTAACGGCGGCGGAAGGCAGCTCCATCCAGATTCGGCCGCAACTCACCCTGAACGTGGTGGGTAACCGTGTGGTTTACCTCGTCTGCTTCGTAGGTGCCGAAGTAGGCATCGTACTTCTCGATCACATTGCGGACCTGTCCTGCGTCCCACTCGTTAACGCTGCCCGGGCCCTCTGGTACCACAGGAACAACCGGCCGGGGCAACACCACAATCTGGACCGCCACGCGTCCTTCCGGTGTATAGACGAGCAAGCCCGTTGCAGGATTGCTGGAAACCGTTCGGCCAGCAGAGTCGACGGTCTCCTCCGCTTGTGCGCTCCATGTTCCGACGAGCGAATACGCGGCGCGGCCCGCTTGATGGTTCGATGTGCAACCCGCAGCCGTACACAGCAAAGTCATCAGCGTAAATTGCTTTCTAAACTTCACAAAGCTGGGCACATTCACCGGTTCAATAAAACGATCGTTACTTCGAACCTCGAACGCATCGCGATGCGTTGCGAAAACCTCGGCGATTGTAGTTCGATATATTGGTTGTCGAAAACAAAGTTCGATTCAAGATCGACGAGTAACCGAACTTATCATTCCGCCAACAACCGCGCCATGAAGATCTGTCGCAAATCCTTACCTATTTGCAATGCCGGCTGCGCGGTTCGAAACCCCGTGCCTGTCGAATTCCTCGGCCTCGGACAGCTGAATCGGTCTCGATTTTTCACCGGTTACGGTGTTGAATTGCCGACATGTAGCAACCTGGCCCATGAGGTACTTCGACCCGTTCGCCGTCTATCGGCATCAATGGCCTTCAAGCGGAAAGTCTTGACGGAGCATCTGACGGTAAATTGTGGCGTGTGGAATCTTTCTGCCAACAGAAACAATGGCTTAAAGGTCTCGGAGATTATTGAGTGGGAGTGAGGGGCCCTCTCATTCAGTCTACTTGCCCGTCGTCATGCTGAAATACTTGGCTCAAAGGGGTCAACGAGCCACGCCCACGGCACGTACATTGCCAAGAGGCGGCGCGTAGCCGAGCATAGGTGAACGATAAGAAGGCGGAGACAGGGATGGCAGAAGGATTGC
>JANYLM010000034.1 GCA_025357835.1 Gammaproteobacteria bacterium
CCGGTATTCTAACCAGCTGAACTACCACTCCGCTGTTGGTGGGTGCTGAGGGGATCGAACCCCCGACCCTCGCCGTGTAAAGGCGATGCTCTACCAGCTGAGCTAAGCACCCTCTGGTAAGAGGCGCGGAAGTCTACGCGACGGACTTCCGCTTGGCTAGTATTTCCCATGCGCTTCGCGCAACTATCAACGGGGTCGATGCGGCGCCGTCCTATAGGTTGCCCGCCGAGCGGGCAATAAATCAGCGCCGAATAACCTAGTGCGCCCTCACCTGGGTCTTGACCCGAGCCGGCTTGCGGCGGCGCTTCTCGCCGGCAATGGCCTGCGGCACTTTCGCCTCTGCGGTCGGCAGCGGCACCGGCATGTGCGTCAGCGCCACTTGCAGCACTTCATCGATCCACTTCACCGAGCGAATATCGAGTTTTTCCTTGATATTGTCGGGAATCTCCGCGAGATCCTTGATGTTCTCATCGGGGATCAGCACCGTGGTGATTCCGCCGCGGTGCGCCGCCAGTAATTTCTCCTTCAGGCCGCCGATCGGCAGCACTTCGCCGCGCAGCGTGATTTCGCCCGTCATAGCGACGTCCGAGCGCACCGGGATCTTGGTGAGCGCAGATATCAACGAAGTACACATGCCCACGCCCGCGCTCGGTCCGTCCTTCGGCGTCGCGCCCTCGGGCACGTGAATATGCACATCGGCCTTCTGATAGAAATCCACGTCCAGTCCCAGCATCGCGGAGCGGCTACGCACCACCGTCATCGCGGCCTGAATGGATTCTTGCATCACTTCGCCAAGCTGGCCCGTGTGCGTGAGCTTGCCCTTGCCGGCCACCACCGCAGCCTCGATGGTCAAAAGCTCACCGCCCACCTCGGTCCATGCGAGGCCGGTCACTTGGCCGATGCGGTTGCTCTCCTCCGCTTTGCCGTAGCGGAAGCGGCGCACGCCCAGGTACTTGTCGAGATTCTTTGAGTCGACGGTCACCGTCTTTTCGGCCGGCGCCAACAGCAATTGCTTGACCGCCTTGCGTCCGATCTTCGACAGCTCGCGTTCCAGGTTACGCACCCCGGCTTCGCGCGTGTAGAAACGAATCATGTCGTGAATGGCGACATCCGCCACCACCAGTTCATCGGGTTTCAGGCCATTCTGCTTGACTTGCTTCGGCAGCAAGTAGCGGCGCGCAATGTTGCTCTTTTCGTCCTCGGTGTAGCCGGGAAGACGGATCACTTCCATGCGATCCAGCAGCGGCGCCGGGATGTTCAAGCTATTCGCCGTACATACGAACATCACTTCGGACAGGTCGAAATCGACTTCCAGGTAATGATCGTTGAAGGTGCTGTTCTGCTCGGGATCGAGCACTTCCAGCAGGGCCGACGAGGGGTCGCCGCGAAAATCCGTCGACATCTTGTCGATTTCATCGAGCAAGAACAGAGGATTGCGCACCCCGCTCTTGGCGAGGTTTTGAATGATCTTGCCGGGCATGGAACCGATATAGGTGCGCCGGTGCCCGCGGATCTCAGCCTCGTCACGCACGCCCCCTAAGGACATGCGCACAAACTTGCGATTGGTGGCGCGCGCCACGCTTTGACCCAGCGAGGTCTTGCCGACTCCCGGCGGACCGACCAAGCACAGAATCGGGCCGCGCAGGTTCTTGACTCGCTGCTGCACCGCCAAGTATTCGACGATGCGTTCTTTGACCTTATCGAGACCATAATGGTCGGCTTCGAGCACTTTCTCCGCGGCCGTGATGTCCAGGTGTACTTTGCTGCGCTTCTTCCACGGCGACTTGACCAGCCAATCGATGTAGTTGCGCACCACGGTGGCCTCGGCCGACATGGGCGACATGAGCTTGAGCTTGGAGAGCTCGGAATTCGCCTTGTCGCGCGCCTCTTTGGGCATGCCCGCCGCTTTGATGCGTTTTTCCAATTCGCCGATTTCGTTCGGCGCGTCGTCGAGCTCGCCGAGTTCCTTCTGAATGGCTTTCATCTGCTCATTCAAGTAGTACTCGCGCTGGCTCTTTTCCATTTGCTGCTTGACGCGGCCGCGAATGCGCTTCTCGATCTGCAGTACGTCCATCTCCCCTTCGATGACGGCGAGCATGTGCTCGAGCCGCTTGCGCACATCCGGGATCTCCAGAACCCTTTGTTTCTCGGAGAGCTTCAAGGACATATGGGCCGCAACGGTATCCGCCAGGCGGCCGGCCTGCTCGATACCCGCCAACGAGGTCAGGATCTCGGGGGGCACTTTCTTGTTCAATTTGACATATTGTTCGAATTGGGTGATCACGGACCGGGTCAGCACGTCCATCTCGCGCTCTTCGTAGCGCTCCACGTCCGGCAATGCCGTTACTTCCGCAGAAAAGAACTCACCCTCAACCAGCTTTTCGATGCTGGCTCGGTCCACGCCCTCAACCAGCACCTTGACGGTGCCGTCAGGCAGCTTGAGAAGCTGCAGGATGGTCGCAACCGTCCCGACTCGGTACAGATCTTCGGCCTTAGGATCGTCGACATCCGCCTGTTTCTGGGCGACCAGAAGGATGCGCTTGTCGGCCTTCATGGCCAGATCGAGCGCGACGATGGATTTTTCCCGCCCGACGAACAGCGGTATCACCATGTGCGGATACACCACCACGTCGCGCAGCGGCAGCACGGGCATGCCGCTCAAGGCGGCCGCGGCTTCTTCGGGGACATCGATTACGGGTTCGTCGCTCACTAGGCTAGCCTTATGGTTGTGGCACGTACAATCATCAGCCAAAGTACATGCGGCCGCCTACGGTGAGTTTCAAGCTTAGGCCTAGAGATGGTCCGAGCCCGTAGGACGCCGCTGTTCCTCGACCGGAGCCACCAAACGAGTCTCCTCGGTGCGGTGGACGATATAGGGTTTGTTGTGGCCTTCGATCACCTGCTCGTCAACCACGACTTTCTGCACATTACGCAATGACGGCAAGTCGTACATTGTGTCCAACAGAACATTCTCAAGAATCGTGCGCAATCCACGAGCTCCCGTCTTGCGCTGCATTGCCTTGCGCGCCACCGATCGCAGTGCATCTTCGCGGAAATCCAACTCCACGCCTTCCATGTCGAACAGCTTGCGATACTGCTTGGTGAGAGCATTCTTCGGCTGCATCAAAATCGAAATCAGCGCGTCTTCGTCCAGCTCTTCCAGAGTCGCGACCACCGGCAGGCGGCCGACGAACTCCGGGATCAGGCCGTACTTGATCAAATCCTCGGGCTCAGTGTCATGGAACACGTCGTTGCCGTGCGGGCGCGCGTTTTGTTCGCGCACTTCGGCGACGAAGCCGATGCCGCTCTTGTGGGTACGGTTCATGATGATCTTTTCGAGACCCGCGAACGCACCGCCGCAAATGAACAGAATATTGGTGGTATCCACTTGCAGGAATTCCTGCTGCGGATGCTTGCGGCCGCCCTGCGGCGGCACCGAGGCGATAGTGCCTTCGATCAGCTTCAAAAGCGCCTGCTGCACGCCCTCGCCAGAGACGTCGCGGGTGATGGATGGATTGTCCGATTTGCGTGAAATTTTGTCGATTTCATCGATGTAGACAATGCCGGTTTGCGCCTTCTCCACGTCGTAATCGCATTTCTGCAATAGCTTCTGGATGATGTTTTCTACATCCTCACCGACGTAGCCGGCCTCAGTCAACGTAGTGGCATCGGCAATGGTGAACGGCACATTCAATAACCGCGCCAGCGTCTCGGCCAGCAGCGTCTTGCCGGACCCGGTCGGCCCGATCAGCAGAATATTGCTCTTCGCGAGCTCCACTTCGTCGCGCGAGCGCACGCCTTCGGCACCGCGCGTCTGCAATCGCTTGTAGTGGTTGTAAACCGCCACCGACAGTACTCGCTTGGCGCGTTCCTGGCCGATGACGTATTCATCGAGTACTTTCTTGATTTCTTGGGGCTTGGGGAGCTTATCGCGGGTGCGCTCGGCGCGCTCCTCGAGCTCTTCCCGGATTATGTCGTTGCACAACTCCACGCATTCGTCGCAGACGAATACCGAGGGGCCGGCAATGAGCTTGCGAACCTCGTGTTGGCTCTTTCCACAGAAGGAGCAGTACAACAGCTTGCCGTCATCATGTTTGCCGCGCGAATCTTCGCTCATGCTGTCCTCAAATTGACCGCGGCCCCCGAAAATCCACGGGGAAAGCGGCTACAGTACCGACTATATAGCACCCGGCCGACCTCACGCAAAGATAAGGCCTCGCGGTCTGTGACCGGGGTCCGGACTGCGGCGGTTGGGGGTGAACCGGCCCTCACTAGGCCTTTGCAGGGACGTCGCCACGCTTCTCGAGCATGGAATCGACCAAGCCGTAGGCCCGGGCAATCTCCGCGGTCATAAAGTTGTCCCGGTCACTGTCCTGCTTGATGCGGTCGACGGTTTGGCCGGTGTGCTTGGCCAAAATGCCGTTCAAGCGCTGCTTGGTCTCCATAACGTCGCGGGCATGGATATCGATATCGGAGGCCTGGCCCTGAAAGCCGGCTGAAGGCTGGTGAATCATGATTTTCGAGTTAGGCAGGGAGTACCGCTTGCCCGCGGCGCCGCCCGCCAGCAGGACCGCGCCCATCGAAGCCGCCAACCCTACGCAAATGGTGCTCACATCAGGCTTGATGAACTGCATGGTGTCGTAAATGGCCAAGCCGGCGCTCACCGAGCCGCCCGGCGAATTAATGTAAATGGCGATGTCCTTCTCGGGGTTTTCCGATTCCAGGAACAATAGCTGTGCCACGACCAAATTCGCCATGTAGTCCTCGACCGGAC
Organism: Gammaproteobacteria bacterium; assembly: GCA_025357835.1. Lineage (GTDB taxonomy): Bacteria > Pseudomonadota > Gammaproteobacteria > Steroidobacterales > Steroidobacteraceae > Bog-1198. The sequence goes on from JANYLM010000034.1 coordinate 4,775, forward strand.
CCACGATGAAAATTAGCCGCTCTTTGAGCAATCGCGAATAGATGTCGTAGGCGCGCTCGCCACGAGCGGTTTGTTCGACCACCATCGGGACCAAATTGAGTGCGCGCGTCGTCATGGATACTTGCCTTTCTAGCTACAAACTTGCCCTCAATACTCTGTGAGGACTTCCTAGCGCTATTTCAAGGGATACGCGCCCTAGGTTCAACCTTCGAAATTCATCAACTCTTTGAAGGTCGACACCGTCTCATGCACCTTAGCATGGGCGAGAATCCAATCCACGACCTGATCCTCAAGAGCCAAACTTTCCACTTGGCGCATGGCATCGGGGTTTTGCTGATAGGCGCGCTTCAGGGCTGCGGCATCGCCGTAGGCGCCCACCATTTCATCCAGTCGCGCCTCGCAGCGCTGCGGGTCCAGCACCAGATTCTCTCGGCGAATGACGTCGTTGAGCAGCAGCCCGAGCGCCACGCGGCGCCGTGCCGGTTCCACCAAGGGCTCACGTGGCGGCGCCTGTGAGACATCCTTCGCCCCCGCACGGCGCATGGCCTCCACTTGCATATCTCGAATCTGCGACTCGAGCAGGGCATTCGGTACGTCGATGGGATTAGCCTGGTACAGCTTCTCCATCACCGCCGTTTTGTTGCGGTTGCGCAGGTTCTGTTCGAGTTCACGGCGCATATTGGCCGCCACGTCCTCGCGCAACTTCGGGATTCCACCTTCGGCCACGGCGAAAGTCTTGCAGAACTCCTCATCGAGATCAGGCAGGCACGGCTCTTCCACGGTCTTGGTCTGCACGCTGAATATTGCCAGCTTGCCGGCCAGGTCAGTGGCACGGTAGTCGGCAGGGAAATTAACGTTGATGTCGCGATGTTCGCCCGCAGCAGCGCCCACCAACCCCTGCTCGAGCTGCGGCAGCATCCGCCCCTCGCCCAGCACGATCGCGATGTTCTCGCCCTTGCCGCCGGCAAACTCCACGCCGTCGATCGCGCCCACGAAATCGATGGTTACCTTATCGCCCATCGCCGCCGCACGAACCACGGGGGAGTACTTCATTTGCTGCTTGCGCAGACGCTCTATCATCACATCGATGTCGCTCTCGGTGACCTCGGCCGTGACGCGCTCGAGTTGCAGCGTGTCCATGGGCTTCAGCGCCACCTCGGGGAAAACCTCAAAAGTCGCAATGTATCGAAGGTCTTGACCCTCATCCATGCTTTGCGGCTCGATGCGCGGATTGCCCGCCGGCGACAGTTGTTGCTCCGTTACAGCCTCGGCGAAGCTCGATTGCAGCAATTCACCGATCACTTCGCGGTGAACTTGCACGCCGAACTGGCGACGGATCACGTTGAGCGGCGCCTTGCCCGGGCGAAAGCCGTTTAGGCGCGCGGTGCGGCTCAAATTCTTCAAACGCGCGGCGATTTCCTTGCTCACCCGCTCGGCAGGAACCTGCACTTGCATGCGGCGCTCCAGCTTACCTGTACTCTCGACGGAAACCTGCATGTCAATCCTCGTGGTTTAGCGTGTTGTCAGCAATGACGACCAATGTTTTGGTGCGAAAGGCGAGACTCGAACTCGCACGGGTTACCCCACCAGATCCTAAGTCTGGCGCGTCTACCAATTCCGCCACATTCGCATCGGAATAGCTCTCTAGTATAGCCGACCGATGTTCATGCTGCCTCATCAAACCGGCGCTTCCCCTGCGGCATGGAGTTGTGCCCCGCGCGGCGGTGCCCGGCGCGGCGGAACCCCGCCGGCGGTGAGCCCCTACCTCGGTTCGCTTTCGCGGACTAGCATCCGGGCCACTTCCCGTAAGGCTGGTAGTCCGTTTTCGAGCATAAAATAGAGTGGACTATCGCCATCGAACGGCAGCCCCGCTCGCGGGGCATGTAGCCACGCCCAGGCTTTATCTTTGAGGCCGGAGCCCGCGGTCAAAGAATATTGTACGTTGGCGATCAATGCCGCCCGCTCCTGCTGGGTCGCCGAAAGACGCGGCGCCTGGCCCAGACGGTAGCGCGCAAGCACCTGCGGCGAGGGAATTTTCAGCAGCCGGCACTGCTGCAATGGCGATAGCTCCCACGCATCGGCAATCGCGAAGAATCGTTTCAACGCATTGGTGCTGGTATGCCTGGCGGCACGACGGCTCGCCGGCTGCAGAACCAATCGCGGTCCAGTACGAGGTTTGCTGGGCAACACTGTTCTCACGGTAACCCATAAGCATACTCCCTAAAAACGTTCCCGCTCGCCATCCAGGGTGTGCGCTGGCTATGATGGGGAATGACCATGACCTTCGCCGAACGGCTCGCCCGCGCGCAACAATCCACTGATAGCCTGCTGTGTGTCGGGCTCGACCCGGACCCGCTGAAGCTGCCCAAGGACCTTCTGGCGGACAGCCACGCCCGTTTTGCCGGCGCCGCACCCCTGTACGCCTTCAATCGCCGCATCGTCGATGCGACAGCCGACACAGCGGCGGCATACAAGCCACAGATCGCCTTCTACAGCGCCCTCGGCGCGGAGGACCAGCTGGTCGAGAGCATCCGCTACATCCGCGAGCGCGCACCGGCCGCGCTCGTCATTCTCGACGCCAAGCGCAGTGATATCGGCAATACCGCCGAAGCCTATGCCCGCGAAGCCTTCGATCGTTACGGCGCCGATGCAGTGACGTTAAACCCCTACATGGGTGAAGACTCGATACGGCCGTTTCTGGTCCGGCCGGACCGCGGTGCCATCCTGCTGTGCCGCACATCCAACCCCGGCGCCAAGGATTTTCAGGACTTGCTCGTCGACGGCCTGCCGTTGTACGCCCGAGTGGCGCAGCGCGCCGCAGGACATTGGAATCAGCATGGCAATCTCATGCTGGTGGTGGGCGCCACCTATCCACGCGAAATGGCCGAGCTGCGCCGGGCCCACCCGGAGGTGTCGTTCTTGGTGCCCGGAATCGGTGCGCAAGGCGGCGATCTCGAAGCCACCCTGGCGGCGGGTCTGGACGCGCGCGGCGCGGGACTCTTGATCAATTCCTCGCGCAACATCATATACGCCGGCGGCGGTGCGCCTGCAGCGATCCGTGAGGCAGCCACGGAACTACGCACGGCGATCAACCGACAGCGCGCGAAACCTCAGGCGTAACCCGGTCGCAGCTCGCGTAGCCCGGACGATGCACCGCAGATTACTGATCAGTGGATCGCCGGCACTGATCTGTATCATGGCAAGAACCTGCTGCGCCGTGGCGGGCCGGCGGGGACAGCGAAGAAGACGCAGACGACAGTGCGAATCTCGAACGAGGTGCTGAGTTTTTTTCGGGCGTCTGGCCCAGGCTGGCAAACTCGAATGGATCAGGCGCTCAAGAAGTACGTGGCGACACAGCGACGCTGAGCACGCGGGTATTCCCATAAATATCCCGCGGATGCTGCGATATGCACATAGAGTGCGCGAGATGCACGATCTTGCCCGCCGCCAGGGTGCCCAAATCCTTGTCGTGCCTCAGCTCAAGTCAGTGCGCCCACAAGCGATGCAACATGGTCGGCCAACGCTAGCGAGGCCGTCAGGCCCGGTGATTCCACACCAAAGAGATTCACGATGCCGGCGACTCCATGATCGGTCGGAGTTGAAACGCAAAAATCCGCCGCTGCTTCTCCCAACCCCGGCAGCTTGGGGCGAACTCCCGCATACGCCGGCGATAGTTGTCCGTCCGCAAGCTGCGGCCAATAGCGCCTGATGGCGCCGTAGAATTTTTCCGCGCGCGCCGCATCGACGGCGTAGTCGACCTCCTCGACCCATTCCACGTCCGGACCGAAGCGCACCTGCCCAGCCAAATCCAGGGTCATATGAATGCCGAGGCCGCCGGGTTCCGGTACCGGGTAAATCAGATGGCCAAACGGCGCTGACCCCAGGAGCGCGAAGTAGCTGCCCTTGGCATAGCGCACGCTGGGGATTTGCCCGCGCGGAAAGCCGTCGATCGATGCCGCAACCTTGTGGGCCTCGAGACCCGCGCAATTGACGACGATTTGCGCGCGCAACACCGGGCGCGGCTCGGACTCGATGGAAATTTCGACCCCGCTCGATGTCGGCCGCAGCCGCGTAACCGCGGCGCCATAGGCGATTTGCCCGCCGTGAGCTTCCAAATCCGCCAACAGCGACAGCATGTAGGCGTGCGAGTCGATGATGCCCGTCGATGGTGAGCACAGCACAGCCTCGCAGCAGAGCGCCGGTTCGCTGCGTCGCGCCTGTTCTGCACTCAGCCATTCGACATCGAAAACTCCATTGCCGCGTGCCAGAGATTCAATTGCGTGCAGCAGCGGGAGTTGTTCTTCGGCGGTGGCGACGATGTACTTTCCGCAACGCCGGTGTGCGATGCCTCTTTCGGTACAGTACCGGTACAAGAGATCCCGACCCGACACGCAGGTTCGTGCCTTCAGCGAACCAGGCCGGTAGTGAATGCCGGCATGAATGACTTCGCTGTTGCGCGAGCTGGTGTGCATGCCGAAATGCCGCTCGCGCTCCAGAATGAGGACGGCGCGCCCGTCGCGAGCTAGCGCTCGCGCCGCTGCCAGGCCGATCACGCCGGCGCCGATCACGATGCAATCCACCTCGTTCACGTCACGCTCCGGCTCGAGTCCTTATAATGGATTTATATCGTACGCTTGGCACGGCCGATTCGTGCCGCGAACCTTGCCAGCCCATCGAGAGCGCGCAGGTACTGTATCGCCACGCGCACGCCGAAGCGGCTGAAACCATGCAGGGGCATGGGCCGCATCGGCGTCACCGGAAAACCCAAGTCCCCCGCGGCCTCGCCCAGTAGCCGGCGCGCAAGCAGAGTGCCCATCACGGTGGCCATGGCAACGCCGCGCCCGTTGTAGCCCAATCCAGCCACGATCCCTGGAGCCACCTCATGTAGATGCGGCAGATGATCGGGCGTCATGGCTACCAGACCCGCCCAAGTGTAGTCGAATGCGATGCCGGCCAACTGCGGATAAATTTCGCGCACGGCGCGATAGTGAAGACTGGCCGCCCGAGCCGGTGGCACGTCGCCGAACACGCCGCGCGAGCCCATGATCAGGCGACCCTGCGCGTCCATTCGGAAATATCGTAGCAGCCGCCAGGTATCCGACACCGCCTGCCCCTGCGGCAGAATCGAGCGCCTCAGTTGGGGCGGCAGCGGCGCGGTGGCCACCTGCAAGGAGGGGACGGCAACGACGGTTCTGTGCAAGGGCTCAACGAATCGATCCGAGTAGGCGTTGGTCGCAAAAACAACTTGCTTGGACGTAACGCTGCCGTCGCGGGTGCGTATCAACCATTCGCCGCCGCGGCGTTCGAGATGAGTCGCGGCACTGTGCGTGAAAAGCCGCACACCGGCGCGCTGCGCCGCTGTGGCGAGGCCGCGCACATAGGCCAGCGGTTGCACGGTGCCGCCGCGGCGATCGATCAAACCGCCGTAGTAGCGCTGCGTGCCGGTCAGGCGCTCAGCCTCTGCTTGGCTCAAGCTCTCGACGGCGGCGCCGCGCGCCTGCCATTGGCGCACTCGCGTCCCGATCGGTCCAAGCGCGCTCTTCGACGCGGCGAGCTGCAGCCAACCATTGCGCACTGCTTCGCAGGCGATGCCATGCCTGCGAATGAGCTCGAACACGAGATCGGGACCGGCGCCGACCGTCGCGACCAGCTTCGCCCCCAAGCCGCCGCCATACATGTCTTCGAGAGTCTGGGGATCGTATTTCAGGCCGGGGATTACCTGCCCGCCGTTGCGCCCGGACGCACCCTCACCCACGTCCATTGCATCGAGCACCACGACGTCACGGCTCGCCTCGCCCAGGTGCAGGGCCGCCGACAGGCCCGTGTAGCCTGCGCCGATCACCGCCACTTGCGCCCGGATCGAGTCGCGCAATGCCGCTATGGGCGCGAGCGGCTCAGCCGTCGCCGACCACAGCGACTTCTCACCCTGCGTGTTCACGTCAGAATCAGAACCGGTATGTCAGATCGGCGCCGTATGTTCTAGGTTCGCCGACCAGCCCATAGTCGAAGCCCAGCGCACCGGTGTCGGGATCGTTTTGGTTGAGGCCGTAGGCCAAGTACTTGCGGTTGGCGATGTTCTTGATCCAGACACCGGCGCCGAAGCCGCGTTTCGCCGTGCTCTCGAACGATACGCGCGCATTGGCGAGGCCATACGCTCCCTGTGCGATCCGCTCGGTGTTGAACGCGTCGAAGTACTGCTTGGCATACAAGTTGCCCTCCACCATCAACCGCAAGTCTCCGGCCGCGAGTCGTGCGAACCGCCAATCGACTCCCAGGCTCGCGTTGTAATGCGGCGCCTGGATCAACTGGTTACCTACGCAGCACTGGCGCGATCCCGCGTGCAGCGTCAGCTCGACGTACTTGCTGTGGAGCAGGCCGAGCGCGGAGCGGATTTCCAGGTCGTCGGTCGGCTTGGCGCGGAATTCGAATTCGGCGCCATCGACCCGCGACTTCGGCGCGTTGATCGTATGGAATCCGCTGCCGGCGCCGCCCGGCAGCGTGAACGCGTCGAGGAATTGCTGATTCTTGTAGTCGTAATGGAAAACCGCGACGTTGAATTCCCCGCGCCGGTTCCATAAGTCCATCTTCAAGCCGATTTCGAACGAATTGAGCTTTTCCGGAGCAGCGAAGTTCGCCTCGGCCGGGAAGTTCGCGGCCTGCCCATTGAACGCGGCGCCGCGGTAACCCTGGCTGAAATTCAGGTAGGCCAGAAGGCCGTCGCTGGGCTTCCAATCCGCGCCGGCCTTGAAGCTGACATTGGTGTTGTCTTCGTCACGGTTGAGGGTGGGTCCCGGCGCCGCCAAACTCTGTTGGTAGTTCGTGAAAGTGGCGGGCAGCGCGCCGATGGTTTGCGTCCAGTAAGTGGCGGTCTGGCCATCCGGCGTATAGCCGACGGGGGGCACCGCGGGTCCGCCCTCCAGCGCATAGAAGTGGCGGATGGCCACGTTGTCCTTGGTGAAGCGCGCACCCGCGTGCAGCGTGACCGTCGGCACCACTTCAAGAGTGGTGTTCAGGAAGGCCGCCTTACTCTCCTTGATCTGATCGAAGTTGTTGTATTCATCGAAACCATAGAGCGGCGTTCCGTCCGGCAGAAAGAAGAAACTGAGATTTTTTCCGTCGAAAAAATGGTACTGCAGCGTGGCGTGGGTGCTCTCGCGCCCGAAATAAAGGCCGGCGAGCCAGCCGAACGCGCCACTGTCGTGCGAGGCAAGACGCAGCTCCTGGGAAAAATCATTGGTGCTCGAGAAGTAGGTGTTGGGGTCGTCCAGGCGCACCGTGATCGGCAGTCCGCCGTCGTCGCTCTTCGTGTACCAACGGCCGTAGTCGAAGCCGGTGACCGATGTCAGCGTCGCGTGCGCGCTTACCTGCCAGTCGATCTTGAGCGTCGCATTGTCGTCGCGAATGTCCTTGTGGACGGCGTACTTGGCGCCATTATCGAACCAGCCGATGGTACCGTTGAAGCCGGTTGCGGCCGGGTCGTTGTTGAGCGCATGCGCGCCGTACGGGGTGCCGCCCGAGCGAGTCATCGAGAGCTTGAGCGTGGCCGTCAGGCTGTCGCTCGGCCGGTATAAGAAGGTCAGTCGGCCGGCAAGCGCGTCGACGCCGTTGAGGGGCTCAACGCCGGGCACGACGCTGTGCACCCAGCCGTCGCGCCTCTCGTACAAGATGGCGGCGCGCACGCCGAGCTCATTGTCGATGATGGGTGCGCCCGCCGCTGCGTTCAGCGAGTAGGCGCTGTAGTTGCCGAAGCCGGCGGTGACATAGCCCTCATCGTCGACAAGGCTCGGGTTCTTCGAATAGAAGCTGACGGCGCCGCCGGTCGCGTTCTTGCCGTACAGCGTGCCCTGCGGGCCGCGCAGCACCTCGACGCGATCGAGGTCGTAAATCTGCAGCGCCTGCACCGCGCCGACGGGCTTGTACACCTCGTCGACGTACATCGCGATCGGGCTGCTCTGGTTCTGGCTGTAGTCCTGCGTCGTAACGCCACGCAACGTGAACGTCGGCTGTGCCTCGGGGCCGTAGGGAGAGTTGAGCAGCATGTTCGGCACGCTGGCCGTAATGTCGCCGGCCTGCCGCACGCCGTGCTCGGCAAGGTCGGCGCCGGAGAGCGCCGTGATCGCGAGCGGCACGTCCTGCAGTCGCTCGACACGGCGCTGCGCCGTCACGACAATTTCGTCGAGAGTGCCCTCGGCGTAGGTGGCGAGAGGCAGTAGCGCGAAGCCCACGAGGCTCAATTTGGTGAAACGCATGGCGTCATCTCCCTGGTTGCTGTGCTCTTCCCGAGGTACACGGTTTTCCAACTCACGGTTCTTACCTATCGATTATCGATATATTTCAATCGATTATTCAAATACTGTAAGGGAGCCCGGGCGCTCAGTCAAACGCTTAAAACTACTAATCGCGGAAACGCGAAGCGCTGCCGCTCGAAGCCGCGCGCGCGGTCTCCAGCAGTACCGAGGAGAATTTGCTGCGCAGCTCATCCATGGTCCATCGGCTGGTCGGGCCGGAAATATTCACGGCCGCGATCGGCCGTCCGTCATCGCCCAAGATGGCGGCGCCTATGGTGAGGTCGCCGCGATAGGCTTCCTGGTCGCCCCATGCGTAGCCCGCCCTGCGGGCCGCATCGATGAGAGCCCCTATGCGGTCGGGATCGGTGGTGGTCATGGGAGTGAATTTGCGAATCACCGATCGGCGCACAATTTCATTCGCCTCGGCGGGCGGCAGCGCCGACAGGTAGGCACGGCCCGCCGCCGTGCAGTACATCGGCAAGCGATGCCCGATCGGCATATGAATGAAGAAGCGCTTGCGGCTCGGAAAGCGCGCGATATACACCATGTCAGTGTCGTCCGGCTCGGACAGACTGACCGATTCGCCGCTGGCTTGATTCAAATCCACCAGATGCGTCGTGGCCTGCTCGATGAGCGGATGGCCCGTGAGGTAGGCATTCGCGAGGCTCAAAGAACGCGGCGACAACACCCAGCGCTTGAGCTGCAGGTCGCGGTGCAGATATCCAAGCCGCTCCAGGGTGTGCGTGCAACGCTGGGCCGAGCTCTTGGTCATGTCGGTCGCGACGGTGAGCTCGCCGAGATTGAGCGCCCGCCCCTTCTCGCCGAAGGCCTCGAGAATGGCCAGTGCTTTTTCCACCGACTGGTTGTACAGCGGATCGCCTTTCTTCGCCGCAGCTTTCGCCGCGACGCGCTGCTTGCGCACGGCAAGCCTTGCGGCGCCGGCAAACTTTTTCTTCGCCGCCATGGCTAGGTCTGCGTCGCGGGCGCAGCTGTCGTCGCCATCGACAGCATCGCGGGCAGCAACACATTGGCGCCGGCCTCTAAATCGATGGGCAACGCGCTCTCCGCCTCGTTGTGGCTGAGCCCGCCGGCGCAAGGGACGAACACCATCGCAGTCGGCGCCACGGCGGATACATTGCAAGAGTCGTGACCGGCACCGCTGATCATCTCCAAGAAATTGAAGCCCAGGGCGGCCGTTGCGCTGCGCACCATATCCATGGGAGTGGGTCCCGCGTGCGCCTCTTGACCTGCGACGACTACCTCGTGCCGGCTCATATGCTGCACGCCCGTCACCACGCCGATGGTCTTGGCCTTCTGCTCGAGCACCGGCCCCTGCTCGATGTGGACTTCAAAGGAAGCTTTGACTGCCTGACGCGACAGCGGCGCGTCTGTCGGCACCCCCGCGCGCTCATTGAGGGTCTCGATCACTTCGAGTCCAGCCAGCACCCCATACACTCCGTCGAATTTCCCTCCAGTCGGCTGAGTGTCGAGGTGGCTCCCGGTCATTACCACCGGCAGAGCGTCTTCGCGCCCCGGGCGCCGCGCAAATAAATTCCCCACGGCATCGACCCGCACGCGGCAGCCGGCCGCCTCGGCCCAGCGTGACAGAAGTTTGCGCCCCGCCACATCGGCGTCGGTCAACGCCTGCCGATTGCAGCCACCGTGCGGCGTCGCCCCGATTTCCGCCATCTGCATCAGCCGCGACCACAATCGACCACCATTCACCCGCATCGAATTCACAAATTCACCTCGTTCCGGCCGCTGCACGATTTACCCTATTGTGCACCGATGAGAGCGAATATTTTCGCTCTGATCTCGGCAAGTTCCGCTGCCGTCGCCTTTCCCTTGCGCTTCGCTTTGCGAATTACCCAGTCAAGGCTGTTAACTTGATCCGAAAGTGCCACGCTCGGCCGGTTCCCAACGATCTTCACTTCAAACGGATACCCCTTGATCTGTGTGGTCATTGGACAGCACAACATCAATCCAGTCTTGCCGTTATAACCCGATGGGCTGATGACCAATGCGGGCCGGTGACCTACGTGTTCATGGCCTGCCTGTGGATCGAAATGCAGCCAAACAATATCGCCGACCTCCGGTACATAGCGACGCATCGTCACAACAGCTCCTTCCCCAGCGGCGCGCCGAAATCAATCTCCGCATGCAGGTTCTGTGGCGTGATGCGGGCGAGCAAATGTTCGATGTCAAATTCGCGGTCTTTGATCGGCTCGATGACGATGCGCCCGCCCTCTTCGCGGATGTCGACGGGGGCGTCCACGCTCAGTCGAACGGCATCCATGATGCCGGCCGGAATTCGCACCGAGGCGCTGTTCCCCCGTTATTTGACGACCGTGCGCCTGGGCTACTCCCTTTGTAGATTCAATGTAGATACATTAATACGTTACATCGTGTCAACAATGTAGATACATAGCTAAGGTGTCGACATCAATTTGCAAATTCCGGCTGCAACTTCTGTACGATGCGGCGAATGGCGATCTATCACGGCCGCAAAGTTCTTGCCGCGCTGTTCATGGCCGGATTCATGGTCTATGGCGGCGGCCTGTATTGCTTCGTACTGCTAGTTCCGCCCCTGACTCAGGAGTTTCACTGGAGCCGCGCTGCCACCGGCGGCCTCGTGACGGCATTCTGGCTGAGCGCGCCGCTGATCCTGCTCGGCGGTGCGGCAATCAAGCGCTTCGGCGCGACGCGTCTGCTGATCACCGGCATCGTCATCGAGGCCGTTTGCCTGGCCTTGTTGTCGACGGTCTCCACTTTCGGCGAAATGTACCTGTTGCGCGTCGCCATGGGCATCGGCAAGGTCATGTTCGCTGTGACCCTGCCCTACACCGTGTCGCGTTGGTTCCTGCGGCACTATTCGTTTGGCCTCGGGGTGGTCTGGGCAGGCTGGCATGTGGGCGGCATGGTGCTGGTGCCGCTCACCGGGGTCATCATCGCTCACTATGGTTGGCGCGCGGCCTGCCTCGCCATCGTCGCCGGCCTATTGACCATCGGCCTGGCGCCGGTTCTCGCGACCAAGGGCCGCCACTCGCCGCGCGAGTTCGGACTGGGATTGGACGGCGACTCGCTGCCACCCATCGCTGCCGTGCCCGCGATGTCGTCCACGGACGCGGCGATAGCGGCAGCGACCGCCGCGGCGGACTCGGCCGCGACGGCGAACCCCGCCGGATCCCTCAAGGATCTTCTCGGCTCGGCGACGTTCTGGATGATCGCCCTGACCACCCTGTTTTTCTACACTACGTACGGGGGACTGCTCACGCATCAACCCTCGATAGTCGAGGGCGCTGGCTTCTCGCCGCGACTTTCATCCATAGTCCTGGGGTCCACCGCGGGGTTCGCGGCCGTCGGCGGGATTGTCAGCGGCTGGCTCCTCGACCGCTTTTCGGTGCGCGCGGTGGGCATGGCCATGCACGTATTGCTGCTGGCGGGAGCCCTGTCCCTGCTGTGGGTGGCGCGAGATCATTCAGCCGCGGCACTGATCAGCTATGCCGCCTGTTTCGGCATTACCATCGGCGGCGGTGACCTGTACTTCGTCGCGCTGCTGCGCAGCCGCTTTCCCGCGGTGAGCCTCGCCTATAGCTACAGTGCCTGGTATTTCTGCGAGATCCTGACGCTGTCACTGTCGGGCCCCGCGGCCGGGCGCGTCTTCGATCTCACGGGCAACTACGATCGCACTTTGGCACTGCTCGCCGGCAGCGCCCTGATCGCCTTGGTTCTATCCGCGGGTCTGCTGCGCTCCAAGCCCAACGCCCGTTCGCGGCAATGACTATCCCCTAAGTCGGCCGTCCTGGCGAATTGAACGACGCGCACGCGTCGCCTACTGCAGACCGACAAACACCGCCTTGGCCTGAGCCAGCCGCTCAAGCACGCTGCTCTTCTCCGCTGCATTGTTCCAGTCCGGATAGGCCGTCGTGGTTTCGGTTATCCGATCCACCCACGCCGCGAAGTACCGGGCATCTTCGGGCGACCGAGGCGCATGTCCGGCGATGCTGACATACACCGGGCTGGTGGTCGCATACACATAGGTATCCAGCACCGGGTAGCGTCCCGCGTCGGTGGAAGCGCGCGCCACACACCAGCCGCTGTCATGCAGCGGAATACTGCCGGTGAAATCGCCGTGATCGATGGGTATACGCGCCGCGAACGATCGCAGCACCTTGCCGTTGCACACCAGTTCCAAATGATCCACAGCGACGATGGATCGCAAACGCACCGAGAACTTGACGCGCTGCTGCGCGGCATCGAATTTCAGTTCATCGCCGATCTGTGCGCCGCCGAGGGTCAGGCCCAGCAAGGGACCATTGGTTGCAAAGCTTCGGCCCGCTTTCAGCGCATCCATCCATTGGCGCTCGTCGATCGCACCTGCGGGAACGCGCGCATAGACTCGATTCATGCCGACCGGGCCGCGCAGCGAGGAGTAATTCGCCATGGCGTCCGTACCGCCGGCCGCCGGTATCCGAAAGCCCAGGTTCAGCAATTGGTACCAAACGCGGGCGGTGGTTCGATGGTCGCTGAACCCCAGGATCTCCATGTAGTCGACCTTGCTCAGCGCCACGTCGACCGGCAACTCGTTGCTCAGCGCCTCATGCGGTTTCAATAGCGGTTGCGGGTAGTCATCGAAGGGATGCACGTAACCCACCAAGGCGCCGCGGGAGTGCGCGATATCCGCCACATCGGCATTCATCGGATACAAGCTCGAGGCGGCGGTACCGGGATACCCGACGTACCCCGGCAAAATCACACCGCCGGAGATGTCGAGCAACCCCAAATGTCCCCAATAGCTGGTGTGATATTCCTGGCCATGCACGACCAGAGCGTTCTGCTGCGAGACTGGGTCCTTTTGCATGCCGTTGTAGGCAATATCGGGAAAGCGCTGCTCCTTGTTGACCAGCAATGAGTTCACGATGCTGAGATTCTCGGCTTGCGCCTGCGCCACGAGATGGGCTGGGGTATTGCGATACTCACCGCCGTAGTTCATGTGCACATGGACATCCGCACTCACCCAATGCCCGGCATCTGGAACGGACCAGGTGTTCTCATCCAGATTCACCGCGAGATCGGCCACCTGCCCCGCACTGGCCGTTACCTGACACTGGTCGAAGCGTCGCTCCAACCCGTGCAGGATTTCCACGTGAAGCACCCCCACCGGCACGTCGATCCACTGCTCCCCGTGCGCGGGGAAGTAATGAGCCTCGAAACGGCGCTCGCCGCGATCGAATGCGTCGTCCGCGCTTATCCAGGCAGTCGCCGGTGCATAGAAGCGGCCGGCCGCATCGGTGATGCTCACGCGCGCCGATGCCGCCCGACCTTGTGAATCCCGGATGTCGAGATGCAGACGCGCCATCGGCGCCAAGTAATGCCGCTCAAGCGTGGCGAGCGTCTGCGCAACTCCGCCCGGAACGCGCTCGATGGCGATTTCCGTGTTGCCGCTCCGGTTCGCGATGAAGGCCACCCGCGTGCCGTCCGGCGACCAGCGAGGATAGGTCTGGTCCCAGTCGCCGTAGGCGATGGGAAATGCGTCGCCGCCTGTGGACGGCATCACCCATAAGTTGTGCCATGAGCGGCCCAGGTAGGAACTGAACACCAACCGCGATCCGTCGGGGGATACATCCGGGCGCGCCTTCCAGTTCGTTTCCTCGTAGTGAAATTCGTGCGCCGACCCCGCCGCCCCATCGGTATTCGCGGCCGCTCGCGAGGCAGTGCGCCAGAATCCACCCGTTCCATAGATATGGTTGCGGTTGGAAACATAGATGATGTCGCGCCCATCGCGCGACCACACCGGATTGATCTCGTGATCGTAGGCGCTGTAGTAGTAGCGCGGCAGCTCACTGCGATGCTCGCCGGTCAGGAGCGTGACATGCTCGAGCTTGCCTTCGGCGAAATCGGCCGTGAAAATATGCAAGCGCTTGTTGTACAGGGTCGACACAAACACTATGCGCTGGCCGTCGGGCGAGAATCTCGGTTCGACATTGACCGCCCCGTTGGCCAGCAGCGGCTTACTGTTGCCTGTGGCCAATTCCAAAACCCACAATTCCAAGGCATCGTTGCGATACGAGCTGTATATTACCCAGCGTCCGTCGGGCGACCAATCCGGCTGGTAGTCGTAAGAAGCCGCAGTCAGCTGCTGCGCGGCGCCGCCGCCTATTTTCTGCCGCCACAGCGAACCAGCCATCGAATAAACCAACTCGCTGGAATCAGGCGACCAGGCGAGGCTGCTGGGTCCGCTGGTCAACTGCGGCAGGTACATCTCGCGAAAATAATAGGGATGCGGCAGGTCGATCTGCTTCAGGACGGGCAGGCGCTCGGCTCGCGCGAGCGTGCTAAAAGTTAACCCCGCCAAAAACACTCCCGTCAAAAACGCGATTTGCCGAAGGTTCTTTATTGACATTGAGTTTCTCGTCTTCGGTCTGCGCCGCCGCAGCGAACGTTTCAGGACAAAAAAAAGCCGGCGGGCGGTGAGCCCGCCGGCAGATTGCCGTGATTTTAGAACTTCTGCCCGAACTTGATGCCGATCGTGCGCGGCTGCGCGGGAATGACATAAGGTTGGGTGCAGACTTGCACAGTACACTGCTCGAAGCGGCTGTACTGAGCCCGCTTATCGGTCACATTGTCGAGGAGCAATTGGATGTTCATCCCATTCTTCTCGATGCCAGTGGTTAGATCGAGCATGCCGTACGCCGGCTGCATGCCGATGACCTGGGCGTCCAGCGTCTTCAACGCCGGCGCGGTCTGCGTCTGGTAGACGAAGGCCGCTTGGACATTGGGATTCCAACCGCCGATGGGCTCCAAGCTGTAGCGCGCAATGAAATTGCCCTTGAACTTAGGTGATGTAGGTAGGTTCGTGCCGGCTGCGGCCTGCGGCGGATAAGGCTGCTGGTTTTTCTGATTCGGGCTGCCCAAGCCCGCAGGACATGGATTGGACTGTGCAGGCTGGCCGGTTGCCGGATCCGATTCACCGCAATAATTGGACGTAAGCTTCGGGTCGAGGAAGGTGAAGTTCAACGACAGCGTCAGATTGGAGGACGCCGCAAACTCGAGTTCGTTTTCGATTCCCCGTATTCGCGCATCTCCGCCGTTCTGAATAATGGTTACGCTGTTCAGGCCGAGGAATGAGAACTGAAAGTTTTTCCAGTCTTCCTGGAAGATCGCACCGTTCCACCGCAGATGATGATCGAACCACTGCGTCTTCCAACCCAATTCCCAATTGGTCAAGAAATCCGCCTGGTAGGGGCCGATTCCGGCCGCAGCCGTGCGATTCACGCCGCCCGGCCGGAAGCCCTTCGACCAAGTTGCGTACACCATCTTATTCGGATCGATCTTGTAAGTCAGGTTGACTCGAGGTACGTGGCCGTTTTCGGTGCCGCGCTTACCCAAGTCCTGGCACGGCGCGCCGACGGTGACTGACGGCCCGAAACAATGGGACTCGCCGGTGTGCGAGGAGAATGCTTTCGAATATCCGTAGAAGCCTTCGAGGGTATTGTCCGTCTTGAAGTATCGCAAGCCTCCGCTCAATTCCCACTGCGACGAAATATCCCAAGTCGCTTGGGCGAACACCGCTCGATCCCTGTCGACGCGTGTTTCGTCCGTCAGCCATATGTCGTTGGGCTTACCGGGAATGGACAACGCCGGATCGAAGCCGTTGGGGTTGAGCCCCCCCGCACTGGTAAAGCCGAACCCCGGCATCGCGTACTGCTCGAAGATACCATGCTGCTGGCGCTGGATGAACACACCGGCAGTACCCCTCACGGGCAGATCCTGCGGCGTGGATACACGCAGTTCGTGACTAAATTTCTGGAAAATACCTTTAGAGATCACGAGTTCCTGCGGCATGATGGGCTTGCCGTTGCTGCCCGTCCAATAGGCGCCGGACCCAGACACTTTGTCGTAGAAATACGAATAGTCGCTGTAATCGGCGATGGAGTGGGTGGTGCGCTTCATGAAAGCGCCCGCATACACGATGTCGAAATTGCTGACTTTGCCTTCCACGGTCAGAGCGGATTGCATCCAGGCATCGTCCGAAGATTCAGGACCGAAGTGTGCAACCTGCAGATCGCCGACCGCGGGGTCGTAGCCGAAGAAGCCTTCGGTGGTGACTTTCTGTCCCATGACCGTAGGTGTGACCGTCCAATCGCCTAGATCAAGTTTAAGCGCTGCGCGGCCGCCCTTGGTCTCGACGGTGTTGTAGTTATTCTTGACGTAAGCTGCATTGCTGATCGCGCCCGCGCCGATCGCACCGGTGCCACCGTTGGAGGCGTTCCATGTCGGAAATGTTCGCACGCCATCGATGATGCCGGCGTTGGCATTCGTGCCGGCCACATTGTCGATGTAGCCCCCGTCATGCTGTCTCCATCCGACCAGGCGAATCGCGGCAATAGGCGACAGGGGTAAATTGACGAATCCTTCCACTTGGTAGCCGAAACCGCCGTGCTGCACATGGTTGCCGCCGACTTCATATCCCGCCTCGAATTTGCTGGGGTCCGGCTTGTTGGTGATGATGCGCACCGTGCCCGATTGGGAGCTCGCGCCATACAGTGTCCCTTGCGGCCCTTCGAGGACTTCGATGCGCTGGATGTCGTAGATATGGACATCCACCGTGCCGTCGATAGTCGTCACCGGCTGTTCGTCCAAGTAGCTGCCGACGCTCGGCTGCGAACCGGAGTGGTTGGTGCCGCCGCTGACTACGCCGCGTATATAAATGTGCGAACTGCCGGGTTGGCCGTTGCCGCCCTGCCCCTCGCCGCGCACGTACGCGATGCTGGGAGAATACTTCACGTAATCGTCGAGGTTGGCGATGTGCAGCTTTTCGATCTTCGCGCTATCGAGCACTTCGATGCTGATAGGCACGTTTTGCATGTTTTCGACTTTTTTCTGCGCCGTGACCACGATCTCCTCGAGACCGCCGGTCTCCGTGGCCGCCGCGGCATGCACCGCCGGCGCTCCGGCAAGGATCGCGGAGATTGCCGAAGCGAGCGGCGCATAGCGCAGTAAATTACGGTCGCGCATGCGGCCGGCGTTGTGGCCCTGGGGCCTACTAGTGTTTGTACGACTGCGAGTCATTGTTCCCTTGCTCCGTAATAGATGAATTATTGATCAATGCACAAATCAATTCGATACAGGAAAATCGGGCGCTGCCGGATAGCGGTCCAGCACCGGCCCCAGCGCCTCCTTCAGAGGCCCAAACCACGGCTCGTACTGTTTCCAGTGATCCACACCCTCGCGAAAAATGGGCTGGCGCACTTGCTCCGAGCTCGCCGTGCGCACCGCGCGGTCATTCTCATAGAACCGCAGGCAACTCTCCTCGAAGGCGAGGCCGCAATAGTCGAGCAAACGGCGCACTTGCGCCTCGGTGTCGCCGATCATCGCTTCGTAGAACACGCGGTGAACGCGTTGCGGCAATACCGTGTCGAGATGCGCCATCAGCTCTACATAATCTCGATAATACCGGCCGATGTCGTCGAGCCCATACGTAAAATTCTGGCCTCGAGCGAAATGCTGCTTGAATCCTGAGAAACAACAACCGAGCGGGTGCCGCCGCGCGTCGATGATTTTCGCGTTCGGCAGAATGAGATGAATGAGTCCCACGTCGAGGCAATTGTTGGGCATCTTATCGATGAAGTACGGCTTGCTCGTCTTGCGCTGGCTGCGCGTGTCGGCCAGATACTGTTCTCCGAGGGCGTGCAGTTGCTCCGGCGGCAACTCGGCGACGGCCTGCGCAAACCCGATGTCGCCGCTGCGCTCGTGCCGACGGACGATCTGCAGCGCGATCCGCGGTATGTCCGGCAACTCCATCGTGCCCTCGACCTGCGAGTGGCTGGCGAGGATTTGCTCGATCAGGGTCGAGCCGGCGCGAGGCATGCCGACGATGAAGATCGGATCCGTCGCCGGCGAACCTGCTCCGCTGCGCTCGGCAAAGAAATCGGCCGTAAAAACCGCCTTCGCGCGCCGCACGAACTTCGTGTTGTCTTCCGCGTTGTAGGGCTGCAGCCTGCTGCGAATGGCATTGCCTTGCACATAGTGCGCGAACGATTCGGCGTGCTCGCCTTCGTCTTCCAGCGCCTTGCCCAGCGAAAACTCGAAATGCAGGCGATCGTCATCCGTCAGGCCGTAGTGCGCGAGTGCATGACGCATGGCAAGGACGTCCCCATCCGAAAAGCGAAAGGTTTTGAGATTTGCCAGGCTCCAATAGGCTTCACCGAGCGTCGATTCCATCGCGATCGCCCGGCGATAGGCCGTTACGCTGTCAGCGTGGCGTCGCGCGGTCTTCAGTGAATGTCCATAGCTCATCCAGATCTTGGGCTGCTGCGGAAATTCCTTGAGCACCGCCTCGTAGACTTCGATCGATTCGGCGTAGTCGCCGAGATTCGCGAGGATGGCCGCCTTGAGATTTCGATGCCCAGGATTGCGGGGATCCTTGGCCAAGAGGCGCTCGATCTGTGGCAGCGCTGCCGCCGGCTTGCCAAGTCGGTTGAGCACTACCGCGTAATTATTTCGGGCGGCGTCGAAGCTGGGAGCAAGCTTGAGGCAGGTTTCAAGCAGAGCCTCCGCGTCCGCATAACGCCGCAGCCGCCCCGCCACTTCTGCGAGCATACGCAGCGCGGCCACGTCCGTGGGATGCGACTGAATATGTGTACGCAGCCGCATTTCGGCGACCGGTAGATTGTTGTCGACCAGTGCCGCCGCAGCTTCCATCAGCCGCGGATCTTTGGTCGCTGCTTTGATATGGGCGGCCCGCGCTCTGTCCGCGCCATCCGCATCGCCAATGGAGTCGAGTTGCTCTGCGAGCAAGCGCCACGCATCCACCGAATCGGGTTTCAACTGCAGGGCGCGACGCAGTGCGCCGATGGCGTCCGTCGTCCGATCCGCCTCACCCAGTGCAATCGCCAGTTCGATATGCGCGGGTGCGGAACTTTGCTGCTCGCGCGCGAGGGGTGCCAGCACTTCTATGGCTATTTGGGTATGTCCGCAGCGTCGATGCGCGGCGCCTAAAATCAGGCGGGCATGCGGGTGCCCGGGGACGGCTTTGAGGATCTCGTCCGCCTGCTCTACAGCGAGTCTGGGATCCCTCTCCAGAAGTCGTGCAGCGTGACTCAGTGCAACATCGAGCGTTCCAACGGGCTCCGAAACGCTGTTCAATTGAACATCCAGTCAATCCCCCGTTTGTTATGAGCTTATAAGAAGCTCCCGCAGCCGCTTTGTCAAATCCGCAACAGCTGGTCCCCCTAAATCCCTCAATTAATCTGGACCTACACGGCCCTAGAACATATCGAGCATTTTACACGCGAAAGTGTACTCAACTTATTGAAAATATGAAACTTTCATCCTGCCCAGTAGAGATTATGCGAATGCAAGTGAATGGTCGTCCAATCGCACCATGACAACTGTACGACCGTTCAGAGGCTTTTCTCGCCACACAGGTTAACGTCCCGGATCACGGACTCCCGACGGCTGTGGCCCTGTATCCCGGGCCGCGCAACACCTGTCCTGGTTTCGAGCCCGTCATCTGCCCGTCGGCGATCACGGGCACCCCGTTCACCAGCACCCAGCGCATGCCAACCGCCAATTCGTTGGGCGAACTGAAGCTTGATCGATCGGCGATGGTCGCGGGGTCGAATATCACGACGTCGGCCCACAGACCGCGCTTCAATACGCCGCGATCGGTGAGCCGCATGCGTTGCGCGGGCAACGCGGTGAACTTGCGGATGGCATCCTCCAGCGACAGGCGATGTTCTTCGCGCACGTACTTGCGCAGAATTCTGGGGAAAGTGCCGTAAGCGCGCGGATGCGGATGTTCCTCGCCCAATTTGCCCTCCGGCGAGGTGCCGGAACTGTCATTGTTGATGGAGACCCAGGGCTGCGCCAGGGCCAGTGCCACATCGTCTTCCTGCATGCCGAATACGGCGCATTGCGTAAATCCATGATCCTCGACCAAGATATCGAGCAGGGTGTCGAGCGGATCCTGGCCTCGCGACTTGGCGATGGCCGCGATGGTCTGGCCCTGCAGGGAATGCAAGGCTGGATTCTTGACCACACCGACGAGAATGGATTCGGGTCCCGGTACCTCGTCCCATTCGTTGTCCCACGCGCCGCTTGGGGTTTGGATGTCCTTGATGATGCGCGCACGCGCCTTGCGATCCTTGAGTCGCGCCACCATTTTCTCGATGCCGCCGTCATGCGCCCAGGGCGGCACGAAGGCGGACATCTCGTTGAACCACGCCGTGTAGGCATAGGTGTCCGCAGTGATGTCCAGGCCAGCGGCGCGCGCTGCCTCGATGCGCCTGATTACATCGGGCATGCGGCCCCAGTTCTTCTTGCCTGCCACCTTCAAATGCCAAATCTCCGCGGGAATGTGCGCTTCCCGGGCGATGCGGAAGGTTTCCTCGAGGGCGGCAACCATGCCGTCCCCCTCGGAGCGCATATGAGTCGCATAGATGCCGCCGTAGGGGGCTGCCTCGGCGGCCAAGGCGATCAACTCGTCGGTGCCGGCAAAGGGGGCCGGGGCATACTCCAAGGCGGTCGACACCCCGACCGCACCCTGCTCCATAGCCTCTCGCACCAGCGCCCGCATGCGCACGAGTTCTGCCGCGGTGGGTGCCCGGTTGGCGGCGCCTATCACCACCTCGCGCACCGTGGTCGCCCCGACGTACGAGGCCAAATTGATGCCAATTCCCTGGCGCTCCAGCCGCGCGAAGTACTCGCCCAGGGTCTGCCAATCCGCCTTCACACCGTAGTGCTCCAAGGCCTGGCCGGCTTCGACGCGTGCGTCGCCGACCAGGGGTCCCGCCGAGTTGCCTTCACCCGTGATTTCGGTGGTGATGCCCTGATAGATCTTCGACGGTAACCGCGGATCGACCAGAATGGTGAATTCCGATTGGCCCAGCATGTCGATGAAGCCCGGCGCAACCACTTTGCCCGCCGCATCGATACGCTGTTTCGCCGCGGCGCCCGCCAATTCGCCGATGGCGGCTATGCGTCCGCCGCGGATGCCGATGTCCGCCGTGTACCATGGCGAACCCGTGCCATCGATGACGTGGCCGTTGGCAATGACCAGATCGAAGGGCGCATCTTCGCAAAGCGCTGGTGCGCATAGAAAGCAGGCACTGAACGCGGCGAGACGTAGCAAGGACTGTGACATTTTCATCCCCATAATGTAGTCGACGGCAATCGCATCAGGCCCCGATCGTACTCGATACCATGCTCACGGTCCGCGCTGTGCAGAAGCGGGCCATCCAAGTCCACGAACTTCGCCATTTGCCCGACCACCATGCCCGGTGCCATGGCCAAGGAGGTACCCGCCATGCATCCCACCATCACTTGCAGGCCCCGTGCACGAGCGGCGCCCGCCAGCGCAAGCGCCTCCGTGAGCCCACCGGTCTTATCCAGCTTGACGTTCACCACTTGGTACAGGCCCACAACCTTCGCCAATCCCGCGCGGTCGGCCACCGACTCATCGGCGGCGAGCCGCAGCGGCCCCTGGTAGGCGCGCAAGGTGTCGTCTTCACCGCGCGGCACCGGCTGCTCGATCAGCACGACGCCGAGGGATTGCATTTCAGGCGCCAAGCGGTTGAGAAGATCGCAGGACCAGGCCTGATTCGGATCGACGATGAGTTGCGCCGCGGGGCAGGCCGCATGTACCAGGCGTATGACGTCGATATGGCGGGCGCCGTCGACTTTCACCTTGATTAGCGGCCAATCGGCATAGCGGCGAGCACCCGCCGCGACCGCTGCGTCGGTGTCGATCCCCAGCGTAATCGACGTCGTAAGCTCCCGGGGATGCATCACCTGCGCCAATTCCCACACGCTGGTACGGCGCTGCTTGGCCGTCAAATCCCAGAGGGCGCAGTCCACGGCATTGCGCGCGCCGCCCGGCGGCAAAAGAGTTGCCACCGCGGCGAAGTCGAGCGTGCGCTGCGAAAGCCCAGCTTCAATCCCAGGCCGCAGCGCTTCGATCTGCGCGCACAGCCGAGGGATGGTTTCGCCATCGTAGTCCACCCCCGCCGCCTCGCCGCGGCCGACCTGACCGTCCGCATCGGTGAGGGTGACGACGACGACTTCGAGCGCGGACTCTGCGCCGCGCGACACACGGAACGGTACCTTGTATGCCCAGGACTCAGTGTCGACGCGCATTGCCGCTAAATTGGGCCGTGAGGCTTTAACCATGGGCTGAACTGCGCGCCGCTGCCACAAACTCGTCCACCTGCGTACGCTGCGTGGCGTACGAGGTCACCAAACGAATCGACACGCCGGTAGGAGTGTCGCTCAGAGGCCATCGATAGAAGCCAAATCCCTGCCGCTCCAGCGCGGCAACGCAAGCCTCGGGCAGCGCGACGAATACCTCGTTGGCGTCCACGGATTGCAACAGCGAGGCGCCATCGAGGACCTGCAACCCCTCAGCGAGGACGGTCGCCATGGCGTTCGCGTGGCGGGCGTTGTCGAGCCACAGCTCACGATCGAAATACGCCAGTAGCTGCGCGCTGACGAACCGCATTTTTGACCAAAGATGTCCCGACTGTTTGCGGCGGCGCTCGAAATCCCGCGCCCGCGCCGGATCGAAAAACACCACGGCCTCGGCGCACAGGGCGCCGTTCTTGGTTGCGCCCAGCGACAGAACATCGACTCCGCTCTTCCAAGTGGCCTCGGCGGCAGTGCAGTCAAGATGCGCCAGAGCATTGGCGAATCGTGCGCCATCCATATGTACGGGAAGACCGTGCTGCTTGGCCACGGCGGCAAGTGCGGACACCTCGCTAAGTTCGTACACTGCGCCCCACTCCGTGGCCTGGCTGAGGCTAAGGGCGCCGGGCTTGACGTGGTGCACGCCCATGTCGTTTGCGAAGGCGATTGCGCTTGCCAACCGTTCAGGTGCGATCTTGCCGTCTGCTGCAGGAAATCCGATCAGCTTGGCGCCGCCCGTGAAGAATTCCGGGGCGCCGCATTCGTCGGTGACGATATGCGCCGCATCGTGACAGTACACGGCACCGTAGGGCGGCACGATGTGCGACAGGGCCAGGGCGTTGGCGGCCGTCCCCGTCGTCACCGGAAAGATAGCTACCTCGGTCGCGAACACTTCACTTGCGACGGTTTGTAGGCGTTGAGTAAAGTCATCGCCGCCGTAAGAAGCAGCCGAACCGGCATTAGCCGCTTGGATGGATGCCATGATGGCATCGCAAACCGGGGTTACGTTATCGCTCTTGAAATTTCGGCTCAAAAGAATTCCTCGTTCGTTCTTGGTGGGAGTGTAAGCGATTTAGGCGAAGCTTCGAGTCACTGACGCCATGCACTCGCATCAAATTCAAAGCTCTGGCCCTCGCGCTGCCAGATGACCGAGCCGCGCCGCACCGTCAAGAACCAGGTGTGCTGCTCCAAGGGCTTGCGCGGCTTGAAGCACCCCGGACCCAGTACGGCCAGCGCCGCTCCATGTTCGGGATCGCGTACCGATTCATAGCGGATCGCATCGATGGCCGCCTGGCGCGCCACGCGAGCGAAGCCCTGGCAGGGGCCGTAATCCTGTGGATGGGTCCATTCCGCGCGAGATCTCTTGAACGGGGAGCGGGTCAGGTCGACCAGGCGCGCGTCGACGCCGGCCAGAAAAACGGTTTGCGGTGTCGGTTCGATGGCCTGCAGTGCGTCGCAGTCCATCAGGAACCGCCAGCGCCAAAATCCCAGTTCCGCGCAAGCGGTGCGCGGCGACTCCGCGCCGTACCAAATACCCGAATCGGCAGGCGCGCGGAAACGTGAGCCAATGGGCGAGGAATAGCGAAACGGGGTAGAGAGCAGGTAGTGCAGGTCGTCGGCATCGGCCGGCAGGGGTGGTTTACTCCGATCCAGCAGCCCTTCGAGCAAGAACTGCTCCTCGACATTCGCCACCAGGCGCAACGTCGAGGCGATGTGCTGGGCTTCCACCGCGCGCCACAGGCGCCGGCGCGCCCGCAGCGCCTCAGATCCGACCGCGCGCAGAGTCCAGGTACTGGACGACACGAACCAAACCTTCCGTGCTGCGAATTAATTCAATCGGGCGGCCGGCGAGCGCCTGATTGCGTCCGTTCAGCCAGCCGCGAGCCGCCGTGTCATTGGAGCCGATCAGGGCGTCAAGCGAGCGAAACAACCGTACGAACAAGGCACCGAGTTCCCACTCCTTCTTCTGAGCGTCCAAGGTATAAGTTCCGTTCGCCATGCGCGACACGGTCGATGGGCTGAGCCCAAGAATTTGTGCGAGACCCGCCTGCGTGATTTCCAGCAAGGCGGATGCGCGTAACACCGCGCCGGTCAGCACCCGGCGGGGTTCGGGCTTGCTCTTGATTGCAGGTCGCGGCATACGATATCTACAGCAATATTTATGTCGATTGCATTCTACTGAAATATCGACGGCCGGGCAAATGATGCGCAATAGGCACCCTAGCCGCGGTGGCACGCTCGACGGCCGCGGACAGCGCTGCCGTCCGTGGACGACAGATTTCATCCGATGCACTTGCAGTGCGCAGCCAGAAACAGCAACTGGATCACATCTGAAACCCGCGTCAGCCTTAAGAAGTGAGAAGTTTCCGCCACTCGTGCGCGCGCTTCGACAAACATGCGTGAACTGCGTCGAAGTCCTGGAATACCGCTATATCCAACGCAGGATTGTGTCGCATAGCATTGACCCCAGGTGAATCCACGGTGTGCGATGGGTACCGTCTCGGCCGGACCGTCGAGGTGTTCTTAAGTACCCTGGAGTAGACGATGTCTAGCGGGAAGAACCCGTTGATGTTGATGATGGCTCTTTCCATGCCCGGCGCGGCTCACTCGCTCGGCTTGGGCGACATCCATGTCGATTCCGGATTGAACGAGCGTCTCGCTGCGGAGATCGACATCGTCGGAGCGACCGCGCTCGACCTGGCCGACCTCCGGGCCGCCGTCGCGAATCGCGAAACTTTCGTGCATTACGGGGCCGACCGTCCGGCGTTTCTGTCCTCGGCGACGTTCAAGGTTACTCAGGACAGCCAGGGGCGCCCGGTGCTCGCCGTTCGCTCCACCGAATCATTCACAGAACCGCTGGTCAATTTCCTGGTCGACTTGCGCTGGCGCAATGGTGAACTGGTCCGTCAGTACACCTTGCTGCTCGACCCGCCGGGATTCGCGGCCGCATATCGCCCGACGGACGCCAATACCGTTGCCGCGGCCCCATCCATTCCCTCCACGCCGGCCGCCCCTGACCTTCCTGCCGCGCCCGCTGCTGCGAGGCCGGTAGTCGAGACCAAGACCCAGACAGTGGCGCGCCAGATCGATCAGCCCAGCCACCAACCCAGCCCGACGGACACCGAGCGTGCCGCCCGCAAGACCACGCACCTCAAGGTCGGCGCGAAGGCCACGCTGCGCGGCGTGGCTTGGCGCGTCGGTGAGCGTTCCGAATCCGACCTCAATAGAATGATGATCGCGATCTTCCGCGCCAACCCCAATGCCTTCGACGGCAACATCAACCGTCTGCATCGTGGCGCCGTACTCACCATTCCCTCACGCACCGAGGTGGCAGCGATTTCCAGGGCCGATGCGGGGCGCGAAGTTCACGCCCAAATGGCCGCTTGGCGCTCGCCCGTCCACGCGGCCGCGGCGCACACGGCAATGTCCCCAACGGCCGTCGGCGGCGCGCCCTCCGATGCGCCGGAGGGCATAGTGCTGGATCGTCGGATTCAATCGATGGAGCAGCAACTCAGTGAGATGAAGGCCCAGCTGGAAAGCGAGCGCAGCCTTATGCTCGACCTGCAACAGAAAGCGGCCAGTGCCGGCAGGCCGGCGCCCGGTGTCGAGGCGATGCGGGCAATCCAAGCCCCGCCGTCAGTTGCCGCGCCGCAGCCGCAGCCCAAAATCGGATACGCGGCTCAGGCTGCGATTTCAGCCGGCTTAGGAATATTGGCCGCAGCGCTTGCCGGTTTGTTTTATAGATTTCGCCGCCGGGCGCCGACGTCGAATGATTCAGGCAGCGGCAGTACTCATGGCACCGATGCAGTCAGGGCCGAGGGCATCAACGACTCCCCCGTCACCGGCGCAGAAGATCAGGGAGAATATCTCCCTCAGATGGCCTCTCACGAGCATTTGCACGACGCCCCCCCAATTCGCGCGCACGATGACACCCTGGTTGCAGCAGCCGCCGATTCCAGTGACGATGCTCATGCCGACACTCACGTTATTGCCGCGGCCGATACGGACGACGCAACCCATCCCCTGCTGCCGGTAATGGCGGCCGTCGGACCCAGCGGGCGCAGCGAGATTGGCGCCGGGGCCTTCGCCCGCTCTGCCGAGCACCACCCGACAGTCAATATGCGAGCCGATCAGACCCCGCTCGACTACAATTTCGTCGATCTGGATCTGACCGTGCAGCATGTGCAAATGCCCAGCGTGCTCAACGAACACGCGGTGGTGAAGGAACGGCGTACGAATCTTGCGGATGTGTTGAAGTTGGCAATCGAGCGCGAGCCCGACCGCCACGACTTGCGCATGAAGCTTCTCGAGCTTTACTACTCTGCGGCCACTTCCAACCGCCAGGCGTTTCTGGAGGTCGTGCAAAAATTTGCTCGCGACCGCGACTATCTGCAGGCCGAACAATGGGACAAGATCGCCTACATGGGCCGGCAGATTGCTGCCGAAAACCCTTTGTTTAACGAGGAATCGGCGGCCGAGGATGACCTGGCGAACTGCGCCTAGGGCTCCGCACCAAACGCTAAAACTGCGCCGATCGCATTAGGAAGCGGACACGGCCAACGCCGGTGCCGCGCGCGTGCCGTTCAGTTTGATGTTCAAACGCAGCTCGTTCGCCGAGTCGGCGTTGCGGATGGCTTCGTCATACGAGATATCGCCACCGTTATACAATTCGAACAAGGACCAGTCGAAGGTCCGCATACCTAACTCCCGCGATTTCGACATGATGGCCTTGATCTCGTGAAATTCTCCTTTAAGAATCTTCTCGGCGATGATGGGCGTATTGATCAGGATTTCCATGGCGGCCTTGCGCCCCTTGCCGTCTACCGTGCGGATCAGGCGCTGCGAGACAATGGCCTTGAGGTTGCCGGAAAGGTCCATCAACAATTGCTTGCGCCGCTCTTCGGAGAAGAAATTGACGATGCGGTCGATGGTTTGGTTGGCACTGTTCGCGTGCAGTGTACCCAGACACAGATGGCCGGTCTCTGCGAAGGCCACGGCATGCTCCATGGTTTCGGCATCGCGTATCTCGCCGATCAGAATCACGTCAGGTGCCTGCCGCAGCGTGTTTTTCAACGCGTGATGCCAAGAATGAGTGTCGATGCCGACTTCACGATGCGTGATCAGCGATTGCTGCGACTTATGCACGAATTCGACCGGGTCCTCGACGGTAATGATGTGACCCGGCGAGGATCGGTTGCGGTGATCTATCATGGCGGCCAGAGACGTCGATTTTCCCGAACCGGTGGCGCCCACGACCAGCACCAACCCCCGATTGGTCATGACTATTTCCTTGAGGATTTCCGGCAATGCCAGCTGCGTGAAGTCGGGGATTTCGGCGGGGATGGTTCTAATGACCATACCCACATGTTGTTGTTGCACGAAAACGTTGACCCGAAAGCGCGCTACTCCCGGGATCGAAATCGCGAAATTGCACTCGAGCTCCCTGGCGAACTCCTCGCGCTGGCGCTGGTTCATAATAGAATCGGCCAACTGCCGCGTGAACTCGCCGGAGAGCTTTTGGGAAGTCATCGGCTGCATGGTGCCGTGGGTTTTCATACTCGGCGGGAAATCGTTCGAAATGAACAGGTCGGAGCCCCCTGCCCGGGTCATCGCCGTCAACAGCTTGCTCATGTAGGACTTGGCCTGTTCTTCCGTCATTGACATATCCCTTCCTGCTTTGTCGGTTGCGGCGCTGAATATAGCCGTGCGGCTCAGCTTCGTCCGCGATGGAGTTATCAACCGCACGTCGACGGCGCGGCCAGGCGGCGGCCACCGTATAGAGAACGCCGTTACGGCCCGCAGCGGTATTTTCTTGGGCACGCGGTCCCATAAGGTATATTGCTCCACGTGGTTTTTCGGGGACCCACCATGTTCAGCCGCATTGTCGGTATTCTTAATTTGACAATCGCCTTCTCCGTCTGCGGCGCCGCCGTACCGCCGTCGGCTCCGACATACGGCGTGCAACTCGTAAAAACCTGGATTCCCATGAGGGACGGTGTTCGGCTCGCCGCCACCCTGTACATGCCGGCGACAACCAAGTCCGCCAAGCGCTTTCCTGCGCTGCTTGAATACCTGCCTTATCGCAAAGACGACGACGAGGCCGCCCGCGACTATGGAACGCATACGTATTTCGCCAGGCGCGGATATGTGGGCGCGCGCGTCGATATCCGGGGATTCGGCGCAAGTGAGGGCGCAACGCCGGATCGAGAATACTCGGCCCAGGAACAGCTAGACGCGGAGCAAGTCATCGCCTGGCTGGCTCATCAATCCTGGTCGAACGGCAATGTCGGCATGCTGGGGATTTCCTGGGGTGGCTTCAACTCGATTCAGATGGCGCTGAGAAAGCCCCCCGCGCTCAAGGCCATTCTCGCCGTGGCCGCCACCGAGGAGCTGTTCAAAGAAGACGTGCACTATATCGACGGGGTGTTTCACGTCGACGAATTCGAGCTCACGATGGATTTGGATCAGGGACGGACGGGAGCGCCAGATTTTAATCTGGACGAGTCCGTGATCGGCCCGCGTATGGATTCGGCGCCGTGGTCGCTCACCTACATGCAGCATCAGCGCGATGATGCGTTCTGGCGCGCGCCGCTGCGGCCGATCCAGACTCTGGAAGTGCCGGCTTTTTTGATAGGCGGCATGCAGGACGGATACCGCGACAGCATTCCGCGCATGTTGGAGAAAGTGAAAGCGCCGCTCAAGGCGTGGATAGGCCCGTGGAATCACGGCTTTCCGAACGGCAGCGACTACGGACCGCCGTATGAATGGCGCGATCAAGCGGTTCGCTGGTTCGACTACTGGCTCAAGGGACGCGACACGGGCGTACTCAAAGACCCTCGAGTCGTCATCTATCAGCAGCACTGGCATCCGCCCGAATCCCAGTCGCAGGACGTACCCGGGGAATGGCGCGCGGAAACCTGGCCACCCGCGGGTTTAACGCCTATGACTCTGTATCTGCAGCCGGAGCATGGCCTGTCATCGGGCGCGGCGGGGTCCGGGCGGGATCAGCTTCGTTACGCCCCTTCCGCCGGCGTAGAAGCTGGATTCTGGTGGGGAGAACTGCTGACGGACCAACGGCCGGTGGACGCCTTCAGCCTCACCTATGACTCGCAAGCCCTCCCCGAGGAGGTGGCCATTCTGGGTCTGCCCCGTGTCAGTCTGCGGGTCGCGGCCGACGCGCGGCTGGCCGAGTGGTTCGTACGCCTGTCCGATGTCGCACCCGACGGGCGCGTGACCATGGTCACCGGCGCCGGCATCAATGGCGCGCAGCGCGATTCAATGTCAAAGCCGGAAGACTTATTGCCCGGCAAGGTCTATCCGCTTTCGCTGGATTTGCACCTTGCTTCATGGGTATTCCCGCAAGGCCACCGTATCCGCATAGCCATATCGAACGCGCTCTGGCCCATGAATTGGCCCACGCCCTATCCCATGACAACCTCGGTGATGTTGGGCGGCGACGCGGCATCTCGGATCGTCCTGCCGCGAGTGCCCGTGCATGGACCGGCGGCGCCCGCCTTCTCGGCTCCCGAACCAATCGAGGCGCCCCCGGGGATCGAAGGCATAGGGGGCGGCGGCGCAGCGTGGCCGGGCGAGTGGACGGTGCTTCGCGATGAGGCCAGGCAACACAGCACGGTGATCTGGAAAGGTTCGACCGCGGTGTCTTATCCCTGGGGAAGATTCGATCACTCGGAAAAGCTCACGTATGACATCGACGATGCCCATCCGGATGTTGCGCGCGTACAGGGGGACTCGGAGTACGTCCAGGCGGTGAAGGAACATGTGCTCACCTGGCGCGGCCGCCTCGACGTTTCAAGTGACGCGCAGACTTTCTTTTACAAGTACACCCGCACCTTACTGCGTGACGGGGTAGTTATTCGGACCAAGACTTGGGAGCAACCGATCCCGAGGGACCACCAATGAGAACAAACATTCCCGCCGCCGGATTCAAGGCCGGCTGTACCTTTGCGAGATGTTGAAACGGGAGTCTGAGTCTTTTGCGGCGTGGTTAGTGTGATTTGCGTTTGGACGCCAAAATCAGGGCTTGATGAGCCGCATGCCTTGTTACCCGATCCCGGCATTCCAGCATTTTCTTGAGATCGTCAATCGATCTGTTGCCGGCGTACGCCTCTCGTTCGACATTGTCATCCCAAGCGCATTTCTCCCGCAGATATCGCTTGAATGCCTGCGACCTGTAGCCGAGATTGTTTTGGTCAATCGCGGCGAGCCAGTACGCGTCGTCCGAAGCGCGCCGAAACATTTCGTCCAGCAGATAGCTGGGCACATCATTTGCTTGGAGAAAAGCGCGCACCCGGAGCAAGGCTGCGCTCTCGACAGTCACGGCATCCGTCTGAGACGCCGATGCCGTTTCCGCAGCAACGATGAAAGGGCGATTGATGCCGATGAGCCAGTCACCGTCCGTCTCGCGCTGGCCGGCCGCGGCATAGATGAAGAAACAAGCGCTGACGCACCGACCGGTCAACGGTCCGACGACCACGCCAGTAAACAGTGATTTAATGAGCGCGGCTATTTTCAGGGCTTCAATCACATCGCCGCCGTCCGATGCCAATATGATCTTGTTTAGAGCCAAAAATCGCTTCTCATCCACGGTGATCTTCGATAGGAGGCGATCGTAGTCGCCCGGCATGATCTCGCCGGAGATCACCAACGGACCAACAGGACCCAGGTATTGATCGGTGATTGGATCGTGATCCATATAGAAAAGCTCGGCGCACGCTAGGGGCGCGCTGAAAAGCACCAATGCAAAGGTGTGAATGGCAATCCGATGGCCCATGCAAGGCATCCTCGCATTCGCTTCCGCGCTGTGGCGGATTCTGAGGTCGTAGTCGCCCTCAGGACTGCCAACCAGTTCACGCTCGGATAAGCGCGTACTACCCGATGCGTACTAGGACAATGCGGTGGGCCCGACAGCAAGTGGTGCGTAGCCGCGTACCACGCCGCGCAACCTGGCGAGATCCTCATGCCGCGTGGCGATGTCGCGGCGATCGGCGGCCAACCGCATGTCGCGCAGCACCTCGAGCGAGCGCAGCAGCACCGGCAGCGGCGGCCCGCTGGCGGTGATCCCCTCCAGCCCTTGCTCATTGAGATGCGCCGCGGGCGCCTCGATGAAACGCCTGACCAGGCCATCGTGGTGCTGTGCCGCCGAGCGCCCGAACAGGTCGCAGACTTCAAGATAGGCACGGGCATTTTGCTGAAACCAATCCGCATGCCCATGTTCAGCCACGAGCATGAGCAGTTCATCCAGCAGGCTGGTGCGCGTCATGCACTCGCGCAGTCGCGCTTGATCCGACGGCAGCATGAACAGCATCTTGTCGACCAGGAGCTGCGCGTAGTACGGGTCGTTGGCGCGGCACAGGCCGAGCAGCAGATCGAGCTCATTGATGCCGGAAAAATCCCCGGCGTTTGCACCGCGATACTCCTGGCGACCGACCCGGTACGGCTTGTAATACGGACGCACCGAGTAGAAAAACCGATCGACGTCCAGCTGGTTGATCAGCCGATCGTTGAACCGCATGACGTCGCGCAGCGCCTGCTTCGCCGCGTCGAACATGACGTCCGCCACCGGACTGGAAACTCCCAGATGCACGACGGTGGTTAATGCATCCGCGGCACGCTGCAGCGACAGAATTCCGCGCGTATTCTCATCGATGAACA
The DNA here is from genome assembly GCA_025357835.1 of Gammaproteobacteria bacterium. Lineage (GTDB taxonomy): Bacteria > Pseudomonadota > Gammaproteobacteria > Steroidobacterales > Steroidobacteraceae > Bog-1198. Next base: position 36,919 of record JANYLM010000034.1, read on the forward strand.
GGAACTCATCCGCAAGCGAGGTGAAGCTCTTGCGGATGCCGGCGCGCGCCCGATTGTGCGTCGCCAGATGCCCGGTCGAGAATCTCGGTGCCATGCCGAGAGAGGCCCCCACGTGCAGGGCAAGCGATGAAGCTTCGCGGAACGGCGAGCGCTCCTCCCGGGCCGGATTGGTGAGTTCGTGCCGCCGCAATGCTCCCATGTACAGGCCTACGCTGCCGAGAACGCCAAACGCACTGTCGAATCCCTCGCCGGTGTTGCCCTCCGCGAGCAGCGCGACGACGTATGCCTGGCCTTCATCGCGCAGCGTCGATTTGATGGGATCCCCGCAGCCGATAACTTGCTCGCGGTTGTCTTTCGCGAAGTACAAATTCTCCAACTCGGTATTCATCTGAACAAAGGAGGTCCGAATCCAATCCTCGAAAGCGTCTGCCCTGCCGCTCATTCCCTGGCCCACCGCTGCTTAGAAAGCGCCGATGTCGCGGCGATCGTCGCGAGCCACGACGCCGCCCTTCATGACGAAGTCGATGGTTCTCAATGCGCGTATATCCTTGATCGGATCGGCATTGAGCGCAACGATGTCCGCGTATTTCCCGACCGTGATGCTGCCCGCGTCAGCATCCATCTGCAGCATTTTAGCGGCTTGGGTGGTCGCCGATTGCAGAGCCTGCAAGGGAGTCATGCCGGCCTTAACGTAAGCTTCCGCTTCCGCGACGGTGGCGGTCGTGCCGTCATTCGGCTCGAAGGGAAACTGGTCCGTGCCGAGGGCGATTTTCACGCCCAGGCGGATGGCGTTCTGCAGCATGGCCCAGTGGTCGGCGCCGGTGATCTTGACCCGTTCCAGGTACCAGGGCGGCGAGCCGATCTTGTGGTAGAACTCAAGCGCACCGGGCTGCGTCACGACGATTGTCGGCACCAGCCAAACGCCCTTGGCCTTCATGTCCTTGAGCACCGTGGCATCCAAGTGATAGCCGTGCTCGAAGCCGTCGATGCCGAAGCGCAGCGCCTGCCGCGCGGCCTCGTTCGAGCCATTGTGCGCGGTGACTCTGACGCCGTTGCGATGCGCTACTTCTATCAGCGTAGCCATCTCTTCGTCGGTCATAGGCGCCGCAGAGATGCTGCCGTGTGTATCCGAGATGCCGCCGGAAATCGCGATCTTGATCCAGTCCGCGCCGCTCTTGATCTGTTCGCGCACGGCGTGGGCAAAGCCGTAGGGTCCATCGGCCTCCATGGAGCCGTGGCCGCCGGTGGGTATAATGACTTCGCCCGCGGTCTTGATACGCGGCCCAATGACCTCGCCGCCGTCGATGGCCTTGCGCAAGGCGAAGTCCGTGCCGTGATCTTCCCCCACCAGCCGCAGCGTCGTGACCCCCGATAGCAGCGAGAGACGAGCGTTGCCAGCCATGCGCAGTGCTTCCTCGGGATCGGTTTCCGTGGCCAATGAATCGCCCGCCGCGCCCGGCAATTTCAACCCCAAATGCACATGCGTGTTCATGAGCCCTGGAATGAGCCATTTGCCGGTCATCGCAATGACCTTGGCACCCGACGGAATGGGCGTTGAATCTGCCGCGCCGATTTGCGAGATGCGCTCGCCCGTAATCAGTACCGTCGCGTTCTGGAGCGCGGGTCCGCCGTCGACCCCGACGACGGTGGCTCCGACCAAAGCGGTCACCGTGGGCGTAGCAGGTACCGCGGCGGAGGCAGCGCATATGCCGGCGATTGCGCCGAAGGCCGCGGCGCCCGCCGCCAACCTCAGAGAGAATTTGTTAGATGTCATGATTTGGAATTGGACTCCATTCACTCGACATTATGTCGCAAAAGACTCTTTCTGGTGCAGATCGTACTTCATGATACGGCCATGGCGGCCGGCACGATCGCGCTCGAGTGAATAGATATCGCCCTGAGGGCCTTGGCGCTGCTGCAGGATCTCCTGGATGGCGTATACGTCAGCGGCATCGAGCTGCAGATCGGTGATCTTGCGGTTGGCTCCAAGATGCGAGGCATTGGTCGCGCCGACTATGACGGCGGCCACGCCATCCCAGTTCAATACCGCCCGCGACGCCACGGTCGCGATATCGCACCCATGCTTGACCGCAATCCGGCTTAAGGTGGCCAACAGCCGCTGGAATAAGTCCCAGCCGCCGAAATCGTCGATGATCAACTTGTACTTGATCAGAGACCGATTGGTCAATTCATTGTCCGGTTCGCGCCGACCCATCCACCGCTCCGAGAGGAAGCCGCCGGCAACCGTGCCGTAACAGATGACGGCTATGTTTCGGTTGCGGCATAAATCGATCATCCCGTTTCTGGGCCGCTGATCCAGCAGCGAGTATTGCGCCTGAATCGAGACCATCGGAACCCCAGTATCCAGTACTTCCTTAAGATGCGGAACGTCGAAATTCGTCACGCCTATGTTGGCGATCTTCCCCTTATCGCGCAGCCGCAACAGCTCGCCCGCTGCTTCGACATAGCCGGGAACCTCGTAGTCCCACCAATGAAATTGCACCAAGTCCAGGCGTTCAACGCCCAGGCGCATGAGCGAACGATCGATGGAGCGTTCCACATAGGTAGAATCGACTTCGGCAAGCATCCGAAGATCGGGAATGAACTTTGTGTGGACTTGCACTTCCTTGGCGAGCCGCGGATAGAGTGCGCGAAAACGTCCGATCAGGGCTTCAACCCCGGTGTAGATGTCCGCACAATCGAAGGTCGTTATTCCGGCCTGGACGAAGGCGGCCATGTCACGCAGGGCCTGCTCAGGATCGATGACGCCGTGGTCGCCGGCGAGATGCCAGCCGCCCTT
>JANYLM010000058.1 GCA_025357835.1 Gammaproteobacteria bacterium
TGCGGATTTCGAGGCCGACAACGAACGCGGCTACAACACGTTCGCGTTCTCTCGTGCCATCGGCAACAGTCCGCCGCACGCCTACCAAGTGTGGCGCCAGGACTTCGACAAAATGCTCTACGACCACGCCCGTGAATGCGGCGCGGACGCGCGCGAGGGCCACGAGGTTGTCATGGTGCAACAGAGCGGGTCGCGTGTTACGCGGCTCGATGTGAACACCGATGACGGCCGCACTTATAGTATTCAAACGCGCTATGTGGTCGATGCCAGCGGCCGCGATGCATTTCTTGCCACGAAGAAGAAACTTCGGCGCAAGAACGACGAGCATCAGAGCGCGGCCATCTTCGGCCACTTCCGCGGTGCCGCACGGCGCGCGGGCGAGGACCAAGGCAATATCAGCATTTACCGCTTCGAGCATGGCTGGATGTGGATGATTCCCCTGCCCGGCGACATGATGAGCGTCGGCGCCGTATGCCGGCCGGAATACCTCAAGCAGCGCAAGGGCCGCACAGTGGAGTTTCTGCTGGAGACATTGAAACGCAGTCCGGCGCTGTGGCGACGCATTGAGCACGCCACATTGATCGACAATGAGGTGCGCGTCACCGGCAACTACTCCTACGACTCGGCGCGGATGGGCGATCTGGGCTGGGTGCTGGTCGGCGATGCCTTCGCGTTCCTCGATCCGGTGTTCTCCTCCGGAGTGTACCTGGCGATGAGCGGCGCGGAGCAAGCTGCCGACGTGGTGGACGCTGCATTGCGCGAGCCGGCCCGCGAGGCGGGCCTTTTGCGCAAGCTGGAGAAGCGCCAGCGCGCCGGCATGGCGCGTTTCTCATTCTTTATCTACCGCTTCAACGGCTCGGTGATGCAACAGATGTTCCGCACACCGCGCAATATATGGCAGCTGGAACAAGGCGTGATCTCCATGCTCGCCGGCGACCTGTTCGATACGCCACAGGTGCTGTGGCGCCTGAAGCTGTTCAAGCTGGTCTATGCCATCAGCGGTCTGTGCAACTGGCGGCGTTGGCGGGCCGAGCACCGCTATCGGCTGGCGCAGGCGCGCTCGCAATTCACCGGCGGCAACACGCCACTGGATAAAATCTAGCCTGAAGCGCGCATCGGCTTGCTTTTCAGAGTCGATGGCTGCAACTTATGAGCTGACCGGCAGAACAACGATTTCAAGGAGAGCCTCATGCGATTTGAGCGCCGACTGATCCTGAGCTTTGGCGTTGCCGCCATCATGAGTATCGCGGCAGTCGCTGCGTACGCGGACGAGACCTGCAATTCGCCCTACATGTCCGGGCTGATCAAAGGGCAGGAAGATTTCGTCCATGTGTGGACTCTCGGCGTGCCGGGCATGGGCGATGGGTCGGACAAGCTCGTCACCATCGACGCGAATCCCGCCTCGAAAACCTACGGCAAGGTAATTCACAAGATTTCCGTCGGCGGCCGCGGCGAAGCGCATCACATGGGGTTTACGGATGATCGCAAATATCTCTGGGCCGGCGGCCTGGACGACAGTAAGATCTACGTGTTCGATGTGGGCACCAATCCATCGCATCCCACCCTCGTCAGAACCATCGACGATCTGGGGGCGAAGACCGGCTACGCGGGACCGCACACTTTCTACGCCCTGCCCGGCCGCATGCTGATCGGTAATTTGTCGAACGTGGCCGACAAGGGCGGCGTGACGGGCATGTCCGTGTACAACAACAAAGGCGACTTCATCGCCAAGTACGGCATGCCCATCGCGACGATCAAACAGATCAAGGGCGATGGCTACGGTTACGACATCGCCGTGAATCCCGCGAAGAATGCCCTGCTGACATCGAGCTTCACCGGCTGGAACAACTACATGCGCGATCTCGGCGAGGTGGTGAAGGACCCCGAGGCGATGAAACATTTCGGCAATACCCTGGTGATGTGGAACTTGAAGACCATGCAACCGGAACAGATTTTCGCCGTGCCGGGAGCGCCGCTAGAAATTCGCTGGGCCCTGCCAGAGGGCCAGAACTGGGCGATTACGGCCACGGCCCTGACTTCGCAGCTGTGGTTGGTCAAGCGCGACGCTCAAGGCGCATGGACTGCAAAGGACGTCGCCACGATCGGTGATCCGGCGAAGATCCCTTTGCCGGTGGATATTTCCATCACCTCGGATGCGAAAGGTTTGTGGGTCAATACCTTCATGGACGGCACCACGCACTACTTCGATCTCACCGATCCCGAGCATCCGCGACAGACCTACACCAAACACACCGGCAGCCAAGTGAACATGGTGTCGCAGAGCTGGGATGGCCGACGCGTCTATATCACCTCGAGCTTGCTGTCGAAATGGGACAAAACCGGCATGGACAATGAACAATTCCTGCGGGCTTTCCATTGGGACGGCCATGAACTCTCGCCCGCATTCGAGGTTGACTTCACCAAGGAACAGCTCGGCCGTCCTCATCACATGAAGTTTACCGCCAACCCGCAGCGCCTGACATCGCTCCTGGACGCGACGGCGCACTGATGCACCCGCTCGGCGCGCTGCTGCGTCGAGCCGGGGCAGTGGCCGGTACATTGTCCGCGGTGCTGGGTCTCGCCGCGGCCACCGGCCCGGCGGGTGCCACTGAAGACCCCGGTAAGGCGACCGCGCCACGGATGGAATTCGTGCCGCCGCCGCCGGGTAGCTACAAGCTGCAGAAAATCCAGCGCGTAGCGGATGCCGTATTGCTCGACAGCGCCGGTCATGCCATCCGGCTCGCGTCGCTCACGCAGAGCAAGATCACCCTACTGACTTTCTTCTACACCTACTGCGTCGATCCCCTGGGCTGTCCGTTTGCGCACACCACGCTGACCGGTTTGCGCGATCAAGTGCGGGACGATCGTGCGCTCGCGGGCCGCGTGCGCTTCGTCAGCGTCAGCCTGGACCCGACTCACGACACGCCTGCAGCCATTGCCGCCTATGGTCGGGAATTGGCAGTCGATCCAAAATTCGAGTGGCGCTTCGTGACTGCGCGCCGCGTGCCGGAGCTTCTACCGGTACTGGAGGATTTCGGTCAGGACGTCAGTGTGGACTTGGACGAAAGCGGCCGTGCCACACGCACCCTGCATCACATGCTGAAGATGTTCCTGATCGACGCCCACGGCGAGGTCCGGGAAATTTACACCCTAGCCTTCGTGCAACCCCAAGTGATGTTCAATGACATCAAGACTTTGGCAATGGAAGCGCTCGATGCCCCACGAATTGCACCCGCGCCCACAGAATCGTCTACTCACAGAAATACTGCCCAAATAGGCTCAAATTGACGCCCGAATGGCCGTCAACGATTGCCGTTGCTGCCCACTCTCGTCAAAGTTATCGGGATCAAGCCAAGTCTCCAGAGCATTGCGCACGACAGGCCATTCATCCGCAATAATCGAATACCAAGCCGTATCGCGGCTTCTCCCTTTGTAGATGATCGCCCGCCTGAACACTCCCTCAAAGGTAAATCCGTACCGTACCGCAGCCGAACGCGAAGCCTTGTTAAGGCTGTCGCACTTCCATTCATATCGTCGATAGCCGAGTTCCTCAAATGCCCGGCGCATCATGAGATACATCGCCTCCGTGGCCATGCGCGTTCTTTTCAAACGGGGAGAATACGCGATCGAGCCGACTTCGATAGCGCCGTGGGTTGGATCGATCCTCATGAGCGCGGCCGTGCCCACCGGCCAGTCGGTGCTTTGGTCCACAACCGTAAAATGCAGCGGGTCTTCACTCGTTGAGAGGTTAGTCAGATACGTCCGGAACAAAGCCGGGGTCTCGGGACGCTCAGTAAAAAGATAGGTCCAATCACGGTTGTCGGGTGCGTCCATATAGGCCGCGAAAAGCCGCGCTGCATGCCGCTCCACGTCGACCGCCTCTAAGCGACACCACCGACCGACCATTGCATTGCGCCCCGGCCGCGGCCGTGGCGACCAGTCCATGACGGGTGGCCCGATTACCTGACCATATTGATTCGTGCGCTCGCTCATCGGTTTACGTTGCTCTGAATGGTTTGTTGGTAATACACAGAATGATTCAGGTCAGGCCCGCGACAACTCGCTCCAATCGCGCGGCGTCCGTCCTTGTTCATCAAACCATCTCCTTTACCAATTCATTCGGCCCGCTGCCTAATACCACGATCTATTTTGTAGGGCGATCCAGTCGACAAGCGGCGTGAAGGTGAAAGCGGTGGGACACAATCGTCCATTAGTTCAAGATCCCAGGTTGGGCGTCACTCACGGCCGCGGTCTTTGTCACCTGCTGGTGGCGCTGCTTGTAGCCGTCGGTCAACGTATTCAAGAATGCGAGAATGTCCTTGATATCGGTTTCGGTCAATGCGGGCGAATCCCCGGTGTGCCGATCAAAGGGAGCCTGGGTATCGACGTTGCCTTGATACTGCAGCGGTAAGTCATCGAATTTCACCGTGGCCCCGCTCGCCCCGCGCGAATACCACTTCTGCGGCTGGGTATCGCGCTCGGCGTAAAAGCGCACTGCATCTTCCAGGCGATGCAACACGCCGTTATGAAAGAACACGCGCCGAGTCGCCACATTGCGCAACGAGGGGGTACGGAACAAGCCGCAGTAGTCTTTCTTAGCCACCAAATCGGTCCGCAGCGGCCCGCACAACCCGAGGTCGTAATAGCTATGGTTCGCATTCGCAGGAATGTCCGCGTTGCGCGGCACAGCGACGGCGGCGTATCCGAAATCCGTGAACTGTGGAAACGCACCCTTGCGCATGCCGCTGGGATGGCAGCGTGCGCAATTGCCTTTAGCCGGATCATTGAAGGTCGCCAGGCCCCGCAATTCGTCGCCGCTCAGTGAAGCCTCGCGCCGCAACCAGGCGTCGTACTTGCTGCTGTACGGATAGAACTCCTGCGGGCTTTGCTGAAAAGTCTCCAAGGCCATCAACACAGCCTTGAACGCCAGGTCCATGTCGTCGAACACCGTATCGCCGAAGGTCTCGCGAAACTGCGCCGCATAGCCGGCACGGCGCACCTTGGCGAGTACTGCATCGATCCCGTCATTCGCCATCTCTAAGGGCGAGAATAGAGGCAGGCGCGCCTGATCGTGCGCCGATTGCGATCGACCGTCCCAGGTGCGGCCTCCCGCGGGGCCTTGATCGATACTGTCGTTCCCATCGTTATCGAAGTAATGCTCCGTGAAGGATGGAATGTTTTGCATGTACATCAAGGAGGGCACCGCGCGCGCGCCATTGCTTCGCCCGTCGCTGCCGCCGCGTTGCACCGGCAAATCATTGGGCGGCCCGAAAGCACGCCTTGGGTCATGGCAAGTAGCGCAGGCCATCTTGCCCGACGCTGATAGGGACACATCGAAGAATAATGCTCGGCCAAGCGCCGTCATCGCCGCGGCATTGGGCTTTTTATCGAAGCTATTTGCATAGAACTGCGCGTTATCGGCAAAGGCGGCGCTTTGGACGCCGACTAGCCCGACCCAAGTCAATGCGGCCGCGATAACCGCAGCGCCGGGACGGCGGACTGCTCGGCGCCTTTCTCGATACATGTCCCGATGGTTGTGCGGCGAGTGCATGACACCGCCTATACTAGCTCGTTGCCATGCCGCGGGCGCTCGCGAGAGCCACGACGATGCCGCTCTGTACGCCCAACAAACCGCCCTGTCACGGAGCCGACGAAAGCGAGAATCGCTGCTTCGCGAGCGCGGCGGCTCCGACGCGCTCATAGAACCGGATGGCGGCCGTATTGGCGGCGGGGGTCTGCCACTCCAACCACGAGATTTTCCGCTGCACCGCGTGCTCACGCACCGCCGCCAGCAGCAAGTAACCACCGCCATATCCGCGAGCGCTCTCAACGAGGTATAGGCAATCGAGATGGAGAAATTCCTTGCCCTGCCAGGTCGAAAATACCGCACTAGCGCTTGCAAACCCGACGACCTGGCCGTCAGCCACGCGCACAGCGACCCACGCGCCGGCAAGAGGTGTTTCACCGAACAAGGCCTCGGTAAGCCTGGCCGCCAGCTCAGTTCCGCTGGTGCGGCCGCGTTCGAACTCGGCGTGCTCGACACACAGCTCCGCCAGCGCGTCCACATCCTGACGCTTCGCAGGGCGGATCGCCAGAAACGTCACGCTATTAGCGCCACGCCTTCGAGCTGAAAGCCCTCGTCAATCCACCCCATGATTCCGCCGATCATGAGCTTCACGGGCCGCCCCAGGCGCGCCAGCTTGGCGGCGGCGCGGTGCGCACCATTGCAGTGGGGGCCGGCGCAGTGCACGACGAACACGGTGTCGCGTGCAAAGACCGCCATTTTCGACTCGATGATCTTGCCATGCGGCAAGTTCACCGCGCCGGGTACATGTCCGCGGGCATATAGCGCGGGGCTGCGGACGTCGAGAAGGACAAAGTCGGCTTCCCTGGACATGGCATCGTGCACGTCCCAACAATCGGTTTCGAAGTACAAGCAGCTCTCAAAGTGCGCAGCTGCGACCGCACGGTCCGCGGGTGGAATCTGTGTAACGGAGCTTGCCATGGTCGATGTCCTTTGGTTGATACGGTGTAGCCAGGCTGGGCCTTCGGTGCGCCGGCGGACAGTGGCCTAAATGACAATGTGCGTTAATATACTGCCATGCGCAAACATCTGGTCGCCGCCCTCGCCTATGACGGACTCTGTACCTTTGAGTTTGGCTGCACCGTGGAATTGTTCGCTCTGGATCGGCCCGAGATCGGAGTCTCCTGGTATGAATTCGGTGTGTGTGCCGCCGAGCGCGGTTCCATTCGCGCCATGGGCGGCATCACGGTCGCCGTTCGTTACTCCCTAAGCTTGCTGGATCGCGCCGATACCATCGTAATTCCGGGTTGGCGGGACGCCGACGAATTGCCTCCGAAGGCTGTGCTCACGCGACTGCGCCGGGCCCACGACCGCGGCGCGCGCCTATGCTCGATCTGCTCCGGTGTATTCGTGCTCGCGGCCGCGGGCATCCTCGATGGCAAGCGCGCCACAACGCATTGGCGATACGCGCAGCAGCTGGCCGATCGCTACCCTCGAATCAAGGTGGAACCCAACGCTCTATATGTCGACGAGGGGCAGGTACTGACCTCCGCCGGTTCCGCGGCGGGCCTCGATATGCTGGTTCATGTGGTGCGAAAAGATTTTGGCGCAAAAGTTGCGAATCAAGTTGCACGGCGCCTCGTCATCCCGCCTCATCGGCAAGGTGGCCAGGCGCAATTCATTCCGCGACCGGTACCCCCCGATGAACGTGGACAGCTGGCTAAACTGCTGGACTTCATTCGCGCGCACATCGCCGAAGCTCACACGATCGCAACATTGGCCAAGCGCGTCGCCAAGAGCCCACGGACGTTGCAGCGTGAATTCAAAGCCGCGACAGGCGAATCAGCTTATGCCTGGATCATCCGCGAACGAGTCGAACGCGCCAAGGAACTTCTGGAACAAAAAACGCTAACCACGCAGCGCCTCTCAGAACTCGTCGGCATCGGATCGGTAGAGTCGCTTCGCCATCATTTCAGAGCCCTCGTTGGCACGACCCCGGCTGCCTACGGCGCTCGATTCAACCAGCGCGGCGAGCTGCGTATAGCCCATAGAAACGGTGTATAAAGGTACACGTTGCTGCGACGAGCGATGCTGTAGGGGCTACTCTTAATGCATATTGTTAAACACAAATTGTCCGCTAACTTCTGCGCTCCGCACCAGGGGCTCAGAACGCTCGCGGCAGTGCTTTTCTTGGGATTTGCCGGCTTGCTTACCGCATGTGGTGGCGGTGGCGGCGGCGGTGGAATGTCGCCGCCCCCGGCAGTCACTCTCACGGCCGTCGCGCTGACGCCGCCAAACCCGAGTCTGGCGAGCGGCACTCAGCAGCAACTCACCGCAACCGCGACCTACAGCGACAACTCAACCAAAGACGTCACCGCTTCGGCAACCTGGACCTCCTCCGCAGCGACCGTTGCCACCGTCGGTGCCGCGACCGGTCTCGTGACCACAGTGAGCCCGGGCTCCGCGACGATCAGTGCGGCCTTGAGCGGCAAGACCGGTACCACGACCGTGACGGCGACCGCGGCGACGCTGGTCTCGATCGCCGTGACCGCGCCGAAGTCAGCCATTGCTGCGGGCACCACACTGCAGTTCACCGCGATCGGCACTTACACCGACGGCACTACGCGCAACCTCACCATCCTCGCAAGCTGGACCTCGGGCACCCCGGCGCAGGTGTCGGTCGGCAATACGGCCGGTTTGCAAGGACTCGCAACAGCCCAGGGCGTAACCACGGCGCCGGTGTCCATCATCGCCACCTTGGGCGGCGTGTCGAACTCCGCCGTCTTGTCTGTCACTGCCGCCACTTTGATTTCCATCACCATTACACCGACGGCTCCCACCATCGCGTACAACGCGACTCTGCAGTTCACCGCGACGGGAACCTTCAGCGACAACTCGACCCAGGACATCACAGGCTTGGTTGCTTGGTCGTCCACCATGAAGACGGTAGCGACGATCAGCAGCGCCGCGGGCTCGCAAGGCGTAGCCACTGCGGTCGCCGTCGGGACGACATCTATCGGCGCAATCGGGGCAGCGCCCTTGCCGAACACGACTGCACCGCCGGTGACCCTGACCGTCACCGCGACGGTGTACGCCTATGCGTCGAACTTCGACGACAACACGGTTTCGCAGTACGTCATCGGCACGAACGGCTCGCTATCATCGCTGGGCCCTGCCATCGGGGCAGGCACTCATCCCTTCTCTGTCTCCGTCGAACCCACCGGTCAGTACGCCTACGTCGCGAACTACGGCTCGAGAAACATTTCCGAATACACCATCGGACCGGGCGGCTTGCTCGCGCCCGTCGGTACCGGCAGTGTGGCGACGGGCCTACACCCCAACGGGGTCACCATCGATCACACGAATCGTTTCGCCTACGTGGCGAACTTGGGTGACAGCACCGTGTCGCAATACACGATCGGAGCGGGCGGCGCGCTGGTGCCCATGAGCACGCCCACGGTGCCGTCGGGACCCTACCCATCGACCATCATCATCGATACCACCAATCAATATGCCTACGTCGCCAACTTCGGGGTGGACGCCCCTAATGCCAGCCCCGGTCCGGGAACGCTGTCCCAGTACCGAGTCGGCGTCGACGGTGCGTTGACCGCCATGAGCAAGCCGACGGTGGTGAGTGGCGGTGGGCCCAACTCCATCGTGGAGGCGGGCGGTCTCTACGTGTACGTCGCGAACTCTGCCGACAACACGGTGTCTCAATACAGCATCGACAATAGCGGCGCGCTGGTTCCGTTGAGCCCTGCGGCCGTGCCGGCCGGAGGCATGCGTCCGTTCGGGCTGGCCGTCGACCCCAAGGGCAAGTACCTGTATGGGGCCAACAGCACTGACGGGACCATATCTGAGTTCGCGATCGGGGCCGGCGGTGTACTCACCGCCGTACCGCCTGTGGTGGGTGCAGGTGGCGGCGTCAGCTCGGTTACGGTCGATCCCACCGGCACCTACCTCTACGCCACCAATCGCGGCACGACCACCGTTTCGCAATTCAGCATCGGCACGGGCGGCCTCCTCACCCCCATGGCGCCCCCGACGGTCCTGGCCGGAACGCATCCCACCTCGATCGCCACGGGATATTGAAGTTCTACAGCGAGCTAGTGCACCGAACTGCCGCTGTCGCTCGCCACACCTGCATTGAATAATTGCGCAACGTCCACCGCGTCGAACACGTAGCCGCGATTGCAGAAATCGCAGTGCACTTCGACTTCCCCGCGTTCCGCCAGAATCGAACGAGTTTCCGTTTCTCCCAGACTCTGCAGCATCCCGACGACCCGTTCCCGCGAACATCGGCAGCGGAAATAAACAGGCGCCGGTTCGAATAGGCGGACGTCGTCTTCGTTGAATAGCCGGTGCAGAATTTCCGCGTCGCCCAGAGTGCGCAACTCCTCCGGCGTGAGTGTCTCGCCGATCAACTGAACCCGCCGCCAAGCGTCCTCAACGGCCGTAGCATCCACACCCGAGTGAGCGTCGGTTAGGGGAAGTTTCTGCAGCAGCATGCCCGACACGCCCGACGCGTCGGCATGCAGCCACAGCCGTGTCGGCAATTGCTCGGAATTCTCGAAGTAGACCTGCAGCGAGTCAGCCAGGCGTTGACCCGCAATGGGCACGATGCCTTGGTAGCGCTGCGGGCCGTCGGCGGTTTCCAATGTCACGGTCAGATTGCCGGCGCCGATCAAATCAACGATCCGGGCAGAGCCGGCACCCGCGTCCGTAGCGGCGCCCTCTTTGTACCGCGCCAGCCCGCGAACTCCTAGGCCGCTGCTGCACTGCGCCAGCAAGAGGTGCACCGGCCCGTCGCCCTGCAATTGCAGCGACAGAACGCCCTCGAACTTGATGGTCGCGGCCAATAGCAAGGATGCCGCCACCGCTTCGCCCAAGGTGTCGCGGATTGCCGGAGGATACTCACGATGCTCGATCAACGCAGCCCAGGCTGCATCGAGGTGAACCAAGTGTCCGCGAATCGGGTATTGCTCGAACATGAAGCGATGCAAGCAGTCGCGGTCATGCATCTTAAGCGCCACCACCCAGCTTTCGCTTCAGCAATTCATTGAGCTGCGCCGGGTTCGCCTTGCCTTCAGTCGCCTTCATGACTTGGCCGACGAAGAAACCGAAGAGCTTGTCCTTGCCGCCACGGTAATCGGCGAGCTGCTTGGGGTTGGCGGCGATCACAGCGTCGATGACGCCTTCAATGGCGCCCGAGTCGGTGATCTGCTTGAGACCCTTCGAATCAATGATGGCATCCGCGGACTCACCCTCGGACCACATGGACTCGAATACCTCTTTCGCTATCTTGCCAGAGATGGTTTGATCGACGATCCGCGTCAGCAGGCCGCTCAATTGTGCCGGGCTAACGCGGGAGACTGCAATATCGAGATTGTCGCGATTCAGCCCGCTGGACAATTCGCCCATGACCCAATTCGCGGCCAGCTTTGCATGCGCGGCGCCAAGCTCAGCCACCACTGCCTCGAAGTAGGCGCCGAGCTCGCGGCTGGCGCTCAAGACGCCCGCATCATATGCCGAGAGGCCAAAATCCCGAGCGAAGCGTGCCGCCTTGGCATCGGGCAACTCCGGCAGGGTCGCGCGCACCGCCTCGATGAAGGATTCGTCGATATGCACCGGCAACAGATCCGGGTCCGGGAAGTACCGATAGTCGTTGGCCTCCTCCTTGGAGCGCATCGAGCGAGTCTCGTCCTTGTCCGAATCGTACAGGCGGGTCTCCTGCACCACGGTGCCACCGCTCTCGAGCAGGTCGATTTGGCGCGAGACTTCGAAATTGATCGCCTTCTCGACGAATCGAAAGGAGTTCAAATTCTTGATTTCTGCGCGAGTACCGAATTTCTCGCGGCCGCGAGGTCGCACCGACACATTGGCGTCGCAGCGAAACGACCCTTCCTGCATGTTGCCGTCGCATATTTCCAGATAACGGACCAGGGTGTGGATCTTCTTCATATACGCCACCGCCTCCTTGGCGGAGCGCATGTCGGGTTCGGAGACGATCTCTAGCAGCGGCGTACCGGCGCGATTCAAATCGATGCCGCTGGCGTGGGCCAGACCCTCGTGCATTGACTTGCCGGCATCCTCCTCCAGGTGCGCGCGTGTCACTCCGATGGTCTTGACCGTGCCGTCGTCGAGCATGACGGCAAGCTTGCCCTGTTTGACCACCGGCAATTCGTACTGGCTGATCTGATAGCCCTTCGGCAAATCGGGATAAAAGTAATTCTTGCGCGCGAACACCGAGCGGCGCGCCACGTCAGCATCGATGCTAAGGCCAAATTTCACAGCCATGCGCACGGCGTCCGCGTTCAGCACGGGCAACACTCCGGGATACGCCAAATCGACCAAGCTGGCCTGAGTATTAGGCGGCGCGCCGTACGCCGTCGCCGACCCGGAGAAAATCTTCGACTTCGTGGCGAGCTGTGCGTGTATCTCCAGCCCGATGACAACTTCCCAGTCGGCCATTACTCGTACCCATGCGGCGATCGGCGATGCCAATCGGTCGCTTCTTGGTATAGATGCGCCGCGTTCAGAAGCTTCGCTTCGGAAAAATGCGGTCCGATCAGCTGTAAGCCCATAGGCAAATCATCGACGAATCCGCAGGGCAATGACAGCCCGGGCAGTCCCGCGAGATTGGCGCCGATGGTGTAGATGTCGTTCAGATACATGGTGACTGGATCGTTGATCTTCGCGCCGATATCGAAGGCCGGGGTAGGCGTGGTGGGTCCGATCAATAAATCCACCTGCGCGAACGCGGCGCGAAAATCGTCGGTGATCAAGCGGCGCACCTTCTGCGCCTGCAAGTAGTAGGCATCGAAGTAGCCAGCAGACAACACATAGGTACCCGTCATGATACGCCGCTTCACTTCGGCGCCGAAACCCTCGCCTCGCGATCGCGTATACAGGTCCAATAGATCCTTTGGGTTCTCGCACCGATAGCCGAAACGTACGCCATCGAAGCGCGAGAGATTGGAGGAACACTCGGCCGGCGCAACCACATAGTAGGTGGGCACCGACAAGGGCAGGTGCGGCAAGCTGACTTCCACGGTCTCAGCCCCCAGGCTCCTATAGATCTTCAACGCCTCATGAATCAGCGCCGCGTTGCGGGCCTCCAGGCCATCGAAGAACTCCCGCAGCAGGCCGATCTTCAGGCCCGCGAGCGGCGCACTCAGCGTGGCGGGATAGTTCGGCACGGGAGCGTCGATACTGGTCGAATCCCGGGGATCGAACCCCGCCATGGCCTGCAGGACGATGGCGGCATCCGCGGCGCTCTGAGCGAAGACCCCCGCCTGGTCGAGGCTGGATGCGAATGCAATCATGCCGTAGCGCGACACCCGCCCATACGTCGGTTTGACGCCGGTCACGCCCGTCAGTGCCGCAGGCTGGCGGATCGAACCGCCGGTATCCGTGCCGGTGGCGAAGGGCGCGAGGCGCGCAGCCGTCGCCGCCGCCGATCCCCCTGAGGACCCACCGGGGACTTTGGTCCTATCCCAGGGATTTTTGACCGGTCCGTAGTAGCTGGTCTCGTTGGAAGACCCCATGGCGAACTCGTCCATGTTGGCTTTGCCCAACATGACGGCGCCGGCCGTCTTGAGCTTCGCCACCACTGTCGCGTCATAGGGGGCAATGAAGTTGTCCAACATGCGCGAGCCGCAACTGGTGCGCACCCCATCCGTGCAGAAAATATCTTTATGAATGAGGGGGATGCCGAGCAATGGACCCTGCCCGCCCGCCGCTCGAGCGGCATCGGCCGCCGCCGCCGCCGCCAGCGCCTGTTCGGCGGTGAGGGTGATCAGTGCATTCAAGGCCGAGTTGAAACGCTCGATCCGCGCCAAGAAATGCCGCGTGAGCTCAACACTCGAAATCTGCCCTGAGTTTAAGTTACGGCCCAGCTCGCCGATGGAAAGGGTGTGCAGCATCGTCACCTAAGAATAGCAGGCCCCGCCTGCAATCGCGGGCCTACTCGATGACTCGCGGCACGACGTACAAGCCGGCTTGCACGGCCGGCGCATTGGCCTGGTATTTCTCATGGTGGTCGCTTTCCGAGACCACGTCGGCGCGCAGCCGCTGATGCTGACCGTCGAGAGGGTGCGCCATGGGCAGGACATCGCCGGTTTGCGCTCGCGATAGTTCATCGACGAAATTGACGATGCTCGACAAGCTGGTCACATAGACCGGCATCTCTTGTGCGGTGATCGACAGTCGCGCGAGGTGCGCGATTTTCTCGACGTCTTGACGGGTTAGGTTCATAGGATTGCCCAAAAGTGCGTGCCAACTCACGCAAAATAAGCCCTATGAATGATACACGTTGCCTTGCTGAATGTCGTCTCGGTTGTTACATTAGCCCAAATTTTCACCCCCAATTCAAAGTAAAAATATCCCATGTTCAAACGCCTTAGAGGTTATTTCTCCAATGACCTCTCAATCGATCTTGGAACCGCCAATACGCTGATTTACGTTCGCGAGCGCGGCATAGTTCTCAACGAACCGTCGGTCGTCGCAGTGCAAGACGAACCGACCCGAGGCGGCAAAATCATCGTCGCGGTAGGGGTGGAAGCCAAGAATATGCTGGGACGCACCCCAGGCCATATCACGGCGGTTAGGCCGATGAAGGACGGGGTCATTGCGGATTTCACCTACACGGAAAAGATGCTGCAGTACTTCATCAAAAAGGTGCACGGCAATCGCTTCTTGAGCCCCAGCCCACGGGTCCTGGTGTGCGTGCCCTTCGGCTCCACCCAAGTGGAAAGACGCGCCATCAAGGAATCGGCAGAAGGGGCCGGCGCGCGCAGCGTTGACATCGTCCCGGAACCCATGGCCGCGGCGGTCGGTGCCGGGCTTCCTGTTCAAGAGGCGCGCGGTTCAATGGTGCTCGATATAGGCGGCGGCACCTCGGAAGTGGCCGTCATCTCGCTCAACGGCATCGTCTACGCGGCCAGCGTGCGCATCGGCGGCGACAAGTTCGACGAAGCCATCACCAACTACGTGCGGCGCAACTACGGCATCCTCATCGGTGAAGCCACGGCCGAACGAATTAAATTGGAAATCGGCTCGGCCTATCCGGGCCAAACGGTACGGGAAATTTCGGTCAAGGGCCGCAATTTGTCGGAAGGCGTGCCGCGCAGCTTCACTTTAAACTCCAATGAAATACTGGAGGCGTTGCAGGAGCCGCTACAAGGCATCGTGGGTGCGGTCAAGCAGGCGCTGGAACAGACGCCACCTGAGTTGGGTGCCGATGTTGCCGAGCGCGGCATCGTGCTGACCGGCGGCGGCGCGCTGTTGCGCGACGTCGATAAATTGCTCATGGAAGAAACAGGCCTGCCCGTGGTGGTTGCCGACGATCCATTGACTTGCGTCGCGCGCGGCGGCGGTCGGATCCTCGAACTCACCGAGGAACATGGGCCGGGCATATTCGGGCTGGAGTAATGCAAGCGACTAGGGAAGCCTGAAGCCCGTGGTCGCCTTTCGTAGTACCGAGACATCCGGTCGCACGACGGGACTGCTGCTCCGCTGCGTTCTGTATTCCCTGCTGGCCTTAGCGCTCATCATCGTCGACAAACGCTACGATCATCTCGGCAAGATTCGCCGGGTGCTCTCCATCGTGGCCTACCCCGTCCAAATCGCCGTCGCCAGCCCCTTCGAGGGTTGGGACTGGTTTCGCGAAAGCGTCACCACCCGAGACGCCTTGCGCGCTGACAAGGCCAAGCTCGAGGGTCAATTGCGTCTGGCGCAATTCCGCCTGCAGCGCTTCGAGGCGCTGGAAGCCGAAAGCCAGCGCCTGCGGGCGCTGCGCGACAGCACGGCTGGAGTCACCGACCGCTTCGTCATCGGCAATGTCATGGATGTTGATCTGGACGCCTTTCGCGAGCGAGTGCTGATCGACAAGGGGGCGCAGGATGGGGTGTTTGTCGGCCAAGCCGTCCTGGACGCGGGCGGGGTATTTGGGCAGGTCGCAAGAGTCGGCCAACTGACCGCCGAGGTCATTCTGGTCAGCGATGCCACGCATGCGATTCCGGTGCAGATCAATCGCAATGGATTGCGGACCATTGCCGTGGGCACGGGCGACATGGGCCGACTCAAGCTTCCCTACCTGCCGACCAGCGCCGATGTGATCGCCGGAGACCTGTTGGTGACTTCCGGGCTGGGTGGAGGGTTTCCGGCAGGTTACCCGGTCGGCACGGTTGCGGACGTCAAACGCGATCCCGCGCAGTCCCTCGCCGACGTCGATGTAAAGCCGGCCGCCGCCCTCGACCGTTCGCGCGAGCTTATGTTCGTCTGGTTGAAGCCCCAGCCCGTGGCGCCGGCCTCGCTCACAACACCCGCGAAGACTCCCTCCCCGCCTGGGTCGCCCACAACCAGCACCCATGGCGGTCCATTGCAAGCGCCGGGACCGGCGCAGGCGCGGTCTGCGCGCGAGACCGCCAAGCCCGCGACGACGACGACGCCTGCGGGAGCGAACGACCAATGATGCGCGACAATCGTATCCGACGATTGCCGATGGCCCTCTCGGCGCTCGTGGCCTTGGCGTTGGCAGTACTGCCCCTGCCCACCGTGCTCGAAGCACTGCGTCCGGACTTCTTGGTGTTGGTGGTCTTTTACTGGTCCATCGAGTCACCCCGGGCCGGGGGACTCACGCTGGCGTTCATGGCGGGCCTGGCGCTCGATATCATCCAGGGTGTGGTGCTCGGGCAGCATGCCCTGGCGCTCACCCTGCTGGCCGGGTGGGCCACGCACCTGCGGCTGCGGCTGCGGGTGTTCTCGATTCTTTCGCAAATCTTGACCATCTTCGCCTTGTTGACCGGCTATCAATTCGTGCTGTTTTGGGTCGATGGCGCCACGGGCAATCCCGTGACGACGTTTGGCCGCTGGCTCGCGCCCGTCATCGGCGCCTTGCTGTGGCCTGTGGTGGTCGGCGTTTTAAGCCGCCTGCATGAACGCTGATGCCGTCCACCTAGTGAAAACGGCATGCCTACAAGCGCGCGGCCAGAATGAAAAATACAATGAAAAGCAGGTCTCGGATAAGGTACCCAGTCTAGGAAAGCAACTATGAGATTCGATGAGTTCTCAACATCCCGAACCCGGCGCACCCTGACGGCGGGCGGCCGAACCCTGCGTGTCCTGGGGTTGGACGGTCCACTGACCGGGGTATTGGCCATCATCGTATGCATCGGCATTCTGGTGGTTTACAGCGCCTCGGGGCAAAACTGGAAAATGGTCGAGCATCACATGGTGAACATCGGCATCGCGGTCGCTGCCTTACTCGCGCTCGCCAAGCTCGCGACACCGCAGTACCTGCGCTTGTTTGCGCCCATCGGCTACGTGATCGGCGTGCTGCTGCTGATCGTGGTCGACGTGACGGGGCATATCGGCAAGGGCGCGCAACGCTGGCTCGATATCGGATTCATGCGCTTCCAGCCCTCCGAGATCATGAAACTCGCCGTGCCCATGATGTGCGCCTGGTACATGCACGAGCGTCCTCTGCCGCCAACTTTCAAGGATCTGGTGGTCATGGGAGTCATGATAGGGATCCCCACCGCGATGATCGTCACTCAGCCGGATCTGGGCACGGCGCTGTTGATCGCGGCTTCCGGGCTCATCGTCATGCTGCTGGCAGGCTTGCAGATTCAGATCATCTTAGTATCGATACCGCTGCTGGGCGGCGCCGCATGGGCCGGATGGCATTTCATTCATGATTATCAGCGTCAGCGAATATTGACTTTCTTGAACCCCGAGACCGATCGGCTCGGCGCCGGCTACCACATCATCCAATCGCAAATCGCCATCGGCTCCGGTGGAGTATTCGGCAAGGGCTATATGAACGGCAGTCAAGCACAGTTGGAATTCCTGCCGGAACGATCCACCGATTTCATATTCGCAGTCATCGGCGAGGAATTCGGCTTGCTGGGCCAGCTGCTGATCCTGTCCCTCTACGGCGTTGTCATCGGGCGCGCCCTGTATCTCGCCATGCAGGGCCAGGACACGTTTGCGCGCCTGACGGGAGGCGCCATCGCGCTCAGCTTCTTTGTCTATGTGTTCGTCAACTCCGGCATGGTGAGCGGCATACTTCCGGTGGTCGGCGTGCCGCTGCCCATGATCAGCTACGGCGGCACCTCCATGGTGACGCTGTTGGCTGGCTTCGGCATATTGATGTCCTTGCATTCGCACCGCAAGCTCATCGGATCTTAAGCGTGCGCACTCTGTCCGGCCTGAAGTATCTATTTCCGCTCGCAATGCTCCTGTGTGGGCACTGTGAATCCGCGGCCGCGCTCGACATCAGGCGCCCCGACGTCAAGGACTTCATCGCGCACATGGCCGACACCGCGTCCTTCAAGAAGCACAAATTGCGCAAGCTGCTGAAGGCGGCGCAGAGTCAACCAGCCATCGTCGAAGCGATGGACCGGCCCGCCGAAAAGGCCAAGCCCTGGTTCGAGTACCGCCCGATCTTCGTTTCCGAAAGGCGCATCCGCGAGGGAGCGGAATTCTGGGTGGCGCACCGTCAGGCGCTTGATCAAGCCAGCATTCGCAGCGGCGTGGCGCCGGAATATCTGGCGGCCATTCTCGGCGTCGAAACCTACTACGGCCGTCTCACCGGCACCTACCGCGTGCTCGACGCGCTGGCCACTCTAGCCTTCGATTATCCCGCTCGGGCGAAATTCTTTCGTAGTGAGCTCGAACAGTTTCTCCTGCTAACTCGCGACGCGGGTCTCGACCCCTTGAGCGTCAAGGGATCGTATGCCGGTGCCATGGGTGCCCCGCAGTTCATGCCGTCGAACTACCGACGCTACGCCGTCGATGCGGACGCAGACGGACATATCGACTTATGGACCAATTGGCCCGACGTTTGCGCGAGCGTGGGCAACTATCTCAAAGAATTCGGTTGGAATACCGGCGAACCCGTGCTGAGCGAAGCCAGCGTGTCCGCCGACAAGACTCTGGATCTGGATGGCCGCAAGCTGGCTCTATCGGAAACCGTGGGATCGCTTCGCGCGAAAGGCGTGAACTTCGACAGCCCACTGCCGGCGGATGCACCCGCCCTCTTGATCGCAGCCGACGACACGGACGGCGTCCACTGGCGCGTCGGCTACAATAATTTCTATGTCATCACCCGCTACAACCACAGCGCCCTGTACGCCATGGCGGTGTACGAGTTGGCGGCGGCGGTGAAACAGCGGATGTTGCTGAACGACCCAGCGAGTCTCATGGCGCCGAGCGTGACCCGGTCCAGCCTCGCTCCATCAAGCGCGGCGTCGCCGCGCGCCGGCGCGCCTGCCACCGCCAATGCTCAGCCGGCCTTACAGCAGTGAATACGCGTCGCCTACTCGCCGCACCGCTAGGGCTGGCCGCCATCGGGCTGTCGGCCTGCTTTAGTACTCCGCCGAGACCCGCCGCGCCCGCAGCCACTTCCCCCGTCCCACCCCTGGTGCAGCCGCCGCTTCAGCCACCGAACTCCGTGCCGGATGCCATCCCGCGTATCGAACCCCGGGCACGCAGCGGCAATCCGCCATTTTACGCTGTATTCGGTAAGCGCTACTACGTACTGTCCTCGAGTGTCGGCTACCGGGAGCGCGGAGTCGCATCCTGGTACGGGCCGGGCTTTCACAAGGTGCGAACCTCGACCGGCGAGTCCTACGATATGTACGGCATGACGGCTGCTCACAAGACGCTGCTGCTGCCCGCCTACGTAAGCGTCACGAATTTGCAGAACGGTCGCAGCGTCGTGGTCCGAGTGAACGATCGCGGCCCGTTCGTCGGCAATCGAATCATCGACCTCTCCTACGCGGCGGCCGCCAAACTCGACATGTTGCGCAACGGCACCGCCATGGTCGAAGTTCGCACCATTGACCCATCGACGCCACCGCCGGTGGTCGCGGCTCCCGCGGAGAAGCCCCCCACCACGCCGGTCGCCGTGGCACCGGGTGTCGGGGCACCCGTTGCCTTGTCATCGGCCGCTGCGACGACACCCGCTGCCGTTATCCCGACCGGCTCAAGCGCCGCGGCCGCCGGGGGCCCGCTGTTCGTACAAGCCGGGGCCTTCTCCGACCCAGCGAATGCGGAGCGCCTGGCGCAACAATTGCGCGGCGGCAACTACGGCAAAGTCTTCGTGCGCGACGATCAAATCGCGGGCCGAAGAATGTATCGAGTACGAATCGGACCGGTTCCCGATGTCGCAGGGTTCGACCGAGTGGTCGCCGCGCTCGAGCATGCCGGCATCCACGATGCCCATCTCGCGCTGGACTAATTCGGCCGTCCGGCCGAATTGAACGCCGCGAACGCGGGTGAGACGCATGCGTCGCACGGGTGGCCATGGAGGGCCACCCCGGGCTTGCGCGCAGCAGGGACTGTGTAGCGCAATGCCCGTAGGGCGAGGCGCGTCGGCGACGAGTATTAGCGTTCATACAAGTCCTGCCGTGCGATAATCCCCTATATGTATTTATTTTCATCAAGGTATTCACCGACTATGCTGCGTTCCCTTCTGGCCTATGTTTCTGTTAGTGCGTTTGCGACCGTTTGCTGTTTTGCAGAGATGCCCGCGTCCGCGGCGCCGGCTGTCTCAATGTCCATTCCGACCGCGCCGCAAGTCGATGCGCGCGCTTACATCGTCGTCGACTATCGCACGGACAAGATTCTCGCCGCGAAAGATGCGCTGGCGCGAATGGAACCGGCGAGCTTGACCAAGCTCATGACCGCCTACATCGTGTTTCAGGAATTGGCGGCCGGCAAGCTCAAACCGGACGAGCAGGTGATGGTCAGCGAACACGCCTGGCGCTCGGAAGGCTCGCGTACCTTCATCGAATTGGGCAAGCCCGTGTCCATTCAGGACCTGATTTTGGGGATGATCGTGCAGTCGGGCAATGACGCCACGATTGCCCTCGCCGAACGCATTGCCGGGACCGAAGAAACCTTCGCGCAGATGATGAACGCCAATGCGAAGCGGCTGGGGATGGTAGGAACTCATTTCGAGAATAGCTCAGGACTGCCCTCACCCCAGCATTACACGACGGCGCGCGACCTATCGTTGCTGGCCAACGCCATCATTCGCGAGTACCCGCAGGACTATAAATGGTTTTCGGTGCGCGAGTTCGAGCACAACGGCATCAAGCAGCAAAACCGTAACGGTCTGCTCGAAAGAGATCCCACGGTCGACGGCTTGAAAACCGGCCACACGGATTCGGCCGGCTACTGCCTGGTCACATCCTCGCTGCGCGACGGCATGCGGCTGGTTTCCGTGGTCATGGGATCCACGAGCATGAAGGCGCGCGAGAATGCCAGCACCGCACTTCTTAATTACGGCTTCACCTTCTACGACACCAAGCTGGCGATCAAAGGCGGCGCCGCTCTTGCGAGCGCGCGCGTCTGGAAGGCGCAAGCCTCATCCGTCGATCTCGGTATTAGAGACGATTTTTACATCACTTTGCCGCGCGGCCAGGCCGACATCAAGACCGCCGTCGATGTTCAGCCGCGTTTGATCGCACCGCTCGCCCTGGATACGATTGCCGGCAGCTTGCGGGTGTTTGCCGGCGGTCAAACCCTGGCAACCATGCCCTTGCATCCCCTGAAGAGCGTGGCCGCCGGCGGCTGGTGGCGTCGGTTGATCGACACCATTCGCCTTTGGTTCGCCTAACCTGGCCGTGCCGCTGCCCATCTGTTACTTGAACGGTGACTACCTACCGCTGACGGAGGCGCGCGTGTCCCCGCTCGATCGCGCGTTTTTATTCGGCGATGCGGTTTATGAAGTCCTGCCGGTCTACGCATCACGGCCGTTTCGCTTGCGCGAGCACTTGGAGCGGCTCAATCGCAGCCTTGCCGGCATCCGCATGTCGGCGCCCCTGTCGCACGCCGAATGGGCGCAGCTGTGCCAGCAATTGATTGTGCGCAATTCAGCTCGCGAGGCGTATCTGTATATCCAGGTTACCCGTGGCGCCGAACTCGGCCGCAATCATGCATGGCCGGAGAACCTTCGGCCCACGTTGTTTGCCTACGCCACAGCCCTGGAACCCTTGTCACCCACGGTGCTGGAGCAGGGTGTCTGCGCAGTGACGGCGGCGGACACACGCTGGTCCCGGCGCGACATTAAATCCACAGCCCTGCTGGCCAATATTCTGCTCAAAAAGCTCTCCGCCGATGCCGGCGCTTTTGAAACCATTCTGCTGGAGAACGGCGACCTTACCGAAGGCTCGTCGACGACCGTGCATGTCGTCAAAGGCGGCGTCATTCGCACGCCACCCAATGGCCATCATATTCTTCCCGGAACGACCCGCGATGTCGTCACCGAACTCGCCGCCCGCTTGACTCTGCCCTGCGAAAGCGGCCGCATCACGGAAACCGCGCTCAAGGACGCCGATGAAATCTGGCTGGCATTCGCAACCCGCGGCGTCTTGCCGGTCACCAGCCTCGACGGTGCTCCGGTGGGCACCGGCAAGCCCGGCCCGCTGTTTAAGCGCATGAGCACCGCTTTTGCCGACTACACGCGTGAACTCGCCGGAATCCCGGCGCTTTGAGCGATTCCGAGCTCCAAGAATTTCCAAATGACTTCCCGATCAAGGTGATGGGGCGCCACGACGGCGATCTGCGCGCCCTCAGCCAGGCCATTATCGAGCGCCACGCGGGCCCCCAACTCGAGGCCAGCATACGCACGCGCACCAGCGCGGATGGAAATTTCCTGGCCTTGACCTACATGGTGCGCGCGACCAGCCGCGAGCAGCTCGATACGATCTATCGCGAGTTGACGGCCTGCAAATCGGTATTGATGGCGTTGTAGTCGGATTCGAATTTAAGCTGCCGCAACAAATGCGGCGTTAGTCCGTTTGCCACCGTGCCCACCGCGTCCTTGCCGGCAAAGCCGGCCACATGATCGGCAAGCCGCGTGACGGCCAGCCCTCGATGGCCACACACGTTGATGCGCTCGAACGGTGCCAGATCGAGTGAGACATTGACAGCCAATCCGTGATAACTCGCACCGCGGCGAATCCGCAAACCCACGCTGGCGAGTTTGGCGCCGTCGATGTACACCCCTGGCGCTTCGCGCGAGCCCTTCGCCGCCACGCCCAACTCGCCGACGTAGGCAATGACGGCATTCTCGAGCGCCACCACCAGTTCGCGCACGCCAAGAGGGTGACGCCGCATATCAATGAGCGGATAGATCACCAGCTGCCCAGGGCCGTGGTAGGTCACTTGGCCGCCACGGTCGATTTGCACCACCGGAATGTCGCCGGGACTCAGCAAGTGCTCGCGGCTGGCATTCAACCCCAAGGTGAATACCGGGGGATGCTCGACATGCCAGATTTCATCGGGCGTCGAAGCATCTCGCTCGTCGGTAAACTTCTGCATGGCCCGCCATGTGGGCTCGTACGGCGCCAATCCGAGATGCCGAATCAGGGGCGCTTCGCTCATGAGTCGCCGAGCGCATCGGCCGCGATGGTAGCGAGCGGTGTCAGTGGCGCCGGCGCGGCGCGGCCGAGGCCTGCGCCGTTGAGGCTGGCGTTATTGAGGCCGGCATTATTGCGCGCCAACGCCTGTTCCGCGCGATAGCTGGACCGCACCAGGGGGCCGGACACGCACTCGAGAAATCCCAGCGCCAGCGCCCAATCGCGATATTGATCGAACTCGCCCGGGGTCACGAACCTCTCGACATTCAAGTGGTTCGCAGTGGGCCGCAAATACTGCCCGAGAGTCAGAATATCCACCGCCGCGGCGCGTAAATCCACCATGGTCTGGTGAATTTCCGCATCGGTCTCGCCCAGTCCCAGCATCAAACTGGTCTTGGTGAGCACCGAGGGTCGATATACCTTCGCCGCGCGCAGCACGCTCAAGGTCTGTTCATAACCGGCGCGCGGGTCCCGCACCGGGTGAGTCAGACGCCTGACCGTCTCGACGTTCTGCGCGAACACATCCAAACCCGAATCCAGAACGGTTTGCACGTCGCGCATGACCCCCTGGAAATCCGGAGTGAGCGCTTCCACCGCCGTTTGCGGATTGTGCGCCTTGATCGCTCGAATCGTATCGGCATAGTGCTTCGCACCGCCATCGGATAAATCGTCGCGATTGACGGAAGTCAGCACCACGTACTTCAATTTCATGAGCTCGACCGAGTGCGCCGTGTTCTGCGGCTCTTCGACATCCAGCCAACCGCGCGGATTACCCGTATCCACCGCGCAGAAGCGGCAGGCTCGCGTGCATACCGCGCCCATCAGCATGATGGTGGCGGTGCCGGCGTTCCAGCACTCTCCGATGTTCGGGCACTTGGCTTCCTCGCACACCGTGCTTAATGCATGCTCACGCACGATCTGTTTGACCGAATCGAAATGCTTACCCGCCGCCAGCGGCGCCCGCAGCCATGGCGGCTTCTTTCCGCCCACGAAAGGCTGGGCTTCCGCGCTCTGCTTGATACCGTCCTTGATCGCCGTAAACCCTTGAGGTGTCTGGTATTTTTCGCCGCTCCGGACGAGCGGGCCGGCCTGGTGGATGGGGATGCCTTTGAAATCAGCCATGCGGACATTATACCGGTAGCGATTGCCAAGAGCTTGCATTGGCAGGAACCCCGGCGTGCTTCAGAATCTCGCGGTAAACGCCACGAACAACTGGCGGCCAAATACGTCGTAGTTCTGCAGGGTGTTGGCCGCGCCTCCAGCCACGAGGTTGGTGTCCAAAATCGGCGGATCCTTGTCCAGCACGTTATTGGCCCCGGCGCGAATCTGCAGGATCTTGTTGACATTCCACGTCGCTTCGAGATCTAGGTAGCTAAAGGATGGAATCTTCGCATTGAAGTAGTCGTACGCGCCCCACGTCGAAAAATGTAGCGTCGGATCCCCGGTGTTATTGTCCTGCGCGACCGTTCCGATATAGCGCCACGTCAAGGACGCGGAGACCTCCCAGGGCGTGTCCCAGGACGTACGGAATATGTGGTGCCAGCGAGGGTTAATCGTCTGGCAGGTAAATCCGAACAGCCCGGCGCAGTCATAGGTGTGCGCTCCCGGCAGCGGCTGAGTTTCGTTTTTCAGCAAGTAAGCGCCATTCAATGCGAACGACATGCCGCCAAAACCGGGCGGCAAGTCGAACCGGTAGTTGAGCTGCACATCGATGCCGCTGTTCACCGCGGTACCGAGGTTGTACAGCTTCTGGCTGACAAAGCCACCGGACGCAATGCTATTGCCCGTCAGGCTGCCCGTGCTGGGCGAGCGCACGATCTGGCTGCAATACGTCGGGTCGCCGGTATTCGCACAATTCGACAAGATGACGAGGTATGGGATTGTGCCGACCTCGTTCTTCACCTGGATGTGGTAGTAGTCGATGCTGCCGGTTAGATGGGCGATTTGGCTCGGTGCGAAGTTCACGCCGATCGTGTAGGTATCGCCTTGCTCAGGCTTGAGCGCCGTATTCCCGCTCGTTTCCTGCGACAATTGAGCGGCCGTCCCCTGCGGGATGGAGCCGCTGTTGAACTGAGCGGCCGTCACCCCCGTGCGTTCGCATTGTAGGAACGAGAAGGTGATGGGCGGAGCGCAGGGATCTCCGCCCACCTGGGCCAATCCGACGATCGGCGGGGAGAACAGTTCCGCGACGCTGGGTGCACGAATCGCCCGATCATACGAGGCCCGGATCCTATAATCCGCAATCGGCGCGTATTGCACTTCGAATTTGTAAGTATTCGTGACACCGGCGGTCGTGTAGTCCGAGCGGCGGTAGCCGGTATCGAACAACAACTCTTTGGCGCCCGGCTTGTCCTGCACGACCGGAAGGCGCAGCTCGATGAATGCTTCCTTGACGGCGATGCTGCTATCGATCGGCGCCACGGCGCTGCCGAAGCCAGACAATAAACCGCTTTCCTCAGCCGAATCCGGCCGCAAAAACTCGTGATCGTTGCGATGCTCGAAGCCGATGTTGACGCCGACCCCTTCGGTTGCGAGCGGTGATGTGATGCCGTAGGCGCCCAGCTTGCCGGTCACATCGGCGTGCAGCGTGCGCAAGGTAGAGGCACCGTGCGCGGTGCCCAGCTGATACAGGTAGTCAAGCTGAGCCTGCGTCACTCCGCCATCCGAGAACAGGTTGTATGGCACGCATCCGGGACTACTGATCGTGATGCATTTTGGGTTGGCGGCGGTGCCGGTCGCGAGAAGGGCGTTGCCTATTCCCGCGTAACTCAAAAACTTCTGGTTGGAATTGTAGAACGTCGTGTAGAAATACTGGCCATAAACGTCATAGCTCCAAGCTTCCGCGAAATCACCCTTGGTGCCGAACACTGCACGGTAGTTGGCATGCTCGAAATCGGCGGAGCGCTGTCCGCCCTCGACGTTGCGGCGCCCGATCCTCACCTGCACCGGGGCCGACCCGGGATTCGCGGTATCGGCCGCAACCTGGGCGGGGGTGCAGAGGATCCCCTGTTGCTGCGCGCTCAACAAGGGATTGCTGCAGTTGACGTAGTAGTCCCCCGCGCCGGTAGGATCGAGCGGATTGCTGTCCTTGAACAAGGCCGCGGGCGCGACCTGCTGGTGCGTCTTGTCGTCCATGAAGAAGAATTCGGCGTAGGGTTGGAAGTAACTGGTGACTTCCTCATGCGCCATGAAGGCGGCGTTGTAACGATCATCTTCGCGCGTTAGATAAATGTAGGCCTGTGAATTGTAGGTGGCGGGAGGGGTCGTTGCCACTGACCGGCGCGGGACGAAACTGTTGCCGAACACGCTGTATACGTTCCCTGCGTTGGCCCCAGTGGTTGGTTGGAACCAATTCGAATTAGAAGAACCGTTGCACGTGACGCCGTTCTTGTTTCCGCTATCGTCGAACGTCGGAAACAATTGGCAGGCACCGAAATCGCGCTGACTGCTCGCGACCGGATCGGCGTGCCTGTAGCCGAGGTAGGCAGTCACGTTGCCTTTGCCGTCAGCAAAATTCGTGCCCATCAGCACATCGAAGGTGCGGTTGCGCCCGTCCTTGGCGGTGCCGGTGGGAGGCTGGTAACCGAACTTCCGAACCAAGTCTTGCGTGAACGAACTGTTGTTGTCGTGCCAGTTCTCGCCGAGGTTGCCATCCACCTGGAACCCCTCGAAGTTCTTTTTCATAATGAAATTGACGACGCCGGCCACCGCGTCCGATCCGTAGGCGGCGGATGCGCCCCCGGTTACGACTTCGACGCGCTCGACGAGTCCCACCGGAATTTGATCTAGATCTGGCGCTGGCGCAGCGATGGCGGTGTTGGCATCTCCCACGCCGAGGCGGCGACCATCCACCAGCACCAACGTGCGGTTGGGGCCGAGTCCGCGCAGGTCCGCGGTGGCTAGACCGCCCGGAGTCGACAATCCCGGCGTGCCATTGCCGAGGTCCTGGCCCAATGCGTTGTTGAAGTTCTGCGGCAGCAAATTGACTATGTCGCTGATATCGGATCTGCCGTAGATCTGTATATCTTTCGAGGACACGACCTGTATCGGACTCGTGCTCACTTCATTCGGAGAGGCGATTCTCGAGCCCGTGACGACAATTTCCTGCAGAGGTTCCGACGCTGCGGTGTCGTTGGGCGCTCGCTGCGCGACGGCAGGTATGCTGCTCGCGGTGAAAGCTGCAGCAGCGAGCAAGCAGTTCCTCACTGCGCGTCTCGCTTTTGCGGTAGAGGCTGACCTCATGAATTTTCTTATCGTAGTTCGATCGAGCGTGCCTCGGGTCGATATCATTTTGCTTTCTCCCCAGTTTTATACTGTGACCTCGTCAAGGCCCTGCACCCTGAATGCTTGCTACGTTTGCGTTAGCGCGTCGGACAGCGTGAGATAGATTCCGACGCAGCCAAACGTCTAAGCACCGTTTGAAGCTGCAGTTAGCCTCACCCGTGTGCGCTTCGAAATACTGCTGCGAGACAACCACCGGACTAAAAGCGCCAGCGTTGAAAAATGGCACTATTTGTCCGGCACCGGTCCCGCGCCTACCTGTCGCGGTTATTGATGCTCGGCTAGCAAGCGCGCGGCTGCGCAGCCCTGGGTAGAAAGCGTAGACGCTCGTCAGACGTAGCAAATCAAGAGCTTGGGAAGGGCCCGCGACCGGGACGCAGTCCATTTAGGGTCGAATCAATTAATGGCCCGTTTTGTCCGGTGTCTGTCCCGCGATGGCATAGCAAGGCTGCTATTTTCGCAATAACATAGCGATCAAACTTTTTGTAATTCGGGCCCAATATGTCCATCTGCAATACCGCACTACTGGTCATCGATGCGCAGCAATCATTCGAACATCGGCCCTACTGGAGCCGATCCGATGCGCCCGCATTTTTTGAGCACTTGCAGTCGTTGATCGATGGAGCCAAGAGTCGCGGCATCCCCATCGTGCAGATATTCCATGTCGAAGAGGCGGGGGTGTTTTCCCTGGCGTCCGGATATGTCAAGGCGTTGACTGCATTGTCGATCGTTCCGGATGTTGTAATACATAAGAATCGTCACAGTGCGCTAATCGGTAGCAGCCTACCCGTGTGGCTAGTGGAGCACGGGATTCGTCGCTTGATGGTGTCGGGTATTCGCACGGAACAATGCTGTGAAACCACGACGAGGCATGCGTCGGACTGTGGATATGAAATCGATTTCATCAGCGAAGCGACGATGACGTTTGCAATGACGGACCGCAATGGTCGAGTTTGCAGCGCGGAGACGATCAAGGAGCGAACCGAAATGGTTCTCGACGGCCGCTTTGCCCGCGTGCTCACCGTGGAGCAGTCGCTCTCGGCTGCCGATCGAGCCGCGCAGGAAGCGGAGAATCGGCGGACATGAAGGAGGTCAAGTCACGCATCATTGAAGTGTGGGTTATCTTGCCCGAACGGATACTGTTGCTGGATATAGCCGGGCCGATGGAGGTGCTGCGTCGGGCCAATACTGAGCAAGACGCACTTAAGTTCGACGTTCGCTATGCCGGGACGGCTCCGCACGTAACTTCGTCCGTCGGTATTCCGCTCGCGGACATCGCGCCACTGCCTTCTCGCCTGCCGGATGGGGCCATGATCATCATCCCCGGTACGGCCGATAGGATCGCGTTTGCGGCTGAGCCGGCTGAGTCGACCGTCCGCCAAGACGAGGGTGCTATCGTCGACTGGCTACGAACAAGTGTTCGACCCGGACACACGCTCATTACGATATGTTCGGGTGCGCTACTGGCCGCGAGGGCGGGTTTGTTGGATGGTTACTGTTGTACGACGCATCACACCGAATGCGCAGAACTGGCCGCCTTGGCGCCGCAGGCTAAAGTCCTGGAGAACCGCCTCTTTGTACTCGACGGCGAACGCTACACGAGCGCGGGCGTTACGGCGGGTCTCGATTTGATGTTGCACGTGGTGAGCACTCTCGCCGGTCACGCCTGCGCCCTCGCGATCGCTCGCCACCTCGTGTTGTATCTGCGCCGTGAGGGTGCGGATGCACAAATCTCGCCCTGGCTGCAAGGGCGCAATCACATCCATCCCGCGGTGCATCGGGTGCAAGATGCGATCATCGCAAATCCCACGGCAGATTGGTCGCGATCGCGCCTGGCAAAAATAGCAAGCGCAAGTCCGAGACATCTATCGCGTCTTTTCAATGAACACGCCGGCATGAGCCTGACTGCTTACATCAACGGCCTGCGCGTTACCCTTGCGCATGAGTTGCTAAAGAGCAGCCGGTTGGATCTGGAACGAGTCGCCGAGCGCAGCGGCTTTGCTTCGTCGAGACAACTACGACGCGCCTGGCGACGATCGTATGAGACTCCGCCGATCGCGATGCGGGGTGCTTAAAATGCTCTTCATGATCAAAGCCTCGGTCTTGTCCCTCACCGCGGTCTTCGCGCTTGCGCAGGCGGCGCGCGCAGCCCCGGAGCCCGAGCCCGCGAGGCCGCCTCCGAATGCTGCTGTTGCGCTCAAGGGCGTGGAGATAGGCGACGTCAATCGAAACATAGACGCGTGCAGCGATTTCTATGAGTTTGCAAACGGCACATGGCGCATGGAAAACCCCATTCCGGCCTCGATGTCGCGATGGAGTCGACGCGTCGCTGCGCGTGAGGCGAACAAGCAGCGGGTGCGAAGCATCCTCGAGGACGTATCCCGAAAGAAGGACTGGCCTGGAGGCAGCTCTGAACAACTGGTGGGCGATCATTACTCGTCGTGTATGGACACGGCGGCCAATGATGCCGCCGGCCTCGCTCCGCTTGCACCCTTGCTTGCGCAGATCGACGCCGTTCGCAGCATCGCCGACGTGCAACGCTTGATTTCCCGCCTACATGAGCTCGCCGTATTTGTT
Organism: Gammaproteobacteria bacterium; assembly: GCA_025357835.1. Lineage (GTDB taxonomy): Bacteria > Pseudomonadota > Gammaproteobacteria > Steroidobacterales > Steroidobacteraceae > Bog-1198. The sequence continues at coordinate 29,755 of JANYLM010000058.1, forward strand.
CCCTTCACCACGATGGGTGCCCCGGACTATCGCGAGCCTGGCAACTTCATCGAGAACATCGTCGGCGGTCGCCTGGGTTTGCCAGACCGCGACTACTATTTGAAGGATGAGCCGCGTTTCGTCGATGCACGCGCGGGGTACCTCAGGCACGTTGCCAATTTACTTACGCTAAGCGGAACGCGCGGTGCCGAGGCAGCCGCAGCTGCCGCCAGCATCTTCGCTCTCGAAAAGCGATTCGCCGCGGCTTCTTTGGACAGTGTCGCTGCCGCCGATCAGGCGGGGACCGATCACAAGATGAGCTTCGCGCAACTCGAGAAAATGGCGCCAGACTTCGATTGGCGTGGGTATTTCGACGAGGCAAAGTTGCCTCGGATTGACCTCAACGTCGCGGAGCCGAGACTCGTCCGGCAATTGGACTCCGAACTGAGGGTGACGCCGGTCGCGATCTGGAAGCTGTACCTCAAGTGGCACTTGCTCGAATCCGCCTCGCCGTGGCTGTCGGCGCCGTTCGCCGCAGAGTCCTTTCAATCGAGCGATCACTATCTTGGGAAATCCGCCGCGGAGCAGCCGCGGGCAGAACTCTGCGCTGCCTCTGTCGAAGCTCTGCTAGGAGAGGCGCTTGGGAAGATATACGTGCAGCAGTATTTCCCGCCGGCAGCTAAGGCGAAAGCACAAGAAATGGCACTAAATCTGCGCAGCGCGCTGCAAGATGAGGTATTCGCTGTGAAGTGGCTGGACCCCGGGACGAAAGCAAAGGCTCTCGAGAAGCTGGCCGACACCAACGTCCAGATTGGCTACCCCGACAAGTGGAAGGACTACTCGTCCCTGACCATCCGTCGAGGCGCCGTCTGGGCGAACGTCGCGGCAGGCCGACGATTCGGCGTCGAGGACGATCGCCAGCAGATCGGAAAGCCCACAAACCGTAACCTTTGGGCGCTGGCGCCGTCGTCGCCCGATGCGTACCTCGATCTTCAGCTCAATAAGCTGGTGCTTCCCGCGGGTTTTTTGCAACCGCCATTTTTCAATCTCGACGCCTCCGACGCGGTCAATTATGGCGCCCTTGGCATAGGTCTCGCCCATGATTTGACTCACGCAATCGATGCTTCGGGCTCCGAGATCGACATCATGGGGCGGCCGCAGGCATGGTGGACTGAAACGGACCGCGGCGAATTCGCGAAGCGGGGCCAATGCATCGTCGATCAGTTTGAGGACTATTTCATCGAGCCCGGCATCCACCATGACGGCAAGCGAGTCCTGAGCGAGTCAATTGCCGATCTTGCCGGCGTGCAGGTGGCATATCGGGCGTTAATGAAATCGATGCAGAGTCACCCGGTTCCGGTGCTCGACGGCTTCACGCCCGAGCAGCAATTCTTCATCTCATGGGGCCAAAGCAGCGGTGCCGCTATGCGCATCGAGGCGCAGCGGCAGCTCATAAGCGACGACCCGCACCCGGTACCAAAGTTCAGAGTGATCGGGCCGCTCTCCAATTCGCCGGAGTTCCGACAGGCGTTCGCTTGCAAAGCGGCAGCAGTGATGGTCAGGCAGCCTGAGCGACGCTGTGAGGTCTGGTAGCTGAGCCGCGCCGCGACAGGTTATTTGTGCCTGGGTATCAGCGTCACTCCTGATTCAGCCCCGCCAACCGCTCCGGCGTGCCCACATCCTCCCACTGCCCTGAATAGATCTGCGCCGTGCAGCGTTTCGCGGCCATGGAGCGCAGTAACAGGGGCTTCAGCGGAAGCACACCCTCGCTATAACCGGCGAAAAATTCGGGTCGATACACGGCAATGCCGGCAAAGGTATACCGAGGCTCCGCGGTGGCCAACGCCAGACCCTGCTCCAATCCAAAGTCCCCCCGAGGGTGTTGAGGCGGGTTAGGTACCAGAACCAGGTGTGCATCGCGATCACGCGCCGCCTCCAGAGTCTCCAGCGGGAAATCGGTATAGATGTCACCGTTGACGACCGCAAAGGGCCCGGGCGAAAGGTGGGGCAATGCGCGGATTATGCCGCCGGCGGTCTCAAGTGCGCGCGGCTGCTCTTCGCTGTAGACAATCTTCACGCCATAACGGGCACCATCCCCCAGAAAGTCAATAATCTGCGGACCCAGCCAGGCGAGATTGATCACGATGCGCTTGATCCCGGCGCGCGCCAACGCCACAACATGGCGTTCGATCAGCGGCTCACCGCGCACCCGCAGCAAGGGCTTGGGCGTCGTGTCGGTCAGCGGCCGCAGGCGTTCGCCACGGCCCGCGGCAAGGATCATGGCGACGCGAGGCCGCTCCGCAGACACGCTCATGCGAGTGCCCGCTCCTGGGCGTCGAGAAATTCCGGCTCGACGCGCTTCGCGATGAAATCGGCGAATTGCGCCGTTTCCGCGAAGCCCTCGGCCGCGTCCCGGGTATAGCGCAGCACCCGCGGCAAGTCCTTGAGGTATTGGGCCTTGCCGTCGCGATAGAAAAGGCGCGCGAAAATCCCCAATACCTTGATATGCCGTTGCAATCCGACCAGATCGAACCAGCGGATGAACTCGGCCTCGGTCGCGCCTAAGGGAAATCCCTTGGCCAGCAATTGCTCACGGTACTGCAGGGCCCAGGCCCGCACCCGCGCCACGGGCCAAGCGATATAGCAATCCTTGAGCAGGGAAACCAAATCGTAGGTCACAGGCCCCCACACCGCATCTTGAAAATCCAAGATGCCGGGATTGTCGGCCGCGGTCACCAGGAGATTTCGCGAATGATAATCGCGATGCACGAAGGTGGCCGGTTGAGCCAAGGCGCATTGCGCCAGAGTCTCGAACAGCCGTTCCAGCATGCCGCGCTCGGCGGCCGAGACTTGCAACCCCAGGTGATCGCGCAGAAACCACTGCGGCATGAGTTCCATTTCACGCATCAGCAAGGCATGGTCATAGCGCGGCAAATCGCGCGCCATGCCTGCACCGCCCATCTGCATGGTGCTCAAAGCGCCGAGCGCATCCGCGTACAGCCGGTCCGTGGCGCCTTCCGTCCCCAGCTCATCCAGGTATTGTCGCTGCCCCAAGTCGGACAGCAGCAGAAAGCCGTGCTTCGTGTCTTTCGCCAGGACCACCGGCACGTTCACGCCCATCCCGAGTAAAAGCTTGCCCACGCTCAGGAAGGGTCCCACATCTTCCTTGTCGGGCGGCGCGTCCATGACGATATAGGTATCCTCGCCGCGGGTGACGCGAAAATAGCGGCGGAAACTGGCATCGACGGAGGCGGGGACGATCCGGCCGCCGGCGAATCCCAAATCGTCGAACACCCAACGAGTCAACTCCGCCAGGCGGGAATCGCTTGCATCCGGTAGACCCATGATTGACCATTCACTAACCGCAAATGCGGCGTTCACAAGTATACCGACTAAGGCGATGTATTTTGTTCATGGCTTCTCGTGTTCGAGCCGCATTCACCGTATTCTGCCTCGCGGCCGCCTCCCTGGTCCGTGCCGGAGACATGTGCCCCGCCCCGCCCAAGTACCACGCCCCCATCGCTTCCGATATCGTCGCGGACGATCATAGGATTCATATCGACACCGATGACGCCGTGTTCGACGCCGACGGCAATGCCGTCCTGAACGGCCGCGTCAAAGTCCGCCAGGACGCGCGCAGCGTGAGCTCTGACTCGGTCACCTACGACGAGAAGACCGGCCGGGTTTCGGTCAAAGGCGGCGTAGATTTCGTGGATCCGAAATTGCGCGTGCGCAGCCTCACTGGCAGTTACGAGCTGGACGGCGCCGCGAATTTCGACCAGGCGAACTTCCAACTCATGGACCGCAATGGGCGTGGCTTCGCCAAGGACATCGATGTAATGCCGGACGGCAGTGTGAAGTTGAGCCAGGTGCGCTACACCTCCTGTCCGGTCGGAAACGAAGACTGGATCATGAAGGCGACATCGATCACTCTCGACACCAAGGTCCAGGAAGGGGTTGCGCGCAATGTAACCATGCACTTCAAGGACGTGCCGATTTTTTATACACCGTATATTTCGTTTCCCTTGGGCGACGAGCGCAAGAGCGGCCTGCTGTTCCCGAGCTTCGGTCATTCCGGAAGCAACGGTTTCGAACTGGAGGTTCCCTACTATTTCAATCTGGCGCCGAATTACGATCTGACGCTCACGCCGGGTGTGTTGACAGCGCGCGGAGTGCAGCTTGCCGGGCAATTTCGCTATCTTGTCGGGGACTCCCGCGGCCAGGTCGATACCACCTTTCTGCCGAGCGATACCCAGACGCGCAGTGATCGCAGCTACTTCCGCTTCACCGACATCACGGACTTCAAAACGGGCATGCGATTCGATGCCGACATCGCCGCCGTCAGCGATAGCCGCTACTTCGAGGACTTCGCCGTCGGCTCCGACCAGACCAGCGTGACCTTCCTGGAACGCCGGGCGGATTTCCTTTACTACGACGATGTCTGGCGCGTGCGCGGGCAGTTGCAGAACTTCCAAACCATCGACATCCATGTGCCCGGGTCCTGCGTGGGCGGCGCCATGCAGGCGACGCCCTGCGACGAGCGGCCCTACTCACGCGTGCCGCGAATTCAGGGGAATGCATTGTGGCCGATTTTGAACAGCCCCATTGAATTTGCGCTGGACAGCGAGATCGTAAATTTCCTGCGCGAATTCGGCCCCACGGGCGTGCGCTTCAATGTGGCGCCGGAACTTCGCTGGTCGAGCCGCGGGCCGGGTTATTTCTTCGAACCCGCGGTCGGCTACGAATTCACGCAGTACGAATTGAAGAATGCCGCTATCGGCACTTCGAGCACGCCGACCCGCACTCTGCCCTACGCGCGGCTCGATACAGGACTGATATTCGAACGCGACGCGGGTTCGCGCGGCCAGCGCACGCAAACTCTCGAGCCGCGCGTGGTCTATAGCTATGTGCCCTACCGCAATCAGGACCAACTGCCGATTTTCGACAGCGGCTTGCCGGACCTGAATCTAACCGAGCTGTTTCGCACCAATCGTTACGTGGGCGAGGACCGCATCGGCGACGCGAATCAAGTGGCGCTGGCCCTCAGCACACGGCTCTTCGACCATCAATCGGGAGCTCAATACCTGTCGGCGACCATCGGCCAGATTCGGTATTTTTCGATTCCCCGGGTGGGTCTGCCCGCGGAAGCCCTGGCAGCATCGTCGGGACAGAACCTGGTGACAGTGCCGGGAGTCAATCCCTTGAGTGCGCCCGGGCAAGCACTGGTGAACTCGCGCGGCCAAATTCTCATGATCCTGCCGGGACAATATGTCTCGGGTCTGCCTTCGCAGACTCTCGCCGCCGCGGTTCCGGGGCAGCTGGCGCAGGCATTCTCCGCCTCAGACCTGGTCGCCGATATCTCGGTAACCGCCTACAAGCATTTCAGCCTTAATTTCGACTACCTGTGGAATACGTACACCTCGCAAACCGACAAATCCGAGGTCTCGCTGCAGTATCGACCCGACCCCAGTCGGGTCGTGAACATAGGCTACCGCTTTCAGCAGAACGTCCTCAGCCAGCAGGCCATCCTGAAACAGTGGGACGGGTCGTTCGCTTGGCCGATTACCGACCACTGGAACACTGTCGGGCGCTGGGTATATTCCCTGCAGGATCATCAAACCATCGAGCAAGTGGCTGGATTTCAATACAAAAGCTGCTGCTGGAAGCTTCAGCTGGTGCAACGCCGCTACGTCCGTGTCACCAACAACACCCCGGGACTAGACACCTCGATTGCATTACAATTGGAACTCACGGGCCTAAGTTCGGTCGGAAAATCTGCGAATACCTTCTTGGAACGAGAGATTCGCGGCTATTCGACCCGCGACCCCAACGCCCAGAACGCGGCCCCTTAAGATCCTGGACGAATTCGACACATGCGTAAATATGCCTTTTTTTGCTCTCAAGTGCTCGCGGCGGTGCTTCTGTCAACGGCTTCCCTCGCGCAAACGCGGGATATCGGCATACACGGGGAAATGCTGGACCGCATTGCGGCCATCGTCAACGAGGGCCTGGTGCTGAAAAGCGAGCTGGACGCGCAGATGGACTCCGTCACCAAGAGGCTGCAGGAACAAAAGGTCGAACTGCCCTCGCAGAGCGTGCTCAAGCAGCAGGTTTTGGATCGATTGATACTGCAGGAAATTCAGACGCAGCATGCCAAGCGTGTGGGCCTGACGGTGTCCGACGAGCAGTTGAACAGCGCCCTGCAGGAGATCGCCAGCCGCAACAAGATCCCCTTCGATCAACTGCCGACGGCCCTTGGGGCGCAGGGCGTCGACTACAAGCAATATCGCGAGGGTATGCGCAAGGAATTGACCTTGAGCACCCTGCGGCAGCGCGACGTGATCGCCCACATCAACGTTACTCCACATGAACTTGAGCAGTTTCTCACCCGCCAGCAGACTTCCGCCGCCAACGACGAATTCAACGTGTCGCATATTTTGCTGTCGCTGCCGGAAGCGGCCACACCGCAACAGTTGGAGGAAATTACGCACAAGGCCAAGGAATTGGCCGCGCGTGCCACCAAGGGCGAGGACTTCGGCCAGCTTGCGATCGCCAATTCCAACAGCCAGACGGCGTTGGACGGCGGTCAACTCGGCTGGCGCAAAGGCAATCAGCTGCCGCAGTTCATTTTGGAGCTGGTAGGCCGAATGAAGCCGGGCGAGGTGAGCGAGCCGGTGCGCACCCCGAGCGGCTTTCACATCGTCAAGCTGAATGAGCGCCGCAGCGGCGAGGCGCAGGTCATCATCAATCAGCTTCACGTGCGGCACATTCTCATGAAGACGAATGAGCTGGACGACGACGAAACAGTGCGCCAGAAATTGAGCAAGCTGCGCGACCGCGTCTTGAAGGGCGAGGATTTCGCCGGCCTTGCGTCGACCAACTCGGCCGATCCGGGTTCAGCGCCGGACGGCGGTGATTTGGGCTGGAGCGGTCCGGGTACCTTCGTACCGGAATTCGACAAGGCGATCGCGGATCTGAAGGTCAACGAGATCACCGAGCCGTTCAAGAGCCGGTACGGCTGGCACATCGTGCAGATGTTGGGTACCCGTACCTACGACAGCACCGATGATGTGCGCCGCCAGCATGCCTTCACCGCCATCCGTGAGAGCAAGGCAGACGAAGAAACAGAGTTGTGGCTGCGCCGATTGCGCGACGAGGCTTTCGTCGAGGTCAAGATGTGAGCATGCCGCACCTCGTCTTTATGTCCGTCGAATTCTAGATGTAGTGTATATACCGCGGATCGTCATCACGTCGGGCGAACCCGCAGGAATAGGGCCGGATGCCTGCGTCGCCTTGGCGCAAGAACCATGGGACGCGGACATCGTGGTGGCCGCCGATGCCGAGTTGCTGTCGGCTACGGCCGGCGCCTTGAATTTACCCTTGGATGTAGAACGCTACGACTCCTCGAGTCCGGCCGGTCGGCATCGTGCCGGTATCCTCAAAGTCATGCATATCCCCACCGCTCGAGCCGTGATCGCGGGGCAACCGGACGCACGCAATGCGGCGTATGTGATCGACATGTTGGACCGAGCCTGCGACGGCTGCACGAACGGCGAATTTGCGGCCATGGTGACCGCTCCGGTGCAAAAGAGCACCTTGATGGATGCCGGCTACAAATTCACCGGCCACACCGAATATCTCGCGTCCAGGACGCGCGCGGCACTGCCCGTCATGCTGCTGGTAAGCGATCGGTTGCGGGTAGCCCTGGTGACGACTCATTTACCGCTTGCCGAAGTGCCGCGTGCCATTACCCGCGAGCGGCTGCGCGCGACACTGCGTATCGTCAACATGGATTTGGAGAAGCATTTCTCCTTGACGGCGCCGAGAATAGCCGTGCTGGGACTCAATCCGCACGCGGGCGAGGCCGGACACTTAGGCCGCGAGGAAATCGACGTGATCCAGCCCGTGATACAAGAGCTGCGGGCGGAAGGTTTGAACCTTCAAGGACCCGTGCCCGCCGATACAGCGTTTACCTCAGGATTCCTGCAAACCGCCGATGTCATTGTGGCGATGTACCACGACCAGGGCCTGCCGGTTATCAAGCACCTGGGATTTGGCACCGGGGTGAACGTGACCTTGGGCCTGCCCATCCTGCGCACCAGTGTCGATCACGGAACCGCGCTGAGCTTGGCGCGAACCGGGAAAGCGGATATCGGCAGCCTGCGTGCAGCCCTGGCGCTCGCGATAGAGTTGACGGCCCAGACCGTACATGCCGGTTCGTAAGCGATTCGGCCAGCACTTTTTACACGATCCCGGCGTGATACGCCGGATCATCGACGCCGTGGCGCCGGTGGCAGGCGAGCGCATCGTCGAAGTCGGTCCGGGTCGCGGCGCGTTGACTTGGGGACTTCTCGAGCGCGTCCAGCGCTTGGATGTGATCGAGATCGATCGTGATCTCGCACAATCACTCAAGGCCGATCCGCGGGCGAAGAACGGGCTGACAGTGCATGTCGAGGACGTACTCGACACGGACTTCATACGGCTTCGAGGAGCGGGCGGGCCCCTGCGCATCGTCGGCAATCTTCCGTACAACATCTCGACCCCCCTGCTGTTCCGTCTCCTGAATCAGCGGGCCGCCCTGTCGGACATGTATTTCATGCTGCAAAAGGAAGTCGTGGATCGGATGGCGGCGCAGCCTGGAACCAAGGACTATGGGCGATTGACGGTCATGCTGGCCGCCGTCACCGAGGTCGAGGCTCTCTTCGATGTAGGTCCCGGTGCGTTTCAGCCGCGCCCTAAGGTGTGGTCCGCCATCGTGCGATTGCGGCCCACCGAGCGCCCCCGCTTCGACATGGGCCGCGACGGCGTGTTCAAGACCCTGGTGACCGCGGCCTTCTCACACCGGCGCAAGACTCTGCGCAACTCCCTGAAGGGTCTGCTCACCTCGCAGGATATTGAATCCTGCGGTATCGATCCGCAACTACGCCCGGAAACACTGGCGGCGGCGCAATTCGGCCTGCTCGCCGCCCATTACTCTCGATTGGTCGGCTATACTTGATCGCATGGCCGGATACAAGAAGCTCCTGGTTCTACTCGATCTTTCGGAAGACAGCGAGCAGGTTGCCATTGCCGCACGGAATCTCGCGGCGTATTCGGATGCCACGATACTCGCCTTGCATGTCGTGGAATTCGTGCCCGTCGAACCCCTGGGCGAATCATTGATGCCGACGGTACAAATCGAGGAAGAGTTGATTAAACGATCGCAACGGTCCATCGCCGAGCTCATCGCTCGCTTGGCGCTGCCGCGTGCCACCGGGCGGGTCGAAGCCGGCAACACCAAGGCGGAGATTCTCCGCGTCGCGGAAGAGGAGCAGGCGGATCTCATCGTCCTTGGCAGCCGTGAGCGACACGGCCTGGCCATCCTCGTGAATTTTACGGAGGACACCGTTCTGCATGCCGCTCACTGCGACGTGCTGGCGGTCCGCTTGAAGTAATGCGATGCAGGTCATGACACCCGAGCCGGCGAACCCCAGAATTCGTGTTGAAGTTGAGACTTCATACATTGAGGAGCAGTCCGATCCGCGCGACAAGCGCTTTGTCTTCTCGTACACCATCACCATACGCAATGAAGGGCAGGTACCGGCGCGCCTGCTGACCCGCCACTGGATCATCACGGACGCGAACGGCAATGTGAAAGAGACGCGTGGCGACGGCGTGGTCGGCGAGCAGCCTTACCTGAAGCCCGGTCAAGGGTTTAGATACTCCAGCGGCGCTGTCATCGAAACCCCGGTCGGCACCATGCAGGGCAGTTATCAAATGGTGGCGGATGATGGGCAGCAATTCGATGCTCCGATCGCGCCGTTCCGGCTGGCAATGCCCGGAGTGCTGCACTAGCCCCATGGGTGGCTGATGGCGCTGTACGCAATCGGTGACGTGCAAGGCTGCGACCGTGAACTCGGCGCCTTGCTGACCGCCCTACAATTCTCGGCGGAGCGTGATCGGCTTTGGTTTGTCGGCGATCTGGTGAATCGTGGGCCCGATTCGCTGGGGGTACTGCGCAGAATCCGTGCCTTCGGTGACGCGGCCACGGTCACTCTCGGAAATCACGATCTGCACCTCCTGGCCGTGGCCTTTGGATCGGCCCAGGTTCGCAGTGACGATACCTTAAACGAAATCCTCGCCGCTCCGGATCGCGATACTCTCATCGAGTGGCTGGCGAGTCGACCGCTGCTTCACGAAGATCAGGCATTGAACGCTTGCATGCTGCATGCAGGTTTGGCGCCCCAATGGGATATTGCGATGGCGCGGCAGTGCGCCCGAGAATTCGAGAGCGCCCTGCGGTGCGACCCGGTACGGTTATTCAGCCAAATGTACGGTGATCGCCCCGACCGCTGGGACGAAGTGCGGAGCAGTGAGGAACGCCTGCGATTCATCGTCAATTGCTTCACGCGACTGCGCTACGTGGACACGGACGGCCGATTGATGCTGCGCGTCAAGGGATCGCCGCACAAGGCGCAGACCAGATCGCTGATACCGTGGTTCCAGGCGCCTGCGGCTCGCTGGCACGGACCGCGCATTGTCTTCGGTCATTGGTCGACCTTGGGCTTTTTCAACAATGCCGATGTCACCAGCCTCGATACGGGTTGCGTCTGGGGAGGCACCCTGACCGCATTGCGATTGGACGACCCCGATGCGCAGCCCGTGCAGGTCGCCTGCGCCGCCCCCGTGGAGCGCTAGCGGGTCGGTAAGGCTCTCAATATCTCTCCCCGCACCAAGTACCGGCCGCTCTGCTGGAACGGCACGCAGGTGATATCTTGCCTAAGATCTCGAGTGACGAACTTCGGCAGGATCTGACGCACGAACGCCTCGACCAGCTCGCAATCTGCGATGCCCATATTGCGAAACGCGTCGCTGGTGATGGTAAACGCCTCGAAGCGCGCGTTCACCACTCCCAAATCCCCCGGGTGCAGCGGTTTGGCGGCGGCGTCCACCAGGGTCGGCGTCGAGAAAACCAATCCTAAGCTGGGGCCCAAAGAACCGAGCCGCGCCCGCGCCGCCGGTTCTTCACAGCCCAAGGCCGTGATGCGTAGATCCCGCTGCGCCCCCAAGTCCAGCAGCATGGCGCGCACCTTGTCGCGCAAGCCATCGCAGCTATAGCGTGAGGTGCGGCCCATGTAGTAGAAATTCAGACGCTGCTCCTTCCAGGCCGCCGCAATCGGGTAGGCGGTGCCGCGCTCGGCCGACCAAGTAGTGGCGGCGAACATCAGTCCCACCCCGGCGAGCACCCAACAAGACCGCATACGGACCCCCGATTGTTTTGACTACGCCAATGGCGGCGAAGTTTCACGGCGCCGCTATAATGAAGGGATGAAACCAGCTCCACCCTTCAATCTGCTCCAATGGATTGACACGAATCGCGATCTGCTCAAACCACCGGTGGGCAATAAGCTGCTGTTTCAGGACAGTGCCTTCATCGTCATGGCCGTCGGCGGTCCCAATTCACGCAAGGATTTCCATCATGATCCGAGCGAGGAGTTTTTCTTCCAGTTGGAAGGCGACATGGTGCTCAAGACCATGCAGAACGGCCGCTTGACCGCCGTACCCATCCGCCAGGGCGAGGTATTCTTGTTGCCGGCGGAAGTGCCCCATTCACCGCAGCGTCCGGCGGGCAGCGTCGGAATCGTGGTCGAACGACGCCGAAATCCCGATGAACTAGATGGGTTCTCCTGGTATTGCGAGCACTGCGGGCACCGCCTGCATCTAGAACGAGTTGCCGTGCGCGACATTGAAACGCAGCTGCCGGAGATTTTTGCGCGATTTTACGCGAGCATTTCGCAGCGCACCTGCACAGTCTGCAGTGTGGTCATGCAGGCTCCCGGCAAGTGACGCCCCACGCGGCAGAGGCGCTGGCCCAAGACGCAAAGGATCCTCTAGCGTGCTTCGCGGCGCAATTCCATCATCCTTACGACGCCGCCGGACGCAGACTGGTGTATCTCTGCGGTCATTCGTTGGGGCTTCAGCCCAAATCAGTGGCGCAATATGTTGAACAAGAGCTGCAGGACTGGCAACGCCTGGGAGTACTCGGGCATTACGCCGCGAAACGGCCTTGGATCCCTTATCACGAACAAGCGGCCGCGCCGCTCGCCGCCCTCATCGGCGCTCATGAGACCGAAGTCGTCGCCATGAATTCGTTGACGGTCAATCTGCACTTGATGATGGTGAGTTTCTTTCGCCCCGTGGGGATGCGCAGCCGAGTGCTGATCGAGAAATCGGCCTTTCCCTCGGATCGCTACGCCATCGCATCGCAGCTCGCCTTCCACGGCCTGAATGCGCCGGAACACCTGATAGAAGTCGCGCCGCGTCCCGGCGAGAGAATATTGAGAACGGAGGACGTGATCCGCCGCATCGAGCAAGAGGGCGGTACTCTGGCACTGGTGCTGTTACCTAGTGTTCAGTATCTTACCGGTCAATCCCTGGACTTGATTCCCGTGATCGGCGCGGCACGCCGCGCCGGCGCCGCAGTGGGCCTGGACCTGGCTCACGGCATCGGCAACACCCTGCTGAATTTGCACGATTGGAATGTCGACTTCGCCGTGTGGTGCAGTTACAAGTATCTGAACGCCGGACCCGGCGCGATCGGTGGTTGCTTCGTGCACGAACGCCATGCTCGCAACGTCGCTATACCGCGGTTTGCCGGTTGGTGGGGGCAAGATGCAGCGACACGGTTTCAGATGGGACCCGAGTTCAATCCCATCGCGGGCGCACAAGGTTGGCAAATCAGCAATCCACCGGTGCTTTCCGCGGCTCCGCTGCTGGCATCGTTGGATATCTTTCAGCGCGCCGGGATTCGGCGGCTGCGGGAGAAATCGATTGCGCTGACCGGGTTCTTGCAGCGGCTTGTCGACACCTTGCTCCCGGGCCTTGTGGACATCATTACACCGAGCGCGGTCGACGGGCGCGGCTGTCAATTGAGCTTGGCGCTCAAGCGATCGCCCGCGGACGCCAAGCGCTGCTATGAGCTACTCACCGAGGCGGGAATAGTGGTCGATTGGCGCGAGCCCGATGTGCTGCGGCTGGCGCCGATTCCACTATACAACTCCTACAGTGATGTAGTCGCGGCGGTGGACGCCCTATCGCTAGCCCTGCGCCGGTGAGCATCGACCGGTCCACGGTTCGCATCATCGGCGCCGGCCCCACCGGCGCGCTGCTCGCCATCCTATTGCAGCGCCGCGGCCACACCGTGGAACTCTACGAAGGCCGCTCCGACCCGAGAGGGGTAACCGCGGATTCCGGCCGATCCATCAACCTGGCATTGGCGGATCGCGGCATTCATGCCCTGCAACTGGCGGGGGTGTTTCAAGCCCTTCACCAGGCGTTGCTGCCCATGCGCGGACGGCTCATTCATCATGCCGAGGGAGGCACCTCGCTCCAGCCCTATGGCCAGCGGCCCAACGAGCTGATTTACTCGATCTCGCGCCACAGGCTCAACCAGACCTTACTCGACGTGGCCGCTCGCCAGCCTGGGGTCAGCGTGCATTTCGAGCATCGATTCGAGGCCGCCGAATTTGACGAGAGAATGGCGCTGATACGCGATCTTCGTCAGGACCGGCTGATCAGAGTACCTATGCAGCCGCTCTTGGCCACCGATGGCGCCGGCTCGTGGATGCGCCGGCGCATGACCATGATGCAATTGATCGAGGCGCAGGAGACCGATCTAGCGCATGGCTACAAGGAGCTATCCATTCCAGCCGATGCGGCCGGGCGCTACAAAATGGCTGCCGATGCCTTGCACATTTGGCCGCGCGGCAATTATATGTTGATCGCGCTGCCGAATGAGGACGGCAGCTTTACCGCAACCCTATTCCTGGCCAAGCACGGTGAGACGAGTTTCGAGAGCTTGACCGACAAGGTTGCCATCGAAGAATTCCTGTCGCGGAGTTTCCCCGACGCTCGCGAATTGATGCCCGATTGCATTGCCGAGTTCCAAGAACACCCTGTCGGCTTTCTCGGTACGGTATTGGCGAAGCCCTGGCATTATCGAGATATGACGGCGCTGATCGGCGACTCCGCGCACGCCATCGTGCCCTTTCACGGCCAAGGCATGAATTGCTGCTTCGAAGACTGCGTGGAATTCGACGGCTGCATGGGCCGGCATACCTCTTGGGAAGGCGTGTTCGCGGAATTCGGCGCCCTGCGCAAACCCAACACCGACGCCATCGGCGCCATGGCGCTCGACAATTATCTGGAAATGCGCGAACGCGTCGCCAACCCCAAGTTTCAGCTACAACAGGCGCTGTCCTTGGAACTGGAGCGGCGGTTCCCGCAGCGCTTCATCCCCCGCTACTCCATGGTGATGTTCCATCATGAAATTCCGTACCAGACTGCGCAGCAGCGCGGAACCGTACAAACGCAGTTACTGGACGAATTGACGTCGGACGGAGTCGCTAGCCTCGCGGACGTTGACTTCAAGCGTGCGGAGCGTGAGATCCATGCCAGGCTCGCGCCAATCAGTTGACGCCGCCGGCTGTCATCCGTTCGAGGGTAATGAAGCTATAAGCATGGGCATTCTTGTCGTCCGGCTCATGCCGTTCGCATGATGACTCCGCCCATTCGGCGCTGCGCCAGTCCGCGAAAACCGTGTCGCCGTCCTCGATTCGAGCATGGACCAGGGTCAGATGAATGCGACTCGCAAGCGGCAAACACTGCCGATAGATTTCCGCGCCGCCGATCACCATCAACGCAGGCTGCGCGCCCGCCGCGATTCGCGCCTCGTCGAGAGTCTTCACCATCACGCAATCGCCGGGTGAAAACCCCGTCGATCGGCTGAGCACGATATTCGTTCGCCCCGGCAGCGCCTTGCCGATAGAATGGTAGGTTTTGCGGCCCATCAGCACGGGCTTGCCGAGGGTTAGCGATTTGAAATGCCGTAGGTCCGCAGGCAGGTGCCACGGTAGCTGATTGCCGCGTCCGATAACGTCGTTTTCCGCCACCGCGACAACCAATTCGAGTGCGGCTGCGCCAGCAGCAGCCGCCCCATTCGATGCGATTTCCATGGCGAATTTATACCCCGGCGGCGGCAATCTCGCCAGCCGGCGCTGCACGACACTGGCGCAAGGAATGTTACGGATTGAACTGTTCAGCCATCACGCGCGCCCCATCATTGCGGGCAGCTCTGACCGTGGGCGGCGTTGACAGCGGCAGTTCAGTAGTTGATCGACGGGTTGTCGCCGGGATAGATCACCCCGACGATGTCGAAGCCGCCCGGCGTCGTGCACTGCACGGAGTGCAATTGCTTTCGTGGAAGGAACAGAACATCTCCCGCTGCAACGGTCGTCTTGACGTTCTCCGTCCAAACCACGCCGGCACCGTTCAGGAAGATCAGCGCCTCTTCGTAAAGATGCCGGTGCGGTTCTGCCTTTGATAGCGGGATGTTGCCGATGAACTGAGTCACGACCGTTGAACCATGCTCGCGATTGACCAGCATTTGATAATAGCGCTCGGCCATCTTGTGGCGCTGTGCGGGATCGATGCTCGCATCGCGGTGCGGATACTGAGCTTCGAATGCCGTCGGCATATCGTTCAGCCAGATCAGGTTTTCGCTGCCGGGGCCATTGGAGACAAAGAGCTTTATCGGCGCGGCGGAGAGATTATGCACGCGGTAGGCTTCGCTCGGCCGGACATACACGCCGGTGCGCGGACCTACCGCAAAGCGCCGCCCGCTGATCTCGATCTCCCCTTCCCCGTCGATAACGAACAGCACGGTGTGCCGTCCATCCGCCGAAATTATGGGCGAGGCACCCAAAGAGATTTCCGCGTAGAACTGCGATTGAAACAGCGCGCCCAAAGCCGGACTCACAACCGGGCAGTACCGCATCGAACCGCGCGGCACGAGCGTCGCCCTATGGGTGGAGAAGACATAGCACTGCCCGTCGAGCCGAACAACCGGCGCGGCACTCGCCGCGACCATCGCTACCTTGCGGTTCTCGGCGCCATCCGGGTCATCAGTGAGATAGCCGCCCGGCAGATTACTGTGGGCGCCATCGCAGAACGGCGCCGTGGCCGTATGCTTGCAACCGCAAAAGATGACGTCCTCGTCCGTCTCGGCCTTAAACGTCACCGGCAAGAAGCCTGTGCCGGCGTGCGAACCGTCGCAGAACGGCTGCGTCTTCGATCGTCCGCAGCTACACCACAGGTAGCGCTTGCCTGCCTTGATCTCGTAGTAGTAACCCTTGCGATTGGCAATGACGGGGGGCGTTGCGGATTCATTCATGGGTTTCTCTCAGCACCCCGTCGGCACCGCGGCGCAGCGGGCGTACGTGCATCGGGAGGGGCGCACCGGACTGTTCATCGATCGTGGTGCCAAAACGCCAGCTCTCCGGCGCAATTGCGATATAGCGGGCAAATCCGCCGGTTCCGCCTTGGAATTTCGCGAAACCGATCGCAATCAGAGCGCCGCTTTCGGGGACGCGGTCGAGATTCGCGACACCCTCGGCCTGGGCGAAATTATGCTTCAGCAGCCATTTCTCGCCGACGAACTCGGGAGCGGTGTTATCGGTATCCAAGGGTTCATGTCCATGCATTAGAACATGCCGGTCCAGGTGCAAGTACTTGAGTGCCGCCAAGGTTACGCCGGGGAACGGCTGGGCAGTAAAGCGCTTCGGATCGTTCCACTTCTGCGACCAATCCGATCGGATCATCACCACGGATCCAGCCGGCACCTGCCCGTGGCGGTGTTCCCAGTCCTTTATGTCGGCGACTGTGGTCTGATATCCAGGGTCCACAGCGACCTTGGCCGCCACGTTGATGACCACCAATGGCCGCAACGCAACGGTGGGCGGGATATCGCTCATAGTCGCTCCATGATCATTCTCATGCGCTGGAGGTCCGAACTGGGTGCCTATATGGTCCATCGGCAACTCGTAGGCCGTGATCGCCACCCCCAGCTTGTCGTAGGTGAACGGCTCGCCGGTGTCGATGACACCCGGGATGGACACCCCCGCACGCGCGGGTGCAACCTTGAAGTCCGCGAATCCTTCGCCAATCGGTCCGCCCGGTGCCATGGCGTGCGTCAAGTCGATGTACTTGGCGTGCCTTAGCACCAAGTTGTAGAGGTCCCAGAGCGGCATTCCCTTGCCGCCTTGATCTTCGGCGCCCGCCCGTCCGCCCTCGGCCATCAACAACGCGCATGCAACCATCCAGGGAAGGACCCGATACACCACCGCTCTCTTTCTCATTAGAAAGTCCGCGTTAACCTCACGCCGATCGTCCGCGGGCGCACCGTCAGAAGCGAATCGGGGTCCTGCGAGGAATTGATCGCAGATACCTCGGCACGCTTGTCGATCAGATTGCGGGCGAAAGCAGTAACGCTCCACGGACCGTTGATGAGGCCAAACCGTAGATTGACCAGAGTGTAGGGCGCAAGCGGCAGATTGAATTGAGTATTGGAGGCGAAATAGGCATTCACTGCGTCACGATAGTTCACATCCGTCGCAACCACGCCCTGCCAATTTCCGCTCAACGGTCGGGTGTAGTTGAGGCTAAGGTTGAATTGGAACTTCGGCACATTGGGAATGGCATCGCCGGTGACACCCAGCGTGGGGTTGAACGCTTTTTGCGCCATACTGGCTCCCTCGGTGAGGTAGGCGTCAGTATACGAACCGGCAAAACTGGCGGTCAGGTATTGGACGGGACGGGCGGTGAATTCGAACTCTGCACCCTTGACGTGCGCGGTACCCGCGTTGCCTTGGTACACGAAGGCGCCGTCGGGGGTCGTTTGTTGCACCTGTATGTTGTTCCAGCGGGTGAAATAGACGTCGGCCTGATAGTCGAACAGGCCATCGAACAGCCGACCCTTGGCGCCCACCTCGAAATTGGTGAGCGTATCCGGCGCGTAGGCCGCGGGGATCTTTTCGAACGGTTGGCTGACGGCGTTCAGACCGCCGCCTCGGAAGCCTGTCGAGACGGTCCCGTAGCCCAGCAGGCTCTCATTGAATTTATAGCTGAGATTGGCCTTCCACGTGACTTTGTTAAAGGTCTCCTGGGGGTCAGGCAAAGGGACCAAAGTCGGCCCGGGTGGAAAGCCGCCGAAGGGATGGGTCTGCGTCTGCACGCCGTTCAGCGTCTCGGTGAAATAGCGCAATCCCGCAACGGCGGTCCAGGCAGGGGTGATTTTCCATGTGGCCTCGCCGAAACCCGCATATTGAGTAGCGGTCCTGTCATCCGTTCGGCCGAAGAAGGTGGTGCCGACGCCCGGAAAATTAAGTGCATCGTCGGAGTTGGCGCTGCTGAACGGACCATTCGGCAAGCCGAAGCCATTCGTGGCGATCACCTGTACCGCCAGATTCTGACTGTCATGCTCGCGGAAACCACCGACCACGAAGTTGACGGGGGAATCCAAGTCGCTGGCGAATCTCAGCTCGCTGGCGTTGACTTTCCGAGTCCGCGGTTCGAGAGTCTCGGCCGGCACGGGGACACTGAAAGATACCAGTATGGGGGTAGAGTCGAAAGTGAAGCCGGTCGTGCGGTTGAACTGATTGGTGGTGCCGGTCACCGTGCCTGCGGTCGTTTTATACGCCACCGTCACGCCGAAAACCTTGAGATTGTCGCTCCACGGACTTCGGGTCACATCGGTGTTGCACAGGTCGCAACCCTGCACGGGCGGGATGTTGGTGGCGACCAGCTTGGGGGTGAAGGTGTTGAAAGCAGTGACGCCCGCCGGAGTGTAGCGCGATGAACCGCCCGAGGTTTCGCTCTGCGAGGTGTAATTGGCGTCGATAGTCAGGTTGTCGGTGGGCTGATAGCGCACTATCACCCGTCCGCCGCCCACGTTGTCATCGTTGACGCCCTTGACGAACCCTTGGCCTGCGACCGGAGCGGGCTGATACTTCGGTACTTGGGCTGTTCCCACATTGACGAGGCCGGTAACGCCTACGCCCACGCGGGTCTGATCGATGTAGCCGCTATCATCGGCCTTCCATCCCACCAGGCGCAGCGCCAGCACGCCGTCAATGAGGGGCAGGTTAATCGCGCCGTTGAAGTTGTAATTCCCGCTGCCGTGGGAGGTCTCCGATCCTTCCATCGTCAGGTACCCGCCGAGATTGTGAAGATCTGGCGAATTGGGGACAAAGCGGATTGTGCCGCTCATGGAACTCGCGCCGTACAAGGTGCCCTGCGGACCGCGCAAAACTTCGATGCGATCCAGGTCGTACAGACGAATGTCGGACTGGAAGCCGCCGCCGTCATCGGCATTGGAGGCGCTGATCACGGCTTCTCCATAGTAGATGCCGGTGGTCGAATCACCGGTGGAGTTGATGCCGCGGATCACGTATTTCTTGTCGCCGGGACCTAAGTCCTGCACCGACAAGCCGGGTATCTGGCCGGCGATGTCCATAAACGCCGAGGAGCCGGCGCGCTGCAACGACTCGCCGCTGATGGCCTGGATCGATGCCGGGACATCGAGCACTTTCTGAACATTGAGCTTGTTGGCCGTGACGACAATCTCCTCCAGCGGCGCGGCTTCACCCGAAGCCTGGGTGGCCAGATCCGCCGCCACGACGGGCGCGCAGATCAGCGTCGCGGCCATGCCGGCGCCCGCGACGAGCATGCCGCAGGAAAGTGTGTACTTGCGGGTCAATTGAATTCCGATTGCAAGATGAAGCATTGATATCCCCCTGACTTGTCCGGCATAAGAATTCTTATGTGTTCACAATATGAGTTATCATATGAAATATCAAGTCAGCGTTTTTTGTTGCGCGCAACCGACATGTCGAGCTTTAGTTCGGGCAGAAAGGCTTACGAAACTCGCGGAGCCTGGTGCGTCTACGCTACTCGCGCACCATATTTTGGCTCATCCGCCGGATTAGGGCGAAGGCCGTAGCGAGTTCCTGAGGCGAAAACCCCTCGAGCAGACGCTGTTGGCGGCGGCGTACCACGACATTCAAAGAGTTGAACAGTGCGCGGCCTTTGTCGGTCAGAAACACTTCGACATAGCGGGCATCGTCGCGGCGCGCCACGCGCCGGACATAGTCTTCCTTTTCCATGTTCATGAGAGCCCGGCTGAGCGCCGACTGCTGCATCATCGCGCGCTCGACG
>JANYLM010000066.1 GCA_025357835.1 Gammaproteobacteria bacterium
GAGTCCGCCAATGCGAGGTCGCGAGCAACATGCTCAACAAACTTGCCGCCGCTCCGCCGAGTGGCATGGCCGCGTAGACTATCGCCACGTTGGCGCTTCGATTCTCGGGTGCGCTGCTTTCGGTCACGAGAGTCAGTAACATGGGTAAGGCTCCGCCAAGGCCCAAGCCGGTCAATGCGCGCGCCCAGATCAATGAATGCACGTCCACCGCGACGCAAGTGAGCAGCGAGAACAGTCCAAACACTCCAATGGACGCGACCAGGACTCTCTTTCGTCCAATACTGTCGGCGAGCCGGCCGCCGATAACCGCCCCCAAGAACAGGCCGAACGTGCTGGCGCTGAAGAATGTTCCAAACTGGTTGGGAGTCGGCTTGAAATCCGCGCCTATACCCCCGGCGGCGACGCCGGCCGCCTGCAGATCGATCCCCTCGCACAAAGCCACCAGAATGCAAAAGACGATGGTGATTGTGTTGTCGCGCGCAGATGAGGCTCGCGTTTCCTGCTCATTGGTCATTTATTTGCACTGCTGTGCGAGCTGCCTGTTGAGGAGCGGAAATACCTTGCGCGCATTGACCTCGAACATCTTGCCCCGATCGACCTCGCTCAACGGAAGTGCATCGATGAAGCGCTTGGTATCGTCGAAATACTGCGCCGTCTCCGGGTCGATTCCGCGCACGGCGCCCACCATCTCCGAACCAAAGATGATATTGTCGATGGGGATGACTTTCAGCAGCAGTTCGATCCCGGGAAGATGATAAACGCAGGTATCGAAGACTACATTTTTTAGCAGATACTCACCGAGCGGCGGGCGCTTTAGGTCTTGGGCAAGACCCCGGTACCGTCCCCAGTGATAGGGTACGGCTCCGCCGCCATGGGGAATGATGAACCGCAGTGTCGGAAAGTCCTTGAATAGATCGCTCGTGAGAAACTGCATGAAGGCCGTCGTATCCGCATTGAGATAGTGTGCTCCGGTGGCGTGAAAATTCGGATTACATGACGAACTCACGTGCACCATTGCCGGCACATCCAGCTCCACCATCTTCTCATAGAGCGGATACCAGTGAGAGTCGCTCAACGGCGGCGAAGTCCAATGTCCGCCCGAAGGGTCAGGGTTTAGATTGCAGCCGATGAATCCGAGCTCCTCCACGCAGCGCGTCAATTCCGCGGCACTGTTGGCCGGCGCGACACCCGGCGATTGCGGCAACTGACAAACACCGACGAAGTTCTCGGGATAAAGCGTGCACACACGATGAATAAGGTCGTTGCAGGCCTGGGTCCAGTGTCGACTGGTGATTTCGTTGCCGATATGGTGAGCCATGGCCGAGGCGCGCGGGGAAAGAATCGTCAGGTCTGTGCCACGGGCGCGCTGCAATTTGAGCTGTGCATTCTCCAGGCTGTCGCGAATCTGATCATCGCTGATCGCGGGCTGCGCGCTCAACGCTAAGTCGAGGCCGCTTTTGAGGCCAGTCAATTGTTCGTCGCGAAATTTCTGCAGCGCGGCCGGGGCCGTCGTGTAATGGCCATGGCAGTCGATGATCATGGGTGTGCCCCCAAGTCCGCCCAATACATTCGTGTCGGGTTATCCACGAGGATCTTTTCGCGCGTTGCCTCGCCGGGGCAGATCTCGGCGAAGAGATCGACCAATTCGCCGTCGTTCGGCATGTCCTTGGTGATATTCGGATGCGGCCAGTCGGTTCCCCACAGGATTCGGGACGAATCGGCTGCAATCAAGGCGCGGGCGAATGGCACGGCATCGCGAAACGGCCGCTTGCCTACCGACACGCGCTCCGCACCGCATACCTTGATCCAGGAGAAAGGATTTTTGCGGAACAAATCCAACAACAGCTGGAAGGGGCGCTGCTCGAGTCCGTCGGCGGCTTCGACACGACCCATGTGATCGATGATGAACGGCAAATCGATGCGGTTGAGCACGTCTTGTTGAGCCAGAATATCGTCGGCATCGAGGTGCAGCACCACATGCCATCGCATCGGTTTGATGCGGGCGAGCAGCCGATGGAAAACATCTAGGTCCGGCACGCCACCCAAATGTTTGACAAAATTAAAGCGTATGCCGCGGATGCCGCCATCGTGCAAACGCAGCAGTTCCCGATCCGTAATCGAATCCTCGACGCATGCAACGCCGCGATAGGCCCCGCGGCTCGATGCGATCGCGTCCAACGTGACATCCATGTCCGTGCCATGGCAGCTCGCGTGCACGATCACGGCACGCGAGACGCCAAGCTTGGCGTGGAGCCGCCGCAGATTCTCGACGGGCGCATCGGGCGGCGTGTAACTGCGATCGGCAGCGTAGGGAAATTCGTTGGCCGGGCCGAACACATGGCAATGCGCATCGCATGTTCGCGCAGGCAGGCGTAGAGCGGGCGATATCGGTAGCGGGTCGGGTGGCAAGCAGCTCTTCAAGGGATTTTTGCCCGCGGTCATCTTCGCTCGTCCTGCTGGTAAGCCTCTTCGTCGACAAAGTAGCGCAAGCCCGCCTTCGCCAAGGGTTCGCGCATGCCGTATAGGTCCAAGCCGAGCTCGCCCGCCGCCAAACGTTTGCGGTTGCCAGCCTCCTTGGCCTCGCGGGCCGCAGCTGCCGCCGCGACTCGGGCGGCGTGCAGTTTCGGGACGATCACCACGCCGTCATCATCGGCGACCACCACGTCACCCGGTTGCACCAGGGCGCCGGCGCAAACGATGGGCGTGTTGACCGATCCTACGGTGGCCTTCACGGTACCCTTGGCGTGCACTGCTTTTGCCCACACGGGAAAGCTCATTTCACGAAGCTCCGCCGCATCTCGACAGCCGGCGTCAATCACCAACCCCGCAGCGCCGCGGGCGCGAAACGAGGTCGCCAACAAATCGCCGAACATGCCATCGGTGTTTTCCGCGGAGGTAGCGAGTACGGCTACATCGCCCGGCAGCAGCAGCTCCGCCGCCACGTGCAGCATCCAGTTGTCGCCGGGGTGCGCGAAACTGGTGACCGCCGTACCGCACGCCTTCGCGCCTGAATAAATGGGCCGCATGTAAGGTGCCATGAGTCCCAAGCGGCCCATGGCCTCATGCACGGTGGCGACGCCAAATTTGCTCAGTTCCGTCACACTCGCCGAATCGGCGCGCGTCACTGACTTGACGGCAATTCCAGACTGGCCAATCATCGGACCTCCTTTGACACATGGATGGACTGCGGTACGAATACCTCGCCTCGCATGATGAGTCGCGCGGTGCGCAGGAGCGCCGCCCCGACAACTTCGGAGGGAACTTCGGCATTCATGCTCAGCACGACGCTGAATTCACCGCTCGGATGTTCCACCGAAATCGTCTTGGTTGTTCCTGCCGGAACTTTTGCATAGCGATTGGCGACGCTGCCCGGTAACACCGCCGCGGTCGCCACCGTTACTGCGCCGAGGACACCTACGGCGGCATGACAGTCGTGCGGAATGAAAGTGCGCGTCGAAATCTGCCCGCCTGCCCGCGGTTTAGCAACCAGGCACATCTATGGCACCACTTTTTTAGCCACATTGCCCCACTTCATGGCCGGGCCCGCCTGCAGCCGAATGGATTCGAGGCGTTGCTTGAGCTCTACGTTCGCATTCAAGACCTCGCGCGCTTCGTAGCCGGTGACGCCCAGCGCTTCTGCCGCCATAAGTACTACGGGCATGCCGTTGTCGATGCACGTCACGTCCACGTCCTCGAACCGATCAACGAGATTGCCGGTCGGCAGTAAAGAGCCGCATACCGAACCCGCCGCCTCCAAGAATCGGATTGTGACCGGAGCGGCTGTGCCGGGCACCCCATCGATTCGCGTACTGCCCACGTAGTCGATCTTGCCCCTCGGCGTGCGCACCTCAATGTCGCTCAAAGTTCCGGTATTGCGCGTCAGGACTCTCATGGTGGTGACTTCGCCGCGGGCCGCCACCAACCCAGTCTCCAGGGCGAACGGCACCACCGCCGCGAGTATGTTGCCGCAATTAGGCGTGGTATCGACCCGCGCCTCAGCGACGGAAACTTGCGCGAACAAGAACTCCAGGTCCACATCGGCTGTCTTGCCCCGGCTGACGATGCCGACCTTGCTGGTCAGCGGGTCCGCGCCTCCCAAACCATCGATCTGGCGTGTGTGGGCGAGCCCATGACGGCCAGCAACACCCTGTCCCGCGCGGCAACGTCCGCCGGCAGATCAGTCTCGAGAAAAAACGGCCCGCGAGAGGTGCCGCCGCGCATGAAAAGACATGGTATGGAGTACTGCATGTTCACGTATACTATCAAGGAATGACGGATATTCCTGTTATGTCGAATTGCTATTTCTCGGAGGTTTGATTTTGGAGCTGAAGCAGCTCGAATATTTCCGTCACGTGGCAGAGCTTGGCAGCTTCACGCGCGCCGCGGCCTTTCTATCCGTGGTCCAGCCCGCGCTCAGCCGCCAGGTGCGGCAGTTGGAATCGGAGTTGGGCCATACACTATTCGAGCGCAACGGACGCGGTGTCGTGCTCACGGATGCGGGCAGCCGCTTGCTCGAGCATACGCGGGGCATCCTGACCCAGCTGGGTCGGGCGCGTCAGGAGCTGGCCGATCAACGCAATGGGGATGCCGGGCACTTCGCGCTCGGTTTGCCGCCAAGCCTCGGTCGCTGCGTCACGGTGCCGCTGGTGAAGGCCTTTGGACAGCAATTACCGAACGCGAGGTTCGCGACGGTCGAAGGCTTGTCGACCTACATCGTGGAATGGCTCAATGTGGGCCGGGTCGATTGCGCCTTGGTGTACAACGCGGTCGGCTCGCCCGCCATGGATTTGCAGCCTCTCATGGATGAACAGCTCTTCCTCATCATGCCGCGCTTAGGTACTGCGCCGCGCCGGTCACGAAAAACGATTACCCTCGGCGAGCTGGTCGACTATCCTCTCATTATTCCCAGCCGCCCGCATGCCATGCGCATGTCGGTTGAAACTGCCTTGGCGGGCGTCGGCGGCAAGATCAGCGTGGCGCATGAAA
>JANYLM010000069.1 GCA_025357835.1 Gammaproteobacteria bacterium
CCGTGAACATTCCACTGTATTTCATTCGCCTGAAGCTCAATGCCCTCGATAAGAACACTCAGTACGTGGTGTGCTGCGACACGGGCCGCCGCAGTTCAGCCGCCGCTTATATCCTGAGCGAGCGCGGCTTCGAAGCCTACGTATTGAAGGGCGGACTCGCCGCCACCGAGGCTGCCCGCTCAAACCGAGGTTGATGCAGAGTGCCTAGAGTATTTCGCGGGGAAGAACCCAACGGCCCGCAGCCGGGCGATCTCAAGGAATACAAAGCCAAGAGCATGGCGGAGGAATACCGCCCTCTCGCGATCGCCTTCTGGATTGTGGCTTTCCTGCTGGCCGTGTACTTCGTCTGGTCGGTGATGCGCGCCCCAAAGCCTAAGCCGCCGCCGGTTCAATCGGTATACATCGAGGCATTGCCGCAGACACCGGCCCGATAGCCGCGAGCCGCGATATATTTGCGTGCCATGATGCGCGAGGGCGAGAACCCGCAACGCTCAAGATGCGGAGTTGGACGCTCGGTTGAACCAACCGG
The DNA here is from genome assembly GCA_025357835.1 of Gammaproteobacteria bacterium. Lineage (GTDB taxonomy): Bacteria > Pseudomonadota > Gammaproteobacteria > Steroidobacterales > Steroidobacteraceae > Bog-1198. Next base: position 530 of record JANYLM010000069.1, read on the forward strand.
TTTGCTTTACGAGCCGCGTCATTACACGTCGGGTCGGTCGGAAACATATTCGTCGGCGAAAACCGTCGCAGCTACGACAAAGGCGACGAATGCACAACCCCAAAAAAGAGACGGAGCGGCCTTACTGCCGACAGTGTGCGCGACCACGCGTGTGAGAAAATTGAATAGCGGCATTTGCAGCACGTAAACGCCATAGGAGATTCCCCCGAGCCAAGCCAACACGGCGATCGTGCGTTTGCTTGGAACACTGCTCGCGGCAATGTAGACCAAACCAGGGAACACAATGAGCGTCATCGAAAGATCGAATATAGCTTGAAATCTTGCCGGAGGCTGAGCCAGAAGAACCCCGCACAGCGCTGCTAGTAAGATCACGGGGGACAGGCGGATCGTGGGCGGATTTATTTTCCACAGCCGAAAAACCAGCACTCCTGCAGTAAATGAATAAGCGACGCGAGCGAAGCCTGCGCCGAAAGAACGCCAATTTACTCCAGCATCCATTGCGCCGTGTCCTGTGCCAAACCCGAACCAGCCCAAAGAGACCGCAAGCGTTAGCATCAAAGCAGCCGCAGCTGCACCCGCCACCAACATCCGTATTCTTAGATGCCGTCCAGCCAACCCAAACGCGTAACTGGCGATGAGTTCAAAGAACAAGGACCATGCTGGACTATTCATCGGAAACAAATCGTCTTCGCTGTGTATGGAAGGGGTCGGAAGAAACAGTAAGGCGAACGGCGAATTCAACAGGGTTGTATGGGCATACGCCCAATGCGAGTGTAAGCCGGGAATGAGTAAAACCACAGAAAACAACCACGCTAACAGATAAAGCGGGTAGAGGCGGATCAGCCTTATAATCATGAATTGGCGCGTAGATAGATCGATCGAAAATCGATCCCCATATGCATAGGCAAGTACAAATCCGCTCAGTACAAAGAAAAAATCGACCGCAAGATAACTCTGTAGGAGTGGACCGGTGGGAACTCCTGCTTGCCAAGTGAGGGGAGCGTGACGCGCCGCAATCATGAGCGCCGCAATTCCGCGTAGCCCATCCAATGTCACGAACGCCCTGGGATTATCTGAATAGGTTTTCTCTAATTGATTTGACTGAGAAGAAGGCGGCGTTAATTCGCTGGCCGATACGCCGCGCTTGCTGAAATTCACGCGCATACCCGGGAGAATTCGTATCGAGCGGCGGCAGCGGAAGCCCATAACTGTCACCTTACTCCAAGTCGCGGATGACCTCGCGAGCTCGCGCCCGCAGGCATCCAAATAATACACGCTCTACGAGTTCGACACGACCAGGCGGAACTGCGGGCGCGGGGGATCGATGATCGGCGAATTCCAGACCGCAAACGGCGCAAGGGTAGGCCTCGGCACCAGACAGGAGTATTTAGTGCACGATGCGGACCCGGCCGGCTGGTATGCGTTCTAGTTGGTCGCGATGTTTTTTTCGACCATTTGCGAGAAGGTTTCGGCTACGGACGTCGCAATGCTCGCGAACCCGTGTTATGCCGCTCCGCCGGCAGAGTCCATGACGAATAGGACCGAATGGTCTCCCATAGGTCAGGGTCGGCCTGAATCTACATCGTGTGCGTGGGTTTATCTCCGCCGAGCGCACCGGCGAGATAGTTCTCGATCTTCTTTTGAGTATTGCCGCGATCTTGATCGCTGAATTGCACGCCGATGCCCGCGGTACGCTTGCCTTGCGCACCCTTGGGAGTCATCCAGATCACCCGGCCCGCAACGGGCAACTTCTCTTCCTCGCCCATTAAATTCAACAGCATGAATACTTCATCGCCCAAGCGATAGTTGCTGTTGGTGGGAATGAACAAGCCGCCGTTCTTCACGAAGGGCATATACGCCAGATACAGCGCACTCTTGTCCTTGATCGTCAGCGTCAGCAAACCCGGTTTGTTACTTGGACTTCGCAATTCCTGCCATTCCCACGATAAGCGCTAATTCCCCAACGCCGTCCGCCCACCGAGCAGCAAGGCCTCGAGCGCTAGTTGTTGATTCATTCCCGTCACCGCAAGACGGCGCAACTCACGGGCGGCGTCCAGCAGCTCAAATAGAGCCCTTATCTTGGGCTTAAGTAAAGCGGCAGGCAAGCGGACCGGTTCCGCACTTTGACCTGAATCACTCGCTCCGAGGGCAGCATGTACGCGCTGTGTGATCCAGTTCTCAAGCCAGGTGAGACGCAGGCCCGGGCTCGATTTCATCCAGCGCTCAGCGAGCAGGGTCACATCCACCGTTCCGCCGGCAAGCTGCTGCAAGGATTCCCGCATATCCCCATCGAGATCCGCCACTCCGGCGGTCCGCAATTCCAGGGCCAGAAGCGGTGCTCCCCCGGCCAGACCCAGGGCCGCGTTCCAGGAATGCTCGCCCTCTCCGCCCCGTTGCTTGAGCCATGCGATGGCGTCCTGGGTCGAGGGCGGCGATAAACTCAGGCGCAAGCAGCGGCTGGCAATGGTTGCAGGCAGCCGATGGCTGGGCCGCGCAATCATGACGAGCACGGTATTCGCGGTAGGTTCCTCCAGGGTCTTCAAGAAAGCATTCGCGCCGTTCGCATTGAGCAATTCGGCACCCTCGATGACGCCCACCTTGTATCCGCCACGATAGCTCTTGAGCGTCAACGACTCGATCAGGCCACGCACCTGGTCCACCTTGATTTGAGACGCATCTTCTTCGATGCGCACCACATGCGAATCCGGATGACTATCCGAGCGTAATAGCAGACAGGACGCACAGGCACCGCAGGGACGCGCGCCTGTTGATTCGCACAGGGCCAACGCCGTAATCCAATTCGTCAATTGCTCCGCGCCCAACCCGGGCATCGACAGCAGCAACAGCGAGTGCGGCAGGCGCTGCGCGGCGTGGGCGCTGCGCAGCCGCGCCTGCGCGCCCTGCAACCACGGCAGGGAGACCGCACTCAGGATATCCATGCACGCCCCTCCAGCATTGTGAGAATGTCCGCGGCAACTGCATCGGCCGATTGAGCCGCATCGATCACCGCAATTCGATCCGGCTCGGCCGCTGCCCGCGCGTGATAGGCATCGCGCACGCGTTCGAAGAATTCGACGCGTTCGCTCTCGAAGCGATCCGCGGCCGCGCCCGCATTGCGCTGCCGCGCGCGCTGCAAGGACTGCTCCACCGGCGCATCCAGCAGCAAGGTTAAATCAGGACGGCGAGCGCCCAGCACCATGGCTTCCAATTGCCGAATGCTCTCCACGCCCAAGCGTCGGCCGCCGCCCTGGTACGCGTAAGTGGCATCGATGAAACGATCGCACACCACCCATCGGCCTGCCTTGAGATTCGGGTCCACGTGATTGTTCACGTGTACGGACCGTGCGGCAAACATGAGCAGCAGTTCCGCGACTGGCGGCAGCGCCTCATCGCGGCAGTTGAGCAAAATCTCGCGGATTCTCTCCGCCAGCGGCGTGCCGCCCGGTTCGCGCGTCACCACGTGATCGATGCCACGCTCGCTCAACGCTTGAGACAGCCGCGCCACTTGGGTCGATTTGCCGACACCTTCGATTCCCTCGATGGTCAGAAACCGACCCCTGTTCTCGTTCATCGGACTTTGTCCCCCGCCGCTTTCTTGCGCTGATGCGTCACATAGGAGGCAACCGCCGCATTGTGCGCCTCGAGCGTTGCCGAAAATACGTGGCTGCCATCGCCCTTGGTTGAGGCAACAAAGTACACCGCATCGGTCTTCTCCGGATGCGCGGTCGCACGGATCACCGCCGCGCTCGCCAAGGCTATGGGCGTCGGCGGCATCCCGACGCGCGTGTAGGTGTTGTACGGGGTATCGGCGCGCAAGTCCGCGGTTCGAATATCGCCGTCGTACGCATCGCCCAAACCATAGATGACCGTGGGATCCGCCTGCAGTCGCATGCCGATGGCGAGGCGATGCAGGTAAAGGCCGGCAATACGCCCCAGTTCTTGCGGCAGTCCGCTCTCCTTTTGAACGATGGACGCCATGATCAACAGCTCGTGCGAATCGCGCAGCGGCAACCCCGGCTCACGATCCCTCCACGCATCGGCCAGTTCCTTGACCAGCGCGGCATGGGCCTGGCGCAGCACTTCCAGATCCGTGGTGCCACCCATGAACCGGTAGGTCTCGGGCAGAAATTGGCCTTCGGGATTGACGCCCGGCTCGCCCAGTTTCGCCATGAGATTGGGCGCCTTGTCGCCGAGGCTGGCGACGATATCCGAATTGCGCCGTAGCGCGGTCAACATATCCTGCACTCTCCAGCCATCCACTATGGTGAAAGAGTGCAGCAACACCTGGCCGTTTACCAATTTCGTCAACAGCTCGCGCGGCGTGGTTCCGGGTTGGATCTCGTATTCGCCCGCCTTGACCGCGGGCGCCAAATGCGACCATCGAGCGTACAGCACCCAGGCGCGCGGGTTGGCGATCACGCCTTGCGAAGCCAGCCCGGCCGCGAGCCGGGCAAAGCTCGTCCCCGGGACCACCTTGAACCGAACCGGCGCCGCGAGCCGCATGGGCTCATCGAGACTCCGCGCTCCGAACCAAACGAGCGCGGCCGCAACCGCAGCAATGCACAGCAAGCCGAACACCAACCCAATCCGCCAGCCTCGCCTCACAATAAATCCAGCCGCTCGCGCAGCAGGCTCGCGGTGTCGAACGCCGTTGGCCGCAGCCGCTGACGGCCATTCACGATAAGTCCGACGGACTTCACCCCAACGACGGCATTGCTCAAGAACACCTCCTCGGCGTCGCGCAAGTCTGGCCATCGTACGCGACGTTCAACGCTGCGCAATCGCAATTCGCCCGCCGTCTCCAAGATCCAGCGCCGCATCACTCCCGCCACGCCGCAACGATCGAGCAGCGGCGTCATCAGCGTGGAGCCGCGGCGCAAAAACAAGTTTGTCATGGTTCCGCAGACGATGTTTCCATCGACGTCCGCCATCAACCCCTCCCATATCCGCTCATCGCTCCATTCGCTGCGCGCGGCGACCGACTCGAGGCGATTGAGGGTTTTGAGTCCGGCTAGCGCGGGATTGATTCCCATGGGCGTAGCGCAATGCCGTACGCGCACCGGAATCGCTGCGCCTTGTAGGATGGTGCGTGGCAGGGAATGTAGGTCGACGATACGCGTGCATTTTTCAAGTCCCGTCGGTCGATAGCCGCGCCGCCCGGGCCCGCGGGTGACCATCAGCTTCAGAATTCCTTCGCGACGGTTGCCGACGATTTTCTTAAGCTCGGCGCGCAGCGTCGTGGCGGTTGGGCCCGCTATTTTCAAGCGGCGGCAACCCTCCTCGAGCCTTTCAAGATGATGCGGCAGCAGCCGGATGCTGCCGCGACGCACGCGCATGGTCTCGAACAGCCCGTCGCCGTATTGCAGGCCGCGATCGCGAGCATCGATGGTCGTCCCCTTGCGGCCATTGATCCACATGCTCAAGGCGGCGCCACCGGAGGCTGCTCCACCAGCGCGCGCAACAGACCCTCAGCCTTGGCGCGCGTCTCGGCCAATTCCTGCGCCGGATCGGAGTCCGCCACGATACCCGCGCCGGCGCGGAATTTATACAAGCCTGCCTGCGCGGTGATGGTGCGAATCAGAATATTCAGATCGCAGCTGCCGTCGCGGTTCAAATAGCCGATGGACCTGGTATAGGCGCCGCGCCCCACGCCTTCGAGCTCGGCGATGATTTCCATGCAGCGAACCTTGGGGCAACCCGTAATGGTGCCGCCTGGAAACAGTGCGCGTATGACTGCAACCGGCGACACGTCCGCGCGCAATCGCCCGCTGACATTGGAAACGATGTGATGCACGTGCGCGTAGGTTTCAACGCTCATGTATTCGTCGACGTGCACCGAACCGCCGGCGCACACGCGTCCCAAGTCGTTTCGCTCCAAGTCGATCAACATCACATATTCGGCACGCTCTTTCTCATTGTCCAAGAGCGACCGGATCAGCACCGCATCTCGCTCAGCAGTGGCGCCGCGCGGCCGGGTGCCCGCGATCGGACGCGTCGATACGCAATTGCCGCGGATGGATACCAGGCGTTCCGGCGAAGAACTCAGCAAGGCGAAATCGCCGCGGCGCAGCAGCGCCGCAAACGGACTGGGATTGGTGGCACGCAGGCGCTTGTAGACCTCGACGGGGTCGACCGCCGTCGTGGAGCGACCCTGCCAGCCACGTGACAAATTGGTTTGATAGACGTCGCCGGCGGCGATGTATTCGAGTCCACTGCGCACGGCTCGCAGAAAGGCCTCGGGCCGGTCCTCTTCAATGCGAAAGGCGGCGCCGGACGCGGGGCGCGACGCGCCCAAGTCGCGCACACGCTGCTCGAACTCGTCGATCAGCGCCTCGAACCCGGCTTCGGCGATCAGCCAGGCTTGGCCCGTGGCTCGGTCGCGAATCCACGCCGCCGGCGTACGTATCGCCAGCGCGGAAATCGGGTCGCTACTGCGCGGCAAGCGTAGTCGCGGCTCAATTTCCGCCGCCACTTCGTAGCCAAGGTACAGCAGCCATCCGCCGGTAAAGGGCAAGGGGGATGCCGTCTCGGGCACGCGCAGCGCGGTCCACCATTTTTCCAGAGCGTTGAGAAATCCCCCGTCTGCGGCGTGCGGTCCGTGTAATCGGCCATCCGCGTCCAGACGCAGGCACTCGCCGTCTGCCATGGGGAGGATGTCGAAGCGACTGCCGCTGCTTAGCTTAGCCATGCCGGCGCCGCTCTCGAGCAGTCCCGGATAGGCCGCCGGAAACCTCTCGACGAGGGTCAGCGGCTCAAGATCGGCGGAAAATGAGCGAACCGTTGGTGCCACCGAACCCAAACGAGTTGGAAAGGGCATATTCGAGCGGCATTTGCCGCGCCATATTGGGAACGTAGTCGAGGTCGCAGCCCTCGCCGGGCGTGTGCAAATTGATGGTCGGCGGCACGACCTGATCGCGCAACGCCAGTACCGAAAATATGGCTTCGACCGCTCCGGCGGCTCCCAAGAGGTGGCCGGTCATGGACTTGGTCGAACTGACGGCTAATTTATCGGCCGCGGCTCCAAAGGCGCGCCGAATCGCCAGGGTTTCGGCACGATCGCCGAGTTCCGTCGACGTGGCGTGTGCATTCACGTATTGCACCTGCGCAGGATTCAATTGAGCATCGCTGAGCGCCTTGGCCATGGCCTTGCGGGCACCTTCGCCGTCTTCCGGCGGCGCGGTGACATGGTAGGCGTCGCCGCTCATTCCGAAGCCCACGAGCTCGGCGTAGATCTTCGCGCCGCGCGCCTTGGCGTGTTCGTATTCCTCGAGCAACATGGCGCCGGCGCCGTCGCCCATGACGAAGCCGTCGCGATCCTTGTCCCACGGCCGGCTGGCGCCTTGGGGATCATCGTTGCGCTGCGACAGCGCCTTGGCCTGGGCAAAACCGCTCATGCCGGTGGCGCAGGTTGCCATCTCCGAGCCGCCGGCAATCATGGCATCCGCTTCGCCGTACTGAATGAGGCGCATGGCCAAACCGAGCGCGTGCGTCGAGGTCGTGCAGGCCGTGGCAACGGCGAGATTCGGGCCCGTGATCTTGAATGCGATCGACAAGTGTCCGCCGACCAGATTGATGATGCTGGCCGGGATGAAAAACGGCGAGACCTTCTTTGGCGAGCGAGTCTCAAGGTACTTGTCGTAGGCCTCCTCGATGGATTCCAGACCGCCCATACCCGAACCCATCAGCACACCGATGCGATCGGAATTCGCCTCGGTGACGCCAAGTCCCGAATCTCGCATGGCTTGCATGCCGGCAACGACGCCGTACTGCATGAATGCGTCCATGCGCCGCGCGTCTTTCGCGGTCATGTAGGATTCGAGATTCAGATCGCGGATCTCGCCGCCGAAATGCGTGGGGAAATTCACCGAGTCGAAACGCGTCACGGCACCGATGCCGCTGCGGCCGGCCAGGATCGAAGCCCAAGCGCCCGCCACGTCGTTGCCCACCGGCGATACGATTCCAAGACCCGTAACAACGACGCGTCGTTTACTCAACGGCGACTCCTCGCTAGGATTTGCATTCAGCCTCGACCCCAATGCGAGTCAGGGCACCGCCCCGCAACCCAATGGGGTTCAGGCCTTACCCTTGTGCGAATTGATATAGTCGATCGCCTGCTGAACCGTTGTGATTTTCTCGGCGTCTTCGTCGGGAATCTCCGTCTCGAATTCTTCCTCGAGCGCCATCACCAGTTCAACCGTATCCAGCGAGTCTGCGCCTAGATCGTCGACGAATGAGGCGTCATTGGTGACTTCTTCTTCTTTTACGCCCAGCTGCTCGGCCACGATCTTCTTAACCTGCTGCTCAACAGTACTCATCGTTATGGTGTCCTCTCGGAATTGCTATTTATGCACTGAACTAACTTAAGCCCGCGACCAGCCTTAAGGAATCGACAGGGCGCGTATTTTATGTGAACGCGGGGACGGCGGCTACCTAGAACGCACAATTGACTTCCACCCTCCGATTTTCGTATTGACAAACCGGGTCGAGTTAGGGCCCAAAAGAGCATCAGGGCATGTACATCCCGCCGTTCACATGCAAGGTCTCGCCGGTGATGTAGGCCGCGTCCGGGGAGCAAAGAAAGGCCACCGCCGCGGCAATATCGGCCGGCTGACCCAGTCTGCCCAACGGTATCTGGGCATTCAATGCGGTGCGCTGCGCCTCGGCCAGGGCCCGAGTCATGTCGGTGTCGATGAAGCCCGGCGCAATGGCATTCACCGTGATGCCGCGCGAGCCGACCTCCCGGGCCAGCGACTTGGTGAAGCCGAGGATTCCCGCCTTGGCGGCGGCATAATTGGCCTGTCCCGGATTTCCGGTCAGACCCACCACCGAGGTGATGCTGACGATGCGGCCCTTTCGCGCCTTCATCATGCCGCGCAATACCGCCTTGGACAGCCGAAATACCGATGTTAGATTGGTGTCGAGCACGGCGTTCCAATCCTCTTCCTTCATGCGCAAAAGCAAAGTGTCGCGTGTGATACCGGCGTTATTGCAGAGAATGCCGACCGCTCCTTCCTTGGCCTCGATATCGGCAAGCGCGGCTTCGATGGAATCGGGTTTTACCACGTCGAGTAACAGGCCTCGTCCGCCGCTCCCGGCCAGATTCGCGCCGATCCGCGCAGCCCCTTCGGCCGTCGTGGCGGTTCCGATCACTCGGGCCCCATTTTGGGCGAGGCGCTGCGCAATGGCGGCGCCGATGCCGCGCGTGGCGCCGGTCACTAAGGCGATTTCTCCGTTCAGCATGGTCCCATCCTCGTTAGATTTTCAGCATGGCCAAAGTATCGTCCAGCGACCGCGGATCCTCGAGCGCGCACATTTTGAGATCCCGATTCTTGTCGACGCGCCGGTTCAAGCCCGTCAATACTTTGCCCGGACCGCATTCCACGATCTGGGTGGCGCCGGCGCTAATCATGGTGCGCACCGTCGCCGCCCAATACACCGGGGTATAGAGTTGCTTGATGAGCCCGGCACGAATGGCTTCCGCGGTGGTATGCGTTGTCACGTCGACGCCATAGACGGCGACGTCGGACCCCGGCGTGAACGCGGTACTTGCAAGTCGCTCGCGCAGCTTTTCCGCCGCCGGCTGCATTAGCGAGCTATGTGCAGGCACGCTGATGGGCAGGGCCAGAGCGCGCCGGGCGCCCCGGGCTGTTGCCACCTCGATGGCGCGGGCAACCGCGGAGCTCTGCCCTGCAATCACCACCTGCCCGGGCGCGTTGAAATTGACCGCCTCCACCACCTCGCCCTGTGAGGCCTCGCGGCAGGCCTCGTCGATATCAATGTCCTCCAGCCCCAAAATCGCGGCCATGGCGCCTTGCCCCGGCGGCACGGCCGCCTGCATCAATTCACCGCGGTAGCGGACCAAGTCGACCGCGGTTCTGAAATCCAGGGTGCCTGCGGCCACCAAGGCGGTGAATTCGCCGAGACTGTGCCCCGCCATCAACTTCGGTTGAGCGCCGCCACGTTCATGCCATAGACGATAGGTGGCGACACCGGCGGTCAACATTGCCGGCTGGGTACACTCGGTGGAGTTCAAAGCCTCAAGCGGACCTTCCTGGCAACGCCGCCACAAATCGTAGCCCAGCACCGCCGAGGCGTCTGCGAAGGTCGCCTCGATCACCGGCGAGACCTTGGCGAACGCATTCATCATGCCCATGGATTGCGACCCTTGACCCGGAAAAACAAATGCAAGTGACATGGTGTTAAGCCTCTAGCCCGCAGCGCGGTGGCGGATTATAGCGATCCGTATCGACAGTGCAGCCCCAACGACATACCCACAGACTGCTCCGTACAGATGGGCGTCGACGACGATCAGGGGCGCGGCGGACCCGCCCCAGTGCTCCCACGCCAGTTTGGCACATAGACCCCCGGTGAGGATCCAGCGGTCCCAGGAGCGTTGCACAAGGTGGTTCGCGGCGCCGGCGGCCATCACCGAATGCAGCACGCCGGACGCACCGACATACCAACTGACGCGCGGACTCAACCACCACAGGCCGGAACTGATGGCCAAAGCGCCGAACAATACGATGGCGCACCACTCCACGGCATCGAAGTCCTCGGCGAACAACGACCACACCAGCACCAAACCTAGCTCGTTGAGAATCAGATGGTGAATATCGAGATGTACGAGGTGGGCCGTGAGCAACCGCCACCAGCCACCGGCCGCAATGGCACTGCGATCATAACGCAATAATAGGCTGACACTGTCGCCAAGACCCAACACAGCGTCCAGCGCCAGTAAAATGACTAGCAACCAAATCCATCGGCCGCGATCCCACTGTAATGCGGCTGAAATCTGTGTAAAGCGAATTACGGCGTAGCGCGGCATCAATGTCCCTTATTTTGGTATCATTCTTGGAATTTTCGAGGTCCCTATGCGCAATCGCCAACGCGGTTTTACCCTCATCGAAATCATGGTCGTCGTGGTCATTCTCTCAGTGTTGGGCGCGCTCGTGGTGCCGCAAATTATAGATAAGGTCGATGTTGCCAAGGTGAAGCGGGCGCAAAGCGACATTCGGGCCGTTCAGACCGCCTTGGACCTGTACCGACTGGATAACTTCAAATACCCCACGACCGAGCAGGGTCTGCAGGCGCTGGTCAAGCAACCGGCAGACCCCACCATCACCAACTACAACCCGAATGGGTATTTAAAGTCGCTTCCCAAGGACCCTTGGGGCAATGTCTATGTGTACGCAAGCCCCGGAGCCGATGGCCGCGAGTACGACGTCACGACCTATGGCCGCGACGGCAAGCCCGGTGGCGAGGGCTACGACGCGGACATCAGCACCGCGACTCTCGATCAAAAGTAGGCGCAGCGCACGGCGGTGCCGCAGCATGCGCAGCAAGGGCTTCACGCTGGTCGAAATATTGGTGGTGGTGGTGATCGTCGCCATCATGGTTTCGCTCGCGGTTCTGTCCATCGGCGTCACAGGGCGTGACAGCCAACTTGACGAGGAGAGCAGGCGAATCGAAGGCTTGGTAGGCCTGCTGCACGAGCGCGCTCTATTCGAGGGCCGGGATTTCGGTCTGCGTATCGAGCCCTCCGCCTATGAATTCGTCGTGTACGAGCCGCGGCGCGAGCGTTGGATGCCGCTCGACCAAGAACATGAATTTCGCCGCCGAAATCTCCCCAAGGGCTTGAGCTTCCAACTTGAGCTCGATTCCCAGATCGTCGTGATCAAGGACTTGGACCGAGCTGTGGCGAGCGACAAAGCGCGGCCGGGGCCGCAGCTCGCCATCGCGGCAAGCGGTGAAGGCACGCCGTTTCGCCTGACACTGCTGCGAGACGGCACACAGGCGAAGGCCTCGGTGCAGGGCGATGCTCTGGGCAAGCTCACACGCACGAGCTCGGATCAACGGGAGAAACGCACTTGAATCGGCGGGCCCCGAACCGTAGCACACGCGGCCGCGGCTTCACACTGATCGAAGTCCTGGTCGCCTTGGTGGTCGTCGCGATGGGACTTGCCGCACTGATGATCACGGTGAGCAGCACCGCAAGGACCAGCGGCTACATGCGCGATAAAACTCTCGCCCAATGGATGGCACTGAATCGGCTCACCGAGGTGCGCTTGAACCTGAATAAATTTGGGCAAAATACCGACACGGGGGAAATCAACTTCGCCAATCGAACCTGGCACTACGACACCCGTTATTTCGATACCACCTACGCCAGCATGAAGCGCGTCGTGGTGCGGGTATATGCCGGGGACGCGAAAACCAAGGGCAATGCGTTGGCCGAATCCACCGGGTTTTTGGGTAGTTCGCTCGGCACGCGTGGTAACTCCAATGTGGACTGGGCTCGCGATAGCGCCGCGACCCCAGGTTCCCCGGGTGCGCCGGGTGCGACGCCCTCGATCTCAAACCCGCCACAATGAGCGTCTTGAAGCACAAACGATCCGGCCACGCCGACGCCGGATTCACCTTGGTCGAGATCTTAGTGGCGCTCTTGATCCTAGGAATCATGTCCGCCTTGGGCTACGGTACCTATCGGGCCGCGCGCATTTCCGCCGAACGCACCGAGTTGTCGATGCAGCGCTCGCGCGAGATTGAATTCGGCATGCGTATCATGGTGCAAGACTTCGCGGAAACGGTGCCGCGTCCGGTGCGGGAAATACTCGGCTCGAACCGCAAGCCCTCGATGCTGGGCACGGGCGGAGTGGGTACGCTCAGCGCCACAACGAGTTCGAGTTCCGGCCCCAGTGCCGGCATGAGCTTTTCTAGCCAAAGCTTCGTCGGCCAGAGTTTCAACTCCGGCTCCAACCTCAATGGCGGCACGAGCTCGAGCGCTGCGCCCATCGTCGAATTGACTCGCGCCGGCTGGTCCAACACGGCCGGTCAGCAGCGCAGCACCTTGCAGCGCGTGTCCTACGGCCTGGTCGATGATGTGCTGAAGCGCAGCTACCAAGTGAACCTAGACACGGTGCAGGGCAACAAGCCGGTGGTGCAAGACCTGTTCACCGGAGTCAAAGCCATCCAATTACGCTACCTGGACAACAACCAAACCTGGCAGGCCCAGTGGCCGCCGGCCGCCATGGCGCAGCCCGATAGCCTCTGGAACCGGCCGGTGGCCGTAGAACTCATCATTGAATTCAAGGATTGGGGACGCATTCGCCGGGTCATCGAGATCGCCGGATGATTCTTCATCAAATTACCGGGCGAGGTCGCCGCGACCTCGTTGGAAGGTGCGCGAAGCGCATGAAAAGGCAGCGCGGGGTGGCGCTCATCATCGCCCTCATCTTAGTAGCGCTCGCGACCATTCTCGCCACGAAGCTGACCTTCGACGGATTTCTCGAACGCAGGCGCGCTATCGGCGTGCTTGCTGCGGAGCAGGCTCTGCATTTCGGCTTCGGCGCCGAAGCCTTGGCTGCCGATGTGCTGCTGCAGGATTTGCAAAACAGCCCAAACCAAACCACCCTGTCTGCGCCTTGGGCGCAGACCACTCAGCCATTGCCCATCACTCCCCAGGACGACCCCGAGGGAGAGCCCATTGGTACCTTACAGGGACAATTGGAAGATATGCAGGGCCGCTTCAATCTGAACAATTTGGCACATATCAAGAAAACGACGGACGGCAAATTCGAGCAGGATCCAGTGCCCTTGGAGCAGTTTCAGCGCTTGCTGGTGTCGCTCGGTTTGGAAGCTAAATGGGCGGGGATAGCCCGCGATTGGATCGATACCGACGACATACCCGGAAGTCCGGACGGCGCGGAAGACCAGATTTACACCTCGCAGACTCCTCCCTACCGCACCGGCAATTGGCCCATGATGTCGCCCAGCGAGCTGATGAACCTCCCGGGATTCGGCGCGGAGCGATACCGGATCATTGCCCCTTATGTGAGCGCCCTGCCGGATGCGAATGTGGCCATTAATATCTGCACGGCGTCCGTGTGGGTGCTTGAGAGCCTGGACCCGATGTTGAGCGGTAACTACACACCTGAAGCGCTGGCCGGTGAGCGCAAAACCGGTTGTTTCCCCACAAAAGAGGCATTTAATAATATTTTAGGGAAGCGAGCACCGCTGGTGGCACCATTCGAGGCCAAGAGCAACTATTTCCGCCTGACCACGCGCATCACCCTTGGCACCACGGAGTTCACCTTGTACAGTCTTTTGCAGCGTGGGTCCGGCGGCGGCAAAGTAACGCCGCTGCTACGCTCTTTTGGGACCAATTAAGCAAAATGCCGCAAACACTACTACTACGCCTCCCGGTACCCGGCCAAGAAGAGACCGAGTGGCTGGCCATCGATGACACGGGTGCAGCAACGACCCGGCAGCGGGGATCCCTGACCCTGGCCGCGGCGGTATCGCGTACCGGCAAGGTAGTGGCCCTCGCGCCGGCCACGCAGATTCTTTTGGCAGAACCGGAGTTGCCCCCCGGCAGCGGCATTAAGCTCGCTCGCGCCGTGCCTTTTGCCCTGGAAGAACATCTGACCGAAGACGTCGATCATTTGAGCTTCGCCATCGGGCGGCGCCGCCCCGCCGGCACAACGCCGGTGGCCGCTGTTTCGCGGGCCGTTCTGCAGGGCTGGATATCCGACTTGAATGCTGCCGGTCTCGACCCACAAGCCATTTACCCCGACATCTCGCTGATGCCGGAAAATCCCGGCCAAACCGTGTTGTGGCTGGAAAAGGAAAGGCTCGCCGTGCGGCGCCCTGGGGCGCTGCCCTTCGCCGTAGAGCTTTCGCCGGTGAGCGAGGCCTTGGTGGTTGCCGGGGTCATCGCCGATCCTCTCGATACCACTGCCGAACCCAAGGTGCCGGAGAGCGCGATGCTTTACCTCACTCGCGAAGACTGGGCGCGCACCCAGAGCGAGTTCGAGCGCCTGACCGGGAAATTCGATTCGTTGAAGATACAGCTGCTGCCGGACGGACCATTGCCCTGGCTGGCGCGGGGACTGGAGAGCGCCGACGCAGTCAATCTTCTGCAGGGTGAGTTTGCGCGCACCACCGACTTCGGCGCGCGCTGGCGCCAATGGCGCACGGCGGCTTTACTAGCTGCGGCCTTGCTGGTCGTGCATGTCGCCGTACAGGCGCTGCAAATACGCCAAGCAAAGCACGAAACCGCTGCACTCGACGAGCAAATCGCCGGCGTTTTCTCCTCCGCCATGCCCGTCGAGACTGCGCAGAATCCCCGTCGCCAGATGCAGTCGCGCCTCGATCGCATTCGCAAATCCGGAGCGGGTCCTGAACACTTTCTGCATTCACTGAAGGTCTTGAGCGACGCCATGGCGGTCACGCCGAAGACCGAGATCGACGCCCTGAGCTATCACGACGACTCCTTGGACATGAAGGTGAGTGCCCCGAGCTTGGCGGCGCTATCGCAGCTGTCGCAGCTCATCGGCAAGCAGGGGATGACCGCGGAGATCCAATCCTCCACTCCCGTTGCCAGCGGGGTGGAAGCGCACCTGCAACTGCGCAGTCAGGCGCCGCGAGCACACTAATGAACAAACTTCGCGCCTGGTACGACGGTTTAGAACAACGTGAGCAGCGTACGGTCGCCGGTGGCGGCATTGCTCTGGCTTTTCTCATCCTGCTGTTAGGAATACTGATGCCCCTGCATTCCGCGGTGTCGAACCTAGGCGAGCGCAATGCCACCAAGCGCGAGGATCTGGCATGGATGCAGATGAATGCCCCGGAGATACGCGCGGCCGGCGCTCAGCTGCCAGCGGACACGGGCGAAGCACCGGTTGTTTTGATCGACAGAGTCGGCCGCGAGGCCGGCCTCGCCGGCGCGCTGCGCGGCACGCAGCCCAGCGGCACAGGCGTTCGTGTGCAGCTCGAAGCCGCGCCTTTCGATACTTTGGTTACTTGGCTCGCCACGCTCGATGAACGTTACGGGTTCGCGATCGAATCGATCACGGTAGATCGTGCCGCCCGACCGGGAGTGGTAAATGCCAGTATCACGTTCGCCCCGCCGCGACGCTAAACCCGCTCCGCGTCCGCGCATCTTGTGGCCGTTGGTGCTCATCGGCCTCGCGGCCGTGCTGGCCGTGGTCATTGCCGCTTTGCCTGCTTCGATGATCAGGCATCTCCTGCCGCGAACGGTACACGCCGAAGATTTTTCCGGCAGTATTTGGCATGGCTCGGCGGGAAAGATCAGCCTCGATACACGCGACGTTGGAGCGCTCGAGTGGCGGCTGCATCCGGCTGCCTTGCTCGGGATGGCCGCGACGCTGGATCTGCACTGGGTCAAAGTGGGCTTCGTGGTCGATGCCACCGTCAACGTCGATCGACATGGCTTTACGGCACACGCCGTCAAGGGCGGCGGACCCATCGAGGATTTGCGCGAATTCGGTGTCGCGCCAGGATGGCGCGGCCTGGCGGAGATCGATTTCAGTGAACTCAAGGGAGACTTCAGCAAGCTGCTGGCCGCCGTCGGCGATATTCGAGTCTCGAATATGACGTCGGCGCCGATCGCCGGAGACTCGGATTTGGGCAGCTATGACCTACATCTGGCCGAAGGGTCGGTAGACGCCAACGGCAACATGGCCGGCCAGCTTAGAGACACCGGCGGCCCCTTAGACCTGCAGGCACTCATCCGCTACTCCGCGAAAGACCACACGGGCCTGCTGAGCGGAACATTACGGGAACGTCCCGGCGCCCCCGCCGTGCTGCTCAAGCAACTGGAAAACCTCTCGCAATTGCGCGGCCGCGATCCGCAGGGCCGGATTCCGGCGGATCTTGAGTTCGCGCTCTAAATCTTCGGTAGCGTTTGTTCGGCGCCTGGAGCACCGGGAACAGGGGTAGGTACGCAGCGGAAGAGCCGTCGGATGGCACGCTACCATCCACAGGTCGGCGGCTCAGTAACTGTCCCTTACGCCGCCCACTCGCGCCACGCTCGCATCAAGGGAAAATACAGCCCCAAACGCACCGGCTCCGGACCCAGTCTTTTGGCCAGCAACGCATAGCGCTGCAGCTGCGGCCGATAGCGCTCGACCTCCCGGTCTAGGAATTCTTCGAGGCCGCCGCCGCTGTGTTGACTGGTTTTGTAGTCGATCACCCAGCGCACTCCGTGCTCGTCGATAAAGCTCCGATCGAATATCACGCGCATCACTTCGCCCTGCGGACGAATCGCCCCAGGTAGGCCATCGCCGCTCTGAAAAACACCCGATAGTGCGTGTTCGCGCATGTCCTCGCGCGCCGTTTGCAAAATCCAACGGCCGCGAGCATCTCCATGCACTGCGACCAATGCCTCGACAGCCCGCGAAGCGGCCTCTTGCAGACGGTCGGCCGGTACCCCATGCATGGCCAACCAACGCCGAAAAGTCGGCTCGCGCGCCCGAAGCGCCGCGGCGCCACTGCCGGCTAGGTCCATGCTCTGAAGCTCGGCATGCACCAAAGTGCCGACGCGACGCGCCGTTTCGCCGGCCCAGTCGAATATAGGAGACGCCTCGCGCAATGTGGGCGGCGCCGACATCAATTCCGCGGTGAGAGACCCCGTGTCAACGCTGGCTACCCAGCCCAGAGGCACTCGCGATAGCGGTCCACCGCGCGGCGCCCCGACGCCTTGTCCCGGCGCCGTCGCGGCGGTTTCGGCCACGGCAAATTCGGCGCCCACCAAGGGCCAGAGCACGGCAAGCAAACTACCCATCCGGGGCGACCATGCGCCGCGCGCAGTGCCCTCCTCGATCGCCTCCTCGGATTCCTCCGCCCGGCCGATGGTGGCGGTGAGCCTTAGCTGCCATTTGGCGCGGGTACAGGCCACGTACAAAAGACGCTCCGCCTCCAGGCCCGCGGCATCGCGAAGCTGATGGCGCAGGAATTCGAACAGGCGATCGCTGTCGGCCCCGACCGCAGGGCGCGCCGCCATGACCATACCGTCGCGGCCGGTGCGTGCGAATTGATGCGACACCAGTAGTTGATCGCGGCTGCGCGGCACAAAGCGATCCAACGCCGGCAGGACGACCATGTCGAATTCCAATCCCTTCGCCTTGTGGATGGTCATGATTTCCACGGTACTGGCCTCGCCGTGATCCGCGTACAGGTCCGCAAAGCTGCCCGGCAGGTCCGCCGCATCCGGCAGGCCGCGCCGTTCAAGATCCCGCAGACGCGCGAATGCGGCGGCAGCGAGTTCGAGGTCCTGCGGCGAAACCGCGCAGCTTGCGCCGCCGATGGCAAGCCAGGTTCGTTCGACCCAGCGCGCTATCGAACTGTCATTGCGGACCCGGAAGGCGGCCTCCAACGTCGACCGCAGCCGGCGGCAGCGAACTTGGCCATCGTCACTGAGTTGCCGCAACACGGCGTCATCACGCAATGCGTCGAAGACTAGCGGCGCAGCGCGAGAAATCTGCAATAGATCGGCCAGGGTAATACCCGCCCAAGGCGCACGCAGCACCGCGAGCCATGCCGTTCGGTCGCCCAGATGCAACAAGGCGCACACCAACATGATGACGTCGCGCACGATGGCGCGATCTTGCAGCGGTTCGATATCCACTGCCCGAAAGGCAATGCGGCGCGCACGCAGGCTGGCGGCAATTTCACGCGCATGGGTTCTGGCGCGCACCAGGACCACGATGCGCCACTCGGGATGCCGCTGGGCATGAGCCGCGATCATGTCGGCGATGGCCGCCGATTCCTCGGCACGAGTCGCAAAACCGCGCAGCGCAACGCCAGCACCCGTCGATTCGGGACATTCGGTCACAGCGGCCGTGCTCGGGCGAAATGCAATGGCGCCGCGATCGCGATCGTCCACCTGCGGCAACACTTGTGAAAAGCAGTCGTTGATCCACTCCACCACCGCCGCGGCGGAGTGCGCG
>JANYLM010000070.1 GCA_025357835.1 Gammaproteobacteria bacterium
TGCCCATCCTGGCGAATTGTCCGAGGCCACCGACGCCAACCGGGCAATCGTCACCTTGATGCCGAAGGCAAAGCTGAGCTCTTTGCCCTTGAACCATTTCGCGATCACGGTTGTGGCGGCGACCACCAGCGATTCTCCGCCGAGACCGAGCAAGGCGCGGCCGGCAATCATCGTGGCCGGATGCCCACTGGCGGCGGTCAACGCTGCTCCCAGACAGCAGATGAACGCAAAGAACGGAATCGCACGCTGCGTACCGACGCGATCGATGACAATGCCGCCGAGCAACAGCGTGAGAATGGCGCTCGCGGCGTAAGCCGAATTCAACATTCCGAACGTGGTTGCCGAAAAACCGAGTTCCTGAATGAAAACGCGCTCGAGTGGATTGATGCTGTCGTAGATGTAGTAGGTGCCACAACCCATCGTGAGGCCGACGAACAGCAGCACGGTCCATCGGTACAGGGCGGAAGGTTCTTGCTGCAATCCGATGCCGGCGATTGACGTGGCCGACGTCAACTCGCGCCCTCGGCCTGATGCGTGCGAATCAGTTGCTCGATCGCAGGGGCACCAAGCGGCGCGCCGGCGAGCGTGGCCGCGTACAGCGCGGCCCCGGCGCTTGGCGATAGCCGCGGCGCCGTGAGTTGATATTGCCGCTCGGTTGTCTGTAAAACAGCTTCGAATAGCGGCAACATCATGCCGTCCGCTTGCAACAGGCCTCCGCAGTAGGAGACGGGCACGCCCGCTCCGGGAGGTATTTCGAGGGCGTCATGCGCCGCGTGCACGAGTTCCGCGAGTTCTTGCGACGCTCTTTTAAAAATGTGCAGGGCCGAGAGGTCCCCCGCGAGTGCTGCCTGGGTGACCAGGCGCGATAGCGCGGCCACTTCACTGCGGCTGAGCGCCGGCGGTCCATACACCACTGCACACACGTCAAGGTCTGCGGCGACATCGAAGTGTGCGCGCATGAGTCCATACAACGGACCTTTCGTCGCGCGGCCGTCGCTCATTCGCGAGAAGAGGGTCAAAGCCTCTCGCGCGACCCAAAACGCGGACCCTTCATCACTGAACAGCTCGCCCCAACCTCCGACGCGGGCGCTTCGCATGCCATATTCTCCATACGCAATCGATCCAGTGCCGGCGACGACGGCAATGCCATTGCAGCCGGCAAGGGCGCCCGCCCATCCGCAAACGACGTCATTGGCGCAGCGGTACCGCTGATTCGGCAGTGTCTCCTCGACGATGGAGTCGAGGCGCCCCAGCAGCGCGGTGTTCTCGCCATAGGCCGGCAGCCCCAAGAAGCTAAAGGTGATATCGGCAGTCGTCAGGCCCACCGAGGTCAGCATCGCTCGGATGCCGCTGGCGAGCATGCTCTTCAAGCCCTCGATGCCGATTTCGAGATAATAGGCGGATCCTTCACGCCGCGTCGCGAGAACGCTGCCCGACGCATCGATCAATAAGAAGTCCGTCTTGGTACCTCCGCCGTCGACGCCGAGGAACACCGTCATCCGTGCGGATCCCATGGATAGATCGAAACGCCTTGTACTACGCGGTTGACGACGCCTCGGGCATTAGGCGCGTCGGATTTGAATCCAAGTGCCAGCGATTGCTGTAACGCCAAACTTTGCGCGAACACCGCATAAGGGAAGCAAAGATCCAAGTCCGCTGCGGCCGCGGCGTCCGGGATGCGAACCTCCTCTGCCGACCCTTCGGGGGCGGCATTCCCCGCCGTCAGTGCAATGACGCGGGCTGCGATACCGTCGCGGCGCAGCTCGTTGAGCACGTCGAGCTCGTAGGCTCGCGAGTAGACATTATTGCAAAGGAACATGACGACCAGAGTTTTGGCGTCGATGATCGTCTTCGGGCCATGGCGGAACCCTAAGGGCGTATCCGATACGGCGACGATCCGGCCATCGGTGAGCTCGAGCATCTTCAGGGCGGCCTCGCGCGCGAGCCCCTTGAGTTCGCCGCTGCCGAGATAGACTACCCGCTCAAAACCTGCCCTTGCTAGATGGGTGACGGCCGGAAAGTCGGCGAGCACTTGGCTTGCCCATCGCGCGAGTGTTGCGGTCGCCGCCGGTGCGATCAGTTCGAACGCCAGCGCTGCGGC
>JANYLM010000076.1 GCA_025357835.1 Gammaproteobacteria bacterium
CGCCCAGCCGCTGCAACTGGCGCCGGGGGCCACCATCGAAATACCGCATTCGAGCGGGAAATTCGATTTCTTGCGCGTCGACTCTCAACGGCACCGCCTGCTCGCCGCGCACGAGAACGACGGCACCGCGGATTACATCGATTTACAGAAAAATAGTCTCATTGCGCGCGTCAAAGTGGGCGGGGCGGTCGACCATGCGGTGGATACCGACTCGAAGTATTACTTCGTCAGCGTGCAGGAAGCCCAGCGCGTGGCGGTGCTCGATGCAGACACCTTGAAGGAAGTGAATTCTATCAAGACCGCGGGTCCTACCGACGCTATCCTATTCGACCCAAAGAATCATCGGGTGTACGTCACCCATGACGAGGGTGCGGATGTGTGGGTGATCGATCCGGTCAGCGCGAAAGTGGTGGCCACCATCGCCATACCGGGCGTGCCGGAGTTCATGGTCTATGACGAGAAAACAGACCGCATCTATTTGAACATCAAGACCAAGGACGTGGTGGCGGTCATCGACCCCTCGAGCAACAAGGTGGTCACTCAGTGGCCCACCACTCCGGCTCTGCAGCCCCACGGCCTGGCAGTCGATGCCGACAACCATCGCGTGTTTGTCGCGGGCGGCAACGGTAAGCTCGTTGTGATCGATACCAAAAGCGGCCTAGTCACCCGCTCGCTCGGCATCGTGCCCAAGGTCGACCAGATTGCCTTCGACAGCGTCGGCGGCCTGCTCTACTGCGCGGGCGCCGACCAGATGTCCGTGGTGAATACCGCCGGCGGTATGCTCGCAACCCTCGGCGAACTGGCCACGGCTGCGACCGCCAAAAACGTCGCGGTCGACCCCGCCACGCGCGCCGTGTGGACCACGTATACCGACGGCAAGAGCTCCTACGCCAAGTCCTGGGTGCCGCCGCACCCGTAAATCGCTTGACGCCCTAGGCCGAATGGCCCTTAACTAAACCGATCAATCCGCGCTCGGAATGTTCGATGGTTCAGCCCCGGCATAAGGGGTAGGTACTCCCGGGGCGACTATTGGCGGATTCAATGCTCGCCCTGGGGAGTACCCCTCTCCGGGTGTTAGCGGCGCCGAACAAAGCGATGTCAGAAAGGGAGGAATACAGTTCATCCTTCTATACAAAACCGTACAGATGGAACTTCCTGCCCCGTGTTAGCGTTACGGCCTCTGAAATGGATCCCCGCGGGCTCGTGGGCCCGGGAAAAATAACATTGAGGGGCATATTTTTGGCCGGCACTTTCGTACGTTGCATTCTTGTCGCAAGCCTTTGCGCGGGGTGTTCGTTGCAAGCAACGAAAGCGCCCGCCCCGGCGCTGCCTGCCGCTTTCGAGCGGGTATTGCCCAACGATTCGGCGAATTGGCCGAGCCAGGACTGGTATCACGGCTTCGCCAGCGCCGAATTGGATGCGCTGATCGCCGAAGCCCGCACGAACAACTTTGACTTGGCAACGGCCCGGGCGCGGATTGCGCAGGCCGACGCGCGTGCGCGGCAGGCGCATGCGGCCATTCTCCCCAGTGTTGACGCTGCCGGCAACGCCAACTATCTGGCGGGCCATTCCGTCAACGGGAGTGCGCATGAGACGGATTGGGCGGCACTTCTGTCAGCCAGTTATGAGGTCGACTTCTGGGGCAAAAAACGCGCGACCGCGAATTCCGCGCAGTATCTGGCTGTGGCGTCTCGCGCCGATCGCGACACAGTGGCCCTTACGACTCTGGCGGGGGTGGCAAACGGCTACTTCCAAGTGTTGTCGTTGCGGGAGCGTTTGACAATAGCTCACTCGAACGTGGAAGCCGCCCGCAGCCTGATGGCGATTGTCGACTCACGCTATAAAGCGGGCCTGTCGAACCCGGTAGAAGTGGCCACGCAGAGGGCGGCGCTGGCGACGGCCGAATTGACGATTCCGGAACTCGAGCAATTGGAAGAGCAGGCGGTGGCTGCGCTAGCCGTATTGTTGGGCCGCCCGCCGGAGGGATTCAAGATCGAGGGGACCCCGCTCGAGTCGCTGCAGGAGCCCACAGTCGCCGCCGGATTGCCTTCTGATTTGTTGAAACGGCGGCCGGACGTATTCACGGCGGAAGCGAACCTTGGATCCGCGAGCGCCGACGTGGTGGCAGCGCGAGCCGCGCTGTTCCCCTCGTTGAGCCTGACCGCCTTGGGCGGTGTGCAAAATCCGGCGATGAACGCCGCCATTACCTCGTTGGGCGGAGTGGGGCCGACGCTGAATCTCGGTGCTTCGCTCACGCAGCCGCTGTTCGACGGCGGCAGATTGCGCGCCGTGCGCGCCGAAGCACAAGCCAAGGAGCAGGAACTAGTGACGAGCTATCGAGCGACCATCGTCGCAGCGCTCGTCGACGTCGAAAACTCCTTATCGGCGATTCACCATCTTGATGCCGCGCGCGACTCTCAAAACGACAACGTGGCGCAAAGTGAGCGAGCCTTCGAGGGCGCGAGACTTCGCTACAAGGAAGGGAACGGTGATTTCCTCACGATGCTCGAGGCGCAAAGAACCGTCTACGCTGTTCGCGATCAGTTCAGCCAGTACAGACTCGCGCGGCTGCAGGCCTTGGTCAGCCTTTGCAAGGCGTTGGGCGGCGGTTGGCAGGCTCCGGACACGGCGCAACCGCACGCGGCAACACAATCCACTTCCCAGCGCCAATTGTGAGGCGCTCCTCCTCCATGGAAGAACAATCGATGTACAAGTCAAATTCGATGGCGCGATCGATACGCGTAGCGTGCACCCATCTGTGGGCGAGCAGGAAAACCAGCGCGGCGCTCGCCGCGAGCTGTTTACTGCTGTGTGCCTGTCACAAAGCGCCGCCTGCCGGCGCTGAAGCGGCCCCGGCATCCGAGGCGAAAGCCGGCGCGAGCGGCAAACCACTAGAGCCGGCCAAGGGAGAGGCAGACACCAAGGAGAATGCCACCGGCACGAAACAGCCTGCCGCCGAAGGTGTGACGTTGACCCCGGAGCAAATCGAGAAAATGGGTGTCGTCACCCAAGCGGCACAGTCGATCGAATATTCGGAGGAGGCGGCCGGCTACGGCGTCGTCCTCAGTCACGACACCATCGCCCAGGCGGCGGCGGAGCTGGCCACCGCGCAAGCTACCGAGCGGTTGAGCCGTGCGGGCCTGTCGCGTGCGCGAAAGCTGGCGGGAACTCCCGGCGCGGTATCGATGGACGTGGAAGAAAGCGCGGCTCAAAGGGCTGCGGTCGACGCTGCGGCACTGACACTGTCGATACGGCGATTATCCTCGGTTCTCGGCATGAATCCGCCGTGGAAGGATGGCGACAAGGACGCCATCCTTCAGCAGCTCGCGAGCGGCCAGGTCAAGCTGGTGCGAGTGACGTTTCCGCTGGGCACGGTGAGCGGTACAGCTCCGAAGAGCTTGCGGGCAGCGCACATCGGGGCAAGCAAACCCGGCGCGGGTTGGAAAATGAACCTTGCATGGGACGCGCCGGCCGACGCCAGCGTTCCCGGACGTAGTTTTTTCGCTCTGCTCAAGGGCAGCGACGCCGGAGAAGGTGAACGGCTGCAGGTCTGGACTCCGATCGGTGCACCCGTCTCCGGAGTGGTGGTCCCAGCCGCCGCCGCTGTGATGAGCGAAAGCAAGTACTGGTGCTATGTCGAGAAAAAGCCGGGGACATTCGCAAGGACTGAAATCGATACGGGTAAACCTACGTCGGACGGCTACTTCGTTACCGACGGAGTCGCTGCCGGCGACAAGGTGGTGACGACCTCGGCCGGCCAGCTGCTGGCGAAGGAATCAGCTTCCGGCGCGGAGCCAGATTAAATGATGCGAGCACTCGTCACGCTATGCGTGCGTCATTTCGGCGCCGTGACCGCGCTCACGGTGCTGGCATTCGTCCTCGGCTGTTGGGGTGCTCTGCGCTCCCCTTTGGACGTG
>JANYLM010000077.1 GCA_025357835.1 Gammaproteobacteria bacterium
GTTTGATACTAAGTCGTCGCCAGATCCCTACCTTCTCAATTTGTATTGTTGCAACGCCGATCGCGCCCACCGGCTTGCCGCGCGAGGACTCCTGTTGCGGTCCGCTGATCTGGCTGGCACGGGCGACTCTCTTGGGACGAACCGCCTGGACGAGTTCGGTGCCAAATACAACTGGCGACGTACGCTTGCACACCTTCCATATGCCGCGCCTCTGGCGGCGGCATGGGAAATGTCCGAGAAAGCCGGGGAAGCCGCCGATGTACCGCAAGCGTTGTCGTTCTATGCTCGCAGTCGCGATGCCACCTTGTCGAAGGTGGAACGCTGTCGCGCCCTCGAAGCGAGTTTCTTGCAATTGAGAGGGCTGTGCGAGCGGGAACCCGTGCACCTGCGGCTGGCGAGTTTGGCGCGCGTGGCCAACGACTATGGCGAGCGCGCCGTGGCCGTAAACGCGCTCACTCGATTGGTTGAGTCTATCCGCAAAACCGGGGCTGTGGACACGACCGAACCGTTTCTTGCTCCACTGCAACAATTTGATTCGATTGCTCCAGGAGAGATGGTGGGTAACTGGATTCTTGGTGCGGTCTTGGAGCAACTCGAACGCCGGGAGCGGTTTTCTTCGTTCTATGCCGGCCCGAGCGCGCTTGAGCGCCTCGAAGTCATCCACACACTCGGATTCGGCAGTCCAGAAATGGTGCGTCGACTTGAATTGGTCCGCCTATGCATAGCCCAGTCGACCGGCGCGAAGAGCCAGCGGCCAACGGTTGCATGAGCGACCTCTCGGTCGTATTCGATGGGCGCCGGCGCGTGCTCAGTGAGTAACGGGCGCAAACCCGACGGGACGTTCGGGCGGCTATTACGAAATGTCCGATCGTGGCTTGCCCAGAGGGCTGCGATCGATCGCGCGCCGCCGGCGGAGAGAGCCGCGACAACTGCGGCATCCGGCACAACCACTGAGGCAGCTACCGCGGCCGCAGCGGAGACTGCGCCGGCACCGAGTGCGAGTGAACTGATCAGCGAGGGTCTGCGACAGCGGCAGCAGGTCGGTGCGGTGGCAGCGCGGCCTTTTTTTGAAAGGGCCGCGCAACTCGACCCGAATTCCCACGTGCCCTGGTTCATGCTGGGCAATGTCGCCAGCGAGTTGGGAGACCTTGATGCAGCCGTGGCCCATTATGAGCACGCGCGTGCTCTCCGACCAATCGACCACGTGATCCGCTATAACCTTGGGTTGAACCAACTTTCGCGCGGATACATCGACGCTGCCATCGAGGAGCTGCGCGCAGCCTGCGGCCTCAATCCCTCGTACCTTCAGTCGCAGTCCAGTCACATCATGGCGCTGCATAGTTCGGATCGGATCAGTCCCGAAGAGATCGCTGCCGCCATCCGTGAGTGGGGGGTGCGTTTCTCCTTGGAACACCCCGCGTTGGCGCCATCCACGGTGCGTCCTGGCACAGACCACCCAAAACGATTGCGCGTGGGGTTCATCTCCGGTGATTTTCGCACGCACTCCGTGGCTCAGTTTTTTGAACCTATCTTGAGTGCCCGCGAGCGCGGCTCATTCACGTATGTCTTGTACGGCAATTCTCATCTTCGGGACGCAGTAACCCAGCGTTTGCGCGCATACGCGGATGACTGGCGCATTGTCTGGCAACTGACCGACGATGCACTGATCGAGCTGATCCGCACCGACCGGATTGATATTCTGGTCGACCTCTCGGGACACACGGCATCCAACCGGTTGGCGGTTTTCGCGCGCCGTGCCGCGCCCGTGCAAATCAGCTATCTGGGGTACCCGGACTCGACTGGGCTCGCAACGATGGACTATCGCATTACCGACGCCGTTACCGATCCGCCCCCTTCCGCCGATGATTGGCATTGCGAGCGCTTGCTGCGTCTGCCCGATTCGCAATGGTGCTTTCGGCCGTTCGGAACGCCGGCGGTACCAGGTCCCCTGCCCGCACGCCAGGCAGGTTTCGTCACGTTCGGAAGCTTTAACAATCTAACGAAGGCCAGCGACACTCTGCTTGGCTGCTGGGTACAGATCCTGGTCAATTTACCGACATCACGGCTGCGCATTACCCGCGTTCGCAGTGTGCAGCGCGCAGCCGAAATTATCGCCCTGTTCGGACGATCGGGGGTTAGCCCCGATCGCATCGAGTGTGTGCCCTACGCAAACGACCCGCCGTATGGGCTGCAATTTGCTGGGGTCGACATCGCCTTGGATAATTATCCCTATAACGGTGTCACGACGACCTGCGAGTCGCTCTACGTTGGCGTACCGGTCATTTCGCTGCACGGGCGCAACGGTGTCTCGCGCAGCGGCCTGAGTCTTCTCGGTACGCTCGGATTGGGTGAGCTTTCGGCATCTACGCCGGAACAGTACGTTGAAATTGCGGTTGCGCTGGGCAGCGACCTATCGCGGCTCGAGCAGCTGCGTGCATCGCTGCGCGAGCGCTTTGAGCAATCGTCGCTGCGTGATGAGAAGCGGTTCGCGGCAGATTTCGAGGCATTATTGCGTGCCGCCTGGCGCGAGTATCTAAATGGCAACGCCACGGACGCTATTCCTCCCAGCGCTGCGGATCGCTGAACACGACCCGAAATATGCTGCCATCGCTTCCGCGCGGCTCGTACAGCAAAATAGCGCGGTTGAGCTGGCACAGCTCGCGAGCGATGAATAGTCCAAGTCCGGTGCCGCCCTGACGGCCCGTAAAGAAAGGTTCGAATATGCGATCTGCCGCCTGTGATTCGATCCCCGGCCCGCGGTCCGCGACCTCCAGAAAGGGTCGATTGCTGGGAACCAAACGGCCGAGCTTGATCTCGAGGGCGATCCCTGCACGAGTTTCACCGTACTTGATGGCGTTGTCGCAGAGGTTCCACACCACTTGATGCAAGTGACTGGGATCGATGCGGACTTCCAGGTCGTCGGTCTCCTCGATGAAGGCGATCCGCGCTCGTGGCACTTGCATGGTCTCGCAGAATTCAGTCAGAAAATCCTCGACCCAGTCGCCGAGCGATAGTCGCGACGGCTTGGTCGCTTCCCGGCGGGACAGCTGCAGCACATTGTTGATGATGGTGCTGACGCGCTCGGAGTTGTTGCGGATGATGTCGGTTAGCCGGCGCTCCTCGGGTCCGATGCTCGGACTCTCGGCGAGCAGTTGG
>JANYLM010000097.1 GCA_025357835.1 Gammaproteobacteria bacterium
CCGGCGCGCGGCAGCGGTTCGGGGTTCCTGTTCACCCCTGACGGCTATCTGTTGACCAATAGCCATGTGGTTCACGGCTGGGACGAGATCACGGTGCGGTTGAATGACGACACTCGCTTCAGCGCCGACGTGGTTGGCAACGATCCCGACTCGGACTTGGCGGTGCTACGAATTGGCTCACCCGGTGCGCTGCCCTATGTGGAGTTCGGCGATTCCTCGGCGTTGAAGGTGGGGCAGGTGGCCATTGCCATCGGCAACCCGCTGGGATACTCCAAGACCGTGACCACGGGTGTGGTTTCCGCGTTGGGGCGTACTCTGCGGGCCACTTCCGGCAGGCTCATGCACGATGTCATCCAGACGGACGCCGCCCTCAATCCGGGAAATTCCGGCGGGCCGCTGGTCGACTCCACGGGACGGGTGATCGGCGTCAATACCGCGATGATCCCGCAAGCTCAGGCGATTTGTTTCGCCACGGGAATCAACACGGCGAAGTGGGTCATTGCACAGTTGTTCGCACACGGTCGCGTGCGTCGTGCCTACATCGGGGTCTCCGGAGCCACGGTGCCCATCGCGACGCGCGTGCTGCGGCATTTCGGGCTGTCCAGCAACCGTGCGGTGCATGTCTTGGAATTAGTGGCCGGCAGTCCGGCCGTGGAGTCGGGGGTCGAGGTGGGGGACCGCATAATTACGCTCGACGGCATCCCGGTCGACGGAATCGACAGCCTGCAGCGCCTGCTCGACGCCGGCTGGATAGGGCGCGAAGGCGAATTGCAGCTGCTGCGCAGATCCAGTGTGATTCATGTGAAAATCCGACCGATTGAATTACCCGCGCACCGCGGGTGAAACCAGCAGAATTCCAGGAGTCGCCAATGAGCCCAAACACACACGCCCACGCCTTGGCCGTGCCGCTAGAACCCACCGATCACGGCCAAGGCTCGGAGCATGCGCGCGTGACCGTGGTCGAGTACGGCGATTTCGAGTGCCCTAGCTGCAAAGTGGCGGCGACGACGCCGAAGCTCTTGCTGGAGCGATTCCCCAGCAGAATTCGTTTCGTGTTTCGGCATTTTCCGTTGCAGGAGGCGCATCCGCATGCGCTGATGGCGGCGGAGGCTTCAGAGGCCGCCGCCGCACAGGGGAAGTTTTGGCCGATGTACGATGTGCTGTTCCAGAACCAGGCGCATTTGAAGGACAAGGATTTGCACCGCTATGCGGCGAATATGGGCCTCGACATGGCGCGCTACACCGCGGAGATGGACGATCACATCTACTTGCAGAAAGTGCGCGAGCACATCGAGGGCGGGCGGCGCAGCCATATCCGCGCCACGCCGACTTTCTTCGTAGACGGCGTCATCCAGGACATCTCTTTCGGCATGAAGGCGCTGCACGACGCGGTGGCGAATGCCGTGGGACGCAGTGGCTAGGAATGAGTCTCGGTTACAAGCTCGAGAACCTGATGCGTGCATGGCTGCCGTCGCGGCAAGG
Source organism: Gammaproteobacteria bacterium (assembly GCA_025357835.1). Classification (GTDB taxonomy): domain Bacteria; phylum Pseudomonadota; class Gammaproteobacteria; order Steroidobacterales; family Steroidobacteraceae; genus Bog-1198. The sequence goes on from JANYLM010000097.1 coordinate 1,483, forward strand.
ATTGTTTTTGCACGCGCCGCAGCGGCATAGCGTCGCTCGCTATCCGGTCGCCGTCGCGCCGAGCTGAATGTTGCCGCGAAACGCATAAGGGCCTGCTTCGCGAATCGACGCGAAGTTTACGGGCGGCCCTGTTTCATTTGACCGCCCATCGGCGCGCTCATTGGGACGTGCATCGTGTATTGCGCAGGGGTGCGAGTGACAGCGGGCCTTGAGCCCCTGGCGCGTCGCAGGGCTCACGCGGCGATGACTTGCGCCGATGCGCTTCGATCAAGTTATGATTGAAAAGAAAATCAAGGGGAAGGGCGCGTTTCGGCGTCAAAGTCCTTTCGCCATACCTTTTTCAGCGCGCAAGATAGATCAAAGCGAGAATCAGCATGTTTCGTCCCTTCGCCGACTGGGTGGCGAGCACATCGCTCAGCCAGACATTCCAGAATCATCTATGGGTGGTGCCCACTTCGCAAGCCATTCACATCGTGTGCATCTGCGTGTTGTTCACCTCGGCTCTCATGATCAACCTGCGCCTGCTGGGCGTGGGGGCCTCGGGCCGTAGCATCTCGCAATTGACTGAGAATCTCGTGCCCTGGATGTGGCGGGCACTGGGGGTATTGCTGCTGACCGGCACGGTGCAGACCATCGCCGAGCCGGTGCGTCAATTCGTGACGCCGGTGTTCTGGGCCAAGATGGCCATGATCGCCATGGTCGCAACGATGACGGTGGCGTTCGCGCGCAAGGTCCGCGCCGACGCCGCCCGCTGGGATGCGGCCGGTACGCGTCCGAGCGCCGCCCGAGCTTTCGCGGTCGGCTCATCCCTCCTGTGGATAGCCATTATCGTGTGCGGCCGATTCATCGCCTACACCTCCGCGTTCTACACCTGAAAGGCTCGTAATGAACCTACACTCCATTCTCTTGTTTCTGCAGGAGCTGCCTCTCGCCGCCGCGGTGCGCGGTGACAATCCGGGCACCGAGTGGTTATTTCCCATCGTCGAGACCTGCCATGTGCTCACCTTGACCCTGGTGTTCGGGTCCATCGTGATGGTGGACTTGCGTCTGCTCGGCTGGACCTCGCCGGGCACTTCGATTTCGCGGCTCACTCGGGAGACTTTGCCCTGGACATGGACGGCCTGGCTGCTCGCGGCCATCACCGGATCGACGCTGTTCATTTCCAAAGCGGTGACCTATGCCGGCAACTTCGAATTCCGCATGAAATTTGTTTGCATGGCGCTTGCCGGCGTAAACATGCTGGTGTTCCATTTCGGCGCCTACCGCACGGTGGCCAACTGGGACATGGGCAGAGCACCGACAGCGGCGCGCCTCGCGGGCGGCCTGTCGCTGGCGTTCTGGATCGCCGTCATCTTTTTCGGCCGCTGGGTCGGATTTACCACGTGATGCACCACTGAGGACTCGCTACGGTGATGTCTAGTAGCTCCGATAGCATGCCGATAAAATTGAACAGCGCGCAGGCCATGGTGGCTTCGCTGCTAGATCATGGCGTCGATTGCGTCTTTGGCATTCCCGGGGCCCACACCTACAAGCTCATCGACGCCCTGTATGAGCGGCGCGATCGTATCCGCTTCATTGTCACGCGCCACGAGCAGGGCGCGGCCTACATGGCCTATGGCTATGCGAAGTCCACCGGCAAGATCGGCGTCTACACCTGTGTGCCCGGCCCCGGCGTGCTCAATACCACCGCGGCGCTGTGCACCGCCTACGCGGGCATGGCGCAGGTGTTGTGCTTGACCAGCGAAATACCCGCGGCCGAAATCGGCCGCGGTCACGGCGTTCTGCACGAGCTACCCGATCAGCTGAACACCCTGCGATTGCTGACCAAGGCTGCGCTGCGCATCAATCATCCGACACAGGCCGGTAGCGTCATGGCCGACGCCTTCTACCGGCTGCGCAGCGGCCGGCCGGGCCCGGTCGTGGTCGAGTGCCCATGGGACACTCTCGGTGAGAGCGCGCTCGTGGATGCCGTGAAAGTGCGCGCCGCGGCGCAGCCGCCCGCGGCGGACCCCGACGCCGTGCGGCGTGCGGCGCAGCTCATCGCGAATGCCAGGCAGCCAATGATCATGGTCGGCGCCGGCGGCTGCGGCGCACAGCACGAAATTCATGAACTCTCGCAACTGCTGCAGGCGCCGGTGGTATCGCACCGCAGTGGCCGCGGCATCGTGCCTGATGACGCGCCTCTCGCGCTGAACTGCGGCAGTGGTTTCCGGCCCTGGCTCAAGAGCGATGTGCTGGTGGCCATTGGCACCCGCATGGAACTGCAATACCTACGCTGGCGCAAAATCCCGGACGGCCTGCGCATCGTGCGCGTCGACATCGATCCGCTGGAGATGACCCGTCGAGCCGCGACGGTCGGCCTGGTCACCGATGCGGCCGTGGGCACGCGCGCCCTGGTCGATGCCTTGCGCCCGTTGGTGGGCAATCGCGTTTCGCGCGCCGATGAATTCACCGCCATCAAGGCACTGGCGCGCAAGGAATTCGAGAGTGTGCGGCCTCAGGTCGGATACCTGGACGTGATCCGCCAGGCCTTGCCGCGCGACGGGTTTTTCGTCGAGGAAATCAGTCAAATGGGGTTCACCGCCCGATTTGCCTTTCCGGTGTACGCACCGCGCACCTATGTCAGTAGTGGTTACCAGGAGAATCTGGGCTTCGGTTTCATGACGGCTTTGGGGGTCAAGGTGGCAAACCCCGACAAGGTGGTGTTGTCCATCAACGGTGACGGTGGGTTCCTGTTCGGCGTTCAGGAGTTGGCCACTGCGGCTCAGTACCAGATCGGAATAGTCATTTTGGTGTTCAACAATCGCAGCTTCGGCAATGTGCTGCGCGATCAGAAGACCACTTTCGGTGGGCACATCCATGGGGCGGAACTGCAAAATCCCGACTTTGTGAAGCTTGCCGACAGCTTTGGAATTCCCGCCAGGCGTGCCAACAACGAGAGCGAACTTAAGTCGGCGCTACAGCGTGCCATCGCCGGCAGTGGCCCCGCGCTGATTGAAGTGCCGGGTGAGCCTGGCGACGAGACGTCGCCGTGGAGTTTCCTGCACCCAACGCCGCCCGCATGAGTTTGGTTTTCTATTACAGCCTGAGGGCCGCCCCGCCGGCCTTCCTGAAGAAGTGCTCACGGGCTTTCTAATTCCGGGCGGGCTCTGGGTCTACCTGTGGGCGTCCCCGTGGATCATGCGGCGCATTTGAAAGCTCCATGGCTGCAATTCCCTGCTTTGAAGAATTTACAACATACGACCTAAAAGATGCAGGCGTCTGTTCGCCGCCGCACTTAGGGAGGGGGTCGGTTCAAGATTCGGGTTTCCGGGGTAGCGATTGAAGCCATGATGCGGTGTCAATACCGTAAATTATCCGCTTATCGCTGTGCATCAATTTATGTCACTCCACCCAATCCGTGCGCTATCGAACAGAGCGCCGCCCGACGCCGCGATACTGTAGCGCTGAATAGGAGATAGCCCAGATACCGCACTCATGGCCTGCTTCGTGTAACTCAGGGGACATATTGCATGGCGAGTTGGCAAGGACACAGAGCAGCCACAAGCTCGTTGTTGATCGACGTGATTACCACCGCAGTCACTGGGTCGGGGAGAGTGTCCCGGGCCGATCGAGTGTTGTTCACTGCGTGTGAGTTTTGGGCCGCGGCGAGAAATCGCACCGTTCTGGAGCAGCTCAGCGATGACGCTGTAGCTCAGCTGCAAGCTGCCGAGACATCATTTGCCGTCATTGGGTTGTGGGAAGTCGCAAGCATAATGCGGCGAGCGCGCAGAGCTTTGACCGAATCAGGTTCGTCGGTTGCGCTGAAATATGTGGCCGAAAGCATCGAAAATTCGCTGTCCGATGTTGCCGAACCTGTCGACCAGTTGATCGCCGAATATGCTGATCGACGGGCTTCGGATCGGCAAAACGAGCTCGGCTAAGAGACCTATCTGGTTCTGCCAGCTCAATGGCGGGGCAGACGTTGGAAAGTAAACGTGTTGCAACGTCGTGCCGCCTTCGTAAAGCACCATGCCCTTGGCTGCCCCGTCGGGAGGATGGCGGTGGCGTAATAATTGGCGAACAAATGAAAGGGGGCCCCTACGGGGCTCCCAGATTGTCGGTTTGAAAAGCGCTGAACGCCGCCTCGGCTAGCTCCAATCGCCGCCGCCCCCCCCGCCGCCGTCATCCCAACCCGAGCCGGGGTCGTTCATGCCGAAGTCGGAGCCGCCCATGTCGTTATTACTGACACCCGAATCGCCGGCCTCGGCCGGGGGTATGACACCGCCGCTACTACGACCGCCGTCCAGGAAATGATGGGCCAATTCTTCGCCAGCGACCACTCCGGCGCCAACGGCTAACCCTGAGGCAAGTCCGCCCGCGATACCGGAACCTATTCCGCCGCCACCCATCGGGCCAGGACCGTAGCCGCCGGGTCCGTAGGTTCCCGGAGCGCCGCCCATGCCGGGGCCGGCCGCGGGATATTGGGGATAAGTATTGCGCCGGCGAAAGACCATCCAAAGAATGCCGATACCCACCGCCAAAATCAGCAAGATGGTCCCCAGAGACGGGCCCGCCGTGTGAGCCGACCGCATCCCAACCGGGCTAGCCCCGCCTGCCGCGCGGGCAGCGAGACCGAGCTGAGCCTTGAGCTCTTGCACCGAGCGGGGATTGGCAAAGGGCAGGCCGGGTTTCAACTGCTCGGCGGCACTCAGTTCCGAACGCGCGAGCGCGGTTTTGCCTTCGCGCGCGTACAATTCGGCCTGTACGTAGTGCGCATGAGCGCTGCTGGGATGATCGGCCAGCACTTTGCTGATCATCTGCTGAGCTTGGTCGAGATGACCGGTCTGTGCCGCGGTATAGATTTGATCGACCGTGGGATCGGATTCCGCAAATGCCGGCAATGCGGCGCAAGTCACCGCCGCGGCAAGGGTTGCAGCAACTAAAAGTCTACGCATAACAGGCCCTCGATAGGTCGAATTGACCCTTGCTGCGTTAGATATGGGCGGTTATGCGAAGTTCAACGTCTCGCGGAGGCGGACAGATGACGTTTAGATGACGCCGCGGCGCGGTTACGACACCGCTGCCTTGTCTCGAACCCGGATTGCGGTACCGAATATGTGGTCCCAAACGGATGTGGTGACGCCGAAGTTTCCGCCTCTCGGCGAGAAATGATGGCGCATGTGCCAGGCGCGGAGCGTGTTGAAATACGCGGGCGAGGATTGATTCGCGCGGTGATGGATGACGTGATGCACGACCCCATACCACCAGTAGCCGAGCATTACGCCGAAGGTCAGGCCGTCCGCGACGTTGAACCCAAAGCGCGCCCAAGCAGGGCCCAAGATGGCGATGCCGAGTATCGAAACGCTCAACCACGTCGGCGTGCCGATGAAGGCCAGCGGCGCCGCATGGTGCAGGCCGTGCATGGGCGAAAGGTAGGGCATGCGATGGAGTGCGATCCGGTGCAGGACATACTCCATTAAGCTCCAGAGGACCAGACCCGCCATGCCGGCACCAAGCCATTCCGCGCCGCTCACCCAGGTGATGTGGTTGATATTGATCGCAGCCAGCGCTATGAGCACCAGGGGGTAGGCGACGAAGTCCGAGTAATAGCTGAATTTGCTGAGTTGCATGGTTAGCCCCTCCTGCAGTTCGATCCGCTATTTGACCACGAATTCCGCAGAATGTTAGCGAAAGTGTGAAATGTCCGCCTGGTAGAATTTTAAACGATGCGTACTTCCATAGTCATCCGTCAGCGGCGCACGGCAATGGGCACGCCTTGCGGCCGTCGCCGCAACGGCACGCTGTTAGGCGAAAATGCGCACACCGGCACTTCTGTACCTGCCACTGCGCGAAATCGCTCACGCCAGCTTTTCGATTCCCGTCAACAGGCGATTCAACTCATCTTGTGTGTTGTACATGGAGATGCCGGTGCGCAGCAGGCCGCCGCGCTCATGCAGTCCGAGCACCTGCACCGGGCGCGCCGCGTAGAAATCTCCGTCCCAAACGCATATTCCCTGCTTACCCAGCGCCGTGGCGGCTTCGGCCGCGGTGGCCTTGCCCAGAGTGATAGACACCGTGGGGGCCCGCGTGCGGCCAACCGCAAAGTCCGGACCGTAGACTCGAACGCCGGGAATGCGGCGCACTGCGTCGTGGAAGTTCTTCGCCAAGCTGTGCTCGTACGCGGAAATATGCGTCATGGCGTCAACGATGCGCTCCCGCAAAGAGGAACCGCTGCCCCAGCTCGCGATGTACTCCACCGCCGCGCGCACGCCATCGATGGCCGCGTGATTCAGCGTGCCGGTTTCGATGCGATAGGGTGCCGCGGGGTCCTGCACGCTCAAGCGGTCCGTGGGTAATTGATCGAGGGCGCCAGGCCGTGAATACAACACGCCCACATGCGGTCCGTAGAATTTATAGCCCGAGCACAGGAGAAAATCGCAGTCCAGCGCCTGAACATCGATAGGAAAGTGCGGTGCGTAGTGCACGGCGTCTATCACCAGCAGCGCCCCCACTTCCCGCGTCAAGCGCCGTGCGAGGCCTAAGTCATTGACCGTTCCCAGTGAATTCGCCGATGCGCCGATGGCGAAAAGCTTGGTGCGCGGCGTGATCTTGGCGGCCATGTCGGCTGGATCCAATTCACCGGATTCGAGCAGCTGCACTTCGCGTACGATGACGCCGCGTTCCTGCAGCCCGAGCCAGGGTCCACGATTTCCCTCGTGATCGAGTTGAGTAACGAGCACCTCGTCGTCCTTCTTCAAGGTGCGGCCGATGGCGGCGCTCAAGTTGAAGCTGAGTGTGGTCATGCTCTGACCGAACGAAATGCACGCGCCGCTCGGCGCGCCGAGGAACGTGGCGACGACGCTACGTGCCGTGGCCATGCGCCGATCCACTTCCTGCGAGGGCGCGAAGTTGCCGTGCGTATTCACATTACAAGAGGCGTAGACGTCCGCAATCGCATCGATGACGACGCGCGGTACCTGACTGCCCCCCGGCCCATCCAGAAAGGCCAGGCCGGGGTTCTTGATCAGTGCCGGAAAATCCTGCCGGCAGCGCAGGCAGTGCTCGCGTGTGTAGGCCATTACAGTAGATCGTAGGTGAAGTCGTAGCTCGACGATTTCGCGTCGCGTGGATGCAGTTTCATGCTGCCCTTGGCTCCCACATACTTGCCGGTGCCACCGGTGACCGTGACCAGCGAATCACCCTCATCCATGAACGGGCCTTCGATGGTGATCTGGCCTGCCTTCAACGTCAGGGTCCAGAAGCATTCCCAGCTCTTGCCGACTACGGTACGTATGCAATAGCCCTGATCGCTGCCGACCTGGGTCTTGTTGGCCGAGTCGAATACACCATTGGCGAACACCAGCATGTCGCCAACGGAATCGCCCTTGGCCCCCAGATCCACGGTGGTTTCGCCCACCGGCCGTTCCACGACTTTGATTTGTTCTGCAGCCAAGACTGGCAATGCCACAAGTGTCGCTGCGAGCGCCGCGATGCGGCCCATTGTAATTTGCATGATGTCCCCTTACGTTTGCTAAGTGAATTCCCGTTCCCGCCACTGTATTCATTATAATGATAGCAAGATATTTGATTTTTGCCTCAAAAGCCGAATGAAGGTGCCGGGATGCTGACCAGTGACGTTCTACCATTGATTCATGAAGCGGCGCAGCGGGTCTATTGCGTGGTGCGCCAAACGCCCCTGGTGCCCCTGCCGCGCCATTCCCGTCTGCCAAACGCAGGGGCGGCTTACGCCAAGCTCGAACAGATGCAGACTACCGGCTCCTTCAAGCTACGCGGCGCGACCAATAAACTCATGAGCTTGAGCGAGCAGCAGGCGGCCGCGGGAGTCATCACTTCCTCCACCGGCAATCACGGGCTGGGGGTGGCGGCTGCCGCGAAGGTTCTGGGCATCGACGCCGAAGTATTCTTGAGCCCGCAGGTGACGCAGGCCAAACAGGACAAAATCCTTAAGCAGGGCGCGAGAGTCCGCATCATCGGCAACTCGCCGTTGGATGCCGAGATCGCCGCCCGAAAGGTTGCGGGCGAGTCTGGGCGCACCTATGTATCGCCCTACAATGATCCCTATGTAGTGGCGGGGCAGGGCACCGTCGCTATGGAGTTAATCCACCAGCTGCCCGACATGGACGCCATATTCATCGCCACCGGCGGCGGCGGATTGATCAGCGGCATCGGTACTCTATTACATCACTTGGCGCCGCGCGCCGAGGTGATCGGCTGCTGGCCGGAAAATTCCGCCGTGCTGCATGAATGTCTCAAGGCAGGCCGGATCATAGAAGCGCCGGAATTGCCCACCTTGAGCGAGAGTACAGCGGGCGGCGTCGAGGAAGGCTCCATCACCTTCGATTTATGCCGCGAGGTGATGCATCACAGCGTACTGGTGACAGAGGACGAAATTTTGAGCGCCATGCGCTGGGGCCATGCGCAGGGCTGGGCTATGGAAGGCGCAAGCGGAGTTGCGCTGGCTGCGTATTTCAAAGAGGCGATGCACTACGCGGGTCGCAAGGCGGTAGTACTGCTTTGCGGCGGCAACCCGTCGCCGGCGATTCGCGACTTGTTGAGCTAGCCGGATTCACGGTCCGGCGCTACTTTTCGAAGCTGGACGCAATCACTTCGATCAATGTGGGCCCGGGGTGGCTCAAGGCGCTGCGAATCGCGTCGGTGAGTGCGGCCGCGTCATGCACGCGATGCCCCTGCGCGCCGCAGGCATGCGCCAGCGCGACGAAGTCGGGATTGCGCGCAATCACACCGAGTTTCGGGATGTCCGCGGCGACCATGTCGTCGCGGATTTGGCCCAGGGCTGAGTTGTTCCAAACCACGATGGGCAGGCAAAGGCCGGCTTCGACCGCGGTCATGAGTTCGGGCAGGGTGAATTGCAGCCCGAAGTCTCCCGCGAGTGCGATGACGGTGCGCGCGGGGCTGGAGATCTTGGCGCCGAGTGCCGCCGGCAGGGCGAATCCCAAGGTGCCGTAGCCGGATGGATGAAACCACTGGCCGGGGTTATCGACCGGATACGCGTAGTTTCCAAAATAGGCTATCTGCGTCATGTCGCTGAACACCACGGCGTCCCTGGGCAGCGCCGCCTTGATGGCGCGCAGGGCGCTCCCCAGGGCGCGCGTCTTTGAATCCAAACTACTGTCGATTTCGGCACGAAATTTCGCGACTCCGCCGATGGCGGTGCGCCATCCCGAACGCGTGGCCGTCTCTTGTGCGCGAGTCGCCAATCCTTGATTCACGGAATGCAGCGCCGCACGCGAGTCCGACCAGAGGCACACATCCGCTGCGTATTGGTCCGACAGCTTCACCGGGTCCACATCGACCCGAATGAGTAGGCCACTCAGCGGTAGCTTGGTGGTGAAGTACATGTCAGTCTCGCCCAGCTCAGTACCCACCGCGAGCACCACATCCGCATCGGCTATCAACTGCTGAATGGGACGATACGGCAGCGAGGTGCCGAAGTTCGCCGGGTGGCTGTCGGCGAGCACACCCTTGCCGGCCGCGGTCGTCACCAGAGGGCAATCCAGAATTTCGACCAGCTGGCGCAGTTCCGCTGCGGCATGTCGCGCGCCTCCGCCCGCGATGATGAGCGGACGCGAAGCCTGCTTGAGCAAACTTATCGCCGCGTCAATCTGTTCGGGACTCGCCTGCGGCAATGACGCGGTGCCTTCGAATCGACTGGCCTGCAGCGTCGTGGTTTGCGCCAGCACATCGAGCGGAATTTCCAAGTACGCCGGCCGTGGGCGCCCGGTGCGAAACGAGGCCAGACACAGCCGCAGATGATCGCGCACATCCTCCGCACTGTGCGCCGAGCGCGCAATGCCGAACACGCCGGCGGCGACCGCAGCCTGGTCGCGCAACTCGTGCAGCACGCCCCATTGCTTGGTGAACGAGGCGCGTACCGGAGCGCTCGCGACGACCAAGAGTGGTACGGAGTCGGAGTAGGCCTGCGCGACCGCGGTCATGATATTGGTGAGTCCCGGGCCCGAGATCACGAAGGCGGCTGCGGGCCTGCCGCTCATGCGCGCGAAACCATCCGCCGCGAAGCCGGCGCCTTGTTCGTGGCGCACCAGTACATGGCGCATATTCGCGGCGGCCAGGCCGCGATACAGTTCCAAATTATGCACGCCGGGAATGCCGAACACGGTATCGATATCATTGGCGGCCAAGAGTTCGACAAGATAACCGCCGATGTTGCGCGACATTTGAACCCTCTGGAATTCGAACGCTATTTCACAAAGCGCGTTAGGATTGCGCACTGCCACCAGGTAGGCAAGAGAAACAATGCAATATTCATCCCTAGTTGGGCGAATCGCGGGCGACGGCGCGGACGCCTGGGTCATTCACTATACGGCGCGGCAGGCGCAAGAACGCGGTGAAGATGTCATATTATTGAGTGTCGGCGATCCCGATCTGGATTCGCCGACGCCGGTGCTGGAGCGGGCCATCGAGAGATTGCGGGCCGGCGACACGCACTACACGCCCGCGCCGGGCCGGCAGCACTTGCGCGAGGCCATCGCGGCCGCGCACCGCGCGCGAACCGGGCAGCCGGTCGACGCCGCCAATGTCATTTTTCTCGCCGGTGCGCAGAATGCATTGTTCGTGACCTCGCTGTGCATTGCGGGGCCCGGCGATGAAGTGATCGCGCTCGAGCCCTTGTATCCGAGCTATCCTGCGACTCTCGAAGTGGGGGGCGCAAACATGGTGCGGGTCGCGGCCCCGGCGGAACGGGGATTTCGGATCGATCCGGCGGCGCTCGAAGCGGCGATCACGCCGCGCACGCGTGCACTGTTTTTCGCCACGCCGAACAATCCCAGCGGCGTGATTCTGAGCGACGATGATCTGGCGGCGATCGGCAATCTGGCGCGCCGGCATTCGTTGTGGGTAGTGGCGGACGAGGTGTACGCGGGGCTGGCTCCGGATGGCCGAGTGCCGAGCCTCGCGGCCGAATTGCCAGAACAGGTGGTGACCATCAGCAGCCTGTCCAAGTCGCATTCCATGCCCGGTTGGCGGGCCGGCTGGCTGGTGGGTCCGCCGCAGTTGGTGATCCACGCCGAAGCCATGGCGCAGTGCATGCTGTTCGGTCTTCCTGGATTTATTCAGGAGGCGGCCGCCACGGCCTTGAGTGTCTCGGATGCCGCGGAATCTCGGGTCCGCGAGTACTGTGCGGTGCGGCGCGATTTTCTGCTCGCGGGACTGGACGGTATCCCAGGACTGAAGTGCTTCGTCCCCGATGCAGGCATGTTCTTGTTGATCGATGTGCGGGCCACCGGCCTTTCGGGCTACGATTTCATGTGCGAGCTGTATAGGACTGAGCGCGTGTCGGTGCTCGATGGCGGAGCCTTCGGCAAGGAGACCAGCGGTTTCGTGCGGGTGTGCTTCGCCACCGACGAGGCATTGCTGCGCCAAGCCATAGTGCGCATACGGCGCTTTGTCGAAACTTTAGTGAGGCAGGAATGACGGAACAGATCGCAGACATGGGCGTGGTGGTGCGCACCGCGGGCGGACCCGACGCGCTCGAATGGATGCCACTTGAAACGGCGGCTCCCGGGCCCGGCGAAGTGCGCATCGTGCAGCGAGCCATCGGCGTCAACTTCATCGACACCTATTTCCGCAGCGGCCTGTATCCCTGGCCGTCGTCGCCGCTGATTCCCGGCGCCGAGGCCGCGGGCGTCGTCGCGGAGATCGGCGCCGCGGTGAGCGATCTCAACGTGGGCGATCGCGTGGCTTACACACTGCCGGTGGGTGCGTACCGCACCCAGCGCGTCATCGCCGCCGAGCGGCTGGTCAAGCTTCCCGACTCCATTGCATTCGACGTGGCGGCGTCCGTCATGCTCAAGGGATTGACGGCGCAGTTTCTACTCACGTCCTGTTATCCCGTCAAGGCGGGCGATACCGTGCTTGTGCATGCGGCGGCCGGCGGGGTGGGCTTGCTGTTGGGGCAGTGGTTGAAAGCTTTGGGCGCGACCTCGATCGGCACGGCGGGATCGCCGCAGAAAGCCGCCATCGCCAAGGCCAATGGCTACACCCATGTCATCGACTATCGCGCCGAGGATTTCGTCGCGCGTGTCAGGGAAATCACCGCCGGCAAAGGTTGCGATGTGGTTTACGATTCGGTGGGCAAGGACACCTGGCGCGGCTCACTCAAATCTTTAAGGCTGCGCGGCATGTTCGTTCATTTCGGCCAGTCGTCGGGAATGATCGCGGATTTCAAGTTCTCCGATCTCGCCTCCGCTGGATCGCTGTACGCCGTAAGGCCCATGTTATTCGACTACATCAAGAGCCGCGAGGAGCTGTGCTCGCGCGCCGCCGATTTGTTTGCGAGACTGGCCTCGGGTGAAATCAAGGCGCATGTCGGACAGCGGGCGGCGCTGCGCGATGCCGCCGCCGCCCATCGCGACTTGGAGAGCCGGCGCACCATAGGTGCGACGGTGCTGCTGCCCTAGCGGCTCCAGGAAAACGCCGTGACACAGGGACGCATGTCTACGGAAAATCGCGGTGTAAATGCCTACGCAGTGGCATTGGGATTCATGACCCGCTACGCGGCCGCAGCCATGCTGGCTTTGGCGTTGGTGGCGCAGCTCGCGTACCCGGCGGCATTCGGCTCATCACCGGCGGCGAGGAGGCGTCCGACGCATTACGCATCGGGCGGCCCCCGGAAGTTTCCTAGGACAGCCGCGCTAGGACATGGGCGGCTCATATCAGCTTCGCTATAAATTAGCGTCGATGAATGCGGCGAGCTGCGACTTGGACACGGCGCCGATCTTGGTGGCCACCACTTCGCCATTTTTGAAAAGCATGAGCGTCGGTATGCCGCGGACGTGGTAGCGCGAAGGCACCGATTGGTTCTCATCGATGTTGATCTTGGCGATGTCCAGCCGGCCTGCATAGTTGTCGGCTGATTCATTCAGCGCCGGTGCAATCATTTTGCACGGGCCGCACCACTCGGCCCAGTAATCGACCAGAACGGGGATCGGTGACCCTAAGACTTCGCTATTGAACGTGGTGTCGGTGACGTGTTTGATCTTGTTGCTCATAAAGTCTCCTATTGGATTAGATCGGACTGAGCGTAGGATATTGTTCGTAATAGGGCAGTTAAATAGTAATATTAGGAAATCACTATTCAGAAAAATGAACAATAGCCATGAACAAGCTTCAGGCAATGCAGGTGTTCGTACGCGTGGTCGAGACCGGCGGCATCACGCGAGCGGCAGACAGCCTGCAGATTTCGAAGGCCGGCGCCACTACGTTGATTCAGCAACTGGAAGCCGACCTCGGCGTGAAATTGCTCAACCGTACGACCCGCAGCGTCAGCGTGACCACCGATGGCGCCGCCTACTACCCGCGCTGCGTCGCCATCCTGGCCGAGGTTCGCGACACCGAGGAATCCCTGACCCAGCGACACGCCAGTCCCCAAGGACGATTGCGCGTCGAAGTGCCGACGTTGATGGCGCGATTGGTCATCGTGCCGGCATTGCCGGCGTTCTTTGCGCGGTATCCGGATATCGACTTGCAACTCGGCTGCAGCGAGCGCCGCGCGGACTTGATCGAGGAGGGCATCGACTGCGCGGTGTGGAGCGGCGAGCTTGAAAATTCCACATTGATTGCGCGACGCGTGGGTCAGCTCTACTTCGGCACCTGCGCCGCACCGTCCTACCTTGCCGCGCATGGAGAGCCGCACCACCCCGACGAGCTCGGCGTGCATCGCTGCATCAATCATTTCTCGCCGCGCACTGGCAAGATCTTCGACTGGGTGTTCGCCAAAAATGGCGTGCGTATTCAAACCCCGCTTCGCGGCCACATTGCCCTCGACGATGAGAACAGCTACTTGGCCGCCGCCGAAGCGGGCTTAGGTATAGCGCAGATCCCCGCTTTCGTACTCAAGGAAGCCATGGAGCGCGGCAGCCTGGAATTGCTGCTGGGAGATTGGTTCCCCGAGCCTGCGCCGCTTAATGTGGTGTATCCACAGAATCGACATCTGTCGAGCAAGATTCGCGTGTTCGTCGACTGGGTAGCTGAATTGTTCAGCGAACATGACGGTATTCAATTGCGATCCACGCTGCACGAGCATGTTTCGGCCCGCCGTTAATTTGCGGTGAATTAAACGTTCGAGCGAGCTTTTGTGGTATACGGACGGCCTTTCAATGATGAACGGAAGTGCATCGATGCCGCTGATCCAAGTCGATATGTTCGAGGGCCGAAGCGACGAACTAGTCAGGGTCTTCGTGGAAGAGCTGACGGCCACGACGTGCAGGATTCTAGGATGCAAGGCCGAGCACGTTTCGATCATCGTTCGCGACGTGCCTCCTTCGCGCTGGGCGACCGGCGGAGTGCCATGGGAAAACGTTTGAGTGGCCGGTGTCCGGTGTTTTCGAATGGTCGGTTGTCTATACTAGTCTAGAGTAGTATGGCGACAATCCCATGGCTAAGAGTCGCGCAATTTCGCCGGTGCCGCTATACGAACACGTCAAGCAGCATATCCTCACCCGGATAACCAGCGGTGCGTGGCCGACCGGGGCCCGCCTTCCGTCCGAGCATGAGCTGGTAGCGGAGTTCGGTGTTTCGCGCATGACCGTGCATCGTGCCGTGCGCGAACTGTCGGACAAGGGTCTGGTAAATCGCATTGTCGGAGTCGGCACATTTGTCGCCGCGCCCGCCTCGCGGTCGCCGCTGATCGAGGTCCGGGACATCGCCGACGATATCGCGTCTCGCGGCCACCGCCATTCCTTGCGGCTCGTGAAGATCGGAGTCGTGCGCGCCGACCCGGAGTTCGCGGCGCTGCTCCAGCTCAAACTCAATGCGAGAATATTTCACTCCCTGGTCGTGCACTTCGAGGAAGACGTGGCCGTCCAATTGGAGGAACGGTTCGTCACCCCCATGTTCGCTCCCCACTATCTCGAGCAGGATTTTTCGCGCGTAAGCACTACGCAGTACCTGAAAAGCATCGCGCCTCCCACTGAGGTGGCGAATGCGGTTTACGCGATAAGACCGGACGTTCGCACCTGCAAGCTGCTGGGCACCAAGGCTTCCGAGCCATGCTTGCGGATGACACGGCAGACTTGGGTGAATGCGAGTCCGGCGACCAATAGCATATTCATCTATCCGGGCTCGCGTTACAGTCTAGGCAGCCGCTACAAGGTATCGGACGCGCCGCAGCGCTAGCAGGGCTGCTACTCGTTCCTGCCGACGCGGAATCACCGCAGAGTTGACGCGCTGTCGGGTGATTTGCTCCGGAAAGGCGTTCTTCGTCAAAACACAGTCAGTTGTCTATAGATGTATAGACATCTGGGGTTTTGAGCGATATGCTCCCGGCGTCATCGGTTTCTGCTTCTCCTACGTCCAGTAACCGCCTCGGAGACTATGGTGAAAATAAACATCTACCCTTACACCATGGCTCTCGCCGTATTGGGATCCCACAGCCCCGCCTTCGCCCAAGCGCCTGTTGGGACCGGCTCTTCTGCGGCCCCGGCGACAGCAAATACAGCGGAACTGGAAGAGGTTGTTGTCACGGCGGAGAAGGTCAAGGAAGACGTACGCAAGGTTCCCGCGAGCATTACGGTGGTGTCGGCGGCGGACATCGCCGACGAGCACATCAGTGAAATCGCCGACCTGACACGATCGGTGCCTAATCTATCCTTCTCCAGCCAGGGCGGCGAGGGCAATCAGAATATAGAGTTGCGCGGCATCAGTTCGACCGCGGGATCGTCAACGGTGGCGGTCTATCTCGATGATATTCCTCTGACCGTGCGCAATTTGGACACTCAGGGTCAGGTCGAGCCCAGCTTCTTCGATATTCAGCGAGTGGAGGTCCTGCGCGGCCCCCAGGGCACGCTCTACGGCGCCAGTTCCGAGGGCGGCACCATTCGCTACATATCCACGCCCGTAAACCTCGATTCATTCGGCGGCGATGCCTACTCGGAATTGTCCTCCACCAAGCATGGCGGCACCAACTACAAAGTCCGGGGCATTGTCAACGTGCCCATCGTCTCCGGCGAGCTGGGTTTTCGCGCCGGAATATCGATGTCCTCCGACAGTGGCTTTATCGATCATTACTCCGCGGACGATCCCAGCAAGCTGCTGGCGAAGGGTGTCAATGGCGATCGGTCGATCACCGCTCGGTTCCAGCTGGAATGGCAGCCGTCGGCTGATCTGAACGTGAAGCCATCGCTCTTGTACCAGCGCTTCAAGAGCGACGATCTGAACGTCTTGGATCTCGGTTCGGCGGATTTTCTGTCGCAGCGCAAGCGGGTGGTGGAGTCCGGAGACGATACGCTGGCCGTCCCGAGCATTACGGTGGGCTACAACTTTCACGACGTGGACCTGACATCGGTCACGAGCTACTTTTATCGTTACTTTGATCGTTGGGTCGATGGCACATTCTATAATTCCGGCTACATTGGCTCGCTAATGGACGGCGCGGGCATCCTCGGAGTCGACGGTAACCTCGATGGAAATCTGATCGGCAATGTAGCCTCGCCGGTTCACTACACGATCCGGACTCAGCAGTTTACCCAGGAGCTGCGGCTCGCCTCTAAGCAGTATGCGCCGGGCGGCGTAAAACTCACGTGGATCGCGGGCGCGTACTACTCGGATCAAAAACTCGACTCGCATGATTTTGAGATTGCTCAGGGCATCAACAACACACTTACGTCGGTCTACGGCCCCGGAATCTTAACTTCGCCGGCATTCGTGCAAGCGCTCAACGGTCCTTCGGTGCCCGTGTTCCCGAACGATGCCGTTTATCTCAACAACAAATTGTTCAACGAGCGTCAGCTTGCGGGCTTCGGAGAAGCCACGTACCACATTACGCCGGCGCTGCGTGCCACTGTCGGTTTTCGCTATCTCACGGCGCGTACCTCGCTGTTGCGTATTGGGGAGTTCTATTTCGCAACGGGCGCACCGCCTGCGACGACAGTGGTGGACCACGCCAGGCCGGTGACGCCGAAATTCGCCTTGACCTATGATATCAACGACGACATTTCGGCCTACTTCACCGCCAGCAAAGGCTTCCGTCTGGGTGGGCCGAACCGGCCCCTCCCATCGTTCTGTCCCAAAACGCCGGAATCGTATGGTCCCGACTCGCTGTGGAACTACGAAGTCGGCGTCAAATCACGCCTGATGGATGGAAAGCTCTCCATCGTCGGCGACGCGTTTTATATCGACTGGAAGAATATTCAAGTCGACATCAACTTGGCATGCACGTTCGACTACAACACGAATGCCGGCTCCGCAAGAAGCTACGGCAGCGAAACGGAAATTCGCTACAGGCCCATATCGAGCCTGACTCTAGGGCTTGCCGGCGGCTATACGAATGCCACCCTGACATCGGATGTGCCGGCGCTCAACATCACGCGCGGACAGGACATACCTGGCGTTCCGCGATGGAGCGTGGACTTCTCCACGCGGTACAGTAAGCCGATCGGCACCGACGCCGCCGGTTTCGCAACCGCGGATTGGAACTATGTGGGCGCCAGCCACGGCACTGTCGGAGTGACCGATCCCGACTACAACAGGCCCTCGTACGCCGTCTTTGGACTCACCACGGGAGCCAACTACAAGGACTGGGAATTTTCGTTGTTTGCCAAGAACGTCTTCAACGACCAAAAGGTCATTCAAAGACCTAATTTGCAAACCGTCAATCGCGGCTACACGCTCACGCCGCGAACCATCGGCGCATCGGCGGAGTTCCACTTTTAAGATGAGCGGGACGCAGCTGCCGGACCGGATTTCCGGTCTTGACCTGTATCGTCCGGAAGTTCGATCGCTTCCGGCGTACAACGCCGGAATTTCCGAGAGCATGGCGAGGACCCGATATGGCCTCGCGCGCGTTACCAAGCTTGCGAGCAACGAGAATCCATTCGGCGCCAGCCCGGCGGTCATCGAGGCATTGAAGGGCTCTCTTGGCCAGATCTACCGGTACCCGGACCCTACCTGTGCGGCGCTGCGTGATCATGTCCAGCGGCTCACGGGAGTGGCGGCCGGCCGGGTCCTATTCGGCAACGGCTCCGAGGACATTATCGAGATGCTGTGCAAGGCGGTACTTTCACCGGGTGACCGGGTAGTGACGCTGGCGCCGACGTTCGGACTCCACGAAATATTTCCGTTGATGATGGGTGCGGTCGTCGACAAGGTTCCGGTCACTGCGGACTTCGAATATGACCTGCCTGCCTGGCGCATCGCGCTGTCGCGGCCGGCAAAGCTGGTGATGTTCAGCACGCCGTCGAATCCCGTCGGTTGCATACTACAAGCTGGGCAGTTTCGCGAGCTGGTCGAGGCCGCTCCACCCGATGCCTTGCTGGTGGTGGATGAGGCGTATCACGAGTACGCCGCTCGGCCCGATTACCCCGATAGTCTTGAGCTACTGTCCGCGCAATCGCGGCCGTGGATGGTTCTTCGGACTCTGTCCAAGGCTTATGGTCTGGCCGGCTTACGAATCGGCTATGGGCTGGGCTCTGACGCCGAACTGGTGTCCGTTCTGGGTAAGGTGCGAACGCCCTTCAATGTGAACTGCGCCGCGCAAGCCGCAGCCTTGGCTGCGTTGAGCGATACCGAGTATTTGCAGGCCGCGGTGTGCGCAACCAGTCGCGAGCGCAGCGTACTGATGGAGCGTCTCAAAGCTCTCGAAATCAGCCGAGGGTTTGGGTTGCGCATGGCGCCTTCCCATGGAAACTTCCTGTTCATCGACACGGCGAGGTCCAGCCGCGCTGTTGCGGAAGCGCTGATGCGGCATGGCGTTATCGTCAAGCCCTGGCTCGAGACTGGATTTGACACCTTTATTCGCGTCACCGTCGGCCGGCCTGAAGACAATGAACATTTCCAGGATGCGCTTGAACGAGTCCTGACCGCCTGGAAGTTTTGAGCCGCACGAAGGCGGTCGCGTTCCCCGGATCATGGACGTCGATTTAGTGCTACTTCACAACTAAATACCCAGGGGCAGCGCGGTCGATTCCTTGATGACGGTGACCGCTACCGATGAATTCACCGATCTCACGCAGGGAATGCGCGATAGATAATCGAGATAGAAGGCTTCGAAGGCTTTAATGTTCTTGGTGACGATCTTGAGCAGAAAATCCCATTCGCCGGTGAGCGTGTAGCATTCCAGCACTTCGGCGCGATCGCGAATCGCCGCTTCAAATTCGGCAATCGCGTCGCGGCCGGTGGTCGCGAGTTTGACGTGCGCGAAGATGGTGACATCCAACCCGAGGGCATTGCGATCCAGAAGCGCGACTCGCGCCTTAATGACGCCGTTCTGCTCGAGTTGTTGAATGCGCCGCCAGCATGTGGTGGTGGAGAGCTTGGTCTGCGCCGCCACCTCGGCAACCGACAAAGCACCGTGCCGCTGTAGAATGTCGAGAAGGCGCAGGTCCAGCTTATCAAGCGTGGGGCGACGAGAAAATTCCACTAATCACGATTTTTTGAAATGAACATACCGGATTATCGGGCGCCTCCCTAATGAATGCAACTCTTCGAACTGGGTGGACTAGATTGTGCGGATGAACAAGCATTCGCGCCTGCACCTGCCTCATCCGCCCGCCCGACCGGGTGAAGCTCCCGACTTCAGCTATGTGCAACTCTCGCCCGCCGGCGCCGTGGCGCGGCCCGATGTCAACGCGCGCGCGCGCGACATAGAACCACTGTCGATCAACCTGGTGCGGGTGCTCGACGATGCCGGCAACGCGGTGGGGCCCTGGCATCCGCATCTCGATCCGGCGGAATTGCAAATTGGATTGCGTCATATGCTGCTGACGCGCGCCTTCGACGATCGCATGCAACGCAACCAGCGCGCCGGAAAGATCTCCTTCTACATTCGCTCCTTGGGCGAGGAAGCCGTGTCGGTGGCGCAGTGCATGGCGCTGCGCCCCGGGGACATGCTGTTCCCCTCCTACCGCAATCAGGGATTGCAGATCGCACGCGGCATCGCGTTGGTCGATCTCATGTGTCAGCTGCTGTCGAACACTCGGGACATGTGCAAGGGGCGCCAGCTGCCGGTGATGTACCACTCCAAGGCCGGTAATATCTTTTCAATTTCCGGCAATTTGGCGACTCAGTTCCCGCAGGCGGTGGGTTGGGCCATGGCCGCGGCCATCAAGGGTGAAGATCATTTGGCGGCAAGCTGGATCGGCGAGGGCAGCAGCGCCGAGGCCGATTTTCATCACGCCTTGCTGTTCGCCTCGGTGTATCAAGCGCCGGTCATTCTGAACGTGGTCAACAATCAATGGGCGATCTCGACTTTTCAGGGCTACGCCGGCGGCGAGCAGCGCTCTTTCGCGGCGCGCGGCCCGGGATATGGCATCGCGGGTATTCGCGTCGACGGCAACGACTTTCTTGCAGTCTACGCCGTGACTCAGTGGGCGGCCGAGCGGGCACGCACCGGTGCCGGACCCACCTTGATTGAGCTGGTTACCTATCGTGCGGCCGCGCATTCCACCAGCGACGATCCGGCGCGCTATCGGGCCAAGAACGATCAAGAACACTGGCCGCTTGGCGATCCCATCCTGCGGCTCAAACAACACTTGATCAGGCTCGGTGAGTGGTCGGAGCCGCGTCATGAGGCGTTGACGGCCGAGCTCGAAGCGCTGGTCGCCTCGAGCTGGAAGCAGGCGGCGTCCTTCGGCACGATGACCGAGGGTCCCAGGCTCAATGCTGATTTGATGTTCGAGGATGTGTTCAAGGAGATGCCCGAGAATTTGCAGAGGCAGCGAGCCTTGATGCGCGCCGAAGTGGCCCGGTCCGGCGGCGACCGCAGCGAAGGGACTTGAACACATGGCCAACATGAACATGATTCAAGCCTTGAATTCCGCCATGGACATCATGCTCAAGCGAGACCCGTCGGTGGTGCTCATGGGTGAGGACATCGGCTATTTCGGCGGGGTGTTCCGCGCTACCGAGGGATTGCAGCGTAAGTACGGCGAGCACCGTGTCATCGACTCGCCCATCGCCGAAGGCGGTATCGTCGCCGCCGCCATCGGCATGGGCGCGAACGGCCTGCGCCCGGTCGCCGAGATTCAATTTGCGGATTACATCTATCCAGGCTTCGATCAAATCGCCAGCGAATTGGCGCGCATCCGCTATCGCAGCGCGGGCGAGTTTTTTGCTCCGGTGACCATTCGCACGCCCTGCGGCGGCGGCATCCGCGGCGGCCAGACGCATTCGCAGAGTCCGGAAGGGATTTTCACCCACGTCAGCGGCCTCAAAGTGGTGATGCCGTCGAACCCATACGATGCCAAGGGCCTGCTGATCACTTCCATCGAAGATGACGATCCGGTCATATTCTTCGAGCCCAAGCGGCTTTATAACGGCCCCTTCGACGGCGATCCGAACAAGCCGGCCGTGCCCTGGAGCTCACACCCGAAGGGTGAGGTAGACGAGGGCTATTACAAAGTGCCGCTGGGCAAGGCCGATATCGTGCGCGCCGGGGCGGACGTAACCATTATTACCTACGGCACCATGGTGTTCGTCGCGGCGGCGGCCGCGGCGGCACTGAATTTCGATGCCGAGATCATCGATCTGCGATCGCTGGTGCCGCTCGACGTCGATACCATCTGTAGCTCCGTGCGCAAGACGGGCCGCTGCGTGGTGGCGCACGAGGCCACCCGCTTCTCCGGGTTCGGCGCTGAAATACTGTCCATCGTCCAAGAGGAATGCTTCTGGGATTTGGAGGCGCCGATACAGCGTGTCACCGGCTGGGACACGCCCTATCCGCATGCCTTCGAGTGGGAGTACTTCCCCGGCCAGGCACGAGTCACGACGGCGTTGAAAACCGTGATGGAGGCTACATGAGCCAGTACGTATTCAAGATGCCGGACTTGGGCGAAGGCACGGTGGATGCGGAAATAGTCGCCTGGCATACCAAGCCGGGCGACGCCGTAATCGAAGATCAGATCATCGTCGAAGTCATGACCGACAAGGCCGCGGTGGAAGTGCCCGCGCCTGTGAGCGGCCGGATCGTTTCGATCACGGGTGCGCCCGGCGACAAAGTTGCCGTGGGTTCGCCGCTGATTGTGTTCGATGTAGGTGACAGTGCCGTGGCGGACGGCGGCGCAGGGCAAACCCCTTCGGCAGCGCGGTCCGCGGATGCAGCGCCTTCCAAGACGTCGAGCGGGGCGACGGTTTCGCCGCCGGCGGTGGCCGCGCAAGCGCCAGCCGTTGCAGCAGGGCTGCTTGCCGCGCGCACTCCATCTGCTGCCACGCCGGCAATGGCGCGCCAAGGCCGTGTAATGGCCTCGCCGGCGAACCGGCGCCGGGCGCGCGAGGCCGGCATCGATTTGGCCACGGTTCAGGGGTCGGGTCCTGGCGGACGCATTCTGCGCGACGATGTGGCGGCGGCCACACAGCATACAGCGCAATCCGGGACGGTAGATGCGGACCTTGCCGCGGAAACATCGGAAATCAAAGTGATCGGCCTGCGGCGGCTGATCGCCGAGCGCATGAGCGAGGCCAAGCGCAATATTCCGCACTTCGCCTACGTCGAAGAAGTCGATGTCACCGAACTCGAATCGCTGCGGCAGCATTTGAATCTGTCGCGCACCCCGGATGCTGCGAGCTTGAGCTACCTGCCGCTGGTAGTAATGGCTGTTACGCGGGTGCTCGAATCCTTCCCGCAATGCAATGTGCTATACGACGCCGCGCGCGGCGTTCTGGTACGGCATCGCGCGGTGCATGTGGGCATCGCCACCCAGACTCCGGACGGGCTGAAAGTTCCCGTGGTGCGTAATGCCCAAGCCTTGGGCCTTTGGGAGGTCGCCGCTGAAATTCGGCGGCTCGCGGAGCGTGCGCGCAGCAACCGGGCGACTCGCGATGAGCTGGTCGGCTCCACCATCACGGTGACCAGCCTCGGCAAGCTCGGCGGCATCGCTTCGACGCCCATCATCAACGCACCCGAGGTGGCCATCATCGGGCTGAATAAGGCCATCGAGCGGCCCGTCGTACACGAAGGCGCCGTGGCTGTGCGGCGAATCATGAATTTATCTTCCTCATTCGATCATCGCTTCGTGGACGGTTATGATGCGGCGGCGATGATTCAAGCGCTGAAAGAGTTGCTCGAACATCCGGCGACGATCTTTATACCCAAGGTGAAATCCAAATGACTTCGGAACCCCAGCGACCCGCTTTCGGCACGTTGTTGACCTCCCATATGGCTGTGGCCACGTATCAGGGAGGCCGCTGGAGCCCGGGCGAGATCAAGCCCGTCGCACCGATCGAGCTCAGTCCGGCCGCGCATGTATTGCATTACGCGAGTAGCTGCTTCGAAGGGTTCAAGGCATACCGACGTGCCGATGGATCCATCCATGTGTTTCGCATGGATAGGCATATTGAACGTATGCGGCAGAGTGCGCGGCAATTGGTGCTGCCGGAACCGGATGCGGCACAGCTCGCCGACATGGTGCGCGCCGTGGTCAACCGTTGTCGCGATGCGGTGCCGGAAGCTCCCGGCGCCCTGTACCTGCGGCCCATTCTTTTCGGCACGACGGCGAACATCGGCGCGGCCGCAACACCCACGACGGAAGCCTCGTTGATAGTGCTCGCCAGCCCGGTTTGGGATTATTTTTCCGGCGGCATGAAGCCGCTGCGCATTCTGGTCGACGACGAAAACACCCGTTCCGCGGCCCAGATGGGCATGGTCAAGACCGGCGGAAACTACGCCGCCGCTCTGGGGCCCACGTTGAGTGCACGTGCCAAGTACCAAATCGACCAAGTTTTGTTCTGTCCCGGCGGCCAGGTGCAGGAGACGGGCGCCTCGAATTTCGTGCTGATCCGCGCGGGCGAACTCCTCACGCGCAGCCTCGATACGACTTTTCTGCATGGAGTCACGCGCGATTCCCTGCTAACGCTGGCGCGCGACTTGGGTTACAAGATCTCCGAGCGCCCCTTCGACGTCAAAGAGATGCTCGAGTGGGTGAAAACCGGTGAAGCGGCGCTATCGGGAACCGCAGCGGTGCTGGCCGGGGTGGGTACCCTGATCTATCGCGGCACCGAGCATCGCGTTGCGGGCGGGGACGTCGGACCGCTCACTCGTGCACTGCGCGCGCAACTGGTGGCGATTCAGCAGGGCGAAGCGCCGGATCGGCACGGCTGGCGGCAGCCCGTCTAATTTACTGCCGTCCGGGGACAGGTCGCGCAGGTAGGGCGATGTCGCTGGGTAGAGACATGGTCCTCCCAGGGAGGAGGACCGGTGTTCAAACAGGACTAGTACTCCTCGCGATCCTCTTCATCGTCGTCTAGATCGTCGTCATCATCATCGTCGTCTTCGTCCTCATCCCAGTCGTCTTCGTCCTCTTCCTCATCTTCCTCGTCTTTCTCGGCCTTGGAGCCCGACCAGCCTTCAGGCTCTGCGGTGAGCTCTAGGTCGAGTTCCGCCCAGCCGTCGACGTCAAATTCTTCGATATCGCCGTCGAGATGTTGAATCTCAACGGTTTCCTTGTCCTCATCTACTTTGAGCACCTGGAAGGTTTCCTCGTTTTCCACGTCCTCATACCACTGCCCAACGGTCGGTTCGTACTCTCTGCCCACGCTTCACCTATATGATCTTCTGCTGCTGATTCGGCAGGCGAATATTAGGTGAGGCTGCTTGCCCAAGTAAATGGCAATATTGCAATCCTATGACCGCCACAGACCGTAAACTCATCGCTCACCGCCTGACCGAAGCCAAACGTGTAGTGGTGAAGGTCGGGTCGGCCTTGCTGGTGGACCCCGAAAAAGGCCGCCTGAATCGCGCCTGGCTGGAGACCTTCGCGGCGGACGTGGCCTCTTTAAGAAAGCGCGGCCAGGAGGTCATTTTGGTGTCTTCGGGCGCCATTGCTTTGGGCAGGCGCCACCTGGGATTGAACGCCGGGAAGCTCAAGCTGGAGGAGAGCCAGGCGGCGGCAGCGGTTGGGCAGATACGTCTGGCGCACGCCTACAAGGAGCTGCTGGATGCACACGAAATCACCGTAGCGCAAATTCTATTGACACTGGGCGACACGGAGCAGCGCCGCCGCTATTTGAACGCGCGCGGCACCTTGAACACCCTGTTGTCACTGGGCGCGGTGCCGGTGATCAACGAGAATGACACCGTGGCCACGGCCGAAATCCGCTATGGCGACAACGACCGCCTAGCGGCTCGCGTGGCGCAAATGGTGGGCGCGGACTGCCTAATTCTGCTGTCCGACATCGATGGCCTGTATACGGCCAATCCCACCCTGGACCCTGAGGCGGAGTTCATCGCGCGGGTTCTGGAGATCACGCCCGCTATCGAAGCCATGGCCGGTGGGGCGGGAACCGCCATGGGTTCGGGCGGCATGCAAACAAAAATTGCCGCCGCTAAAATCGCGATGGGGGCGGGATGTGCTATGTGCATCGCCAAGGGGGCCGTCCAGCATCCCTTGCAGCGCATAGAGGAGGGTGCGCGCTGCACCTGGTTTGTGCCTACCTCGACGCCCGTGGCCACGCGCAAGCAGTGGATAGCAGGCACCTTGAAGCCGGCTGGCGCCCTCGTGGTCGATGAGGGTGCGGTGCGTGCTCTGATGGGAGGCAAGAGCTTACTGCCGGCCGGCGTTACGCGTGCGATGGGACGATTCGATCGGGGCGATACCGTCAGTATCATCGGCCCCGATGGCTCGGAGGTGGCGCGAGGCATGTGCGCATATTCGGATGGGGATGCGGCGCGGATCATCGGCCGCAAGTCATCCGACATTGAAAACGTGCTCGGATATCGGGGGCGCGATGAAATCGTGCACCGAGACGACTTGGTTCTGATAAAAGCTCACGTGACCGGTTCGTTATGAAGCGCGCGCGCAGCCCCAAGGTACCCTCTCTGTCCGAGCAGCCGGTGAGCGAGCTGATGCAAGGCATCGGCCGGGCAGCGCGGGCGGCCGCACAGGTACTGGCGCTTGCTACCACGGAACAGAAAAATCGTGCGTTGGGGGCGGCCGCGGCGGCGTTGCGCGCTCAGCGCCTCAAGATTTTGGCGGCCAATGAAGACGACATGCGGCAAGCCGCGCAACGGGAAACGTCAGGCGCGTTACTCGATCGCCTGCGGCTGGATGCCGGGCGTATCGAGGCCATGGCGCGCGGGCTCGAGGACATCGAGCGCCTGGCCGATCCCATCGGCAAGCGGCTGGCCGAGTGGACCCGGCCGAACGGCATGCGGATTCAGCGGGTGTGCGTTCCCTTGGGCGTCATCGGAATCATTTACGAAAGCCGGCCCAATGTCACGGCCGACGCCGGCGCGCTGTGCCTGAAATCGAGCAATGCCGTGATTCTTCGGGGCGGCTCGGAAAGCGCCAATTCCAGCGCCGCGATCCACGCGTGCTTGGCGGCGGGGCTCGAGGCCGCGGGTCTGCCGCAAACTTGCGTGCAACTGGTGCCCATCACCGACCGCGCCGCCGTCGGTCATATGCTGGCGGACATGGCGGATTGCATCGATGTGATCGTGCCGCGCGGCGGCAGGAACCTGATTGCCCGCGTACGGCAGGAAGCGCGGGTGCCGGTCATTGGGCATCTGGAAGGGGTCTGCCATGTGTACGTCGATCGAGGCGCGAATCTTACGATGGCGAAGGATATCGTGCTGAACGCCAAGATGCGGCGCACTGGAATTTGCGGATCGGCGGAAACCTTGCTTGTGGATAGCGGCTGTGCGGCGATCTATTTGGCGCCTCTGATCAAGACTTTGCTCGACGCCGGCTGCGAAGTGCGCGGCGATCAGGTAAGCACCCGCGTCGATGCGCGAGTGAAATCCGCGACCGAGCAAGACTGGTACGCGGAGTATCTCGACGCCATCATCGCCGTGCGTGTGGTCGGCGACCTGGACGCGGCGATTGCGCACATTCGCCGCTACGGTTCCCAACATACCGAGTGCATCGTGACCGACGACGGCGCCGCCGCCGAGCGGTTTCTGGCGCGGGTCGACAGCGCTATCGTGCTGCATAACGCGTCCACTCAATTTGCAGACGGCGGAGAATTCGGCATGGGCGCGGAAATAGGCATAAGCACGGACAAGTTTCATGCACGCGGACCGGTCGGAGTGGAGCAGTTGACCAGCTACAAGTACGTGGTGCGCGGCAGCGGGCAGATTCGCGACTAAGTCGGCCGTCCGGCCGACTTGAACGCCCGCAGGGGCGGCCTCACAGGGGTGAGGCGCGCAACGCGTCTTACAGCATTTCCTCCCACGAGCGACTGAGTCGAATGGCGCAGGTAATGATGCCGACCATGCTATAGGTCTGGGGGAAATTTCCCCACTGCTCGCCGCTCACGGGATCGATGTCCTCGGACAACAGCCCGGCACTGTTGCGCCTCAGCAGCAGCTTTTGGAATATTTCGCGCGCTTCATCGACGCGCCCCACAGCCGCCAGCGCATTGACGTACCAGAAAGAACACATGGTAAAGGTGTTGGCCGGCACGCCGAAATCGTCCGCGTGCAGGTAGCGATACACCAAATCGCCGCGCACCAGCTCGCGCTCGATGGCCTGCAGCGTGGCGACGAAGCGCGAATCGGTCGCTTCGATGAAACCCAGGTCAGGCAGCAGCAGAGAAGTAGCGTCGAGGTCCTCGCCGCCGAAGCCGCTGGTGAATGCTTGTTTGCTCTGGCTCCAGGCGCGCGCCAGGATTTCCTCGCGCATGGCGTCGGCGCTGCTGCGCCAAAACATCGCCCGATCGTTGATTTTCAGCTGTGCGGCGATGCGCGCCAATCGGTCGCAGGCCGCCCAGCACATTACCGCCGAAAAAGTGTGCACGCGTTCGCTGCCACGGAACTCCCAGGGACCCGCGTCGGGTACGGCGAACATCTTCATCGCGCGTTCGCCCAGCACTTCCGCCCGGGCAAATACCGCCGCGTTGCCGGGATTGGTCAAGCGATGATCGAAAAACAACTGTCGCGCGGCAAGAACTACGGCGCCGTACACATCGTGTTGGATTTGCTCGTAGGCCAGGTTGCCGACGCGTACCGGACCCATGCCGCGATAGCCGTCCAGTGTTTCGATGATGCGCTCCTCGACCTGCGCTTCGCCGGCGATGCCGTACAGCGGCTGCAAGTCCCCGCCCGGATTGCGCGCGACGATGTTGTCCAGATAGCGCAAATAGCCTTCCATTGTGTTGGTGGCGCCCAGATGGTTGAGAGCCAGAATCACGAAAAAACTGTCGCGCAGCCAGCAAAAGCGGTAATCCCAATTGCGCACGCTGCCGGACATTTCCGGTATGGACGTGGTCAGGGCGGCCAGCACCGCCCCCGTGTCTTCGTAGGTGCATAGCTTCAAGGTGATCGCGGAGCGAATCACCTCTTGCTGCCAATCGAAGGGTACGGCTAGGCCGCGAACCCATTCGTGCCAGTAATTACGCGTCTCGTCGAGCCAGGATTTCGCCAAGGTCAGTGGGGTTTCCTCAATGGTTTCATCCGGCGCAAGGATGAATGCCAATGGCGTGCCGAGCACGAAGGCGCTCTCGTCCAATAGGGGCGAGAGCGAGCTGTTGGTGGTGACACGGAAGTTGAGCCCCGCGGATAGGAAGCGGATGTTATGGCTGCCGGCGACTCTCTGTGGAATATCGGCGCCGTTGTCG